>CAVPXB010000001.1:0-43485 GCA_963709525.1 uncultured beta proteobacterium
CCAATGGCTTTCAGCGCCTCGACAAGCAAGGGTGCCGACCCCCGGCTGGAAACCTCCGGCCAGGGCAAGGCGGCGACATTCAGGCAAACCAGAGCGATCGGCACCGGGCGCTGCGCGCCAAGCACGGCAACGTGCTCGACGTAGGTCAGTTGTTTCAAGCACGATTCTGTCGGCACCGGAGCGACGCGCCGGCCTGTCGACGTCTTGAACACATCCGACTTGCGGCCGGTAAGCCAGACAAATCCGTCGGGATCCAACCGTGCGTAGTCACCCGTGTGCAGAAACCCATCGATATCGATTGGCGTCTCGATGTGGGTTTCGCCGACATAGCCGGTGAACACTCCTTCGCCCCGCACTAGGAGTTCGCTGTCCGCAGTCAACTTGAGTTCGTTCTGTGGCAAAGGCCGCCCGACGCTGCCGAAACGAAAGGCATTGGGGGCATTGATCGCGATCGGTATTACGTTCTCGCTCGTACCGTAGGCTTCGAGCACAAGCCAGCCTATCGCATGGAGACGCTCCATCAGCCAGACTGGCAAGGGCGCCGAGCCACTAACCATGAACTGAAGGTCGGGTCCCGTTATGGCCCGTATTCGCCGCAAGACCAGGCGATCGGCTAGTACGTGCTGAAAGCGCAACGACGGGCTCGGCCGAAGGCCATTGCGCTCCGCAGCTCGAAATCGATGCCCTATGGACTGCGCCCAACGAACTGCAGACCGCGCAATAGCGGGGCGTCGCGCCAGCTCGGCCACAATTCCCGCGTACAGCTTTTCGTAGAAGCGGGGCACGCCAATGAACAGAGTCGGGCGGATCCCTCGGAGGTTACTGATGATCGCGGTAGGCGATTCGACGAAGTAGGACTCGGCTCCACGCATCATTGCACAGAGGTTAAGGATGCGTTGGAACAGATTGGAAAGCGGAAGCCAGCACGGAAATCGGGCGCCACCCTTTACGGTAGGGAAGCGATCCATGATGGCGGCGCCCGCGGAGCAGAGTTGCCTATGGCTGTAGGCCACTCCCTTGGGTAGTCCTGTGCTGCCGGAAGTAAAGACGATCGTCGCCCGATCATCGGGCTCAGGAATGGGCCACGCATCCAGATCGTGATGCGGCTGCGCCAGCAGTTCGGAGAGAGCAAGCAGGTCAGACCTGGCTGGCTCTGGGTTCGACACGACCGCGAACCTGAGCGGAATCGGCAAAAGCCGTGCGAAACGATCATGTTGCTCCGGAGTCGCGACGAACAGCGCAGCGGGACGGACGATCGAGAAGATATGTCGAATGTTGTCATCGGCATCGTGTGCATCGACGCCGATGACCACGCCACCGGCAGCAAGCGTGGCCAGATTGCAGTATTCCCACGCCACCGTCGTCGGCAGATGATTGCAACGCGGTCACCACGGGCTATGCCCAGACGGATCAGCTGTCCGGAAATGCTTGGACATGACGGAGTATCACCTCCCAAGTGACTGGCTCCCATCTGCTTGTCGTCTTGCCGCCAATAGCCGGGCTGTCGAGGCGATGCCTGTGCCCGCGCCAGCAGTTGTTGGGGAACCGTAGCGATTGGCGCCGTCATCAGTCTATCGTGCTGCGCAGCAGTGGCGGATCGTAGGCACCTTTAGGCAGGCGGATTTGCAGATCGTCATCCTTGAGATCGAGCCAACGCATGCAACGGGCAACTTCGCGCCCAAGGAACACTCGGTGTCTGATCATGAAGTCCACGGCCGGCGCCGCAACGCGCCAATAAGCCAACTCGCTTTGCCTTCGCGGATGAGATCACAGAACTCGGGTGCATACGGGTTGTATCCGAAGTGCTTCAGGTCCGAGTACATCAGCAGCCAGTTGATCGGGTAATTGCTGACAATCGGGCTGGCATGGCCTTTGCGCTTGACCAGCCCAAGTTCCGCCACCTTGCGAATCACGTCATCTTGGTCGTATTCCCAGGCGTGATACGGTGCCAGGTAACGTGGAAAACGGGTTCCTGCGGGCAGCCGCGCCGGATCGTAGAACCGCCGCAACTCATCGGCAGTGAACTCGCCGCATTCCTTGAGGTGCGGCGGAGTCCAGTCTTCTTTGCGACAGCAACTGCGGCGAGAACTCATAGCGCATCCGTCGTGGATCGGGCTGGCCCGGCGAATAGCCAGCGAGAATCAGCGGAATGCCCTTCTCGATCGCAAGTTGTATCGCGTCGCCCTCGAAGAGAGGGGCATAAACGTAGGACACTGTGTAGACGGCGCCGCGCGCCTCCTGATTGCGCAGCAGATACTGGAACAACTTCCGGAACAGGCCCGGTGCAGGCGAGTGAACCACATGGTCAATTTCGAGACGGGCAAGCGCAATGCGGATATTGCTCCATGCCACGTCCGGAAGATTGATGTTGCTGGTGAAGGCCAGCACTTTCAGTCCGTATTCCACCTTGAGCTTGTGAAGCAAGTACAGGCTGTCCTTGCCGCCGCTCAATGGGACGATACAGTCATATTCGGATCGAGTCTGCTGGCGGCAGGAGCGCAGTGCCATTTCGAGATCTTCGCGCATCGCGGGATCCGGTGTGACGGATGAGGTCCCGTTACGTGGGGTGGCAGAGCGCGCAGATCCCGTCGGCTGCAATGTCGGAACCGGGGACAGCCTCCGGCAAGAAACAGGTTCTGCAGCGCCTCATAGAAGGGAGCGGTCCATGGGTCCGGGATTCGGTCGACAGGTCGACATGAACGTCTTCAAGAAAGGCCCGCGCTCAGTTGCGGCGCTTACGTGACTCGGCCCGTCCCGATTCTGCCACAGTCGGGCCAATCGATTCGAGACGCTGCGGCACGCAGGTGTCGGTCTCTTCACGACCCCGTCCCGCTTACGGCAGCACGGCGACGCCCATCGTGGCGTAGGCCTCGCGCAACTTTCGATCCAGGGTGGCGAGCGGAAGATGCCTGCTCTGGGTGAGTTCAAGGTAACCGGCGTCGTAGGTCGTCAGCCCGTGCTGTGATGCGGGGGCGACGATCGCAGACAGTTTGTTGGCGCCAATCGCAAAGAACCCCGGAGTCAAGCCTGACCAACGAAATCCGGCGACTCGATTACGATTTGGGCTGCAGCCTCTCCAATGACAAACGGCTTCGGGATGACCGCATCCTGTGTCTTCTTGTCTTCCAGCAGGACGGCATGGGGTCAGACGGCATGGGGTCACACAGACGGCATCGGGTCAGGTCTTGACATGACACATTCGGCGGTGTCCTACCCCTTCGCCACTTCTCCGCACTACCCGGAACACCGATAGCAATGTTGCATGTCAAGACCCCGCGCCGCCGCAAGGGTCCATGCCACGCATCACGCCAATTCCAGACGATCATTCTGCGAGAATGGATCAATGTCGATCCGGAGTGAATGAACGGTAGTCGTGGGCACCTTGCGACGGTCAATGCTCTTCATCCGCACGAACCCAACGGCAGCCAGCTTGCCGAGAGTGCGCGTGAGATTTGGCTGCGCCCGCCCCGTCATTGCCGCGAGTTCGGTGATGGACTGCGGCTTCTTGTCACGAATGACAGCCAGGAGTTCGCGATTCTGCGGCGTTAGCAGTCGCAGCAACGCCTCGACCGAATCGAACGTCATGCCACCCGCGTCCTTCGGCGCCGGCCTCTCCCCCCGCGCAACAGCTTTCATTTCCTCGCGCAGAGCCGCGTGGCCTTGGATCTTGTAGCGTTTCATGGTCTACCCACCTTCTGTTGTTCCGGCGGTCTCGAACGGAATGCCGTGTTCCTTGAGCACACGCTCAACTTCGGAGAAAAATCAACAAGCAACGTCTCCGCGTCCTTGAACGCATAGGGACGGCCCTCGTCGGTTTCCGTTCTATGCCAGTGGTCCATCGCTCCCGGACGCTTCTTGAAGGGCGATCCCTTCGCTGAGACGCCATGCGCGTTGTCAAAGCCGATCAGCCTTCGGTTGTCCGGCCCATGCAGGGTAAACGCGTAGTGCAATCCGTGCGGCCTCCCCGCGCTCGCTTCCACCTGAGTGATTTCGAACTTCAGCCAAAAACCGCCGGCGTAATGGTGCAAATGGCCGTTGAAGGCCAGCAGGAATTCCAGCGTGTGTTCGGCGCTTTTCTTGGTCATGACTTACCATATCACCACATGATAAGTATAGCCGCGAGCCAACACCGGGGTCAAATCCTCGGCTCTTCCAGCGGGGTACGAGCGTAGTAATCGGCCTAATGCCGGAATCCTGGAGTCAGGGCTTGAGGTGACACATTTGGCGACGACCTACCCGGAACGCGGGAGGAAATGTTGCATGTCAAGACCCCGCTTCTGGCCATCTGTCATTTCAGGGCCTGACCCCCGGAGACGCGGACAGCCGGTGCGCGCTGCACTTTGGGCGCCGGGCGCTGCTCCTCCTGCCACAAATCGTAAGCCAGTTGCTGGCGCAGCCAGCTTTCTGCATCGGGCCCGCCGCGCCGGGTCTTGAGCCACAACTCCAGCCGTCGCGCCATCCCCGGCGAAATTGCAGCGCGCCCGTTGATCACGCGCGAAAACGCCGCTCGCGTAACTCCCAGCTGCAGCGCTGCCGCCGTCACCGACAGACCCAGGGCGGGCAGCACGTCTTCTTTCAGCGTTGCTCCGGGATGCGGCGGGTTGAACATGCGCGCCATCGCGCTCTCCTAGTGGTAGTCCTGATAGTCGACGAGTATCGCGTCCTCGCCCTCGAAGCCAAACGTCATCCGCCAGTTTCCATTGACCCACACCGACCAGTGTCCGGTTGAGAGCTGGTGAAGTCGCCAGCCGGGAACATCCATCTTCTCCGCTGCCGTAGCGCTCTCCAGGGCGATCAACTGCCTCGCCAGGCGCGGCGCATGGTGCGGCTGAATTCCAGCCTTCGATCCGGACTCAAAGAACCGCTGCAGACCCTTGTGCCGCCAGCTCTTGATCATGCGTGCATTGTATAGTGTAACGTTTCACGTATCAACTTGACCTGGATCGCTCGGCGCGAAACCTGGTGTCGAGTCTCGACATGACACATTTGATGACGCTATTTCGCGTAGATCTTTCTAACCCTGTCGACCACGGACCGAAATGTTGCATGTCAAGACCTGACCCCGGCACTCTTGATCCCGGAATTCTAGGCGACCTCAGAAGTGCCTGCGGGTTCTTTGCCGCGACCATCAAGAGCGTGCGCGCCGCACCCGAGGGCGCGCGACGGCCTTGTTCCCATTCCTGCAGCGTGCGCACGGACACACCAAGCAACGCGGCAAACTTGGTCTGGGAAAGTCCGGTTCGCTCGCGGATCGCCGCAACCGAAGGGACGTTCACCACACGTCCGACCTCGCCGCGCTTGAGTTCGCGGATGCCTTCGAGAATTTCCAGCCCAACATTTCGCGCTTGAGCGACAACCTTAGTCATCGATCTCATCCTTGATCTGTTTCAGAACGTGCGCCGGAAATGTTGTCCGCCACGTTCTTCGGATAGAGCGTGAGCATCCAAATCTGGCCCATCCCGAGTGCGCAGAAAATAGATGACTCTGATCCCGTTTCGCTCGCCGCGCCCGGCAAGACGCCAGCGCAGTTTGCGGATGCCGCCCGAGCCCGGAATGACGGCTCCAGCCCAGGGTTGGCAAGCAACGCTTGCTGAAGCAGGGACGTATTCATCGTCGGAGAGATACTCTTGAACGAGCCGCGTGAGCAGCTTGGTTTCAAAGGCTGATCATCGGCGCATTACACGCAATGACGATGGGCAAGCGGTATCGACCGCGACCGTGATTGCGCATGACAGCAACTCGGCCACCTTCGCCTATGCTGACCGATCAGACCACGAGAATGTCTGCGAAGACAACATTTCCGGACGATGCGGCCTCGACCAAGCCAAGTTCGGGCAGTATTGGCCCATCCCTTCCTGAACGCGCTTGCCGTCGCGAGCCACGCGGCGTCAAGCTCATGGACGCCGATCGGGCCAGAGGCTTGCAGTGGGGATGGGCGATCAGCGCATTTCTGTGAGTATCCCGCAAATGACTCAGGCCGATTCGAAATTCAGAAACTCCCCGCGATAGGCGCCGTCGCGAGTACCAGCCAGGGCCAAAGCGACCTGCGACGCGAAGCGATTCCTTCCAATCAGGCCGCAGTGTAATGGTCAGATGTCTCATCACTTCCTCATTCGCGATTGGAAGTCCAGCATCGCTTGCACCTGTTGCGCGGAGAGCCGTGGCGTTTCCGCCGGCAGGTCAAAAACCCATACGCCATCGACTTGCTTGAACTGCAACCGGTTGGCGCTGCCCAGACGAATCAGCTCGGACACCGCCTGTCCAAGTTTGAGCGCACGGGCGCGCGCATAGGCCTCCGCCGCTGCATATGCATCAGCTTCCAAGTTTATGGTTGTTCTCACAATTGATGCGCTTTTTATAAAGTGATGCAGTTTTGCAATTAATGCATCTTATGTCAAGAAAGATCTGAGCGCGTCGCTGGCTGGCTTCAAGACCTCGGTCCCGGAGACGCGGACAGCCGGTGCGCGCTGCACTTTGGGCGCCGGGCGCTGCTCCTCTCTGCCACAAATCGTAAACAGGAAGGTCTAGGGGTCAGGTCTTGACATGACGGTTTTCTGATTTCACTCTTGGTCATGGCCCGACCTCTCCGCCTTGATTTCCCAGGCGCCGTTCACCACGTCACCGCCCGCGGCAACGCGCAGGCCGCGATCTTCGTCGATGACGCCGATCGGCAGACGCTGCTGCGAACCCTGCAGGAAGTCATCGACCAGCGGCATTGGCTGTGCCACGGCTACTGCCTGATGGACAACCACTACCATCTGCTGATCGAAACGCCGGACGCGGACCTCTCACTCGGGATGCGACAGCTCAACGGCATGTATACGCAACGCTTCAATCGCCGCTATCGGCGCGTCGGACATTTGTTCCAGGGCCGGTTCAAGGCAATTCTGGTTGAGCGCGACAGCCATCTGCTCGAACTGTGTCGTTACGTGGCGCTCAATCCCGTTCGCGCGCGCATCACCGAGAACGCGGCACGCTACCCGTGGAGCAGCTATCCCGCGACCATGGGGTTCGTCGCCAAACCGGGCTGGCTCAGCATCGACTGGATCCTCAGCCAGTTTGGCTCGGATCGGACCAAAGCCCGGCGGCAGTACGCGGACTTCGTCGCTGCGGGGGTGCAGGCGCCCTCTCCGTGGCCGAGCCTCAGGGGTCGAGTGGTGCTGGGGAGCGCCGCGTTCGTAGAATCCCTGCGAACAGTGCAGAGCGACAATTTCGAGTCACGCGAAATCCCGCGCGCCCAACGCATGACGCAGCGGCCGGCTTTGGATGAACTGCTACCGGACTCAATGCGAACCGACAAGGTCTCTCGCGACGGAGCGATCAAGCGCGCCTATCGGGAATTCGGGTATTCGCTGGCCGACATCGCGCGCGCGGTCGGCATCCACTACTCGACGGTGAGCCGGGTGGTGAAGGGGGAACGGTAACGACTGGCGGCCTTTTGTTGCATGTCAAGACCTGACCCCCAGGCGGGGGGGGTCAAAACGCGTACCGCACCTCGCCGTACACGCGGTCGCGATTGTTGTAGCGCCCGAAGTAGCCGTCGCTCGGACCGGTGAAGATGTCCACGCCAGCGCTCACCGTCGTGTTCTTCATCGGCAGCCAGTTGAGTCGCGGGCGCACCAGGCTTCCGCCTCCCCCGATCGACTGGATCCACAGGAGCTGCGGCTCCCAGGTTCCGGCGAACTTCGCCGAGACGAACATGCTGACGCCGAAGTCGCCGGACTTGAGCGCTACGGCCTCGTCGCCGCCGTCGAGGTAAGCGCGCTGATAGACCTGCAAGTTCACGCGGCCGTCCACGTCGGTAAACGGAATATCCAGGCTCGCGATCCAGTCCACGGTCGGCCGCGCGACGACGCCGTTGGCGCTTGTCGGATCGAGCGTCGAAAAATTCTGCCCCTTCGCGTACACCGCCTCGCCGTGCAGGACCATGCTCCCGAAATCCTTGTTGAAGGTTGCCCCTGCCTGCCAGATGCGGTCGTAGCGCGGCTGGAAGACGAACGGCTGCGACGGCGCCCCCGTGAGTTCGCGATAGAACGTCGGCGACGTGGCGAAACTGCGGTAATAGAAGCCCGCGATATCCCACCCGCCGACCAGCGTGTTCGCGCGAAACGCCGTAGCTCGAGTTCTCCAGCGTCTGCGACGGCTTGTCCGGATCCTGGAACACCGCGGCAATATTGGCGGGCGTTGGAGAGGGCAGCGGCGCCGGGTAGAAATCGGAGCCCGGCTTGCCGATGTTGTCGAACGATTGCACCGGTATCCACACCAATTCGACGTGCGAATCGCCTTTCGAATATTCGGCACGCGCCGCCCACTGCGGAATGCGGATGACGTCGAAGCTCGGCAGCAGGAAATCGCGCATGTCGCGTGCCGAGACCACGTCGGCGAAGAACAGCCCGACCACGTCGCCCCAGACGATGTTCTGCGCGCCGACGCGAAAATCCCATCCGCCGGCGTCGAAGTCGAGGTAGTTCTCGCGCCAGATTGCGGTTGCGCGCTGGTCCTTGTTCACGTCGTCAAGGTAGAAGTTGGAACCCATGTAGATGGGATCGACGTCGACGCGGCCGCCGAGCTTCCATTTGACGCCGCCCCCCAGGTCGCCGCGCGCATCGACCGCCAGGCGATTGACCGCGCGCGACCAGTGCTTCGGATCGCCATAGGTGTAAGCCGGCGTGAACTCGTAGAAGCCGGAGAGTTTTGCGCCTTTCTCATCGGAGGCCGCGTCCCCGAACAGCGCGTCCTTCCCGGCAGGCGTCGTCTGCGCGGTCGCCGCGAGAGGAAACATCATCGCCATCGCCAGCCCCAACGCCCCTTGTAGGAGCGGCTTCAGCCGCGAACAAAGTCCTGGGGTCAGGTCTTGACATGACACATTTGATGACGCCATTGCACTCACCTCGCTTCCGAATCCCGTCGACCATCCACCGAAATGTTGCATGTCAAGACCTGACCCCATCACCAGCCTTGCGCTCGCGCACCGTCCTCCACTTGCCGTCGGCGCGCACCGACAGCACCGCGATCGCGCCATCCTCGACCCGCACCAGGCGATCGGCCATCGCCATCACCCGCCGGTCGTGCGTCGAGAAGATGAACGTGGTGCCGAACTGGCGATTGATCGCCTTCATCAGTTGCAGGATTTCCTTGCCGGTCGATCCGATCGAGATTCGCCGTCGGCTCGTCGGCGAGCACGATCGACGGGTGGATCGCCAGCGCCCGCGCGATCGCCACCCGCTGCCGCTGCCCGCCGCTCAACTGGTTCGGGCGGTGATGCGCGAAGGCCGTCAATCCGACCAGCTCCAGAAAATAATCGACGCGCTTCTTGCGGCTTGCCTTGTCGATGTCCGGACGCTGCAACAGCGGATACTCGACGTTCTCGGCCGCCGTGAGCACCGGCAGCAGATTGAAGGTCTGGAAGATGAAGCCGATGGTGCGCGCGCGCAGGTCGGCGAGCTGGTCGGGCGTCTTGCCGCTGACATCCTGATCGTTGATGAAGATCTTGCCGTGGGTCGGCGTGTCGATGCAGCCGATGAGATTGAGCAGCGTCGTCTTGCCGCTTCCGGAGGGCCCCGCGATAGCCAGAAACACGCCCGGCTCGATCGCCAGCGTGATATCTTTCAATGCAGGAACTGTCTGCTCGCCGAGCAGATAATCCTTGGACACGTGCTCGACGCGAACGACGCTCATTCGTTGCCTGAGTGCTCCACTGAATCGCCCGGCCACCGGGCCCTGTCAGCCAATTTCGATCGACCGGATGCCCGCCATGATCCGCACGACTATGTCACTGCGTAACCTCGTCGCCTCGGTGTTGCTGCTGACCTGCATGACCGTAGCGGCGCAGCCCGCGCCGGTGCCATCGCCCGCGCCGCCCGAAGACGATCCTGTCGCCCGCAGTATATTGGAAAAGGCCGACCAGATCCGCTTCCCGCAGGAGGGGTTTCAGGTCGACGTGGCCATCGTGACGACCGCCCAGGGGCAGACCACCGAGGAGCGAAAGTTCCGCGTGCTGTCGAAGGGCAACGAGAACTCCGTCGTCATGGTGACCGAGCCCGCGTCGGAGCGCGGCCAGATCATGCTGATGAAGGGGCGCGACCTGTGGGTGTTCCTGCCGGCCGTATCGCAACCGGTGCGCCTGTCGCTCGCGCAGCGACTCACCGGGCAGGTCGCGAACGGCGATCTCGCACGCGCCAATTTCGTCGGCGACTACAACCCCAGGCTGTTGCGCACCGAGACGATCGACGGCGAAAAGTTCGACGTGCTCGAACTCACGGCCGTCGATCGCGGCGTCACCTATCAACGCGTCCTGTTCTGGGCGAAGCACGCCAACCATCATCCATACAAGGCCGAGTTCTATACCGCTTCGGGGCGCCTGCTCAAGACCTGCCTGTACCAGAATTTCGAGAAGATGGCGGGCAAGGTCCGACCGACGAAACTGGTGATGGAAGACGCATTGCGCAAGGGCGAGCAGTCGGTGCTCGAATACAGCGCGATGAAGCTGCGCGACCTGCCCGACAAGGTCTTCACCAAGGATTATCTGAAGCGGCTGGAGTAGACACATCGCCGCCGGCGGTATAATGATCTTCCGGCTCGCAATTACAGGGGCGGTTGGATTGCCGGAACTTGTAGGAGCGGGGTTTGAAATCACGTCTCAGCCGTTTACTCACTCGCCTGCGCCGCGCGGGGACGTCGTTGATCGCCCCGCCAAAGCCCCGGCCTGTTTTCACGCTCCCCAGCATCACAGCCGCCAAGGCGAGACCGTCTACAGCGACGCGGCGTTGCGTTTCCGTAATCTGTCGATCGCCGAGCCCGATCTGCCCACTTTCGGCGACCTGGCGGGAAGCCAGGAGGGTTTCAAGATTCGGGTCGCGCGCCTGCCCGCACGTCGGCGCGAGGCGGGGCGGATGGTGGAACAACGCTACGGCAGCCGCGGGTACGTTGGCGGCAACGCATGTGGACGTGCCGGATCCCCACCTCTCGACCTTCCTTGCGTACGACGAGGGCCACATGGTCGGCACGGTCAGCGTCCGGCTCGATTCGCCTTTGGGCCTCTCCGCCGACCACGCTCTACCCCGAAGAACTCGACCGCCTGCGCCAGGCCGGACATCGCCTCTGCGAGTTCACGCGCCTTGCCGTCGATTCGAAAGCGGCAAGCAAGCCGGTGTTGGCGGGGCTGTTTCACACCGCGTTCCTGTACGCCTCCCGCCTGCACGGGTTTACGCATGCCGTCATCGAAGTGAACCCCCGGCACGTCAGCTTTTATCAGCGCTCGCTGGGCTTCGAGATCATCGGCGAGGAGCGCCTCAACAAGCGGGTCAACGCCCCGGCCGTGTTGCTCGAGGTGCCGTTTACCAGCATCGACAATGGACTGCATCGGGCGGGTCGGGCGCCGGCGTCGGGGCGCGCGAGTACGTTGCTGCTGCATGGCTTTCCTGCCGGCGACGAGCAGGGGGTGCTGGAGCGGTTGCGGGAGAAGGAACGGGCGGCGTAGGCGCGGCGTCTCGGGAAACCTTGTCCAGGATGCCTTCCCGTCGCTGTGTATGGCGGACCCCTCGCGAGGCGGACTTGCGCCACCGCGAGTGGGACGGCGAGCACGTCTTCTACCACGGCTCCGCGGGTGACACCCATCAGCTTTCTGCTGCCGCCGCCGCCGTGCTGCTCGAGTTGATGGCTGGCGCCCGCCGACGAAACGCGTCTTGCCGCACGGTTGAGCGAGTTCGATGGCGGCAGCCCTGAGGAGGCCGAAGCCGCCCTCGCCGACATCCTGCGCGAACTGGCCCGCCTCGAGTGCGCGGAGCCCGCCGTTTGAAGGTTGCCGACCTCCCTCTCGCACAGCTACGGACCCGCCTCGCCGACAATGCCCTGGTGTTGCGCACCGGGCCGTTTGCCACCCGCATCCACAGCCGAAGCCCCGACGTCGCGCAAGGCCTGGCAGGACTCTATGGGGACTTCTCGCTGGACCGGGGCGAGTTCTGCGACTTTCATGTTCAGGTCGATCGGGTGACGGGGCCGAGGCACTGGTTCCGGCCGCAGATCAATTTCTGGTACGACGGGCATTCTCCGTTCAAACCGCTGCCGGCGAACCACGCGTTCGCACTGCTGGAGTGGGGGCTCAACTGGTGCGTCGCGGGTCACGCGCACCACTATCTGATGCTGCACGCCGCGGCGCTCGAGAGGAATGGCCTGGCGGTCATATTGCCTGGAGACCCGGGGGCCGGAAAGAGCACCTTGACGGCCGCGTTGATGCTGTCCGGCTGGCGATTGCTATCCGACGAGATCGCGCTCGTCGACCGCGACGATGGGCGTTTGGTGGGACTCGCGCGCCCGGTGAGCCTCAAGAACGCGTCGATCGACGTCATCCGCAGCGCATATCCCGACGCGTTCATCGGCGCACCGGCCTACGACACGCACAAAGGCACGGTCGCGCACCTGCGGCCGACTGAAGATAGCGTTGCGCGCGTCGATGAGCGGGCGCAGCCGCGGTGGATCATCTTCCCCCGATGGCGCGAAGGGGTGGAAGCCCGGTTGACGCTGCATTCCCGAGCCGACGCCTTCCTGCATACGGCCAGCCACGCCTTCAACTACAGCCTGCTGGGTAGCCTCGGCTTCGAACTCAATGCAGCATTGATCGATGCCTGCGCGTGCCACGATTTCGAGTACTCTCGCCTCGACGATGCGATCCGGGTGTTCGCAGAGTTGGCGCGATGAGGGTCGCTCCGCTGATCGAAGTGCTGCGCGACCCGGCGCACATGGCCACCCTCGATCTCGCCGGATGGGATCTGCCTGCTGCGGCAAGCCGGCGCCTTCAGCCTGCTGCCTCGGCTCGCGATGCAGGCCGAGACACTGGGACTCGACTCCGGCGTCCCGATGGAAGTGCGTCCGCACTTGGTGGCGGCGCGCACCGTGGCCGGCAAGCAACGGCAGGCCGTGCGCTGGGAAGTGCGCCGGGTGGCGAAAGCGCTGGCCGCAGTCGATGGCCCCGTCCTGCTGCTGAAGGGCGCCGCCTATGCGCTGGCGGACTTGCCGCCCGCGGCCGGCCGCCTGTTCGGCGACATCGACCTCCTCGTGCCGCGCAATCTTCTGCCCAAGGTCGAGGCGGCGCTGATGCTGGCCGGGTGGCATTCGCGCAGCCAGGACAGCTACGAGCAGCGTTACTACCGGCAGTGGATGCATGAACTGCCGCCGATGACGCACATTCGCCGTGGCACCGTGCTGGATGTCCACCATAACCTGTTGCCGGAAACCGCACGCACCCCCACGCGCGCCGAGCCGATTCTGGCCGCCGCTCGCCCCTTGGTCGATTTGCCCGGCATTTCGATCCCGGCGAACACCGATCTGGTCCTGCACTCGGCCTGCCACCTGTTCCACGAAGGCGAGTGGAACCACGGGTTGCGCGATCTGGTCGACCTCGACGCCCTGCTGCGTGCATTCGGGTCCGATCCCGAGTTCTGGCCGACGCTGCTTGAGCGAGCGGACCTGCTGAACCTCGGGCGGCCGCTGTACTACGCGTTCGACTGTTGCCGGCGGTGGCTGCAAACGCCGATTCCCGATGCGATCATTGCCGCGTGTCCGGCGCAGCCGCCGGAATGGCAGCGGCGCATAATGCGAAGACTGTTCGATGATGGCTTGGCGTCGGCCCATCGCGCCTCGCGCAGCCGCTGGACGGGAATCAGTACGTTCGTGCTTTATGTTCGCGGGCACTACCTGCGCATGCCGTGGCGGCTGCTGGTGCCGCACTTGCTCCACCAGGCATGGCACGGAGAAGGGCAGTCGGCTTGACCTCATAGCGTCGGTTTTTCTTACACTTGATCGTGGACTACAATTTTTGACATTGTTTTATATGAATAATTTTCTAAGGCGCGATTATTGCTTTCAGTATCGAGCGAAGCCTAAAGGGATAGTTGCGTGACCGCCGACCACAAACATCCGAGCTCGACCGATACCCGGCCCGAAGTCGACGCCCAGCGGCGCCGGTTGCCAAGGGGGGCTTGCCGCGCCCGTCGTTTCGGTTCGTTGCTTGAGCCGGCCGGTGCTTGGGGCGGTGCCGCACAACTGCACTATTTCCGGGCAATTGTCGGGGAACATGTCGTCGCATCAGCAAGTGGCCTGCTCTAGCCTCGGGCAGAGCCCAGAAACTTGGTTGACTACCTGGCCTTGGAGCCAAGACAGCGACTTCTACAACCCTAATCGAAATACTCTCGCCGGCGCTCGCAACTTCCAGGCGACGCCAAATTCGCTGGATCCGCAGTTTGTAAATGCGTATAGGGCAGCCGACGTAGATGGCATCACCCCAAACGACACCAGAACGGCTACGGTACTAGAGGTCTTGCTTGGGCATGTTCCCGTTTACGACAACAACTTCGGCTATCAATCTCATCTACCGATCCGAAGTTCCAGTTGCAGGTAAGGGGCGGATACTCGGACCCCAATTTCGAGCTGGGCAAGGAAGCTATTGCCGCATACCGGAATGCGACGACCGCAGTCGATTTTCCGCTCACTGGAGCCGAAGTGGTTGCCATGTTCAATGCGGTCATTGTCACTAACGGGAGTTATCCCGTTTCTTCAGCGGTGAATTGGTATGCCGTGATGTGCTTGCCTATTTCCAAAGCCTGCATACCTGAAAAATAGGACTACCAGCGAAAGGGCGCCGATTCGGCGCCCTTTCGCTTCGGTCGTCCGACCCCGATGGGAAGAACTGGCGGATCCGTTCGTACTTGTCTACTTCGCCGTTGCCGAGCTCGTAGCACTACCCGCGATGGCGGCGTTCCGTAGCAACGCCTCGAGATACGTCGCCGGAATCGCGAAGCTGATCCCGGTCGGATTCGTCAACGCCGCCTCCTTCGTCCCCTTGACGAACACCATGTTGATGATGCCGCGCACCTCGCCGCGCTGGACGTCGTAGAGCGGACTGCCGCTGTTGCCGGGATAGGCCATCGCATCGAGCTGGAAGACGTTGAACGAGCCGGCCTGCACGCGCCGGATCACCTTCGGATCGAGTTGCTGCGCGTTGGCACTGGGAATCGCCACCGGCGTGATCGACGCGATGATCGCCTGATGCGTGACGGCGTGGAAACCCATCACGTTGCCGATCGGGAAGCCGGTGAACGCCATGGCTTCGCCCTCCCTCACCGCGTCGGATTCTCCAAGCTGCAACGCCGGCAGGGCCGCTCCGGAGATTCTCAGCAGCGCGAGATCGTGCTCGCGGTCGAGGCCCGCGATCTTCGCCTCACGCACCTGCGGCTCGCGGGCACGTCCCGAATCGACCAGAACCGCGATGGTCTCCATCTTGTCGGACTCGATGGTATCGGGAACGACGTGGGCGTTGGTCGCGATCAGCGTGCCATCGCCGACGACGAACCCCGTACCGCGAAACGCGAACCGCGGGCTGCGCGTCGGATGATAGGTGCCGACGGCGACGATCGACGGCTTGATGCGCTCGATCTGCTCGGGCAGTGCGGCGGACGCGAGACCGATGCCAGCCAGGGGCGACAGCGAAAGTCCCAGCAGCAGTGCGATGACGGGCACGCTTGCGAACCGGGGTCGCCACGCGCGATTTCGCTTCGCGGCTGAAGCCGCTCCTACAAGCGCTCCGGGCGCCGCGGCTCCTGTAGGAGCGGCTTCAGCCGCGAATGAAGGTCGCGATAACACGTCGGCAGCAATCGTGCTCATTCATGCCCCTCATGACGGCCCATTGGCACGGATGCGCGCAAGGTCCGGCGATGGATCGGCCGCGCGCGGGTCGAACGGATGTTCCGCCTTGCGATAGAGCGCGCGAATGCGCAGCACATACGCGCGCGTCTCGGCATACGGCGGCACGCCGCGATACTTGTTCACCGCGCCCTCGCCGGCATTGTAGGCCGCGGCGACCAGCGTCACGTCGCCGCGAAAATACGCCAGCAGCCAGCGCAGGTAGGCGAGCCCGCCGCGAATGTTCTGCACCGGATCGAAGGGCTTGGTCACATTGAAGCGGGCGGCGGTCTCGGGGATGAGTTGCATCAGGCCCTGCGCGCTGCGATTGGAAACCGCGGCCGCGTTGAAATTGGATTCGGTGCGGATGATGGCCAATGCCAACTGCGGGCTCACCTTGTACTCGGGCGCCCACTTGTGCACGATCTCGAGCGCGCGCAGCTGCTCGGGTGTGGTGGCGATGAACTCCTCCTCGAAACCCGAGCCCTTGTAGCCCTCCTCGACCGGCGGCAGCTCGGCCTCGCGCATGCACGCGGGCATCTCGGCAGCGACATCGCCGACGACCCGCAGCATGTTCTGCGCGGGAACGTGGCCCTGCCCGGCGGCCATGCCGAAGAACAGCGACGCCAACGTGTCGTCGCGCACGACGCCACGGCCGTGCGCGTACATCCAGCCCAGGTCGTACTGCGCCTCCGCGTCGCCTTCGCGCGCGCCCTCGCAATACAGCTCGACCGCCCGCACGGGGTCGCGGGGAATGCCTTCGCCATGCTCGAAGCGGCCCGCCTCGATGCGCAGTTCGGCGAACCGCGCCTGGGTCGCGGCGTCGATATCGGCGTGCGCCAGTGGAGCCAGAAGCATGCCGGCCATCAACCCGGAAACGATCAAACGAACATCGGCGCGACGGCCGCAGGTTCTTGTAGGAGCGGCTTCAGCCGCGAATCGCCGCCGCGTAAAGGCAATCGCGGCTGAAGCCGCTCCTACAGGAGAAGCGCATCGTTGCCGCGCAACTGCATTCGCGGCTGAAGCCGCTCCCACATGAACCTTCGGCTTCACGATGCCGAACCGATACCTGCCGGCATGCCACCGAATCGCGCGACATACCACGGCATCGCCTGCTGCAATCCTTCGACCAACCGATGGGTCGGCTCGTACCCAGAAGGCGCCGCGCCTTGCCGATATCGGCCTGCGAGTGGCGCACATCCCCCGCGCGAAACTCGCGATGGACGGGAGTCGCACCCGCGACCGCAGGCACCACTTTCGCAAGTTCATCGCGCAGCAGCTCGAACAGCCGATTGAGCGACGTGCGATCGTCGACCGCGACGTTGTAGACCTGGTTGATCGCCGCCGGGTCGTCGGTCATCGCGGCCAGCAGGTTGGCCTGGACCGCGTTGCCGACGTAGCAAAAATCGCGGCTGGTCTCGCCGTCGCCGTTGATCGCGACCACGCCGCCGGTCAGCAATTCACGCACCCAGCACGGGACGACGGCCGCGTAAGCGCCTTCCGGATCCTGGCGCTCGCCGAAGACGTTGAAGTAGCGCAGGCCGATGCTCGCCAGCCCGTAGCAGCGCGCGAACACGTCGGCGTACAGCTCGTTGACGAGCTTGGTGACCGCGTACGGCGACAGCGGCCGTCCAATTGCGTCCTCGACCTTGGGCAACGCGGGGTGATCGCCATAGGTCGAACTCGACGCCGCGTAGACGAAGCGCTTGACGCCCGCATCGCGCGCCGCGACCAGCAGGTTGAGGAAGCCGTCGACATTGGTGCTGTTGGTGGCAATCGGGTCGGCGAGCGATCGCGGCACCGACCCCAGCGCCGCCTGGTGCAGCACGACGTCGACATCGCGACACGCCTCGCGGCAGGTCGCCAGGTCGCGAATGTCGCCTTCGATGAAGCGATGCCTGGAACGCTGCGCAGGCGTGACCCTGGCCTCGACCTCGTCGATGTTGCGGCGATGCCCGGTGGCAAAATTGTCGAGGCTGCTGACCGTCTGGTCGAGTGCCAGCAACGCTTCGACCAGATGCGAGCCGATGAATCCCGCGCTGCCGGTCACCAGCCAGCGACGGGGCTTCGCCGCCAGTTCGGCATGCACGAGCTCGATGCTCATATCGGGGTCAGAGTCGTAATATGGGCCGGGAACGGCGTTGCTGCAGGCTCACAGCCGCCAGACCGTCACACCGGCGGCCTGCAGCGCGGCGAAGTCGAACATGCTCTTGACGTCGGTGACGACACCCTTCGGCTGCAGCAGCGCCATGTAGTCGGCGATCGGCCGCGCCTTGTACTCCTTGTGCCCGACGGCCGCGACGATCGCCGCGGCCTTGGGCAGCTTCTCCCACGGCGTCAGCGAGACGCCGTACTCGTGCACCGCTTCCTGCGCATCCGCGACCGGATCGTGGACGACGACTTTGGCGCCATAGGACTGCAATTCCTGGATGACGTCGATGACGCGCGAATTGCGCAGGTCCGGGCAGTCTTCCTTGAAGGTGAGTCCCAGCACGATCACCAGCGCATCCTTGACCTGCCAGCCATTGCGCACCAGATTCTTGACCGTCTGCTCGGCGACGAACTTGCCCATGCCGTCGTTGATCCGCCGGCCGGCGAGGATCACTTCCGGGTGGTAGCCCAGCATCTCCGCCTTGTGCGTCAGGTAGTACGGATCGACGCCGATGCAGTGACCGCCGACGAGCCCCGGACGGAAGGGCAGGAAATTCCACTTCGTGCCCGCGGCCTGCAGGACTTCCATGGTGTCGATGCCGATGCGATCGAAGATGATCGCCAGCTCGTTCATCAGCGCGATGTTGAGGTCGCGTTGCGTGTTCTCGATGACCTTGGCGGCTTCGGCCACCTTGATGCTGGTCGCCTTGTGGATGCCGGCGGTGATGATGCCGCCGTACATCCTGGCGACGAGATCGAGCGTTGCGGGCGTGTCGCCGGAGACCACCTTCAGGATCTTGGTGAGCGTGCGTTCCTTGTCGCCGGGGTTGATGCGCTCCGGCGAATAGCCGACGAAGAAGTCCTGCTTCCACTTCATCCCCGAGTGCTGCTCCAGCACCGGGATGCAGATCTCCTCGGTCGCCCCGGGATAAACGGTGGATTCGTACACCACGGTCGCGCCGCGCTTCATGTGCTTGCCGACCGTTTCCGAGGAACGCAGCAACGGCGTGAAATCGGGCTGATGCGCGATGTCGACCGGCGTCGGCACGGCGATGACGATGAAGTCCGCCTCGGCGATCGCCGCGGGATCGTTGCCGACGGTCAACATCGTCGCCGCCTTGAGATCCGCGGTCGACACCTCGCCAGTGGGATCGACGTGGCGACGGTAGGCCTCGACCTTGGCCGCCGACAGATCGAACCCGATGGTGCGGAATTTCTTGCCGAACTCGACCGCGAGTGGCAACCCGACGTAACCCAGACCTACAACGGCAACGGTAGTCATGATGGCAATGCTTTCCCTGTGTTTTCTTCCTGTGATCCGGCGTGAACAAGATTGAACCGTTCGCCCCGAATGTGATTGAACTGTTCAGTCCTGAGCTTGAATGTCCCGTTCGCCCTGAGCTTGAATGTCCCGTTCGCCCTGAGCTTGAATGTCCCGTTCGCCCTGAGCTTGAATGTCCCGTTCGCCCTGAGCTTGTCGAAGGGCTTCGACAGGCTCAGCCCGAACGGAAACCCACATAGGCTCAGCCCGAACGGAAACCTACATAGGCTCAGCCCGAACGGAACTTACATTCGAAGCGGCTTCGACAAGCTCAGCCCGAACGGGATTTGATACATTCGAATGGGCTTCGACTGGCTCAGCCCGAACGGGATTTGATACATTCGAATGGGCTTCGACTGGCTCAGCCCGAACGGAACCCAATACATCCAACTGGCTCAGCCCGAACGGGAACCAAGACATACCGTGCTACAGCCCCTGCATCAGCTTGGTCACTTCCGCCTGTCCGCCGAACTTGTCGCCCAGCTTCTGCAACGTCTCGAGCTCCTTCTTCGCCTGATCCTTCTGCCCCGCGGTGACCAGCGCCCGCGCGTAGTTGAGCCGAATCCCCGCTGCCTTCGGGGCGCCGTCAACCGCCTTCTTCATCAGCTCCAATCCCCGCGCCGTCTCGCCCTTGTCGACGAGGATGTTGCCCAGCGTGTCCATGATCGCGGGGTTGTCCGGCACCAGCTTGTTCGCCTGCTCGGCGTATTCCAGCGCCTTCGGGTCCTTCAACTGCGCGGCGACCCAGGCCATGTTGTTCAGCACCAGGGCGTTGTTGGGCTCGATCGCCAGCGCGGCCTTGTAGTGCGTCATCGACGCGGCGTAGTCCTTGCGCACCATCGCTGCTTCGGCCTGATAGCGGCGGAAGCCGACGTCCTTTGGATGATCCTTCGCCCACTGCGCGGCGAACTTGTCGGCCTCGGCGCCCGCGCCTGACGCGCCCTGTACCGCGTGCAGCTTGACGGCGATGTCGGTCGAATCGGGTGCCTGCTTCAACCCCGCCCGGTACGCGGCGATCGCTTCCTTCCACGCCTTTTGCGACGCATGAACGTCGCCCTCGAGCATGAATCCGACGGCGTTCGTCGGGCGCTGCTTCTGGATTTCCTTGGCCATCGCCAGCGCTTCCTTGGGCTTTCCGCCGGCGATTTCCAGCCGCATCAGCGCGACCTGCGCCTCGACGAGATCGGGCTTGATCACCAGTGCCTTGCGCAGGCTTTGCATCGCTCCATCGTTGTTCTTTGCCTGCGCCTGCACTTCGGCCGTGCGCAGCAAGGGTATCGGGGAACCGGGCTGCAGCTGCGCGAGCTTGGCGAACGTCGTCAACGCGGCGTCGGTGTCGCCGGCTGCCTGCTGCGCGCGGCCCAGCGCATGGACAAGCTGCGGATCATCCGGCAAGGCGGCGAGACCATCCTGCGCAGCGGCGATCGCCTTGCGGGTGTCGTTGTTCCGAAGGTGCAGCGCGACCAAAGCCATCCTCGGCGCCAGTTCCTTGGGATTGGCGGCAATGGCCTTGTTGATCAGGCCCGCGACTTCGTCGGCCGAGCCACCGGCCCGGGCCTTCAGCTCGGCGAGGGCAAGCAAGGCCTGCACGTTTTTCGGGTCTTTTTCGAGCACCGCTTCGAAGCGCTTTTTCGCGTCGTCGGGTTTCTTTTCGGCGACATCGAGGCGGGCCAGGTTGGCCGCGGCGGGCACGTAGCCCTTGTCCATCGCCACTGCCTTCTCGAAGCTCTTGCGCGCCCCCGCCGTATCCCGCTTGGCGAGCATCACGCCACCGCGCAGGTTTTGCGCCAGCGGATTGTCGGGCTGCTTTTTTTCCAGCGCATCGATCGCTGCCAGCGCACGGTCGAAATCGCGCTTGCGCATGCTGGCGGCGATCAGCGCCAGGTCCGCGCGAATGCCGGTGTCGCCCGCGGCCGTGTCTTCCAGTTCACGGAACGCGCGCTCGGTCTCGCCCTTGGCCAGATGCGTCAACGCCACTGCCGTGCGCGTCGGCGTGCTCTTGGGATCGAGTTTCGCTGCCATCTCGAAATAGCGCGCGGCCTCGTTGGCATCGCCAGTTTGCAGGTAGGTCTCGCCCGCGAGCGCCAGCAACCCGGGGTCGTTGACCGCGCCTTCGAGCAGCGGCTTCAGCACGTCCAGCGCCTTCGCGGGCTGGCGTTCGCGCAAATACGTCGCCGCCAGTATCCGCCGCGCGAAAGCCGCATTGGGCGCGCGCTGCAATACCTTGAGCAGGCTCGCCTCGGCCTGCGCGTACGACTTGAGCTCGAAATCGATGGCGCCCGAGAGCAGCAAGCCCGGCAGGTAGTCCGGCGCCACCTGCTGGACCCCCTGAATGGCCTCTTTTGCCGCCGCGAAATTCTTCTGCCGGTAGGCGAGCATTGCCTTCAGATACAGCGTCTGCGGATGCTTGGGCGCAACCTTGACCATCGCCTCGAGCTGCTTGTTGGCATCTTCGACCTTGCCCTGCTGCGCCAACTGGGAAATGATCGACGCGTGCGCCGGCAGGTAGGAGGCCTGCGCGGTCAGCGCCTCGCGATACGCCGCCACCGCGGCATCCTGCTGTCCCTGGGCAAGCAGCAGATCGCCCTTCAGCTGCCGTGCTTCGACGAGCTTGGGGTCCTTGGCAATCGCGGTCTCGACCAGCGCGAGTGCGCCGGGTAGATCGCGGGCGCCCGCCTTGAGGTAGGCCTGGCCCAGAATTGCGCGTCCATAGTCGGGGTTCGCCGCCACGGCTGCCGCGTACGCCGTCGTCGCCGCCCCCACGTTGCCTGTCGCCAGGTACGCCTGCCCCAGCGCCGTCTGCAGCGCCGCCTTCGCACCCGCATCGGCGATCGTCAAGCTGCCGAATTCTTCGATCGCCTTCTTCGCCTGACCGCTCTGCACCAGCGTTTCGGCCAGCGCGGGTGCGACCTGTTCGACCGGCACCTTGAGTTCGAGCGCCTTGCGCAGCTCCTTTTCGGCTGACGCAAGATCCCCGCCCTGCAGTTGCGCCTTGCCGAGCAACAGCCGCGCCTCGGCGAGGTTGGGGTTCTCCTGCAGCGCGTTCTTGAGCTGGATGACCGCGGCGTTGCGATCGTTCTTGGCCAGGTAGTCCTTGGCCGAGGCGACCATGGCTTCGGGCTTGTCGCCACAACCGGCGAGCAGCGCGGCAGTCAGCGCCGTGGCGAGAATGGAAAGCCGGAATGACAGTTTGCGTTTCATGGAAAACCCCTGGTGATTTTGCGAATATTCAGCGCTTGGATCAAAGCTCATGTAGGAGCGCCTTCAGGCGCGAACGCGTTGGCGACACCTCGATTCGCGGCTGAAGCCGCTCCTGCAAGGGCGTTCCCGCTCCAATCATTTTCGATATGTGTCATCGGCACGATCAATGTACTCCGCTACTTCAATCCAAGTCGATGCATGAGGTCGTACAAGCGTGGGGCGGCTGACGCCGAGAATTTCGGCCGCGCGCACGACATTGCCGTTGACGCGCCCTATCACCGCGACAATGGCCTTGCGATCGGCATCGTCGCGCACCCGGCGCAACTCGAACGCCCCGAGATCGTCGTCGGCAGGGGCCGCGAGACCGACATCCTCAGGCGTGATCTGGTTGCCGTCGGTCATGATCACCGCGCGCTTGATGCAGTTCTCGAGTTCGCGCACGTTGCCGGGCCACGCGTGGGCCTCGATCGCCGCCACGGCGTCGGGTCGCAGCGTGATCGCGCCACGCTTCTGCTCGGCGGCAAAACGCTGCACGAAAGCATGCGCGAGCAACGCCGCGTCCCCCGGCCGGGCGCGCAGCGGCGGGATGGTGACCACGATCTCGGCCAGCCGATAGAAAAGATCCTCGCGGAACTTGCCTTCCTTGATCAGCGCCTTCAGGTCCTGGTGCGTCGCACAGACGATGCGGACGTCGACGGGGATCTCTTCCCGCCCGCCGATGCGCTCGATCACGCGCTCCTGCAGGAAGCGCAGCAGCTTGGCTTGCAGCCCGTGCGGCAGATCGCCGATCTCGTCGAGCATCAGCGTGCCGCGATGCGCGGTTTCGATCTTGCCGAGGGTCTGCTTCGCGGCGCCGGTGAAGGCGCCCTTCTCGTAGCCGAACAGCTCGCTTTCGAGCAGGGTATCGGGAATCGCCGCGCAGTTGATGGCGACAAAACGCTCGCCGCGGCGGGGCGAGAGTTCGTGCAGCGCGCGGGCGACGACTTCCTTGCCAGTGCCGCTTTCGCCGAGCAGCAGCACGGTGACATTGGCTCCCGCCACTTTCTCGACGGTGCGGCACATCTTGAGGAGTTCGGGATCGCGCGTGATGAGGCCGTTGAACGCATCCGGCTGCCGGGCGGACTGCAGGCGATGGTTTTCCTGCTGCAGGTCGTGCAGACGGTAAGCGCGCTCGATGGTCAGCGCCAGCAACTCGGGCTCGAAGGGCTTGGCAAAAAAATCGTAGGCGCCCAGGCCAATGGCGCGCAACGCATTGGCGCGATCGTTCTGGCCGGTGAGCACGATCACCTTGGTGTCCGGTGCGGCGACGATGATCTCTTCGAGCAGCTTGAAGCCCTCGGTGACGCCATCGGAATCGGGCGGCAGGCCCAGATCCATGGTCACCACCGGCGGCGCGTGCCGCCGCAATTGGACGATTGCCGACTCGCGGTCCACTGCCGGGAGCGTTTCGTACTGGTCGAACGCCCAGCGGATCTGCTTTTGCAGCGCCGGATCGTCCTCGACGATCATCAACGGGCGGCCTTTGTCGCTCACGCGGCAGCCTTTCGGTCAACGCCAGCACGGTCGGCGGCGAATCCCGTCGCCTCCAGGGCCACCGGAAGGGATCCGGCATCGAACAACGGCAGCGACATCCGCACCCGCGTGCCTTCGCCCGGCGTGCTGTCGACGACCACGCGCCCGCCCAATTCGCGTACGTACTGAAAACTCTCGTATGCGCCTATGCCCATTCCGGCCTGCTTGGTGGATTGAAACGGCTTGAAGAGTCGATCGCGGACGAATTCGGCCGTCATGCCGTGACCGGTGTCGCCGACCTCGACCAGCGCCAGCCCTTGTTCGCGCGCCAGTTTAATCCAGACGCGCCCGGCAGGGTCCGTCGCGTCCAGCGCATTTTGCACAAGATGGCCGATCACGCGCTCGAGGCGGTCTTCGTGCCCCCGCGCGCTGACCGGCTCGGCAATCTCCACATCCACCGCGGGTTCCTGGGCGGTCTTCGCCTTTTGGATGCGGTCGATGACCAGCGCGAGATCGACGCCCTGCGGTGCGTTCACCGGCGTCGTCCCCTCGCGCAACTGCAGCATCAACTGCTTCATGCGTTCGACCGAGTGCTCGACGGTCTCGAGCATGTCCTTCTGGAACTCGGGATTGCCGCGATGGCGTTCGGCGTTCTTCAGCATCAGCGAAAGCTGGGAAATGATGTTCTTGAGATCGTGGACGACGAACGCCGACATCCGGTTGAAGGCGTCGAACTTGCGCGCCTCGAGCAACGCCTCGGTCGCGCGCATCTGGCCCAGGAAACTTGCGGCCTGGCGGGCGGCGGTCTTGAGGAGATCGTTGACCTCCCAATTGACCTCCATCTGCGTCCGCGCCGTGGCCAGCACGACGAAGCCCAGCAGATCGCTGCCCACCGCCAAGGGCACGACCAGCCAGGCGTCTTCGGTTTCGCGCAACCACTCGGGCAATGCGAGGTCGCGATACCGAAGCGGCGACGACCGGTACTCTTCGAGGTTGACCACCCAACCGCTTTCGAGCAGGAACGATGACAACGCGCTGTCGAGATGTTCTTCCGCATCGTTTTTTGGCACGTTCCAGCGTGCGCCTTGGGCGAACAGCGTGCCCGCCGGATCGCGGGTCCACAGCGCGCCTCCGGGGCTTTCGACCAGATCGGCGAGCGCACGGACGATCTGCACCCCCATCTCGGTCTGGTTGCCCGAGATCGACAGCGCCTGGGTGAAGCGCAGCCACTCCTCGCGGTAGTCGTAGCGATAGCTGAAAAAATGCTTGCTGACGAGGACGCGCATCTTGGCCCGCATCGAGCCGGAGACGACGACCGCGCCCAGTGCCAGCAGGGCCGCAAACAGCAGCGCGACCTGCACTGCGCGCCCCCACTCGCCGCCAAAGAAGCGGACGTAATAGCCGGCGCCGGCCATGAACAGCAGGTATCCTCCCGCGGCTACCAACGTCGCGGTGTGGAAGACGACCCGCCGCGAAACACGGACGCGGAACACATCGGCCCGCGCCCGAAACGCCGACATTGCAATCAGGGGCACCGCAAGCGCATGGACGAATCCGCGCGCCGCCCACAGATCGGTATCGAAGCGGCTGAACAGCAGCGCATCGGCAAAATAGTAGAGATCGAACGACCATACCGCGCCCAGACCGAGGCAGAGCGGCTTGATCCCCCAGCGCGACTCCTCGGGCGTGTTGCGCCAGAGCTGCTCCATCACCACCAGGCCGCAGATCGACAGCGCGAGCGCACCGAAAAGCGCCAGGCGACCCGGATCGCCGAGCGTCGAAATGCCAAGCGCCATCAGCCCGTAGGCGAGCAGCGAGGTGCCGACCAGCACCACCGATACCGGCCAGAGGCGACCGAACGCATCGCCGTCGCCCACCGCGCCTGGCTGGCGCAGCATGAGCAACAGGAACGCCTGCCAGCCGGCGGCACGCAGGACGTCGAGGACATTGACGCTGATGAGCAGCGCGCCTTGCCGCCACAGCGCAAAGCCCCAGCCCGTGGCCGCCCACAGCGCGGTGAGCACCAGCGCGACCACCAGCACCGCCCCGCGCAGCCCCGACCGCGCGCTCGAACCGAAACGAAGCGCGAGCAGCACATAGGCCGCCGCGGCAAGGCCGTAACTCCAGGCAGCAAGGGATGGGGTGGAAAGGTCCATGGCTAATTCGGCTTGGCTTTTTGCGGGGCGTTGCGTGCAACTCCGTTGATCTCGCTCCCCGCGGACGTCGAACTCCAACGCCTTTGCACCTGAAGGCGCTACATCACATCTGCATCATTCGGCCCATGCACTGCGCAACGCGGCTGTGGCCGCGAATCCGAGGCAATGGGAAGTCATGAAACGCCTATTGCAATAATCTGGTTGAGGGCTTCGCAAGCAGACTCAAATACGGCCGGAGGTGCTTGTTTCCAGGGATGCGGTCTCGCGCCGCGCAGGCGCCAATCGAAAGACTTAGGCTGGTGTCCGAGCACGTAGCCGGCAAGGCCCTTTGGACCGATGAACTTGATCGCAAACGGATTGGTGGCGTTGGACGCGGCTGTCGTCATCGGCAGTCCGATGACAATGCCCGTACGCGCGTTGAATGCCTTGGGGGAGAGTACCAACATTGGATGGTGCTGGCGCATCTCCCTTCCGGCGTGCGGATCAAAATCGATCCAGATGATGTCGCGCCGGTCAGGCACCCACGATTTTCTGAGTGCCGGCATCAGAATATCTCGGCCCCCACGCGGTCAACGGCCATAGCCTCGCCGCCATGGATCGCCGGGTCAAAGGCGTTGAGACGCTGTTCGAGCGTAAGCCTGGGCTTGCCTGTGGGCCGAACCATCACTGCGTCGTCGACCAGTTCGACGCTGACCGGTTGACCGACGACAAGGCGAGCCGCGCGTGCCACTCGCGCCGGAATGCGCACTGCAAGGCTATTGCCCCATGCTTGAACGGTGAGTTCGGCTTTGGCAGTCATGCGAGCCTCATGTCAACGGATGTAGAAACTAGTATATACATCGTGCCATCGTAGCGCAAGACTCCATGCTTGACGCTGGCCGCCCGCCCGAGACAGGCTTGAGGGAGGCGACCGGAATGACCCGACCGTTCGCGCCTGACAGCGGCCCCACATAGGACGCACCCGGCTTGCCGAAAGCGGAACGCGCGTGCCGAAGCGGGTCAGAACCCTAATGCGACCCATCCCCGGAGAGGACGACGCCCACGGTCTCGAACAGCACGACCACATCGAGGAACAGGGTGTGGTTTTTTACGTAATAGAGATCGTACTGCAGCTTCTGTATCGCGTCGTCGACCGTGGAACCATACTGGTACCGCACCTGCGCCCAACCGGTCACGCCCGGCTTGACACTGTGGCGCGCCGCGTAAAAGCGGATCTGCTGCGACAGCTTGTCGACGAAATACGGCCGCTCGGGTCGCGGGCCCACCATGCTCATGTCGCCCATGAGCACGTTGAAGAGCTGTGGCAGTTCGTCGATGCGAAGCTTGCGGATGATGCGACCCACGAACGTGGCGCGATCGTCGTTGGCGATGGCCCAGCGCGGCGTGCCATCGCCCTCGGCGTCGACGCGCATGCTGCGGAACTTGACCACCTTGAACACGCGACCGCCCTGGCCGACGCGCTCCTGCCGATACAGCACCGGAAAACCAGTCTCGAACATGATCGCCATGGTGGTGAAGATCATCACCGGCGCGGCCAGCGCGAGGAGCACCAGCGCCGAGACGATGTCGAAAAGACGCTTGATCCCCGTCCGCATCCATCCCTGCCGGAAGCCCTCGCCAAAAATGAGCCAGCCCGCGTGCAGCGAATCGATGCGCAACTGACCCAGCGCGCGCTCGTAATAGCTGGAGAGATCGAGCACCTTGATCCCGGCGAGCTTGCAGTCCAGAAGCTCGCGCAACGGGAGCACGCCGCCGCGCCGTTCCTTTACCGCCACCACGACCTCGTCGATGCCGTGTCGGCGCGCGGTTTCCGCGAGATGCTGCCCTTTGCCGATCACGCGCTCGCCCGGGATCAGCACGCCATCCGACGAATTCACCGGGTAGAAACCGACGATGATGAGGCCTGGTCCGAGCTGCTGGAGGGTTTGCTCGACCGAAATCGCCTCGGGGCCCGTGCCGACAACGAGCACCCGGCGCGTCAACATCGGCTGCGCTCTGCGGTGCGAGGCCAGCCCCCGAACGGCAACGATGGCACCGAGCGCTGCCAGCGCGGCGAGCTTCAGCGCATCGTGCGGAACGTTTTTCAGCGGCCAGAGATGGAAAGCGATGAACGCAATCGGCACGGTGAGCATCAGGGACAGCAGCACCCGCGCCGTGGTTTGCCCCACCGATCGATTCGTTCGCCGCTGATAGAGCCCCAGCGCCGCGTTGACCGCCATCATCGCCACCGCGAACAGGAGTGCGGGCGGCCACAGCAGATCCAGGCTCGGCATTTCGCCATGCGACAACCACAGCAGCGCGACAATCGCCGACCCGAAGAGCAGGACGACGTCGAACACCACCTGCAGTACGGTGTTGGTCGGGAACCAGTGATTGAATAGCCTTACCATGCCCGTCGCCTGATGCTCCGTCGCGTCACGCTGGAATCAAACGCCAGCGTGCCGCGCTTCTTCGTTGTCGTGCCCGCCCTGTCAACTGTAGCGGGTCGATGTTGTGTATTCTCGAACATCGGAATCGCCACGCTCACGCGATTCTCGTCGCCCCATGCACCATTGTCCTTGTATCGCGCGCCGATGTTGCCGGCGTATGAATATTCACCTCCGTACCGCGCTGCCTTGCGCTGCCTTTCAGGAGGGGCTTCAGCCGCGAACCCGCTTCTCCCTGCCCACGCTGTACAGCACCAACCGTGCCAAATACATCGCCTCGATCCGCGTCACGTCCATAACCAATTGTTCCGGCATTACTTTTTTTCGTTCGACAACTGCTCATCGATGCGCCCTCGCGCGGCTGGCGCGGCGTTTCCGTGCCGCAAATAGGCGCCATCGGACGCATTTATCGAAGCCTCAGCTTCACGGGTCGTATGATGATGACGCAGATACGCCGCTCATACGCCGCGCGCGCGCCGTGTGAACGAAAAACAGTGTGCACCAGTTGCGGTTCGAGCTGTGATTCCATTGCAACTCGGCTCGTCCGACGAAAACAAATTGCCCCCGACGAATTGTCGTCTACATACAGTGTTCGATATTTTCTTGCTCAAAACCATCGCCAAGGCATTGATATTGCCGCCAACAGGCTTGCTGCTGGTCGCGATAACGGGCCTGGCCGTGGGGCGCAATTATCCGCGAAGCGGCCGCGCGATTGCGCTGACCGCGATGTTGTTGTTGCTCGCGCTGTCAATGCCGCTGGTGTCGTCGCAACTCATTCGCCTCCTCGACGACTCGCCTTCGCTCGACCAGGCGCGAGTGCACGAAGCGCAGGCGATCGTGATCCTCGGCGGCGGCGTGCGCCGTCACGCAGTCGAATACGGCGGTGACACGCTGGGTCGGCTGACGCTGGAACGCGTCCGCTACGGTGCGCGCGTCGCGCGGCAAACGGGATTGCCGGTGCTGGTCACGGGCGGCAGCGTGTTGCGCGACGGCGAGAGCGAAGCGAAGCTGATGCGCGACGCACTGGAGAACGAGTTCGGCGTCAAGGTGCGTTGGGTCGAAGACCGCTCGCGGAATACGCGGGAGAACGCAAGCTTCTCGGCCGCTGTGCTCGATCGTGAAGGCATCAAGCGCGTGGTCCTCGTCATGCACAGCTTCGATGTGCCGCGGGCGAAGATGGAGTTTGCGCAGGCGGGGATCGAAGTCATCCCTGCGCCTACCGGCATCCCCTCCGGTGAGATCGAGTGGCCGGGCGACTTCCTGCCGGGAGTCGGCGGCCTCACGACGAGTTACTACGCCATTTACGAGCTGGCGGCGCTGATGTTGCAATCGTCGACCCGCTGAAGCCATGACGACGCGCAGGAACCAACAAATGAAGAGATCCATACGCCTTCCGCTGGTTGCGTCCGTGCTGGGCGTCGTCGTTGCAGCGATCGTTGCGCTGCTGGTTCTGGACCCGTTCTCCGCGCGCCCGCCGGAGCCTCTGGCGATGAGTTACGAGGAGCTGACGGGCAGCGTCTTTCTGCCTGCGCCGAAGGATCCTTTCCGTGCCCCGCGGGTGCGTGAGCTGAATCTGCCGGCATTCGACAACGCGACCAGTGTCTGGGGTGCGCTCGGCCGCGATGCGCGGGGGCACATCTGGGTGGGCGTCTCCGCACAAAATGCCGGGATGAGCGCGCATCTCCTCGAATACGATCCGGCGGCCGATGCCTGGCACGATCACGGCAGCGTGCTCGCCCAACTCAAGGCCGCCGGCCTGCTGCGCGAAAACCAGGGTCAGATCAAGATCCATTCGAGGATTGTCACGGCCGGTGACGGCTGGCTGTACTTCGCCTCGTCCGATGAAGAAGGCGAGGACCCAGGGACCGGCGCCTTGCCGCGATGGGGTGGCCATCTTTGGCGCATGCATCCGGTGGATCATTACTGGCAGCATCTGCTCGCCGTACCGGAGGGCCTCGTTGCGGTCAGCGGCGTCGGGCGCTACGTCTACGCGTTGGGATACTGGGGGCACATCCTCTACCAATACGACACCGCGACCCGCGAAGTGAAGCGAATTGCCGTGGGCTCGGTCGATGGCCACGTTTCGCGCAACTTCCTTTCCGACATACGCGGCCACGCGTACGTGCCACGCGTTGCCCGACGAGCCGATGGCTCGCTGACGGCAGACCTGGTCGAATTCGATGAAACGCTGCGCGAAATTGCAGCGACACCTCTGGCGTTCTATCTCGGCCAGGGATCCCCGGGCGAGAATCACGGCATCGTGGGGCTCGCGTACCTGCCCGATGGCCGGATGGCGTTCACGACGCACATCGGCCACCTGTACCTGATCGCGCCCGGCGACTCCGGCAAGTCATCGGTGATTGCCGTCGGAGATCTGCATCCGAAGGGCGATGCCTACACGCCGTCGCTGTTCCAGTTGGCCGACACGTCGATGGTGGCAGGCGTCGTGCAGCGCCAAGGGCGCTTCGAGTGGCTGGTCTACGATCTCTCCAAGCGGCTCGGCGGCGTCTTTCCGCTCGACACGGCAGATCTGCAGAAGGTCCTGTTGTATGGATCGGTGAGCCGCGACAACGCGGGCCGCGTCTATGTGGGCGGCTGGGCCGCGCAAGTAGCGGGGAGTCAACGGCCGCTCGTGATGCAGATCGATCCGGGGCCGTAGGTCACTTTATCGCGGCTGAAGCCGCTCCTGCGAGGACGTCCGATGGCTGAGGTCTTGTAGGAGCGACTTCCGTCGCGAACGCAATGGCGCGACGCTCATTCGCGGCTCCGGATATCATGGGGCCCCGCGCCCATCGACCGCCGCATGCATGCCCGCTGACGTTACCCTGCCGGAGCCGAATCCGCGCCCTCCAAAGGGCCGGCTCGCACTCGCGACGCTGATCTACGCGGCATTCGTCGTCTACGGCAGCCTGGTTCCGCTCGAATTCAAGTACCGGTCGTTCCACGCCGCGTGGGTCGCGTTCCAGCACATCCCCTACCTGCAGCTTGGCGTAGGCTCGCGCGCCGACTGGATTGCCAACATCCTGCTGTACATGCCGCTGGCGTTCCTGGCCATGGCAACCATCGCGTCCGGAACCCGAACCCGCAGCGGGAAAGTCTTCGCGAGTTTCATCGTCGCGGTGTCCTGCCTTGCGCTCGCCGTCGCGGTCGAGTTTGCCCAACTGTTCTTTCCGCCGCGCACCGTTTCGCAGAACGACCTCATCGCCGAGACCGTCGGCACCGCGATCGGCATCGCCGCATGGCTTTTTGCCGGGCCTCGCCTGCTGGCACTCACCCACCGGCTATCCTGGGGCGGCGCACATAGCTGGCAGGCACTTGCGGCACTTTATGCGATCGGCTATCTCGCGTACGGCCTGTTCCCCTTCGACTTCCTCGTTTCGGCGGCCGAACTGCAGGCGAAGCTGACCCAATCCGGTCGGGCTGCGTGGTTGCTCGCCGATTCCTGCGGCGGCGTGGTGGGCTGCTCGGTCAAACTCGGTGCGGAAATCGCGCTCGCGGCACCACTGGGCGCGCTGGCCGGGCTGGCCTTTCCACGGCTTCGCGTGCGCGCGGCTTTCGGCATCGGCATCGCGCTGGGCTTGGCCATCGAGGCGGCCCAGATGCTGCTCGCGTCAGGCGTGAGCCAGGGTTTCTCCGTGCTGGCACGCGGGCTGGGGATGGCGTGGGGACTGGCCCTGCAGCACCGATTCCGTCTCGAATGGGTGACTCGCCATACCGAACGGCTGCGGCGGGCACTGCTGATCGCCTTGCCGTTCTACCTCGCGTTGCTGGCATTGCTCAATGGCTTTGCCGGCAAGCTCGAGCCGCTGTGGGTCGCGCGGCAGAAGCTGGCGGAGACGCGCTTTCTTCCCTTCTACTACCACTACTTCACGACCGAAACCGCCGCCCTGGCGAGCCTGCTTGCCAACGCCGGGGCTTACGCGATGGTCGGCGTGGGCATGTGGCTGTGGAACCCTGCGCGCCAGGCCGGAGGACGCAGCGGCGCCTTGGCGTTGGCCATCGCCTTCGGCATCGAGTGCTTGAAGCTGTTCCTTCCCGGCAAGCGTCCCGACCCGACCAATCTGCTGATCGCCTTTGCCGCCGCGGCGCTGGTCAACGCGGCGCTCAGTCGCTTGAGCGCAACCGTTCGCGCAGGGACGCCGACGCAAACGCGCGCCATGCCTCATCCGCACCGGAGTGCGCGGCCATGGGTGTTGGCGGGCGTTGCGACGATCGTCGCGATCATCGGTGGCGCGCTGCTCGTGGCGTCGCCGAATCCGGAGCGGCCGGTCGACGAGTCGACGATGCCACAGTTGCCGCCCGGGCACGAACTGCCGGCCGTGTCGCTGCCCGGATTCAGGACCGCGCATCCACGATTGCCGCATCCCTCAGCCGATGATCTTTCGACGCTGCAGCTCAAGAGTCCCGGATACCTGCGCGAACTGCGCAATCAGGCTCGCGGCGGCAAGGGCGCCATCGAAGCCTCGGCGTTGCTGGAGCTGATCGAGCCCGGCAGCATCGACCTTGACGCCCTCCATGGACGCCTGATGTCGCTGCGCTTCGAATGGCGCGGTCACGAGCAGGGACGGCCGCTGGCGGTGGCCTACGACTGGCTCTATCCGCGCTGGAGCGAAGCGCAGCGTCGGCAACTGCAGGACAAGCTCGCCGAGGGCACCGAACACCTGATCAAGGTGATTCGGCAGGAGCGCCATTCGCCCTACAACGTCATCCTCTACAACAGCCCGTTCCAGGCGTTGGTCGCCTGCACGCTCGCGCTCTACGGCGACGATGTGCGCGGCGAGCCGGCGATGCGCTTCACCTACGACTTGTGGAAGCATCGGGTGCTGCCCGCTTGGCGCCAGATCATGGGCAACAACGGCGGCTGGCACGAGGGTGGCGAGTACGTCGGCATCGGCATCGGTCAGGCGATCTACCAGGTGCCGGCGATGTGGCGCAGTGCGACCGGTGAAGATCTCTTCGCTTCCGAGCGCGGCATTCGCGGCTTTCTCGATTTCCTCGTCTACCGCACCCGCCCGGACGGCACCCATTACCGCTGGGGCGACGGCGGCTACTTTGATCGCATCGTTCCGGATGTGACGCCGCTGGCGCTCGAGTTCCGCCATGCCGCCGCGTACAGCCTGCGCCCCCCGCGCAACGAACCCGCTCCGTCCGGCTGGCCGTGGGGGCCGCTGACCGATGCTTCACTGGTCGACCCGACCGCCGCGTCGCGCCTGCCCCTGTTTCGCCATCTGGACGGCATCGGCATGCTGGTCGCCCGCAGCGACTGGACAGCGGAGGCGACCTACGTGACGTTCAAGGCCGGCGACAACTATTGGTCGCACGTCCATCTCGACCAGGGCGCCTTCACCATCTACAAGGGCGGAGCACTGGCGATCGACAGCGGGCTCTACGGGCCCGGCTACGGCTCCGACCACCACATGAACTACAGCTACCAGACGATCGCCCACAACACGATCACCGTCACCGATCCCGCCGATCGCGTGCCGGCGCCCGCGAACCAGGGGGAGCAGCGGCGCGTCATTGCCAACGACGGCGGGCAGCGGCGCATCGGTTCCGGCTGGGGTGTCGAGGCCGCGCCACTCGATCTCGACGAATGGCAGGCCAAGCGCGACACCTACCACACCGGGAAGATCGAGAAGCTCGTCGACAAGGATGGGGTCGTCGCAGCGGTGGCCGACCTCACCGCGGCCTATACGAACGAACAGTCCGGGCAAGGCACGTTCTCCCATCGCACCCGACGCGTCGAGCGCTTCTGGCGCACCTTCGGCTACGACCGCGTCGACGATGTCGATCGTCGTCTTCGACCAGGTCAACGCCACGCGCGCCGAATTCCGCAAGCGCTGGCTGCTGCACACCATCGAGGCGCCACGCGTCCAGGGGAGTCGCTTCACCGTTGGCATTGGCCCGCAGCCCCGCCCCGGGCGCAGCGGCGGGCGGCTCGAAGGCCGGGTGCTGCTGCCCAAGGAGGCGCAGATCAATGCCATCGGCGGGCCAGGGTTCGAGTTCTTCGTCGACGACAGGAACTACGACGAGAACGGCAAACTGCAGGAATTGATCAAGCGCCTGGGCCCCGGGCGCGGCGAGCCGGGCGCGTGGCGGCTCGAGGTGAGCCCGGCGAGTGACGCCAAGAGCGATCTGTTCCTGGTGGTGATGCTGCCCTCGGCCTTCACCGGCCAGCCCGCTCACCGCGTTCGGCTGCTCGAGGAAAACGGCAAGGTGGGATGCGAAGTGGTCGGTCCGAAGCGGACGACCCGGTGGTGGTTCACGCCGGGCAAGAACGACGTCGAGGTCGAGGTGGTACAGCGATAGGTCGTTCGCGACTATTGATCCGGCATGGATATGATTCAACCGTTCGTCCTGAGCTTGTCGAAGGAAGTCAATCGAAGGGCCTGTCCTGAGTCAATCGAAGGGGCTTCGACAGGCTCAGCCCGAACGGAAATTGATACATCACCGTGCCGGATTGATAGAGTCGCTACAAGACCCCACCGTTGCCCGCCCATGCAGGAGACTTCAGCCACGAATGACTCGCGGGCCCATTCCGCGTTAGAGTTTGCTCTTGCGGTGGCACCGCACCTCCTCACCTCGCCAATTTTCGGTAACGAATAACACATCGGGCAAAGAAACTACGCGGACCCGCAACCATGCCATCGTCAGCGAACTTTTCAGCGCGCGCCAGAGTGGCGGGTCTTTTCAACGGGGACGCCTCGCGCGACGGCCCCGACGCCGACCTGGCCGAACTGCCCTCGCCGACGCAGCGCGCGAACCGGCGAAAGCTGCTGGTCTTTCTCGGCGTCTTCGTACTCGCCGGTGCGGCCAGCCTGATCTACACCTTCGCCCGGCCGGCCGAATTCCGCACCTCGGCGCGGGTCCAGATCAACCCCGGCTCGGTGCAGGTGGAATCGATCCGGCCCATCGGTGGATCGCAGGGCACCGACGCGCCCCGGCCGTTCCTGACCGAGTTGCAGGTGCTCACCAGCCGGCCCGTCGTCGAAGCGGCGACCACGCGCCTGGCCCCGGTGTTCGAGGGCAAGATCTCCGCGCTCGGATCCGACCCCGTGTCGAGCCTGCAGTCGTCGCTGACGGCCAGCCCCGCCGGCGGCACCGACGTCGTCGAACTCGCGGCGACCGGCGCCGATGCGGGCCTCGTTGCGGCGCTGGTCAACGAAGTGATTGCCACCTACAAGGAACAGCTGGAGCGAGCTTACCGCGACACTTCCGGCGAAGCGCTCGTGCAAATCGATGACGAGTTGACCAAGCTTGCAACGCGTGTCGCCGCAAAGCGCAAAGCCGTCGACGATTTCAGCGCCAGGCACAACGTGGTGTCGCTGGAGCGCGAAGAGAACCAGGTGCTGTCGCGGGTTCGCGGCGCCGGCACCGCGCTCAACAATGCGAACGAAAAGCTCGCCGCCGCCGAGGGCAAGCTGCGCTCGCTCGAGGAAGCCGCCGCGCAGGGAAAGTCCGTCGTGCGGGCACGCGACAACCCGACGCTGGCCAACCTGGAGCAACGCGCGTCGCAGATCCGCGAGGAACTGCGGGAAATGGAACGCTCGTACACGCCCGAATACCTGGCGATGGACACCCGGGTTCGGGCGCAACGCGCGCGCCTTGCCGAACTCGACCAGCAGATCGCCACCCAGCGGCAGGTCTCGCAGCAGGCGACCCTTGCCGACGCGCAGGAAGAAGTGGCCAGCGCGCGCGAGACGGCAAGCCGGATCCAGCAGCAGATGGCGGGCGATCGCGGGTCCGTGCAGGCGTTCAGCGCCCGCTTCAACGAGTACAAGGCGCTGCGCGAGGAGCTGACGCAACTCGAATCACTGTATCGCGACACGACGCAGCGCAAGGCCAAGCTCGAGGCCGGCGAGCGCGCCAGGCGACCCACGGTCAAGGTGGTCGAGGCGGCGAGCATCCCGCGCGAACCCTGGCGGCCGCTCTATATGCGCGATGCGGGGATCAGCATCGCGGGTTCGTTCCTGCTGGCGCTGCTGGCGATGTGGGTGGTGGAGATCTTCAATCGGCATGATCCGCAGCCGACGATCCTGGTGCCGCAAGCCACGGCGTATCCGATCGGCGGCGGCGGGTACGTCGGCCAGTTGGGAGCGCCGCGCGGCGGCCAACCCGCGCTTGCAGGCATCGCGACGCCGGTGCTCGCATCCGGTCCGAGCGGCTTGTTGACCGCCGAACCGGCCCTGCCCCGCGAGCTTGCGGCGAGCGACATCGGCGCGGTGCTGGCGGCTGCAACACCCGAGGTCCGGCTCGCCGCGCTGTTGCTGCTGAGCGGCGTGAGCGCGGAAGATCTGCTCGCCTTGCATTGGTACGACATCGATCTCGCCAGGCAAGAGCTTCGCGTCGGCGGCAGCGCGCCGCGCACCGTCGCGCTGCCCGATCCGGCGATGACGCTGCTCAAGCAACGGTCACCGCTCCCCGGCGCGCGGCTGCTCACGCCGCACGGTGCCACGTCTCTTACGCTGGAAGACCTCACCGCGGACCTGCTGTGTGCAGCCCACGATGCCGGAATCGAGGACCCCGCCGAGGTGACGCCCGCCGCATTGCGGCACACCTACATCGCGTTCCTGGCGCGTCAGGGCATCCGCCTCGCCGACCTCATCAAGCTGGTCGGGCGCCTGCCCCCGGAGCAAGTCGCCGTCTACAGCAGCTACGCGCCGCCGGGGAAGCGGTTGGGGCTGGACGAGGTGAATCGGGTGATCGACGGGGTCGGGGAAGCGGGCGCCGGTTGAGTGCTGGTCGGGCCTCGACCTTGGCTGCCTCGCGGCATTTCACCCAATTACGAGAATCGCCTGCTCACTTGATTCCAACCGGCTGTTGGGTGAACTCGGTTCTTTGTTTCTACCGTGCAAACATCGCTTGAAGGATTGAGAGCGCGAGGGAGAGCGTCGGGTCATCGATGGCGCCCACGCGCTTCGCGAGTCGTGCGGTGTCCACAGCCCGGATCTGCTCGAGCAGTATCAGTCCCGACTTTCCCTTGAATCGGACCGCGGCTCGAAAAGGGGCCGAGCGGCTTCCTGTCGTCATCGGAGCCACCAGCACCGTACGCAAGTCGTGGGGTCAGGTCTTGACATGACATATTTCGGAGCCATGCACGGTACCAATGCCCGCCTCTCGACACCGGCATTCAGACAAGAATGTGTCATGTCAAGACCTGACCCCAGGCTACAAAGTGGGGATTCTCGAAGCCCGGTTTGCCGTAGCCAAGCTCATTGCCGTGCAGGTCGGTAACTCTTCCGCCCGCCGCGCGCAACACGGCGTGCCCGGCTGCCGTGTCCCACTCCATCGTGCGCCCGAGGCGCGGGTAGAGGTCGGCCACGCCGGTGGCGATGAGGCAAAACTTCAGCGACGATCCCGCGTTCACCGATGACGCAAGCTTGCGACCGGCGAGGAACCGATCCAGCGCGTCGGCGTCTCCGTGCGAGCGGCTGGAAACGACGACCAGTCCATCCGCCGGAACTTCGCGTACCTTGCTTTCGGTTCGGCTACCGGTGGCGCCCACGACAAAGGCGCCGACACCTTCCGCACCGGCGTAGAGGCGGCCCAATGCCGGAGCCAGCACCACACCCAATACCGGCACCCCGTGTTCGATCAGCGCGATGTTGACGGTGAACTCGCCGTTGCGGCTGATGAATTCCTTGGTGCCGTCGAGCGGATCGACGAGCCAGAAGATTTCGTCAATGGCAGGCACGCAGCCGCCGGAGGCAGCTTCTTCCGAGACCACCGGAATGTCGGGCGCAAGCGCGGCCAGGCCGCGCAGGATGACCGCCTCCGCTCTGTCGTCGGCTTCGGTCACCGGTGAGGCATCGGCCTTGCCGCGTACCGCGAAATCCGTGGCGTACACGTCGAGGATGACGTCGCCGGCTGCGCGAGAGAGAGGGATCAGTTGTTCGAGAAGTTCCCGGCGCTGGGCGACCGACGATCCTGCAGCGGCAACTGCATTCATTTGCTTGCGTCCAAGTCATCCGTTCGAATGGTCGCGATTCGCGGCTGAAACGACCGGTGCTGTGGGGTCAGGTCTTGACATGACAGTTTTCTGCACGCTGGGGATGACAACATTCGGATCCTGAAGCTCTGCACTCGACACCGAAATGTGTCATGTCAAGACCTGACCCCAATTGCCCAAGACCCACCCGCGCACTCATTATTTCGCTGCCACCACGCCGTCGGTCATCCCGCGCCGCTGCAACTCCTCGACGACGCGTTCCGCCGCTTCCTCGGAACTGCAATCGGCGCTCGCGATCGTGATCTCGGGCGCCTCGGGCCGCTCGTACGGCGAATCGATGCCGGTGAAGTTCTTGAGTTCGCCGCGGCGCGCCTTCTTGTACAGCCCCTTGGTGTCGCGCGCCTCGGCGACCGCCAGCGGCGTGTCGACGAACACCTCGATGAACTCGCCCTCGGGCATCAGCGCCCGCGCCATCTGCCGCTCGCTGCGGAACGGCGAAATGAACGCCGTCAGCACGATCAACCCGGCATCGGCCATCAGCGCGGCGACCTCGGCGACCCGGCGGATGTTCTCCACCCGGTCCTCTGCCGTGAAGCCCAGATCCTTGTTGAGCCCGTGGCGCACGTTGTCGCCGTCGAGCAGGTAGGTGTGCTTGCCCAGCGCGTGCAGCTTCTTCTCGACCAGGTTGGCGATCGTCGACTTGCCGGCCCGGAAAGTCCGGTGAACCACAGCACGCAGGGCTTCTGCCCCTTGCTCGCGGCCCGGATGCGACGGTCGATGTCGACCGCCTGCCAGTGGATGTTCTGCGAGCGCCGCAGCGCGAAGTTGAGCTGCCCTGCTCCCACGGTGTTGTTGGTCATGCGGTCGATCAGGATGAAGCCGCCGAGGTCGCGGTTGGTGGCGTAAGCCTCGAAAGCGATCACCCGGTCGAGTTCCAGCTCGCAGACGCCGATCTCGTTCAGCTCCAGCTTGTCCGCTGCCAGATGCTCCAGCGTGTTGACGTTGACCTTGTACTTGAGCGGGGCGATCGTCGCCGTCACCGTCTTGGTGCCGATCTTCATCAGGTAGTTGCGGCCGCGCAGCATCGGCGCCTCGCCCATCCACACCACCGTCGCCTCGAACTGGTCGGCCACCGGCACCGGATCGTCCGCCGCCGTGAGCACGTCGCCGCGGCTGATGTCGATCTCGTCGGCCAGCGTCAGCGTGATCGACTGGTTGGCCACCGCTTCCGTGAGGTCGCCATCGGCGGTCACGATACGCACCACCCGACTCTCGCGACCCGAGGGCAGCGCCTTGATCCGGTCCCCGGGCTTCACTACCCCGCTGACGATCGTCCCGGCAAAGCCGCGGAAATCGAGGTTCGGCCGGTTGACCCACTGCACCGGCAATCGGAACGGCCGCGTCTGCAGATCGTCATCGACCGGCACCGTCTCCAGGTGCTCCATCAGCATCGGCCCCGTGTACCAGGGCGTGTTGCCCAGCGGCGCAATGATGTTGTCGCCCAGCACCGCCGAAATCGGGATGCAGACGATATCGGCAAGCCCGATCTGATTCGCGAAGGCGCGATAGTCGGCCTCGATGCCGGCATACACGTCCTGCGCATAGCCGACCAGGTCCATCTTGTTGATCGCCAGCACGACACGCCGGATCCCCAGCAGCGACACCAGATAGCTGTGGCGCCGCGTCTGCGTCAGCACCCCCTTGCGCGCGTCGATCAGGATGATGGCCAGATCCGCGGTCGATGCGCCGGTGACCATGTTGCGCGTGTACTGCTCGTGGCCCGGCGTGTCGGCGACGATGAACTTGCGCCGGTCGGTGGAGAAGAACCGGTACGCGACGTCGATGGTGATGCCCTGCTCGCGCTCCGCCTGCAGGCCGTCGAGCAGCAGCGCGTAGTCGATCTCGTCGCCGCGGGTGCCGACCTTTTTCGAGTCCCGCTCCAGCGCCGCCAGCTGGTCCTCGAAGATCATTTTCGACTCGTACAGCAGGCGGCCGATCAGCGTGCTCTTGCCGTCGTCGACGCTGCCGCAGGTGATGAAGCGCAGCAGGCTCTTGTGCTGGTGGACCTTCAGGTACTGCTCGATGTCCTGGGCGATCAATGTGGAAACGTGCGACATCAGAAATACCCCTCCTGCTTCTTCTTCTCCATCGACCCGGCCGAATCGTGATCGATCACCCGGCCCTGCCGCTCCGACGTCGTCGTCAGCAGCATCTCCTGGATGATCGCGGTCAGCGTGTCTGCCTCGGACTCGACGGCCGCGGTCAGCGGATAGCAGCCCAGCGTGCGAAAGCGCACCTTCTTCTGCATCGGCACTTCGCCCGGCAGCAGCGGCATCCGCTCGTCGTCGACCATGATCAGCCCGCCGTCGCGCTGCACCACCGGGCGCACCTGGGAAAAGTACAGCGGCACGATCGGGATCTTCTCCAGGTGGATGTACTGCCAGACGTCCAGCTCGGTCCAGTTGGAGATCGGGAACACGCGGATGCTCTCGCCCTTGTGCTTGCGCGTGTTGTACAGCCGCCAGAGTTCGGGGCGCTGATTCTTCGGGTCCCAGCGGTGTTGCGCCGAGCGGAACGAGAAGATCCGCTCCTTGGCCCGCGACTTCTCCTCGTCGCGGCGGGCGCCGCCAAAGGCCGCATCGAAGCCGTACTTGTCCAGCGCCTGGATCAGCCCCTGCGTCTTCCAGATGTCGGTGTGCATCGCCGAGCCGTGAGTGAAGGGGTTGATCCCCTGCGCCTGCGCCTCCGGATTGACGTGCACGAGGAGTTCCATCCCCATCTCGCCCGCCATCCGCGTGCGCATCGAATACATGTCGCGGAATTTCCAGGTGGTGTCGACATGCAGCAGCGGAAACGGCGGCACCGCCGGGTAGAACGCCTTCTTGGCGAGATGCAGCATCACCGAGCTGTCCTTGCCGATCGAGTACAGCATCACCGGCTTTTCGACTTCGGACACCACCTCGCGCAGGATGTGGATGCTTTCGGCTTCGAGGCGCTGCAGGTGGGTGAGAGTGGTCATGTTGTTGTTGACAAATGGAGTACGAACAAATTGACGGCGGAAATCGACAATTTCCGGCAGAGACCGATCGCGGCTGAAGCCGTTCCTGCAAGATCGTGCCACACCTTTTTACCCGCGATGAATATGACTAAACCGTTCGCCCTGGGCAGCATGAACCGTTCGTCCTGAGCCTGTCGAAGGAAGCTTGTCGAAGGAAGCCTCTCGAAGAAAGCCTGCACCCCGTTCGTCCTGAGCCTGTCGAAGGAAGCTTGTCGAAGGGGCTTCGACGGGCTCAGCCCGAACGGGATTTGATGTGTTCGAAGGGGCTTCGACGGGCTCAGCCCGAACGGGATTTGATATGTTCGAAGGGGCTTCGACTGGCTCAGCCCGAACGGAAATCGATACATCACTGTGCCGGATTAACTTCCAGTGTAACGGCGTGTCCAAACGCAAGCGGAAGCAAGCTTCAAGCCAGCGAGCATGTCGCCGCGCACTATTGATCCGGCATGAACTTGATTGAACCGTTCGCCCTGAGCCTGTCGAAGGGCCTGTCCTGAGTCAATCGAAGGGGCTTCGACGGGCTCAGCCCGAACGGAATTTAATGCATCACCGTGCCGGATCATTGGTGATAGTCAGCGATCTCTCCGCTCTCCGGGCCCACATCAGTCCAAACGAAGCACACGCGCCACTGGCCGTTGATCCGCAAGCTATGCTGCCCCGCTCGATCTCCACCCAGCGCTTCCAGGCGATTGCCAGGCGGCGCGCTCAAGTCTCGCAACTCCGCAGCGTCATCGAGCATTTGGGTGACCCCGGCGCCTCTGACCCCGGCGCCTCGTCACGCCGGGTCGATCACGCTCAGGACGCGTGCGACGATCTCCGCGCTCGTCGCTTCGTCAAGTGTCTCGACATAGCGAGCCGTCCCTGCGCGCGTTCGCGCTTCGAGGTCGAAGCTGCGGACCTGATTGCAGACAGCAACCCCAGTGGTGTCGTGGCCGGTGATCGGAACCGTGAGCCCCGTCTCGCGGGCAAACGCACCACCGCTGGTGATGGGCACCAACATCGCGACGCCCAGCGCGTTGATCGCTCCCGGCGTGATCACAACGAATCGGTGGCGGTCCTTCATCTCGCGACCCGCCACCGGATTCGGATCCACCCAATAGATGTCGCCCCGCTGCGCGACGCGGCGCTTGATCACGCCAACTCACGGCCAACCGGCGCGCCATCCTGCGACCATGCGGTATCCGCGTTGAGCTTGGCCATCAACGCCGGCGTGACGCCACGTAGGAGTTCGGCCAACGGATATCGCTTTCGTGACACCGCAGGCCGCGCTGTAATCACTCCATTCGCGACCTCGAGTTGCAGCGTCGAACCGACTTCCACGTCCAGGAGCTTCAGCACGTCGGAAGGGATGGTCATTACTGCGGCGCCGCCTTGGCGGCGTATCGTTACCGTAATCATCCGGGCCTCCGGAAACCCAAGTGGCAAGGGCACCATTGTGGCAAAAGTAGCACATAAGTGCAACTTTCTCCGACCTATCCGGACGGCCTATTGCAATATCCGTCCGCAACGAAAACTCTTCCCCACCTAGGCTTCGACAGGCAAAGACACCTTGATGCGATTCATCCATGCAATCGCGTCACTGTGAGACATGACTATTCTGGCCATTCCGGGATGGGCGTGGACAGCACCGGCACGCAAACCGAAGCGAACAGCCGCTCGGGGGTAGGAGGATGGCGACCCGGGCCCAGGCCCAGGCAGATGCAATACAAAAGTAACCATGGTTGGCTTTAATGGCAATATTTCCGTATAACAAACACTATGGTTACTATTACCAGCACTTCGCATGAATTGACGCGCCTGGGAGCAAGACTGCGCGCGGCGCGCATCGCCCGCGACGAGCCGATGCGCCTCTTTGCGCAGCGCATCGGCGTGTCGATCCCCACGCTGCGCGCCATGGAGCAAGGGGTGGACACGGTCCAGATCAAGCACTGGGCGAATGCGCTCTGGGCCTTGGATCGTCTTCCGGATATCGCCGCCGTATTGGCGCAATCGGAGTCGCCCCTTGACCTCGCCCGGCGACAATCGCAGCCGCAACG
>CAVPXB010000002.1:0-136994 GCA_963709525.1 uncultured beta proteobacterium
GCCACGGTCAACGAGGACGGCACGGTGGCCATCACACTTTCGGGCAGCGACATCGAAGGGGTGAGCACGCTGAGCTTCGCAATCGCGGTCAACCGGCCACGGCAGGGTGATCTCGTCGGTGCGGTGGCGACCTACACGCCGAGCGCCAACTACCACGGTGCGGACAGCTTCACCTTCAAGGCCAATGACGGCACGGTGGACTCGGCCCCGGCGACGGTGTCGATCACGGTGACCCCGGTCAACGACGCGCCGTCGGCCAATATCGGCAGCGGCACGGTCAGCGAAGACGGCACGGTGGACATCACCTTGCGGGCAGCGACATCGACACGGGTGACACGCTGGGCTTCGCGATTGTCAGCCAGCCGGCGCACGGCAGCGTGACCCTGTTAGGCGCGGTGGCGACCTACACGCCGGAAGCTAACTACAACGGCGTGGACAGCTTCACGTTCAAGGCCAATGACGGCACGGCGGACTCGGCCCCTGCGCTCGTGTCGCTCACGGTCAGCCCGGTCAACGACGCGCCGTCGGCCATCGCCGGATCGGCCACGGTCAGCGAGGACGGCACGGTGGACATCACGCTTGCCGGCAGCGACATCGACACGGGTGACACCCTGGGCTTCGCGATTGCCAGCCAGCCGGCGCACGGCAGCGTGAGCTCTGTTAGGCGCGGTGGCGACCTACACGCCGGAAGCTAACTACAACGGCGTGGACAGCTTCACCTTCACGGCCAATGACGGCACGGCGGACTCGGCCCCTGCGTCGGTGTCGCTCACGGTCAGCCCGGTCAACGACGCGCCGTCGGCTATCGCCGGATCGGCCACGGTCAACGAGGACGGCACGGTGGACATCACGCTTGCGGGCAGCGACATCGACACGGGTGACACGCTGGGCTTCGCCATTGCCAGCCAGCCGGCGCACGGCAGCGTGAGCTGTTAGGCGCGGTGGCGACCTACACGCCGGAGGCCAACTACAATGGCGCGGACAGCTTCACCTTCAAGGTCAATGACGGCACGGCGGACTCGGCCCCGGCGCTCGTGTCGCTCACGGTGAGCCCGGTCAACGACGCGCCGTCGGCCATCGCCGGATCGGCCACGGTCAGCGAGGACGGCACGGTGGACATCACGCTGACCGGCAGCGACATCGACACGGGTGACACGCTGGGCTTTGCGATTGCCGGCCAGCCGGCGCACGGCAGCGTGAGCTTGTTAGGCGCGGTGGCGACCTACACGCCGGAGGCCAACTACAACGGCGCGGACAGCTTCACCTTCAAGGTCAATGACGGCACGGCGGACTCGGCCCCGGCGCTCGTGTCGCTCACGGTCAGCCCGGTCAATGACGCGCCGTCGGCCATCGCCGGATCGGCCACGGTCAGCGAGGACGGCACGGTGGACATCACGCTTACCGGCAGCGACATCGACACGGGTGACACGCTGGGCTTCGCCATTGCCAGCCAACCGGCCACGGCAGCGTGAGCTTGTTAGGCGCGGTGGCAACCTACACGCCGAGGCCAACTACAACGGCGCGGACAGCTTCACTTCACGGCCAATGACGGCACGGCGGACTCGGCCCCGGCGACTCGTGTCGATCACGGTCAGCCCGGTCAATGACGCGCCGTCGGCCATCGCCGGAGCGGCACGGTCAGCGGAGGACGGCACGGTGGACATCACGCTGACCGGCAGCGACATCGACCGGGTCGACACGCTGGGCTTCGCGATCGTCAGTCAGCCGGCGCACGGCAGCGTGAGCTCTGTTAGGCGCGGTGGCGACCTACACGCCGGAGGCCAACTACAACGGCGCGGACAGCTTCACCTTCAAGGCCAATGACGGCACGGCGGACTCGGCCCCTGCGCTTGTGTCGCTCACGGTCAGCCCGGTCAACGACGCGCCGTCGGCTATCGCCGGATCGGCCACGGTGAGCGAGGACGGCACGGTGGACATCACGCTCACCGGCAGCGACATCGACACGGGTGACACCCTGGGCTTCGCGATCGTCGGTCAACCGGCCACGGCAGGGTGACTTGTTAGGCGCGGTGGCAACCTACACACCGAGGCAAACTACAACGGTGCGGACAGCTTCACCTTCAAGATGAACGACGGCACGGTGGACTCGGCCCCGGCGACGGTGTCGATCACGGTGACCCCGGTCAATGACGCGCCGGTGGCCAATATCGGCAGCGGCACGGTGGCGAGGACGGCACGGTGGACATCACCCTGACCGGTAGCGACATCGACCCGGTTGACACGCTGGGCTTTGCGATTGTCGGTCAACCGGCCACGGCAGGGTGACTCTGTAGGCGCGGTGGCAACCTACACCCCGAGCGCAAACTACAACGGCGCGGACAGCTTCACGTTCAAGGCCAATGACGGCACGGTGGACTCGGCCCCGCGACTGGTCTCAGATCACGGTGACCCCGGTCAACGACGCGCCAGTCGGCCAATCACCGGATCGGCCACGGTCAGCGAGGACGGCACGGTGGACATCACGCTTACCGGTAGCGACATCGACACGGGTGACACCCTGGGCTTCGCGATTGCCAGCCAGCCGGCGCACGGCAGCGTGAGCCTGTTGGCGCGGTGGCGACCTACACACCGGAAGCCAACTACAACGGCGCGGACAGCTTCACCTTCACGGCCAATGACGGCACGGCGGACTCGGCCCCGGCACTTGTGTCGCTCACGGTCAGCCCGGTCAACGACGCGCCGTCGGCTATCGCCGGATCGGCCACGGTCAACGAGGACGGTACGGTGGACATCACGCTCACCGGCAGCGACATCGACACGGGTGACACCCTGGGCTTTGCGGTTGCCAGTCAACCGGCGCACGGCAGCGTGACCCTGTTAGGCGCGGTGGCGACCTACACGCCGGAAGCCAACTACAATGGCGTGGACAGCTTCACCTTCACGGCCAATGACGGCACGGTGGACTCGGCCCCGGCGCTCGTGTCACTCACGGTCAGCCCGGTCAACGACGCGCCGTCGGCCATCGCCGGATCGGCCACGGTCAGCGAGGACGGCACGGTGGACATCACGCTTACCGGCAGCGACATCGACACGGGTGACACCCTGGGCTTTGCGGTTGCCAGCCAGCCGGCGCACGGCAGCGTGAGCTTGTTAGGCGCGGTGGCGACCTACACGCCGGAGGCCAACTACAACGGTGCGGACAGCTTCACCTTCACGGTGAACGACGGCACGGCGGACTCGGCCCCTGCGCTTGTGTCGCTCACGGTCAGCCCGGTCAACGACGCGCCGTCGGCTATCGCCGGATCGGCCACGGTCAGCGAGGACGGCACGGTGGACATCACGCTCACCGGCAGCGACATCGACACGGGTGACACCCTGGGCTTCGCGGTTGCCAGTCAACCGGCGCACGGCAACGTGAGCCTGTTAGGCGCGGTGGCGACCTACACGCCGGAAGCCAACTACAATGGCGCGGACAGCTTCACCTTCACGGCCAATGACGGCACGGTGGACTCGGCCCCGGCGCTCGTGTCACTCACGGTCAGCCCGGTCAACGACGCGCCGTCGGCCATCGCCGGGTCGGCCACGGTCAGCGAGGACGGCACGGTGGACATCACGCTCACCGGCAGCGACATCGACACGGGTGACACGCTGGGCTTTGCGGTTGCCAGCCAGCCGGCGCACGGCAGCGTGAGCCTGTCAGGCGCGGTGGCGACCTACACCCCGGAAGCCAACTACAACGGCGCGGACAGCTTCACGTTCACGGTCAATGACGGCACGGCGGACTCGGCCCCGGCGCTCGTGTCGCTCACGGTCAGCCCGGTCAACGACGCGCCGTCGGCCATCGCCGGATCGGCCACGGTCAGCGAGGACGGCACGGTGGACATCACGCTCACCGGCAGCGACATCGACACGGGTGACACCCTGGGCTTTGCGATTGCCAGTCAACCGGCGCACGGCAGCGTGACCCTGTTAGGCGCGGTGGCGACCTACACGCCGGAAGCCAACTACAATGGCGCGGACAGCTTCACCTTCACGGCCAATGACGGCACGGTGGACTCGGCCCCGGCGCTCGTGTCGATCACGGTCAGCCCGGTCAACGACGCGCCGTCGGCCATCGCCGGGTCGGCCACGGTCAGCGAGGACGGCACGGTGGACATCACGCTCACCGGCAGCGACATCGACACGGGTGACACCCTGGGCTTTGCGGTTGCCAGTCAACCGGCGCACGGCAGCGTGAGCCTGTCAGGCGCGGTGGCGACCTACACGCCGGAGGCCAACTACAACGGTGCTGACAGCTTCACGTTCAAGGTGAACGACGGCACGGCGGACTCGGCCCCTGCGCTCGTGTCGCTCACGGTCAGCCCGGTCAACGACGCGCCGTCGGCCATCGCCGGATCGGCCACGGTCAACGAGGACGGCACGGTGGACATCACGCTTGCGGGCAGCGACATCGACACGGGTGACACCCTGGGCTTCGCGATTGCCAGCCAGCCGGCGCACGGCAGCGTGACCCTGTTAGGCGCGGTGGCGACCTACACGCCGGAAGCCAACTACAACGGCGCGGACAGCTTCACCTTCACGGCCAATGACGGCACGGTGGACTCGGCCCCGGCACACGTGTCACGTCACGGTGAGCCCGGTCAACGACGCGCCGTCGGCTATCGCCGGATCGGCCACGGTCAACGAGGACGGTACGGTGGACATCACGCTCACCGGCAGCGATCTCGACACGGGTGACACCCTGGACTTCGCGATTGCCAGCCAGCCGGCGCACGGCAGCGTGAGCCTGTCAGGCGCGGTGGCGACCTACACCCCGGAGGCCAACTACAACGGCGCGGACAGCTTCACGTTCACGGCCAATGACGGCACGGCGGACTCGGCCCCGGCACTTGTGTCGCTCACGGTCAGCCCGGTCAACGACGCGCCGTCGGCTATCGCCGGATCGGCCACGGTCAACGAGGACGGTACGGTGGACATCACGCTCACCGGCAGCGACATCGACACGGGTGACACCCTGGGCTTCGCGGTTGCCAGTCAACCGGCGCACGGCAGCGTGACCCTGTTAGGCGCGGTGGCGACCTACACGCCGGAGGCCAACTACAATGGCGCGGACAGCTTCACCTTCACGGCCAACGACGGCACGGCGGACTCGGCCCCGGCGCTCGTGTCACTCACGGTCAGCCCGGTCAACGACGCGCCGTCGGCCATCGCCGGATCGGCCACGGTCAGCGAGGACGGCACGGTGGACATCACGCTCACCGGCAGCGACATCGACACGGGTGACACCCTGGGCTTCGCGGTTGCCAGCCAGCCGGCGCACGGCAGCGTGACCCTGTCAGGCGCGGTGGCGACCTACACGCCGGAAGCCAACTACAACGGCGCGGACAGCTTCACGTTCACGGTGAGTGACGGCACGGCGGACTCGGCCCCTGCGCTCGTGTCGCTCACGGTCAGCCCGGTCAACGACGCGCCGTCGGCCATCGCCGGATCGGCCACGGTCAGCGAGGACGGCACGGTGGACATCACGCTTGCGGGCAGCGACATCGACACGGGTGACACCCTGGGCTTCGCGATTGCCAGCCAGCCGGCGCACGGCAGCGTGACCCTGTTAGGCGCGGTGGCGACCTACACGCCGGAAGCTAACTACAACGGCGTGGACAGCTTCACGTTCACGGCCAATGACGGCACGGCGGACTCGGCCCCTGCGCTCGTGTCGCTCACGGTCAGCCCGGTCAACGACGCGCCGTCGGCTATCGCCGGATCGGCCACGGTCAACGAGGACGGTACGGTGGACATCACGCTTGCGGGCAGCGACATCGACACGGGTGACACCCTGGGCTTCGCGATTGCCAGCCAGCCGGCGCACGGCAGCGTGAGCTTGTTAGGCGCGGTGGCGACCTACACGCCGGAAGCTAACTACAACGGCGTGGACAGCTTCACGTTCACGGCCAATGACGGCACGGCGGACTCGGCCCCTGCGCTCGTGTCGCTCACGGTCAGCCCGGTCAACGACGCGCCGTCGGCCATCGCCGGATCGGCCACGGTCAGCGAGGACGGCACGGTGGACATCACGCTTGCGGGCAGCGACATCGACACGGGTGACACCCTGGGCTTCGCGATTGCCAGCCAGCCGGCGCACGGCAGCGTGAGCTTGTTAGGCGCGGTGGCGACCTACACGCCGGAATCCAACTACAATGGCGTGGACAGCTTCACCTTCACGGCCAATGACGGCACGGCGGACTCGGCCCCTGCGCTCGTGTCGCTCACGGTCAGCCCGGTCAACGACGCGCCGTCGGCCATCGCCGGATCGGCCACGGTCAGCGAGGACGGCACGGTGGACATCACGCTCACCGGCAGCGACATCGACACGGGTGACACCCTGGGCTTCGCGATTGCCAGCCAGCCGGCGCACGGCAGCGTGAGCTTGTTAGGCGCGGTGGCGACCTACACGCCGCAGTCCAACTACAGTGGACCGGACAGCTTCACCTTCACAGTGAACGACGGCACGGAGAACTCACTCCCCGCGACGGTTGAAATCATGGTGAACAATGTGGCTGTCAATGATTTCACCAGGTGGCTGGCAGAACATGGTCTTGTCGCCGAGCCCGGAGCGGACTCTGACCACGATTCAATTAACAATGCGGTCGAGTATGTCATCGGTGGCATTCCCGAAAACCGCATGGATGTCAATCTTCTGCCGACCGTGTCCCCGGTCGTGGCAGATCCTGATGCAAACGGAGTCAACTCCGATTATCTTCTCTTCACCTACCGCCGGACGGATCGGGCAAAGAACGATGCATCGACGACCATTAAGGTCGAATGGAGCACCGACCTTGCCGGTCAGTGGGCGAATGCCGTTGAAACGTCCGGTGTGGTGGTCGTTGAAGAGAACGACGGGTTTGAACCCGGCGTGGACCGGGTGAAAGTATATTTGCCACGTTCATTAGCAGTGAATGGCAAACTCTTCGCGCGCCTAGGGGTGTCCATCGACGTCATGCCGGTGAATGATCCCCCTGTGGCGCAGAATCAGGCGGTCACGGTCAACAAAAACGGCACGGTGGACATCACGCTCACCGGCAGTGATGTCGATGGCGACGTGCTGACGTTCGCGATGGCGTCCGCGCCTGCACACGGTAGCGTGATCCTGCTAGGTGCAGTGGCGACCTACACGCCGCAGTCCAACTACAGTGGACCGGACAGCTTCACCTTCACAGTGAACGACGGCACGGAGAACTCACTCCCCGCGACGGTTGAAATCATGGTGAACAATGTGGCTGTCAATGATTTCACCAGGTGGCTGGCAGAACATGGTCTTGTCGCCGAGCCCGGAGCGGACTCTGACCACGATTCAATTAACAATGCGGTCGAGTATGTCATCGGTGGCATTCCCGAAAACCGCATGGATGTCAATCTTCTGCCGACCGTGTCCCCGGTCGTGGCAGATCCTGATGCAAACGGAGTCAACTCCGATTATCTTCTCTTCACCTACCGCCGGACGGATCGGGCAAAGAACGATGCATCGACGACCATCAAGGTCGAATGGAGCACCGACCTTGCCGGTCAGTGGGCGAATGCCGTTGAAACGTCCGGTGTGGTGGTCGTTGAAGAGAACGACGGGTTTGAACCCGGCGTGGACCGGGTGAAAGTATATTTGCCACGTTCATTAGCAGTGAATGGCAAACTCTTCGCGCGCCTAGGGGTGTCCATCGACGTCATGCCGGTGAATGATCCCCTGTGGCGCAAGAAGATCAGGCGGTCACGGTCAACAAAAACGGCACGGTGGACATCACGCTCACCGGCAGTGATGTCGATGGCGACGTGCTGACGTTCGCGATGGCGTCCGCGCCTGCACACGGTAGCGTGATCCTGCTAGGTGCATGGCGTATTACACGCCGCAGTCCAACTACAGTGGACCGGACAGCTTCACCTTCACATGAACGACGGCACGGAGAACTCACTCCCCGCGACGGTTGAAATCATGGTGAACAATGTGGCTGTCAATGATTTCACCAGGTGGCTGGCAGAACATGGTCTTGTCGCCGAGCCCCGGAGCGGACTCTGACCACGATTCGATTAACAATGCGGTTGAGTATGTCATCGGTGGCATTCCCGAAAACCGCATGGATGTCAATCTTCTGCCGACCGTGTCCCCGGTCGTGGCAGATCCTGATGCAAACGGGGTCAACTCCGATTATCTTCTTTTCACCTACCGCCGGACGGATCGGGCGAGGAACGATGCATCGACGACCATAAGGTCGAATGGAGCACCGACCTTGCCGGTCAGTGGACGAATGCCGTTGGAACGTCCGATGTGGTGGTCGTTGAAGAGAACGACGGGTTGAAACCGGCGTGGACCGGGTGAAAGTTTATTTGCCACGTTCATTAGCAGTGAATGGCAAACTTTTCGTGCGCCTTAGAGTTGATGTATTTATGCCCTGAATCATTGCTATATTTCACGCTGTTTCACCATAAAATAATAAAATCTACGGATTAAGCATGCATATTGTTAGTCTTACGCGTTGTACCCCCCCTAACCAATTAATACCATGTACCAGCTCGTTACACCCCATGTGTCCAGGACTTTTCTCGTGGCAATGGTGCTCCTGTGTTGTGGAATGCCGGACCGAATCCATGGCGCGACTAATCCAATCACCATCGAAAACGCGTTGACTGGAAATCTGCCGAGTGAATGGGATGTGAACGGGATTGGTGATCCTAGCATCCAGGGATTCGCCACGGACATCAGCGTGAACCGTGGCAGTACGATATCGTTCAAAATCAACACCACCGCGACAGCATACCGGATTGATATCTACCGTCTTGGCTATTACGGCGGCCGCGGCGCACGGAAGGTGGCCACAGTGACGCCGTCGGCAAGCCTGCCCCAAATCCAACCGGCCTACGTGAGTGACCCGGTAACGGGACTCGTTGATTGCGGGAACTGGGTCGTTTCCGCCAGCTGGGCCGTGCCATCGACCGCCACCTCGGGTGTGTACATCGCTAGGCCGGTGCGGACGGAACCGGTGGTGCCAGTCACATCGTGTTCATCGTTCGTAACGACGCCAGGGCCTCCGATTTCTCTTTCAAACCTCTGACACAACGTGGCATGCCTACAACAACTATGGCGGTGTCAATTTGTATCGTGGCAACGGTCCGGCAAGAGATCTGGAAAATGGCCGGGCGTACAAGGTGAGTTACAACCGTCCGTTCAACAATCGTGGCTCAACGGCCTTTGGTGAACGGGAGGGATTTCTCGTTCAACTCCGAGTATCCGATGATTCGTTGGCTTGAGGCCAATGGATACAACGTCAGCTACGCGTCGGGCATCGACACGGATCGGCGTGGTTCGGCGGCTCTCAAAACACACAAGGTTTTCCTGTCGGTAGGCCATGACGAATATTGGTCAGGGAGCAACGCACCAACGTGGAAACCGCGCTTGCAGCCGGGGTTCATCTGGGATTTTTTAGTGGCAATGAGGTCTATTGGAAGACGCGCTGGGAAAACAGCATCGCCGGCACGAGCACTTCCTATCGGACGCTGGTCTGCTACAAGGAGACCCACTCGGGTGCCAAGATTGATCCATCTGCCCAGTGGACAGGCACATGGCGTGATCCACGCTTCAGCCCGCCCTCTGACGGGGCCGTCCTGGAACGCCTTGACGGGCCATTTTGCCATCGATGCATTCCGGTATGATCCGATCCTCATTTCTTCAAGCGAGGGGAAGGCGAGGTTTTGGCGGAATACGGGGATTGATACGCTGGCTGACGGACAGACCGCGGAATTGCCAGCGGGCGTGCTGGGTTTGAGTGGGATAGGTGAAGGAAATGGATTCCGGCCGCCGGGTCTGTTTCGGTTGTCAACCACCACTCTTGGAGTGGATAGTTATCTCAAGGATTACGGCTCGGTCTTCGGGCCGGGTATCGGCACGCACAGTCTGACGCTCTATCGTCATAGCAGTGGTGCGCTGGTATTTGGTGCGGGCACCATTCAATGGTCATGGGGGCTCGATGCGACACACGATATCGCGGGCCTGCGGCCGACACGCGCATGCGGCAGGCTACCGTGAACCTCTTCGCGGACATGGGCGTCCAGCCGGCAACAATGCAAGCCGGCCTCTGGGAGCGACTCAGTCCACCGACACGATTGCCCCCACGTCGGTCATTTTTGTGCCGCCTGGAAAAACGGTGCAGCTGGGGACCCCGGTGACGACGTGGGACAGCCGCGGATACCGGAGGGGGAGGCCTGCTGGCGTCGAGGTGTCGTATGACGGAGGAACAACATGGCATCCGGCGAACGGGGCGGCGATTGGAGCGCGACGTGGACGCCGCGCACGCCAGGTGTGGTGAACATTCAAAGCCGTGCGGTCGATGACAGTGGAAGGATTGAGACTCCGGGGCCAGGTATCACTCTTACGGTCGCGAGCAGGCCCTCGTCCTATAGTTTATGGACGCCCGCAGACACGCCAACGGTTATTGATCAGCAGGATACGACCTCGTTGGAGCTCGGGGTACGGTTTCAAGCGGACCATGATGGCTGGATCAAAGCGCTCCGTTTTTACAAGTGTCGGCCAATACCGGCCTCCATGTGGGGCATCTCTGGTCAAACGACGGAACTTTGCTCGCCACAGCGACCTTTACCAATGAAACAGCCTCCGGTTGGCAGGAAGCGCAGTTGCCGACGCCATAGCGATTACTTCTGGAACCAAGTATGTCGCTTCATACCATCTTGACTCGGACATTTTGATGGATGTGGGCTATTTTGCTAACAAAGGACGTGATCAAGGTCCGCTGCACGCGTTGGCGAACAGTGCTGCCGAACCCAATGGGGTTTGCCATGCTGGCGAGAGCGCCTTTCCCACGAATACCTATCAGTCCAGCAACTATTGGGTTGATGTTGTTTATGCTTATAGCTTGACGACGGACACAACGCCGCCAGCCATCACGTCGGTGTCACCGGCGGGAGGTGCCGCGAATGTGAGCACGCTCACGTCCGTGACCGCGCAGTTCAACGAGGAGATCAATCCGTGGACGATTGCGTCGTCGAACTACACTTACCCGTACCCGAACGCATTGTTCTCCTTGAATCCGCCGACTGACTCAGCTCACAAGGAAATGCTCAGGGATTTTCGGGCGGGCAACGATCTGCGGTTTTCTCTGACCGCGGTTCCGGATGGCACCTACGATGTGTACGTCTGGACATTTGAGGACAACGGGTCTCAGACGGCCGAGTTGGCGGTGAAGGGAAGCGTCCTGGACACCTATACCAGTGGCCCGGCCGGACGCTGGGACCGTCTAGGACCCTACCCGGTGACCCTGAGCGATGGGGAAATCGATGTGCGCTTCAAGAGTGCCAGCGATGCGGCCTTAGTGAGTGGCATTGAAGTATGGAAAGGTGGGGGACCCCCTCGCCACCGCCACCCACCACCAGCACGTTCTTCCGTGCGATCAATTTGGGTGGTCCAGCCATGTCGATCAGTGGAAACACCTGGGAGGCAAACACAGCGGCGACTCCCAACTTTCTTCAACAGCTCCAAAATTGCCTCTTCGAGTGTTGCCTTCAATCCGGCGGTGGATCCGGCGGACACGCGAGGCCATGCTGCGGACGTTTCGCTACAACGCCGATCTACAACTCTCGTTGACCAGTGTCCCCAATGGTACCTATGAGGTCTATGTGTGGACTTCGAGGCAACGCGTCGTTGAATGGGCCTGGCGGTGCAGGGAAAGTGGTGGCGCCAAGCTATAACACTGGCGCGGCAGGCCACTGGGCAAGGCTGGGGCCATACCCTGTAACGGTGAGTGACGGGGCCATTCCGGTCTTATGTCTGTAACAATCCTGGACGATGATCGCTCTCAGTGGATTTGAACGGGAAATGTCTGTGCCATTCACACCGCCAGCGGGAACTTCTATCGGGCAATCAATGTGGGTGGCCGGCGACGGCGATCCATGGCAACAGTTGGGAAGGCGAAGGAGCTCCCAATTACACGGCCATGGTGGTTTGAACCCGTTCGCTCTCAAGGACGCCCAGAATAAGGTCGTGCCAGCCACGGTGACCTACAACGCCACCAGTCAACCGGCGACCCTGCAACCGTCGGCCGCATTGAGCTGTGCCACCACCTATACCGCGACGGTCAAGGGTGGTTCGACGGGGTGGGCGATTTGGCGGTAACAGGCTCGCCAGCTGACATTCTCTGGACATTCACCACGCTGACATGCCGGTGGCGCCCACTCTGCTTGCTGCGACCGCCGTCTCCGCGACTCAGATTGATTTGTCCTGAGCCACCACGCCACCGACTAGACGGGCTATTTTCTGGAGCGGAAGACGGGGACCGGGACGTACGCGGAAATCGGCACGGCTCCAGCGAATGCAACCGCTTATATCGATACTACTGCAATCGAGGGTACCACTTATATTTATCGGATTCGTGCGACGAATGCGGCAAGGAAATTCTTCTTATTCAAATTAAGCGACGGCGACCACCCCCCCATCCATGGGGTGGACGGCGATATCGGATCCACGGGCGTTGCCGGCAGCATTTCGTCCTCCGCCGGCACCTTTACCGTCAAAGGCTCGGGAGCCGACATCGGTGGCTCGAAGGACGCCTTTCATTTTGTGTATCAACCGCTGATCGGTAACGGGGAGATCATCGCTGGGTCGCGGTCTCCAAAACACGAACGCGCCGCCGAGGCGAAGCCACGATTCGCGAAAGTCTGATGGCAAATTCCAAGACGCCATGACGCCCATTAACCCCACTGTCGGCTCTGCTTTTCCTGCGACGTCCCACCACCGGTGGTTCGATCCTCGTCAAAATCAGTCGCGAGCGTCGCCGCCTCCGTATTGGGTGCGGTTGGTGCGAAGCGGCAGCAGCTTCATCGCATATTCCTCAAGCAACGGTGTGAGCTGGACGCAGGTCGGAAGCGCCGACCATCTCCATGTCCACCACCGTTCCGATTAGGGCTCGCGGTCTGCTCCGAGAATAATCCTGTTCTACCATGGTGGTATTTGATAATATTTCCATCCTGACGCCGCCTGCTGCTCCTAAGTGCGTTATCCGCAACCGCGGCTTCCAACACCCAGATCATCTGTCCTGGATGGATAACGCGACCAACGAAACTTATTTATGATCGAGACGGAAAACCGGTGCCTGGGGCACATACGCACAGGTTGCCATGGTCGGCGCGGGCGTCAAAGCTATAGTGATAATGCGTGAACAGCGACAACGACCTACTTCTACCGGTTGCGAGCGACCAACTCATAGGCATTTCTGCCTATTTCACTGAAGCGAGCGTGACAATGCTCAACCCCCCCCCCGTAGCGCCAGCCGGATTGACAGCCACGATGACCTCCAGCAGCCAAAATCAACCTGTCGTGGACGGACGTGGCGAACGAAACCGGATACAAAATCGAACGGAAGACGGGCGTCGGTGGCGCCTATAGTCAGGTCGCGACCGTTGGTGCCGGGGTCCTCACCTATAGCAATACCAGCCTGGCTGCAGAGACGACCTACTTCTATTGGGTGGTGCCATCAATGCTGGCGGTGATTCGCCGTATTCGAATGAAGCGAGCGCCGCAACGCTCGACACTATCCCCGCCGCGCCCGCTGACCTCGCGGCCGCAGCCTTCTCAGCCCACCAGATCAACCTACCTGGACCGACAACGCGAGCGGACGAGACCGGATTCAAGATTGAACGGAAAACCGGCACGGGTGGACCTATGCAGAGATCGCAACGGTCGGCGCGGACGTCACCATTTACTCTAACAACAGCCTCGCCGCGCAGTCACTTATTATTACCGCGTGCGGGCCACCAAGGATCGGGGATTCCGCCTATTCGGCCGAGGCTGGCGCAACGACATCAACACCGCTCCTGTGGCGATGCGATCGTCTTCCTGGTACCTGGCACCAGCATGGTGGTGGCCTCGCCCGGCGGCGTTGACGGCGACACGGACGTGGACCACAAGCTTGACGCCGCGTGGCGACCGCGCCGACGCGCGGAACGCTGACCCTAATGCGGGCGGAGGTCGCACTATAGTCCCGAAATTTGCTGCGGACGGCTTCATCCCTTCAAGGTCAATGACGGCTATGTGGGTTCGGCCGTGGCCCCGGTCGCTATCACTGTTATCGCGCCTTTTTAACGAACGGAAGCTTTGAAACAGGGGCCTTTGTTCCTTCTGTCCCCGCCATTCCATTCGCCCACTATCAGTTAGATCATTGGAGGGCCATTGGCAATCCCGCCGGCTTCCTTTCGACTCCGAGCTGCAGTGCGACGGACTTGCCGGACGGCGATTTTCAACGGTGCCAATCAAGACTACGGGGGCACGATTACGCAGGATTTCCCGACGACTCCGGGAGCGCCGTATCAATTGGATTTTGATGCCGGCATATCGGTACGGCCGACCCACAAATAATAAATTCTGGGGGGGGCAGTGAACGGCGGCACCCAGCTAGCCAGGATTGACTGCTTACGACGGACCGCGGGGGGACCGCCCAGTGGACCGCAAAGAGTTATACATTCAAAGCGACCAGCGCGACGAGCACCCTTACCTTTACGGACAAGTCAGGGACCCGGACAGCGGTTCTGCCTGACAACTGTGACATGCTGCTCGACCATGTGCGGTGACGTGCTGCCCTACAACAACCCGCCGGCGGCGAATCGCACGGTCCGCCACGGTCAATGCGAACGGCACGTTGGGCGTCACTTCCGCCAGCGATATCGACACGGGCGAACTCAGGTTCGCGGTGGCCTGCACCGGCGCACGGCAGCGTAAGCCTGACGGGGGCGGCGGCGACCTATACCCCTGACCCCAACTACAACGGCCCGGACAGCTTCACTTTCACGGCATCCGACGGCACTGCTAACGCGGCCCTGGCTATCGCGTTGCTCACGGTCAGCCCGGTGAACGACGCGCCGTCGGCCATCGCCGGATCGGCCACGGTCAACGAGGACGGCACGGGGATAATACGGTCGCGGGCAGCGACATCGACCCGGGCGACACCCCCAAATTCGCGGTTGCCAACCAACCGGCGCACGGCAGCGTGACCCTGTCAGGTGCGGTGGCGACCTACACCCCGGAATACTACTACAACGGTGCGGACAGCTTCACTTCACGGTGAACGACGGCACGGCAAGCTCGGCCCCGGCACTCGTGTCGCTCACGGTCAACCCGGTCAATGACGCGCCGTCGGCGATCGCCGGATCGGCCACGGTCAACGAGGACGGTACGGTGGACATCACGCTTGCGGGCAGCGACATCGAACGGGTGACACGCTGGGCTTTGCGGTTGCCAGCCAGCCGGCGCACGCGAGCGTGACCCTGTTAGGCGCGGTGGCGACCTACACGCCGGAAGCTAACACAACGGCGTGGGACAGCTTCACGTCTTCATGGCCAATGACGGCACGGTGGGGACTCGGCCCTGGGGCTTGTGTCGCTCACGGTCAGCTCCGGTCAACGACGCGCCGCCCACCTATCGCCGGATCGGCCACGGTCAGCCGAGGACGGCACCGTGGACATCACGCTTGCCGGGCAGCGACATCGACACGGGTGACACGCTGGGCTTTGCGGTTGCCAGCCAGCCGGCGCACGGCAGCGTGACCCCGTCAGGCGCGGCGGCGGCACTATGCTGGGGAGGGGCCGACGACAACGGCGCTCAGAGCTTCACGTTCAAGGTGAACGACGGCACGGCGCACCCGGCTCTGGCGCTTGTGTCGCTCACGGTTGCCAGCGTCAACGACGCGCCGTCGGCCATCGCCGGATCGGCCACGGTCAGCGAGGACGGCACGGTGGACTGGACGTTTAGCGGCATTTACTTGGACCCTGGCGACACCCTGGGCTTCGCGGGGCCCAGCTAACCGTGCGCACGGCAGCGTGACCCGTCAGGTGCGGTGGCGACCTACACCCCGGGAAGCCAACTACAACGGTGCGGACAGAGCCACCTTCACGGCTCAACGACGGCACGGCAAGCTCGGCCCCGGCACTCGTGTTGCTCACGGTCAACCCGGTCAATGACGCGCCGTCTGCGATCGCCGGATCGGCCACGGTCAACGAGGACGGTACGGTGGACATCACGCTTGCGGGCAGCGACATCGACACGGGTATCATACTAGGCTTTGCGGTTGCCAGCCAGCCGGCGCACGGCAGCGTCACCCTGTTAGGCGCGGTGGCGACCTACACGCCGGAAGCTAACTACAACGGCGTGGGCACCTTCACGTTCACGGCCAATCCCACACAGCGAGATGGGCCACGCTCGCGTCACCAGCGGTCAGCCCGGTCAACGACGCGCCGTCGGCCATCGCCGATCGGCCACGGTCAAAGAGGACGGCACGGTGGACATCACGCTTGCGGGCAGCGACATCCACACGGGTGACACGCTGGGCTTTGGTTCGCGGTACCAGCCGGCGCACGGCAGCGTGACCCTGTTAGGCGCGGCGGCGGCACCTCCACTCGAAGGCCAACTACAACGGCGCTTGCACCCTCATGTTCAAGGTGAACGACGGCACGGCGGACTCGGCCCCGGGGGCTGCGCAGCGGGGGGCCGAGTCCGCCGTGCCGTCGTTGGCCGTAAACGTGAAGCTGTCCGCGCCATTGAAGTTGGCTTCCGCGTGTAGGTCGCCACCGCGCCTAACAAGGTCACGCTGCCGTGCGCCGGCTGGCTGGCAACCGCAAAGCCCAGGGTGTCACCCGTGTCGATGTCGCTGCCCGCAAGCGTGATGTCCACCGTGCCGTCCTCGCTGACCGTGGCCGATCCGGCGATAGCCGACGGCGCGTCGTTGACCGGGCTGACCGTGAGCGACACGAGCGCAGGGGCCGAGTCCGCCGTGCCGTCATTGGCCGTGAACGTGAAGCTGTCCACGCCGTTGTAGTTGGCTTCCGGCGTGTAGGTCGCCACCGCGCCTAACAGGGTCACGCTGCCGTGCGCCGGCTGGCTGGCAACCGCAAAGCCCAGGGTGTCACCCGTGTCGATGTCGCTGCCCGCAAGCGTGATGTCCACCGTACCGTCCTCGTTGACCGTGGCCGATCCGGCGATCGCCGACGGCGCGTCATTGACCGGGCTGACCGTGAGCGACACGAGTGCCGGGGCCGAGCCTGCCGTGCCGTCGTTGGCCGTGAAGGTGAAGCTGTCCACGCCGTTGTAGTTGGCTTCCGGGGTGTAGGTCGCCACCGCACCTAACAGGGTCACGCTGCCGTGCGCCGGCTGGCTGGCAACCGCAAAGCCCAGGGTGTCACCCGGGTCGATGTCGCTGCCGGTGAGCGTGATGTCCACCGTGCCGTCCTCGCTGACCGTGGCCGATCCGGCGATGGCCGACGGCGCGTCGTTGACGCTGGCGACCGTGAGCGACACAAGCGCCGGGGCCGAGTCCGCCGTGCCGTCGTTCACCTTGAACGTGAAGCTGTCCGCGCCGTTGTAGTTGGCCTCCGGGGTGTAGGTCGCCACCGCGCCTAACAGGCTCACGCTGCCGTGCGCCGGCTGGCTGGCAACCGCAAAGCCCAGCGTGTCACCCGTGTCGATGTCGCTGCCCGCAAGCGTGATGTCCACCGTGCCGTCCTCGCTGACCGTGGCCGATCCGGCGATGGCCGACGGCGCGTCGTTGACCGGGCTGACCGTGAGCGACACGAGCGCAGGGGCCGAGTCCGCCGTGCCGTCATTGGCCGTGAACGTGAAGCTGTCCACGCCGTTGTAGTTAGCTTCCGGCGTGTAGGTCGCCACCGCGCCTAACAGGGTCACGCTGCCGTGCGCCGGCTGGCTGGCAACCGCAAAGCCCAGGGTGTCACCCGTGTCGATGTCGCTGCCCGCAAGCGTGATGTCCACCGTACCGTCCTCGTTGACCGTGGCCGATCCGGCGATCGCCGACGGCGCGTCATTGACCGGGTTGACCGTGAGCGACACGAGTGCCGGGGCCGAGCTTGCCGTGCCGTCGTTCACCGTGAAGGTGAAGCTGTCCGCACCGTTGTAGTTGGCTTCCGGGGTGTAGGTCGCCACCGCACCTGACAGGGTCACGCTGCCGTGCGCCGGTTGGCTGGCAACCGCGAAGCCCAGGGTGTCGCCCGGGTCGATGTCGCTGCCCGCAAGCGTGATGTCCACCGTGCCGTCCTCGTTGACCGTGGCCGATCCGGCGATGGCCGACGGCGCGTCGTTCACCGGGCTGACCGTGAGCGACACGAGCGCCGGGGCCGAGTTTGCAGTGCCGTCGTTCACCGTGAACGTGAAGCTGTCCGCACCGTTGTAGTTGGCCTCCGGGGTGTAGGTCGCCACCGACCCAACAGGGTCACGCTGCCGTGCGCCGGTTGGCTGGCAACCGCGAAGCCCAGGGTGTCGCCCGTGTCGATGTCGCTGCCCGCAAGCGTGATGTCCACCGTGCCGTCCTCGTTGACCGTGGCCGATCCGGCGATAGCCGACGGCGGGTTGTTGTAGGACAGCACCACCACCCGCACATGGTCGAGCAGCAAGTCACAGTTGTCGGCGAGACCCGCAGTCAGGGTCCCTGACTTGTCCGTAAAGGTAAGGGTGCTCGTTGCACTGGTCGCTTTGAATGTATAACTCTTCGCGGTCCACTGGGCGGTCAACACGGCGGTCGCCGTAAGCGGCACATCCTGACTGAGCAAGGAACCACCGTTCACGGTCACCCCGAGAAGTTGTTGTTTCGGGATCACCGAAGCGATGGTGCCCGCGTCAAAATCCAATTGATAGGTCGCTCCCGGGACCGTCGTAAAGGCCTGTGTAATCGTGCCCCCGAAGTCCTCATTGGCACCGTTGAAAATCGCCATCCGGCTGCCATCCGTCGCACTGCAGTTCTGAGTCGAAAGGAGGCCGGCGGCATTGCCAGTCACCGTCCAATGATCCAGCTGGTAGTGGGCGAATGGAATGGCGGGAACTGAAGCGACAAAGTCGCCTGTTTCAAAGCTTCCGTTCGTTAGAACAGGCGCCACAACAGTGATAGTGACCAGGGCCACGTTCGAATCCAGAAAGCCGTCATTGGCTTTGTAGCGGAATGAATCTGTCCCAGCAAATCCACTATCGGGAACGTAAGTGTAACCTCCGTTAGAATTCAGGGTCAGACTGCCGCTCGACGGACCGGACACCAGCACAGCCGTCAAGCTTGCGGAATCCACGTCCGTATCACCGTCAAGCACGCCGGGCGAGGCCACCACCAGCGTGCCACCGACCATCGAATACGAATCGTCATCCGCCACCGAGCGGCGTTGATCGTCGTGGCACCAGCCTCGGCCGAATAAGCGGAGTCGCCGATGCCCTTGGTGGCGCGCCCCGGTAAAAATACGTGGCTCCTGCGGTGAGGCTGTTGTTAGAGTACGTGGTGATATCCGTACCCACCGTGGCGATCTGGCATAGGAGCCACCCGTGCCGGTTTTGCGCTCAATCTTGAAACCAGCCTCGTCCGATGCGTTGTCGACCAGGAAAGGTTGATCTGGTGGGCTGAGAATGCTGTGGCCACAAGGTTAGTGGGCGCGGTTGGGATATTGTCGAGTGTGGCAGCACTCGCTTCATTCGAATACGGTGAATTACCGCCTGCGTTGATGGCGCGCACCCGGTAGAAGTAAGTCGTATATGCAGCCAGGCTGGTGCTGCTATAGGTAACGACTCCGGCACCCACGGTGGCGACCTGACTATAGGCACCACCGACGCCCGTCTTCCGTTCGATTTTGTATCCGGTTTCGTTCGCCACGTCCGTCCATGACAGGTTGATTTGACTGCTGGAGGCAGTCGTGGCTGTCAATCCAGTTGGTGCAACTGGAGGGTTGATGAGCGTTGTCACGCTGGTTTCACTGGAATAGGCGGAATTGCCGTATGAGTTGGTCGCCCTGACCCGGTAGAAGTAGGTCGTAGCCGCTGTTACCGCATTATCACTATATACTTTGACGCCCCCGCCGATCAAGGCGACTTGTGCGTAAGTGCCCCCGGAACCCGTCTTGCGCTCAAGCATGAATCCGGTTTCGTTGGTCGCGTTATCAACCCAGGCCAGATTGATCTGCGTGTTGGCAACCGCGACTGCGGATAACGCACTAGGAGCAGCAGGCGGTGTCACGATGGAAACATTATCAAATACCGCCGTGGTCAGTACCGCGTTATTCTTGGAATTGACCGCAAGCCCGATCTGAACGGTGGCGGCCATGGAAATTGTCGCGGCGCTTCCGACCTGTGTCCAACTCACACCGTTGCTTGAGGAAAATGCGGTGAAGCTGCTGCCGCTGCGCACCAAGCGCACCCAATACGGAGGCGGCACCACTGCGCCTGATGTAGACGAGGTCGAGCCCCCGGTGGTGGCACGCCGCAGGAATGCCAAGCCGGCAGTGGGCTTAATACACATCATGGCGTGCTTGGAATTTGCTGTCAGACTTTCACGAATCATGACTCCAGCTTTGGCTGCCGCGTTCGTGTTCTGGAGACTCACAACCCGCGCGGTGATCTGCCCGTTACCCGTCAGCGTTTGATACACAAAATGAAACGCGTCCTGCGAGCTACCGATGTCAGCTCCCGAGCCTTTGACGGTAAAGGTGCCAGCAGAGTATGTCATGCTGCCGGCAACGCCCGTGCTTCCGACATCAACATGGAGCCAGGGGAACGCGGCGGTGGTCGCCGTCGCTTCATTCGAGTAAGAAGAATTTCCTGCCGCATTCGTCGCACGAATCCGGTAAATATAAGTGGTACCCTCGATTGCGGTCGTATCGCTATAACCGGTTGCATTCGCTGGAGCCGTGCCGATTTGTGCGAACGTCCCGGCGCCACCTGTCTTTCGTTCCAGAAGATAGCCCGTCTCGTCCGTGGCGTTGTCGCTCCACGACAAATCAATCTGAGTCGCGGACACGGCGGTCGCGCCAAGCACAGTGGGTGCCACCGGAGGCGTCGACGTGGTGAATGTCCAGAGAATGTCAGCGGAGAGCCTGTTCCCCGCAAGATCGCCCACCCCCGCCGAGCCACCCTTGACCGTTGCGGTATAGGTCGTGGCATAGTTCAATGCGCTCGACGGTTGCAGGGTCGCCAAATGACTGGTGGGGTCGTAGGTCACCGTGGCTGGCACAACCTGATTCAGGCCATCCTTGAGAACGAACGGGGTTGAATCATCATAGACCGTGTAATTGGGAGCTCCTTCTCCTTCCCAACTATTGCCATCGATCACCACCGCCGGACCACCCACATTGATTGCCCGATAGAATGTTCCCGCTGGCGGCGTCAATGGCACAGACGTTTGCCATACTTCAACTCCACTGAGGATCCCCCTCGTCCCCAGGATTGTTACACACATAACCGACCTTAATGGCCCCGTCACTCACCGTTACAGGGTAGGGCCCCAATCGGTCCCAGTGGCCTGCCGCGCCAGTGTTATAGCTTGGCACCACAACATTTCCATTCACTGCCAGGGTCGCGTTTAACGACGCGTTGTCCTCAAAAGTCCACACATAGACCTCATAGGTACCATTGGGGACACTGGTCAACGAGAGTTGTAGATCGGCGTTGTAGCGAAACGTCCGCAGCATGGCCTCGCTGTCCGCCGGATCCACCGCCGGATTGAAGGCAACACTCGAAGAGGCGATTTTGGAGCTGTTGATAAAGAAGTTGGGAGTCGCCGCTGTGTTTGCCTCCCAGGTGTTTCCACTGATCGACATGGCTGGACCACCCAAATTGATCGCACGGTAGAACGTGCGGGTGGTGGGTGGCGGTGGCGAGGGGGCCCCCCCACCTTTCCATACTTCAATGCCACTCACTAAGGCCGCATCGCTGGCACTCTTGAAGCGCACATCGATTTCCCCATCGCTCAGGGTCACCGGGTAGGGTCCTAGACGGTCCCAGCGTCCGGCCGGGCCACTGGTATAGGTGTCCAGGACGCTTCCCTTCACCGATAATTCGGCCGTCTGAGACCCGTTGTCCTCAAATGTCCAGACGTACACATCGTAGGTGCCATCCGGAACCGCGGTCAGAGAAAACCGCAAATCGTTGCCCGCCCGAAAATCCCTGAGCATTTCCTTGTGAGCTGAGTCAGTCGGCGGATTCAAGGAGAACAATGCGTTCGGGTACGGGTAAGTGAAGTTTGACGACGCAATCGTCCACGGATCCATATCCTCGTTGAACTGCGCGGTCACGGACGTGAGCGTGCTCACATTCGCGGCACCTCCCACCGGTGACACCGACGTGATGGCTGGCGCCGTTGTGTCCGTCGTCAAGCTATAAGCATAAACAACATCAACCCAATAGTTGCTGGACTGATAGGTATTCGTGGGAAAGGCGCTCTCGCCAGCATGGCTAACCCCATTGGGTTCGGCAGCACTGTTCGCCAACGCGTGCAGCGGACCTTGATCACGTCCTTTGTTAGCAAAATAGCCCACATCCATCGAAAAATGTCCGGAGTCAAGATGGTATGAAGCGACATACTTGGTTCCAGAAGTAATCGCTATGGGTGTCGGCAACTGCGCTTCCTGCCAACCGGAGGCTGTTTCATTGGTAAAGGTCGCCGTGGCGAGCAAAGTCCCGTCGTTTGACCAGAGATGCCCCACATGGAGGCCGGTATTGGCCGCACACTTGTAAAAACGGAGCGCTTTGATCCAGCCATCATGGTCCGCTTGAAACCGTACCCCGAGCTCCAACGAGGTCGTATCCTGCTGATCAACAACCGTTGGCGTGTCTGCGGGCGTCCATAAACTATAGGACGAGGGCCTGCCCGCGACCGTAAGAGTGATACCTGGCCCCGGAGTCTCAATCCTTCCACTGTCATCGACCGCACGGCTTCGAATGTTCACCACACCTGGCGTGAGCGGCGTCCACGTCGCGCTCCAAGTCGCCGCCCCCGTCGCCGGATGCCATGTTGTTCCTCCGTCATACGACACCTCGACGCCAGCAGGCCTCCCTCCACCGGTATCCGCGGCTGTCCCCATAATGGTCACCGCGGTCTCCAGCTGCACCGTTTTTCCAGGCGGCACAAAAATGACCGACGTGGGGGCAATCGTGTCGGTGGACTGAGTCGCTGCCACAAGGCCGGCTTGCATTGTTGCCGGCTGGACGCCCATGTCCGCAAAGAGGTTCACGGTAGCCTGCCGCATGCGCGTGTCGGCCGCAGGGCCCGCAATATCGTGTGTCGCATCGAGCCCCCATGACCATTGAATGGTGCCCGCACCAAATACCAGCGCACCACTGCTATGACGATAGAGCGTCAGACTGTGCGTGCCAATACCCGGCCCGAAAACCGATCCGTAATCCTTGAGATAACTATCCACTCCAAGAGTGGTGGTTGACAACCGAAACAGACCTGGCGGCTGGAATCCATTGTCCTTCACCTCATCCCACTCCCAACCTAGCACGCCCGCTGGCAATTCCGCGGTCTGTCCGTCAGCCAGCGTATCAATCCCCGTATTCCGCCAAAACCTCGCCTTCCCCTCGCTTGAAGAAATGAGGATCGGATCATACCGGAATGCATCGATGGCAAACAGCTGGCCCGTCAAGGCACTGCCAGGACGGCCGCCGTCAGAGGGCGGGCTGAAGCGTGGATCACGCCATGTGCCTGTCCACTGGGCAGATGGATCAATCTTGGCACCCGAGTGGGTCTCCTTGTAGCAGACGAGCGTCCGATAGGAAGTGCTCGTGCCGGCGATACTGTTTTCCCAGCGCGTCTTCCAATAGACCTCATTGCCACTAAAAAATCCCAGATGAACCCCGGCTGCAAGCGCGGTTTCCACGTTGGTGCGTTGCGTCCCGGACAAATATTCGTCGTGGCCTACCGACAGGAAAACCTTGTGTGTTTTGAGAGCCGCCGAACCACGCCGATCCGTGTCGATGCCCGACGCGTAGCTGACGTTGTATCCATTGGCCTCAAGCCAACGAATCATCGGATACTCGGAGTTGAACAAAAATCCCTCCCGTTCACCAAAGGCCGTTGAGCCACGATTGTTGAACGGACGGTTGTAACTCACCTTGTACGCCCGTCCATTTCCCAGATCTCTTGCCGGACCGTTGCCACGATACAAATTGACGCCGCCATAGTTGTTGTAGGCATGCCACGTTGTGTCGAGGTTTGAAAGAGAAAATCTGAGGCCCCGGCGTCGTTACGAACAATGAACACGATGTGACTGGCACCACCGGTGTCAGTCCGCACCGGCCTAGCGATGTACACACCCGAGGTGGCGGTCGATGGCACCGCCCAGCTGGCGGAAACGACCCAGTTCCCGCAATCAACGAGTCCCGTTACCGGGTCACTCACGTAGGCCGGTTGGATTTGGGCAGGCTGGCCGACGGCGTCACTGTGGCCACTTTCCGTGGCGCGGCCGCCGTAATAGCCAAGACGGTAGATATCAATCCGGTATGCTGTCGCGGTGGTGTTGATTTTGAACGATATCGTACTGCCACGGTTCACACTGATGTCCGTGGCGAATCCCTGGATGCTAGGATCACCAATCCCGTTCACATCCCATTCACTCGGCAGATTTCCAGTCAACGCGTTTTCGATGGTGATTGGATTAGTCGCGCCATGGATTCGGTCCGGCATTCCACAACACAGGAGCACCATTGCCACGAGAAAAGTCCTGGACACATGGGGTGTAACGAGCTGGTACATGGTATTAATTGGTTAGGGGGGGTACAACGTCGTACTAACAATATGCATGCTTAATCCGTAGATTTTATTATTTTATGGTGAAACAGCGTGAAATCATAGCAATCATTCAGGGCATAAATACATCAACTCTAAGGCGCACGAAGAGTTTGCCATTCACTGCTAATGAACGTGGCAAATAAACTTTCACCCGGTCCACGCCGGGTTCAAACCCGTCGTTCTCTTCAACGACCACCACATCGGACGTTCCAACGGCATTCGTCCACTGACCGGCAAGGTCGGTGCTCCATTCGACCTTGATGGTCGTCGATGCATCGTTCCTCGCCCGATCCGTCCGGCGGTAGGTGAAAAGAAGATAATCGGCGTCCACCCCGTTTGCATCAGGATCTGCCACGACCGGGGACACGGTCGGCAGAAGATCGACATCCATGCGGTTTTCGGGAATGCCACCGATGACATACTCAACCGCATTGTTAATCGAATCGTGGTCAGAGTCCGCTCCGGGCTCGGCGACAAGACCATGTTCTGCCAGCCACCTGGTGAAATCATTGACAGCCACATTGTTCACCATGATTTCAACCGTCGCGGGGAGTGAGTTCTCCGTGCCGTCGTTCACTGTGAAGGTGAAGCTGTCCGGTCCACTGTAGTTGGACTGCGGCGTGTAGGTCGCCACTGCACCTAGCAGGATCACGCTACCGTGTGCAGGCGCGGACGCCATCGCGAACGTCAGCACGTCGCCATCGACATCACTGCCGGTGAGCGTGATGTCCACCGTGCCGTTTTTGTTGACCGTGACCGCCTGATCTTCTTGCGCCACAGGGGGATCATTCACCGGCATGACGTTCCATACCTACACCCCTAGGCGCGCGAAGAGTTTGCCATTCACTGCTAATGAACGTGGCAAATATACTTTCACCCGGTCCACGCCGGGTTCAAACCCGTCGTTCTCTTCAACCACCACCACACCGGACGTTTCAACGGCATTCGCCCACTGACCGGCAAGGTCGGTGCTCCATTCGACCTTGATGGTCGTCGATGCATCGTTCTTTGCCCGATCCGTCCGGCGGTAGGTGAAGAGAAGATAATCGGAGTCGACTCCGTTTGCATCAGGATCTGCCACGACCGGGGACACGGTCGGCAGAAGATCGACATCCATGCGGTTTTCGGGAATGCCACCGATGACATACTCGACCGCATTGTTAATTGAATCGTGGTTAGAGTCCGCTCCGGGCTCGGCGACAAGACCATGTTCTGCCAGCCACCTGGTGAAATCATTGACAGCCACATTGTTCACCATGATTTCAACCGTCGCGGGGAGTGAGTTCTCCGTGCCGTCGTTCACTGTGAAGGTGAAGCTGTCCGGTCCACTGTAGTTGGACTGCGGCGTGTAGGTCGCCACTGCACCTAGCAGGATCACGCTACCGTGTGCAGGCGCGGACGCCATCGCGAACGTCAGCACGTCGCCATCGACATCACTGCCGGTGAGCGTGATGTCCACCGTGCCGTTTTTGTTGACCGTGACCGCCTGATCTGCGCCACAGGGGGATCATTCACCGGCATGACGTTGATGGACACCCCTAGGCGCGCGAAGAGTTTGCCATTCACTGCTAATGAACGTGGCAAATATACTTTCACCCGGTCCACGCCGGGTTCAAACCCGTCGTTCTCTTCAACGACCACCACACCGGACGTTTCAACGGCATTTGCCCACTGACCGGCAAGGTCGGTGCTCCATTCGACCTTAATGGTCGTCGATGCATCGTTCTTTGCCCGATCCGTCCGGCGGTAGGTGAAGAGAAGATAATCGGAGTTGACTCCGTTTGCATCAGGATCTGCCACGACCGGGGACACGGTCGGCAGAAGATTGGACATCCATGCGGTTTTCGGGAATGCCACCGATGACATACTCGACCGCATTGTTAATTGAATCGTGGTCAGAGTCCGCTCCGGGCTCGGCGACAAGACCATGTTCTGCCAGCCACCTGGTGAAATCATTGACAGCCACATTGTTCACCATGATTTCAACCGTCGCGGGGAGTGAAGTTCTCCGTGCCGTCGTTCGCCGTGAACGTGAAGCTGTCCGGGCCATGTAGTTGGACTGCGGCGTGTAGGTCGCCACCGCGCCTAACAGGGTCACGCTGCCGTGCGCCGGCTGGCTGGCAATCGCGAAGCCCAGGGTGTCACCCGTGTCGATGTCGCTGCCCGCAAGCGTGATGTCCACCGTGCCGTCCTCGCTGACCGTGGCCGATCCGGCGATGGCCGACGGCGCGTCGTTGACCGGGCTGACCGTGAGCGACACGAGCGCAGGGGCCGAGTCCGCCGTGCCGTCATTGGCCGTGAACGTGAAGCTGTCCACGCCATTGTAGTTGGACTGCGGCGTGTAGGTCGCCACCGCGCCTAACAAGCTCACGCTGCCGTGCGCCGGCTGGCTGGCAATCGCGAAGCCCAGGGTGTCACCCGTGTCGATGTCGCTGCCCGCAAGCGTGATGTCCACCGTGCCGTCCTCGCTGACCGTGGCCGATCCGGCGATGGCCGACGGCGCGTCGTTGACCGGGCTGACCGTGAGCGACACGAGCGCCGGGGCCGAGTCCGCCGTGCCGTCGTTGGCCGTAAACGTGAAGCTGTCCACGCCGTTGTAGTTGGCCTCCGGCGTGTAGGTCGCCACCGCGCCTAACAAGCTCACGCTGCCATGCGCCGGTTGGCTGGCAATCGCGAAGCCCAGGGTGTCACCCGTGTCGATGTCGCTGCCCGTAAGCGTGATGTCCACCGTACCGTCCTCGTTGACCGTGGCCGATCCGGCGATGGCCGACGGCGCGTCGTTGACCGGGCTGACCGTGAGCGACACGAGCGCCGGGGCCGAGTCCGCCGTGCCGTCATTGGCCGTGAACGTGAAGCTGTCCACGCCGTTGTAGTTAGCTTCCGGCGTGTAGGTCGCCACCGCGCCTAACAAGCTCACGCTGCCGTGCGCCGGCTGGCTGGCAACCGCGAAGCCCAGGGTGTCACCCGTGTCGATGTCGCTGCCCGCAAGCGTGATGTCCACCGTGCCGTCCTCGCTGACCGTGGCCGATCCGGCGATGGCCGACGGCGCGTCGTTGACCGGGCTGACCGTGAGCGACACGAGCGCCGGGGCCGAGTCCACCGTGCCGTCGTTCACCGTGAACGTGAAGCTGTCCGCGCCGTTGTAGTTGGCTTCCGGGGTGTAGGTCGCCACCGCGCCTGACAGGCTCACGCTGCCGTGCGCCGGCTGGCTGGCAATCGCGAAGCCCAGCGTGTCACCCGTGTCGATGTCGCTGCCCGCAAGCGTGATGTCCACCGTGCCGTCCTCGCTGACCGTGGCCGATCCGGCGATGGCCGACGGCGCGTCGTTGACCGGGCTGACCGTGAGCGACACAAGGCCGGGGCCGAGTCCGCCGTGCCGTCGTTCGCCGTAAAGGTGAAGCTATCCGCGCCATTGTAGTTGGCCTCCGGCGTGTAGGTCGCCACCGCGCCTAACAAGCTCACGCTGCCGTGCGCCGGTTGGCTGGCAACCGCGAAGCCCAGGGTGTCACCCGTGTCGATGTCGCTGCCGGTGAGCGTGATGTCCACCGTACCGTCCTCGTTGACCGTGGCCGATCCGGCGATAGCCGACGGCGCGCCTCGGGCAATGCGTCGTACAAGCGCTGGAGTTCCGCCATCAGCGCCGCGTCGGGCTCGGGAAAGCCATTCTCGCGCTGCTTCATGGCCTTGACCTGCCACGGCGCGCCGATCTTCGCCCGCTCGCCCTGGAAGACCAGCTGTTGCTCCTCGCCATGATGCACCAGCGAGGCGGTGATCTGCCCCACGCGCCCATCGTCGTAGCGCAGCACGGCGGACGAGAAATCCTCGACCTCGGAGTTCTCGTGCGCCAGGTTCATCGTCAGCGCCTGGACCTCGGCAGGCATCCCCATCATCCATTGGAAGAGGTCGATCTGGTGCACCGCGTGATTCATGGTGCAGCCGCCCCCCTCCTTGTCCCACGTGCCGCGCCACCAGAGGTCGTAGTAATTGGAACCGCGCCACCAATAGGAGTCCACCTGGGCATGGAGGACTTTGCCGATGACGCCGGAGGCGAGCAGGGACTTCAGCTTCATCATCGGTGTCTTGAAACGGTTCTGCGCCACCACCGAAAGCAGCGCGCCGCCGGACTGCGCGGCCGCGAGCATCGAATCGCATTCTTCGAGGCTCGGCGCCATCGGCTTCTCCACCAGGACGTGCCGACCCGCGTGCAGCAAGTTCACCGCCGCCTCGGCGTGGCCGAACGGCGGCGTGCAGATGGAGACCGCGTCGAAGCCGGCCCCCGCCGCCAGCTCCTGATGCGTCTTGAACACCGCTGCTCGCAGGTTGTGCTTGGCGGCCAAGGCGGCGGCCTTGTCGGGATACAGGTCGGCCAGTGCCACGACTTCGCACTGATCCTTGAATTTGAGGAAGGCCTGGACGTGGTTATCGGCGATGGCGCCGGTGCCGAGGATGGCGATTTTGAGCATGAGGATTCGTTCGCTTCGGGTCAGGACTTCGCCAGCGCCAGCGCGAGGGCCTGCGTGGTCGTGTAATACTTGGCCAGCATGTTCGGCACTTCCCACGCCGGCAACGCGCCGGCCGCCAGGTAGCCCAGGAATTTCTCGGTGACCTGGCCGAAATGTGCCTCGTGGCCAACGTGATAATGCGCCGGCACGGTGACTTCCCATCCGCCGCCCGTGCGCTTTACGCCGATCCCGGGATACGTCGACTGCACCTGCGGCAAGGCCTGCTCCAGGGCCTTCGCGAAGGCCGCCAGGTCGGCGTTTTCCGAGGGCTCGATGGTGAGTACCGGTTGATAGGCCTCCGCCTTGCCCTGGCGGATCACCAGATTCGCCTTCGAGCCGCGCATGATCGAAAAATGCGTGTCGCCCCCGCCTGCGGGCGCCTCGAAGTCCCACAGCACCGAGACCTTCGCGTGCACGCCCCTGAGCGCGTAATTGATCTCGCCGTTGGCATGCGTGTGCAGGCTTCCATCGGCTTGCACGTCCTTGTGCAGATAGGCGGGATACTGGTTCTGCTGCGTCACCTGCGCGAACTGCGCGGGCGTGATTTCCGTCGGCCAGCGCCTGGCGCTCGCGATCCTGATGTCCGATCGATAGTCGAGCACCGCATCCGGGAAACACTCCCATTGCACGAGGTCGACCAGATGCGTCGTGATGTCGACCAGGCCTTCGCCCTGCTGCGCGGTGTCGAAGAACCACGCCGGCCGCTTGATCGGCACGCCGGAAACAAGTTTGGAAAAATAATGGACACTTTCCTTGGTGACGGCAGGTTGCTCGACGCTGCCTTGCAACAGGTCGCCGAACACCGCGGCAACGGTCGAGAACGCCTTTTGCAACATGGTCGTGATTTCGTGCCGCTCGGTCATGATGTCGTAGAGCAGGACGCCTTTCTCCTGCGCGACGCTGAACGCCCGGCCCAGCGCTTCGAAGCCGGCAGTGTCGATGACCATCGGCTTGTCGGCGAGCGTGTGGAAGCCCGCCGCGACCGCGCGCGTCAGGTAGTCGATCTTGCGCTGGTTGTTGCCGGCGAGGACGACGACATCGCCGCTTCGATCGGCCACGAACCGCTCCAGAAAGTCCGCGCCGGCGTGCGTTTGCACGCGCCAGGAGGTCGGATCCTGCGCCCTCGCGTTATAGCTTTCGATCTTGCGCAGGTAATCGTCGAGGTCGGGTCCTGCCGGCGCATAGACATGGACGCAGCCGTCCACGTTGGCGACCATGTTCTTTTGCACCAGCGCCGCGTGGAAATGGCCCGGGTCGAGAATGGTGAGCTTCATTGTGGGTTGATCCTTGTCGTCGGAGTGCCGGCACCCGAAGGGCGTCGGCATCGTTCCCGGGCAGGTGGGTGGCGAGGAGCAGGGCCGGCACGCACCGCATTATCGCAGGCGGGGCGAAGACCTGCCGACACGGCACCGTGGTATATCCGGTTTCATCCTGGATGCACGTGTCGAACCCCTCCGACGCATACGGGGCAGGCCCCTCGACAAGCTCGGGACGAACGGTTCAATCACGTTCATGCCGGATCGACATGGCGCCCTTTCGCAGGCGACGATGCCTCGAGGCGCGGTACGATCGTGACGCAACAACGACGCGTCGCCGCGGGCGGGTACGTCAGCTCTTGATGAAGGGCACGGCATCGCCCGAGTGCTTCTTCTGCTGCTTGAGCGTCTTCTTTTCCTTGGGCGTGTGCTGCGCTTTCTTCTTGTTTTCCTTCGGGGGCTGATGCGACATGGTTCGCTCCTGTAGATCGCCGAGGCCACGGCGTCCCTGCACTATAGGCCAAAGTCCCTCGCGGCGCAGGTGCTTGCCGGCGCGTGGGCGAGCAGGGTCCGTGCCTTGGACCCGTGCGGATCAGCGGGCAACCGCGGATCGCTTCTGCTGGGCATCGCTCAAGCGACGCGCTTCCGCTTGCGCTTCGCCCACTTCGACCGGCGAGAGCGCGCGCAGCACCGCATCGCGGGCGACATCGGCGCCTGCGACTCCCTGTGCGGCGGCGAGGTTGAGCCAGGTGTAGGCCTTGATGTTGCTGGCTGCGATGCCCGACCCCGCGCGGTACATGAGGCCCAGTTCGAATTGCGCGAACCCGTTGCCGCTCTGTGCGGATCGTTGCAACCAGGTCACTGCGCGGCCGTAGTCCTGAATGATGCCGCGGCCGTTGCGCAGCGCGATGCCCAGTTCGAACTGCGCGTCGGCGTTGCCATGCTCGGCCGAACGTCCGAGCCATACCAGGCGTTCCTTCTCGCTCTGGCGCACCCCGTGACCGGCCGCGTACATCCTGGCCAGCTCGTATTCGGCAACGGGATCGTTCTGCCTGGCGAGATTCACCGTTGCCTCAACGCGCGCAGCCTCCGGCGCCGGCGCGTCGGCCTCCTCCGCGTCGCGTCCAAGCACGCCGAACAGGGCGACGCCGATCGCCCCCGCCAGCACCGCAAGCCCGACGATGATGGCGAGGAGGTAGACGCGCCTGCCGACCGGCCAGAACAGCTTGCGGCATTCGCGGCAGCGGTACGGAGAAAGGAAGATGTAGCGCAGCGACACCTCGGCCACGCGAACCGCGGACCGGCGCACGTTGGGACTGCCACAGTGGGGACACTTTCGGTGCATCGCGCTTCGGTTGGTTTGGTTATCTGCGTAGCGAAGCAAAACGTGACCCAGGAAGCGGGACCGGCTTATTGGGTTTGTGCCGCTTCCTGCAGCGTTTCGACGGCCCATTGGTTGAGGCTCTTGCCGCGCGCCGCCGCGGCAAGAGCGGCCGCCTCATGAGCTGCGGGGTCGAGGCGAAGCACGAATTTCCCGGAGTAGTGCTTTCGGGGGTCAATGCCGCGTTGCTCGCAGGCGCCCAGGAACACCCGCAGCGAGATTTCTCCCTCGCGGCGCAATCCGGCCACGTCGGCGGCGTAGAAATCGGCCCCTCCGTTCAAACCAACGAACTCGCCGCGAAACATGGCGATGTCCGGGTCGAAGGCAATCACAGCTCGGTAGCCGTTGATCATCATCACATTGTTCATGGGGCAACTCCGTTCTCTTCCAGCCATTTGCGGATAGAAGCAACCGCTCCTTTGTCCGTGTCCGGCGAAGGGTGCGGGCGATGGAACACCCGCACCACACCGAACAAGAATACCTCGACACGCGAGCCTTCGCGCTCCGCCATCTCGGCACCGAGCTCCCGAAACAGCGCCTCAACATCCGACCATCGAACGTTTGCCGAAATAGGTCTGGAATAGATCAGCTCTACGGTGCGCTGGTGCTTGCGCTTCATGGCGGTATAGTATCACATTCAAGTATCACATACAAAGCTGAGTGTCTTCCAGCGTCCTAAGGGATCGCAACTGTACATCCCGCGCACCTCGAAAATGGGGGCAAAATGAACGCTGGAGGCTTTCACTGATGAATGATGACCTGCTGCAACGGCTGCCGCTCTGGATCGGCAACCGCAACGTCGCCGCGCGCAGTCTGCGCGACGGCGACGTCGCCAATCCCGCGACCGGGAAGGTGATCCGGCGCGTGCCGCTGGCCAACGCCGACGATGTCGACGACGCGGTGCGCGCGGCGCTGGCTGCATGGCCGGACTGGCGCGTCGCGCCGTCGTTGCGCCGCGCCCGCATCCTGATGCGCTTTCGCGAGCTGATGGACGCGCGGAAGGCGGAACTTGCCGCCATCGTCACCGAAGAGCACGGCAAGACGCTCGCCGACGCCGAAGGCTCGATCACGCGCGGCATCGAAGTCGTCGAGTTTGCCACCGGCATTGCGCATCTCCTGAAGGGCGAGTTCAGCGAGAACGTCGGCTCCGACGTCGACAGCTGGTCGCTGCGCCAGCCGGTCGGCGTCTGCGCCGGGATCACGCCGTTCAACTTTCCGGCGATGGTCCCGCTGTGGATGTTCCCCATTGCACTTGCGTGCGGGAACACGTTCGTGCTGAAGCCATCCGAGCGCGTGCCGTCGCTGTCCTTGAAGATGGCCGAACTGCTGCGCGAAGCGGGTCTGCCGGACGGCGTGTTCAACGTCGTCCACGGCGACCGCGAAGCCGTCGACGCGCTGCTCGTGCATCCGGACGTCAAGGCGGTGTCGTTCGTCGGCTCGACGCCGATCGCGCGCCACATCTACGAAACCGGGACGCGCCACGGCAAGCGCGTGCAGGCGCTCGGCGGCGCCAAGAACCACGCCATCGTGCTGCCCGACGCCGATCTCGATTTCGCCACCGAGGCGATCATCGGTGCCGGCTACGGCTCGGCCGGCGAGCGCTGCATGGCGATCTCGGTGGTCGTGGCGGTCGGCGACGTGGCCGATGCGCTGCGCGACCGCCTCGCGCGGCGCGCGCTGGCGGTGAGGACAGGTCCCGGAAGCGAGGCGGGCATCGAGATGGGACCGGTGATCACGGCCGCCGCGCGCGACCGGATCGTCGGCCTCATCGATCGCGGCATCGATGAAGGGGCCACGCTCGTCGTCGATGGCCGACGCCCCGAGGTGCCGGGCGGTGCGGGCGGGTTCTTCGTCGGCCCGACGCTGTTCGACCACGTGAAGCCGGAGATGGCGATCTATACCGAGGAGATCTTCGGGCCGGTGCTCGCGATTGTCCGCGCGGATTCGCTCGCGCAGGCGATCGCGCTCCTCAACGCCAACCCCTACGCCAACGGCGCGGCGCTGTTCACGCGCTCGGGGCACGCGGCGCGGCGATTCCAGGCGGAGGTCGACGTCGGGATGCTCGGCATCAACGTGCCGGTCCCGGTGCCGATGGCGTTCCACTCGTTCGGCGGCTGGAAGAACTCGCTCTTCGGCGACCTGCACGTCCACGGCATGGACGGCGTGCGCTTCTACACCCGCGGCAAGGTGGTGACCGCGCGCTGGCCCGATGACGGCAGCGCGGCGCCGGGTTTTCAGATGCCGGTGATGGGGTGAGCGGAGCGGGAATCGCTCATAACATCGCAAGACTGCGTTGGGCAGAGGCCGCATGAACCGCATCGATCGCGAGGCGCTGAAGTCGCTGGCGGGCAAGTATGTCTGGTGGAAAACGCCCGACGAGGCGGTGTCCATGCCGCTGCGCGTCATCGCGCAAGTCATGAACATCGGTGACTATGCCGACGTGCAGGCTCTCGCCGCTCAGGTGGGCGATGATGTGCTGCGCGATGTCTTGTCGCACGCGGAAGCGGGCCAATTCAACGAACGCTCGTGGAGTTACTGGCACTACCGGCTCGGTCTCGCCAGCGTGGATCACGTGCCTCCTCTTCCCGTACGGAGGTTTGGATGAGTGACACGTTCAAGCCTTGCATGGAGACAATGCCGCCCGCGCAGCAACGTCTATGGCCTGAGTTGAGCCGAGCTGCCGATCTCGGGTTCGTCCTGTATGGAGGAACTGCAATCGGACTGCGCCTTGGGCACCGACCCTCGGTCGATTTTGATTTCTTCTCCGAGCAGCCGCTTGATCGCGAGGCGATTCAAGCAGCTTTTCGGTGAGACAAGAAGCCGAAGGCTTGGGGCGAGTTGATCTGCTCACGCAGGCGCTCGCGAGAGCGAATCTGGTAACGGGCGAGGCAACGAGACAAGGCCAATCGCGGTAGAGCTGGGAGAGGATGGTCTGACGATCGCAGCCACGGCCGAATACTCAGACCGACTGGCCACGGATTAGGGAAGAATGCAAGCGGGTCGTTCCCAGCCGGAGCGGTGCGGCGAGTACAGATACCGAAGACGGGTGGCGGTATGCGGGAATTGGGGATACCGACGGTGACGGACGACTGATACAGCAAGCCCTGCTGCAAGTCCTGCAACCGTTAATAGATCCGACGTTCTCCGAACACAGCTACGGCTTCCGGCCAGGCCGACGTGCGCAGGATGCGGTGCTGCAAGCACAGAGCCATGTGCAAGAGGGCTAGCGGGTGGTGGTGGATGTGGAAAATGGAGAAGTTCTTCGACCGGGTCAATCACGACGTCCTCATGGATCGGCTGGCGAAGCGGATCGACGACAAGGCCGTGCTGCGGCTGATACGGCGATACCTCGAGGCTGGTATGATGGAGACGGGGTGGTGATAGAACGGTACGAGGGGACGCCGCAAGGTGGTCCGCTGTCGCCGCTGCTGGCCAACGTGTTGCTGGACGAAGTGGATCGGGAATTGGAACGACGCGGCCACCGCTTTATGCGCTACGCCGACGACTGCAACGTGTATGTGCGCAGTCAGCATGCGGGCGAGCGGGTGCTGCAGGGCCTGCGTAAGCTCTACAGCCGGCTCCACCTGAAGGTCAACGAAGCCAAGAGTGCTGTCGCCGGCGCGTATGGCCGCAAGTTTCTGGGCTACCGCCTTGAGCGGGCGGACCGGGGACGAGGTCAAGGGCGAGGTGGCGGACAAGGCATTGGACACCTACAAGCGGCGCATCCGACAGATCACGCGCCGCACGTGCGGACGCAGCCTGGTGAGGTGGCGGCAGCACCTGAGCGACTACGTGCCGGGCTGGAAGCCGTTCGTGGCTCGATCCACTGTACTGCAAGACGAGCGAAATGCCCTGAGCGTTCTCGTTCCTTACAGCGACTCCGAGCACAGTCATGTCAAGGTTTCATTCTTCGGGACGATCGGCTTTGGCCGAGTGGGCCAGCCTGATCTCACAGCGGATGGCGTTCTACAGGTGGCATCGCTTGATGACCTGATGGCAACCAAGGTCAAGGTCGTGCTTCAGCGCGCCGAGGTCAAGGACTATCGTGACATCGCGGCGATGGTCAAAGCGGGCGTCGGCCTGCCGCGTGGACTTGCTGCTGCGCGCGCGATTTTCGGCCCGAACTTTCAGCCAAGCGAAAGCTTGAAGGCGCTGGTCTATTTCGGCGACGGGGATTTGCACACCTTGAGCCAGGACGAGAAAAGCACACTCGTTACAGCGGTAAGTGCAGTCCGTGACCTGCCCGAAGTGGTGATTGTCTCGAAACAATTGGCGAGTACAAGCGCGCGAAAACTGCTTGAACCATAGGGCCGTTCGATTTGCTGCCCACAAGACATACTGGCGTGGCGACGGGCGGCGCGGTAGCGGCAGGTGGCCCCATCACCGGGGTTGGTCGGTGCGCTCGATGGTGCCCCCGGTTTGGTTGCTCATCGAACGGTAAGCTGGGGATGCTCGCGCAAGAGTCACGGGAGGTTTGGGGACTTGCGGGGCTCGATCGCGAACACGAATTCGAGGGCGATCCAATAGGGCAATGTGGTGTCCGCAGCCTGCGCCGGGAGGAACACCGCACCAGCCAGCGCTTCGCGCACCGCCGGCCCGAAGATCGGATCGTCGGGTGCGAGCATCGTTTCCATTACATTCCCTTTTGCATCGAGCAGCAGCAGCGCGTCGACATGCGCGCTGGTCCGGTCGCGCAATGCCCACTCGGGATAGATGACAGTCAAGGTCCGATGAAGGCGCGGCAGACGTCCCGGCTTGACCGGGAACTGCTGCGCGAGGCGGGTGGCGATCGCGGTTCCGAAGCCCGAAATATCCATTGTGGCGCCGACCGCGATGTTGCCGACATCGGTGGGCGGTGGCGGGGGGCGGCGCGGGGGGCTGGCATTACCGGTTCCAGGTGGCGTGAGTCCGGGGGGCAGCGGCGGCGCCGAGGGTGAAGTGGGTGCGACCGACGGCGGCGGCGATGCCGGCGGCGTGACGTCGGCCGGCATTTCGGGTGGCTGCTCGTCAATGGCCACGTCGGCGGTGCGCGGGGCGAGTACCGCCTGCAGCGGTGCGTCGCTGCCGGGGCTCGCGTTGGGTTCGGTGGTACGCCAAGCCGAGGTCACGACGTTTCCCAGGGCGGCCAGCAGCGCAGCATGGAGTGCGATGGACAGCGCGGCGGCGGCCCAAAGGGGCGTCGCGGCGGGCGGTTCGGCGAGCGTCGTGGTCGGAGCGTTCACGATGGCGGGGCGGGAGACTGCCACGAGTGTAGCGGCAATGCCCTGTGGCCAAGAAAACGGCCGCCTCGCACGGGGCGAGACGGCCGAGCGTTGAAACGTCTGCCGAGGCGTCGGCGTCAATCGCCGATCAGGCGCCAGGACATCCGGTGGCCGCCGATCGCGTCCAACTTCTTGAGCGATCCATAGCCCTTTGGAGTCAACACTCGAATGTCGCTACAACCTATACATGGCGGCGGAACGACACAACTTGGGTCCCCAGGTTCACATATGGGGGGCTCGACGATCGGGCTGCCCTGGAATCCGTCTGGAAACTCGATACTCTCGACAGTGTTACCGCCTTCGTCCTGCAGCAACGAGTTACCGCGCGAGAATTCCCGTGCGTAGAGGGCCGCAGGCATACCGGTCGCGCAGGGATCCGTCGACGGGTAGGTCGCAGCGTAGACCACCGCTGACAGTGCCGCCTGCGGACCGACAATGATCCGTTGACCCGGAGGCGACGTCGGAAGGTCGTCGTACCAGCCCTTGTCGGGGCGGGTCGCGAGCCCGTCGATGTTCGTCACTTCGACGAGATCCGACCGCGACAGAACCGTTGCGATCGGTGCCGGCGTCGACGTCGTGCCATCACGTATCGCGTACATCGTCTGCACCTCGGTGTTGGTCAGATCGTCTACGTGCAGCAGCTTGCCGGTGCCGACGAACACCCAGCGATCGATGCCATTGGCGATATCGACTTCGATCTGCGGGGCCGTCGTCACGGGTTGGGCAACGCCCGACGGCGAAGTCAGCGTCGCCAGCTTCTCGACCTTCCATTTGGCAGCATCGGGATCGATGATGTCGAAACGCCACAGGTTGCCCAGGAGGTCGCCAGCGTAGACCTGATCGGACAGGTAGTTGGTGTAGTCCTGCGTGTAGCCGGCGAACTGCGCGAGGCCCGACGGCGAACCGGGGGAACCGGTACCGGTCGACATCGTCTTCAGCACCGTTCCATCCTTCGCGTCGAGGAACCAGAGCTTGCCTACACCCGACGCGTTGTTGTAGCCGGAACTGACGATCACGACCCACTTCTTGCCGAACCCGTTGGTCTTGGTGACCAGCGGCTTGCCGAAGCTGTAGCCGAGATCAGGGTCATTGAACTCCCACATCAGGTTGGCCGCGGCATCCGCCTCGGTCTTGACGCCGGCCGGATCGGTGACGTCGATCGCAAAGTAGGACTTCCCGCCTTTGCCCAAGCCGCTGATCAGGATCGTCTTCCACGTCCCGTTCAGATTGGCATCGGCCACGCGGGGTGAGCCGTCGACGAGGTAACGGTGCTTGAACTTGGGCAGGTCCGCTTCCTGGAACGCGAGCGCGCCGAGCAGGTTGGGGTACTTGGTTGCGGCCGGAATTTCGTCCGGCTTGCGGTACAGCGCCGACGGCACGTAGGCCCAGCTCTCAGCGCCGGTCGCCTCATCGAATGCATGCATCATCCCGTCATTGGCGCCGACGTAGATCATCGCCGGGCGGGACGTGGTGGTCTTGAAGGCCGAATAGCCCGGATCATTTTCGTCCTTGTAAGGGGCTTTCGGTGTGCTCACAAACGCCGCTTGCGAATTGACGATGTCGCCCAGCACTTTCTCGCGCTTGCGGAACGTGCCGTCCTCGGTGCCCTCGTTTTCGGAACTGCCGCGCAGGTACGCGAGGATCGCCTTGCCACGCGCCGGTTTGCCTGGCGCGAACGAGTCCTGCAGGTTGGGCAGCTTGTCCCAGAGGAATGGCTGCGGCTTGCCGGTCTCGTCGCGGGTGACGATTTTGCGATTGGTGAACCAGGGCTCGGGCGAGGCCACTGTCTTGGTCAACTGGTTGGCAAGCTGTTCGGCGGCGCTCCAAATCGCCTTGACGTCCTTGCCCGTGTACGGATCGAACTGGACCTTGGTCACGTTGCCAGACCAGCCCGGCTCGAAGCCTACGCGATAGTAATAATTGTTGGCGGTGGTGATGTTGACACTCTGAAGCGTCGGTCCGGCGCGGGTGCCCGCCAGGTTCGCAATGTCGGCCAGGATCGCACCCATGCCGGCGCGCAGATCCCTCGCCGACTGCGCGTTGACGAAACGGCCACGACCGTTGATCGCTGCGTGCCAGAGGTCGTCGACCCCCGACTCGTCTGGCTTGTTGACGGCCGGGAAGGGCTGCGTCCACTTGGTCGAGCCGGCGGCGAGTTGCTTTTCAGTTTCCGATTGGTTGCCGGCGGCGAGCTTTCCCTCGGTCCCCAGCGACAGCGCGGCAAAATTGAGGTGCTGCCAGGTCGCCGGGTCGCGATCGCTGCCCGGGACGTTGTTTTTCATATTGGCGCCCGAGGTCCGCAGGTCGGTGACCCAATAGTAGGTCGCGTAGTCGGACGCCGAGTTGTTGACGGCGGCGAGATCATTTTCGACGTAGAGCGGCGGCCAAGCTGCAGCCCGGGATGAGTGCAGGGATCGAAATCACGTTTTCGGGAAGCGCCGGCACTGTCTTGTCCTGGTTCTGGACGTCCTTGGCCGGGACTTTCGACTGGTTGGTGATGCCGTCGGTGAACAGCATGTGCCAGTTCTTCTGGCAGGACAGCACGATCGGGTCGGTCGAGCCGGCCAGATCGCCGCTGCCGCCGTTGGCGAAGTAGTCGCCGACGCGGACCATTGCGTCGAGGTTCGGCGTGTCCTTGTTGAGCGTGATCGAGATGCCGAAGAGCTTCTTCACCCACGCTTGGCGCTGCACCGAATCGAAGAGCGCGATGTCCTGGAACGTGGTCGTCGGCGTGTTGGACAGCGTGTGGAGGCCGACGCGGTAGGCGGTGCCGCGGAAACAGGTCGTTGAACGCCAGCGATGTGACGGTCTTCACCGCCTGGATGCGCGTCCGGTAGTACGCGAACCAGTTGGCGTAGTTGGTCATTTCCGACACGTCGGCGTCGCGCCGTCGAAAGTGCGCGATCGACCGTTCGGGTTGCCCTGCGAGTCCTTCCAGGTGTGCGTGAACGACGGCGGTCGCCGCTGGCGATTCGAGGTCCATGCGCTCGAACGCCGGAGTCGCGAGGTTGTCGGTGCCCGGATCGGCGCCGAATTTGTAGAAGCGCGGGTGGACGTGCGTCTCGTCCTTGAACGACTGGCAGGTGCCGCCGGTCGGCGTGCCAAAGCCCGCCCATTTGTCGCCGGCGGTGGCATCGCCTTGTCGCACCACTCGACGCTGGTCTTCCAGTAGTGGCGCGGGACCATCTCGTAGCGCGCGTGTCGCCACGCAGGCCTTGGCGCCGGTGCCGCCGGTGACCGGCGACATTGAAGGTCGCGTCGGGATAGTTGTTGCGCGCGGCGGTCACGCCGGCGTAGTCCTTGTTGTTGCGGCGGCAGGTGAGACCCGCGCCGTTGGCGTCGTCGAACAGCGTCGTGGCAGCGACACCGTTGACGCCGCCGAGCTGCAGACCGCGAACTGGGCGGCGAGACCGTCGATGCAGTCGGCGTTGGTGGTGCAAGTTGTGCCGGTGACGCTGCAGACGCCGGTCTTCTTGCGTGCAGTTCGAGTCCAGCGTGCAGACTCGCTCCGGCGTTGACGGCGTTGGCGTCGCAGGTGCCCGGCTTGATCGTGCAGGTCGCTGTTGTGTCGTGCAGGCGGCGCCGGCGTTGCCCGAGGTGGCGCTGCAGGTGCCGGCGAGCGTGCACTGGCTTGTTCGCCGTGCAGGTCTTGGTCGGCTGGTTGCTGCAGTAGCGCGACTTGGTTGTGCAGTTGCGCGTTGACCGGTGCAGGCCGTCCCGCGTTGTCCGAATTGCGTTGCAGGTGCCCGGCACCGTCGGGCAGTTGCTGCGTTGCGCCGTGCAGGCGCGCCGGAGCATGCTGCAGGTGCCGGTGCCGGTCGCCGGGCAGTTGGCTTCGAAGTGCAGCGCGGTGCCGGAAACGCTGCAGGTGCCGGCGACGGTCGGACAGTTGGCGTTGGACGTGCAGGACGTGCCGGTCTGGAGCTGCATTTGCCGCCGACACGTGCAGTTGTTGGGCGAGGTGGTGCAGGCGGCGCCGGCGGCCGTGCCGCCGCAGCGGTTGGTCGCCGGGCAGGTGCCGGACGCCGTGCAGTCGGCTGCGGTGAGTGCAGGTGCGCGCCGTGTTCGGGCAATCGGCAGTGACTGAGCGTCGGCGCCCGGTGCTGCTGCACTTCTTGATATTCGTGCATTGCGGCGGTCGACGGTGCACGCGTGCCATTGGAACTGCAGATGCCGGCGAAGTCGGGCAGTTGGTCGCGGCATTGGCGGCCGTGCAGGCGGCGCTGTGTTGACGCTGCACTTGCCGAGTCGGTGCAGACCGCGCGTTGTTGGTGCAATCGGGGCCGGAGATGCTGCACTTCTTGCTGCATTGCTGATCAGCGCGCAGTTGACCGACTCTGGATCGGGCAGCAGATTGCAGCCCGCCGGGACCAAGACGTTGATGCAGCTGCCGCGTCTGACGTTGCAGCGTCTGGGCAGAGACGTTGCACATCTGGGTCTTGACGATTGCAGGTTTGCCTGGTCGTGTTGCAGGTCTGCGCGGTGCCGGTATTGCAGGTTTGCGCAGTGGCGCTGCACGCCGGCTGCGTGCCCACGCAGGTCTGCGTCTGCATGCTGTTGCACACGTGCGTCGTCGGCTGTAGTTTGCGCGGTGTCGGCGGGGCAGCCCGGGCCGGCGCGGCGGGGCAGGTTCCAGCTGCTGACGTCCAGGCAGGCGCCGGCGGTGTCGCCGGCACAGGCCGGCGCGGCGGAAGGGTGCAGGTCTGCCCGCTGGTGGATCCGCGCGGCCATGCGGAGCTGTTGACGTTGCACCAGAGGACGTTGTCGTTCTGGTAGAAGTACTGGCGGCGTCGGCATTGCCCTGCAACGCGGTCCACGCGGCCTTCGGCGCATAGGTTGCCGGGTCGCACCTTGGAGAACGGGTCGTTGGCGGTGATGCCGACGGGCGGCCACGGGTAGCTGTAGTCGCCGTCGGCGGAGGCGTGGACGCGGGGTCGACGGTGCCGTTGGTGCGGCAGTAGGCAGCGTTGTCGACGAACGGGTTGCCCGAGTCGTCGTTGCCTTGCGTCCAGTCGGAGTTGCACCACTGGCCGACGGTTACCTTGGCGGTCAGGTCGACCTTGGTCGCCGGTCGTCGCCCAGGGATCGGCCGGAACCTGCGTCCAGTCGCCGGTGTTCGCCGCGGTCATGTTGGGCAGCGGGATGCCGTCGTCGCCGATCGGCGGGTCGTAGGTGAGGCGCGGGTTGTAGTAGAGCTTGTTCAACGCGCTGTTGTGCGCGGGCGCGGGCCACAGCAGCCAGTATTCGAAGGGCTTGCCGGCTTGCGGCGACGCCGTCGGATTGGTCGCGGCGTTGTATGCCGGATAGATCTTTATGCCGACGAGGTCGGTGCCGCCGGCCGTCGGGTCGATGCCGGTCGAGCAGCGAAATGGCGGATTGACGAGTTCGCAGCCGGCGCCCGGGCCGCTGATGTCGAAGGCGCCGGCGGCGCCGACATGCGCCTTGTACGGCACGTTGAACTGCTGGTAGATGTAGCCCGGGGTGAGCAGTATTTGCCGCCGGTAGGGACCGCCGCGGTGAAGTCGTACACGCTGCCGCCGTAGCCGCAAAGCGCATCCATCTTGCCCGAGCCGCTGCGGCAGTAGCCGTCGATCACGTAGTCGGGCAGAAAGTCGTAGAGCATCGACGTCGAGTCGTCGACGGTCATCATGATGTTCGGCTTCGACTGGTTGCGCACGGCGAGCGGCTCGTCGGCGAGCGCCGTCACCGCGGCGTACGCAGGCGTGGCGACCGGTCCCAGCGACAGGAGCGCCGACAGCAGTGCGGCGACGAAGCGGCGGAAGGGGGTGGGGCGGAAGAAGGTGGCCATGGCTTTTCCTGGCGGCGGTACATCAGCGCAACATCACTTGGACGAATGACGCGGTATTGCGCGGACCGTCGACTCGGACGGTAAGGCGATAGAACGGAGTACGGATGCAGCCGTGAAAGCTTCGTCGGCGGTCGTGGTGCCGCCGAGCTTGGGCTGCATCATGTCGCAGATGAGCGGATACCACCGTCCCCGCTGGGGCGACCTGGCCTTCGCTCTGCACATGCGCTCGATCGACGTAGCGGACTTCGTTGTCGCCGTCCGCAGCCAGCACGCGGGTCAACGTAAAATTGGACTTCTTCTGCAACTGGAACGGAATTCCACGCGCGTCCTCGCTGGCCTGTTTCGTGGCGTAGTAGTTTTGCGCCGCGTTGTCCTTGGTCAGGTCGATCAGTTTTTTTTCGAACAGCGCCGAGACGACCTCCTCGACCGCGGCGTTGGCGGGAAGAATCGACGCCTGGCGAAAGCCGAGGTTGCCGACGACCGACGTCGTGGTGTCCACCGCGCGGATGAGCGCCAGCGCCGCGAGCGCCATCGCCACCATGACAATCAGTGCGACGAACATGACCACGCCCCGCTGGCGCCGCAGGGAGGGGCGCTGCGGAGGCGGGCGCGGGCTCATAGTTGCGTTGTTCCAGATGACGTTGCGCAGCGGGATGATCGTTTCGAAGACCCGGTAGCGCCACTGTGCCGGCGCGGTGATGTCGATCTTGTCGTCGAGGGGGCGTGGCGCAGTCGAAGAGCGTGTGCGCGAACGCGCCGGCTTCGCGGTCGAACTGTTCGCTGCGGGTGACGACGCCGATACGCACGGCCTTGATCGAAGACAGCCGGCGATGGTTGCTGTCTGCACCGCTCGTCCGTTTGCATCCCAGCCGGCTTCGTTGGCTGAGATCCAATCGTCCAGGAAGCCGTCGTTATCGGTATCGACGCCGAACTGCGCCTTCAGGTTGACGACGCCGGAAGCCAGAGGCACCGGAGCGCGTCCGCATCGAAAAGGTTTTGGCTGTAAAGGACGTTGTTCGCCGGATCCACATAATAGCGGACGCGCTGAACCCGGCTGGCCTGGCCGAGATTCAGCAGCTGCGACGACGACGTAAAGTCGACTGCGGAACCATCCTGGACGTATGCCGAGCGTTATCACGCCGTTGACATCAGGCTCGGTCACGGTGTTGACTATCGTGCGCGCGCAACAGACCGCCGCCGATGTTCATGGTGACGACCATGTCGCCCTTCTTGAATGCGTTGAGCTTGCCTGCATCGGACTCTGCACCTCGAAGGTTGCGGCAGTGGCGGCGGAATAAGTGGATGTGCGAACGGGACCGGCGCGACCAGCGACTTCGATGCGCAGTAGAAACCGAGAATTCGTCCGGCTGTTCGCTGTCACCGCTGTCGATGATCATCACCGGCACGGGTCGGACCGACTTCGCCGGATCGTTGGAAAGATTGGGGCAGCCGTAGAGTTCCTGCGCGGACGACAGAGATGCCGTTACCGGCGTTGGCAAGCTCGATCCCAGCGCGAATGACGACAGCAGGCCGTTCTGCTGCGCGTCGCCTACGCCGGTAGTGTTGCGCCGCAGGCCTTCGGATGCGGCAAAGACCTGGTAGATCACGAGGATCGCGATCAGGCCGATGACGACGCCGACCATGATCTCGATCAGGCTCGCGCCGCGCTGCCGGATAGCATTGTGCCTGTGATGCATCATGGTATCGTTGTTGCCGATGACCGCCGAGGTGACGTACTGGCTGCCGCCGGCACCATCGTAAGCCGCCTTTGTTTTCGCCAGGGAGCCTCCAGCGGACGGTGACGGTGACGACGCTGCTGCCGATCGACGGCCCGGCGGCGACGGTGATGTCCGGGGCATAGTCCGCTTCGTCGGCGTGGGGCAACGTCTTGACCGCTTCGCGGAGCGCCTTGTAGCCGGTGCCGTTGTTCGCTGTGGCGTAATCGGCGGCGAGGTTCGCAGGGTTGTCGGCCCACATCCGCGAGATCACCGCATTGGCGTGATACATCGCCTCCGCCCGGTATTGCGCGTCGTTGACCCAGCGTATGGACTGCGCCTGCAGGCCGACGATGCCGAGGATGCCGAACGACATGATCGCGATGCCGACCAGCGCCTCAAGCAGGAAGCTGCCGCGTTGGCCGCGTGGGGAGGCGAGTTGCTGCCGCGAGGAGGAAGTGCGCATGGCTGTCATCGGTTGGAGATGCCGGCGGGGCACCCGACCGGGTCGTCGACGGCGAACTTGGTGTCGCACATACGGATGCCGGTGGCTGACTTGTCGTTGCCGACGACGACATGCAGGATGCGTGGGTCCGAGACCATGGTCGTGGTGAACTGGAGGTCGGTGATGGGTTTGGAGCCGTCGTAGTTGGTCGGCAGGATGCGCCCGAGACCATTGAAGGTGATGGCGGCGCCAGCACCGAGGCTGTCGATGGTCGCCTTCGCGGCGCCCTCCGAAAACTTGTACGACTGGATGGCGTTCTCTACCGAGCCGTCAGCCGGGTCGATCTCGTCGATCTACCAACCGCCGGCAATGAGCGAGAACTGCACCGGCGCATTGCGCTTGACCGCCTCGGCATTGGCCTGTCGCAAGCCGGCGAGCGTGTTCTCTGCCGCGTTCCGAACGTTGGTGTTGGCGATAAAGTCGCGGTACGCGGGCGCCGCCAGCAGCAGCAGGATCGCCGCAATGGTCAGGCCGATCATCAACTCGATCAGCGTCATGCCGCGCAGCGCGGCACGACCACGGCCAGGTCCGGTCAGCCGCATTCGCCCCCCTTGCGGGTGAGCCAGCACGATCCGTTGGAGCCCCAATCGCCCGGACCCTTCGACGTCCTCACATTGTCCTGGTTGACCGTGTATTCGAAGCCGCTCATGCCGTTGGCGGAGCCTTCGCCCTTGAGGGCATAGGTGGTTAGCGTTGGCGCTCCATCGCAGCCGACCTTGAAGCTCTTGGTCGACCAGTCCTGGCAGCCACCAACGTAGGTGCGATTGTCGAGGAAGAAGCGTTCCATCCGGGTTCGGGCGTCGGCGAGCGCGGACGTCGCCTCGATGATCCGCGACCGGCGCACGTAGTCGTTGTAGAGTGGCAGCGCGGCAGCGGCAAGAAAGCCGACGATCGCGATCACGATCATCAACTCGATCAGCGTAAAGCCGCGGAAGCTCGAAGGGGCTGGGCGTGCGTGTTGCATCTTCATTTCCTTTTTCACCGATCCCATCCTAGGCGTGCGGGAACCGGTTTGCCATGCATCCCCGACTAGTGGCGAAGCGCGGGGAACGGGCGGCGGCACGCCTGTTGCTATCGCGCCACCCGACCGATGAACGGGCAATTTGGCGCCGCCATCGGCGCCTTGAAAGTGAGTCGACCAATTTTGCAGGAGCGGCACGGTCTTGCAGGAGGGCCTTCAGGCCCGAATGCGTTTCGCGGCTGAAGCCGCTCCTACAGGGTTTCAGCCTTCGTCGCGGTTTCTGCATTGCAAGCGTCAGGGACAACGATCGGGAGTTCTCTCGATGCGGACGCGACCGCTGTGGGCGAGCACGACCTTGACTGCATTGCGTCCGGGGAGGCAAGCAACAAACGTGCCCATTTGCAGGCCGCCGTTGAGGAGCCGGGCGTGGCCGACGCTGGTATAGGAAACGTAGTCGGCGACCGGGCGGTTGCCGGTGATGGTGATGGCGTGCTGCGCGGGGCCTTCGACGTACAGCGTCAGTTCGTCGTCGTCGTGGACGGCGTTGCGGTTGTCGTCGATGAACAGCAGCCAACCCTGGTCCCAGCCGCCGGTGTCGGTGCAACTGCGCCGATCGGGCGACTTGCACAGCGTGGCGCGAAAGCCCGTGCGCATGGCTTCGCTGCGGGCGCGCGTCAGCGACCACGCCAATGCCTCCGACTGGTTGCGCAACCGGGAATCGGCGATCCAGTCGCGATAGTGGGGCGCCGCCATGACCAGCAACAAGGCGACAATGGTGAGCCCGATGGCGAGTTCGATCAGCGTCGCGCCTTTCGCCGGCGACGCGTTTTGAGAGGTTGGATGGCGGTGGACCATGCGGACTCCCGGCGCAGGCGCCCAGTGCTGCGCGATCTGCCGTCGATGGTCGCGCCGGGCGCGGCGAGGTTCCATCGTCCGGAGGGCATAGGTCGGGCGTCGGAGTGCGGTCGCAACGGTTGAGGTCTTGCAGGAGCGCATTCAGGCGCGAACGCATTGGTGCGACCGTCATTCGCAGCCATAGCCGCTCCCACAAGAGTGCGCAATGGCTGAGGTCTTGCAGGAGCGGCTATCGCCGCGATGTCCTTGTGCGAGATGTCGCATCGCGGCTGAAGCCGCTCGTACAGCCGGTCCCTCGGCCGTTCGATGCTGTCTGTGAATGCGTGGACGGCATCGCCTGCGCCGCGCGATAATCGCGCATCGTCCAAGATCCGAACCGCGTCTGGATCGCCATGAAGCTCTACGACTACTTCCGTTCGTCCGCCGCGTATCGCGTGCGCATCGCGCTGAACCTCAAGGGGCTCGCCCCCGAGCGCGAGTTCATCCCCTTGCGCAGGAACGTCCAGCGCAGCCACGACTACCTCTCGGTCAACCCGCAGGGACTCGTGCCCGTGCTGCTGACCGACGAGGGCGACACGCTGACGCAATCGCTGGCGATCATCGAGTGGCTCGACGAGACGCATCCGACGCCGCCGCTGTTGCCCGGGTCGCCGTCGGCGCGTGCGCGGGTGCGTTCCCTTGCGCTGGCGGTTGCGTGCGAGATCCATCCGCTCAACAACCTGCGCGTGTTGAACTACCTCACCGGCACGCTCGGCGTCACGCCGGCGCAGAAGGATGGCTGGTACCGCTACTGGTGCGACGTCGGGCTCGAAGCGATCGAGACGCGGCTCGCACGCGAGTCGGAGACGGGCCGCTTTTGCCATGGCGATACGCCGACGCTGGCCGACATCTGTCTGGTTCCGCAGCTTGCCAATGCCCGGCGCCTGGCCGTCGATCTGGGCGCTTATCCCACGCTGCAGCGCATCGAGGCCGAGTGTCTCGCGCTGCCGGCATTTGCCGATGCGGCCCCGGCGAAGCAGCCGGATGCGGAGTGAGGCAAGATTCGTCGAATCCGGCACACGGATGTATCAGCAGGTTCCATTCGGGTCCTTCGACAAGCTTCCTTCGACAAGCTTCCTTCGACAAGCTTCCTTCGACAAGCTCAGGACGAACGGTTTGATCATCTCCTGCTGCGTCGAGCCCATCGCGCCTGAATGCGCCGCGGCGGGCCTCCCTCAACTCTTTGCCACCTCAAGGATATCCCGATGAGTTACGTCATTCCGCTGTGGGACACGCCCTCCGTGCCGGTTGCGGGCAGCGACGCGCGTTTTCCCGTGCGTCACGTCTATTGCGTCGGCCGCAACTACGCCGAGCACGCCAAGGAGATGGGCGGCGACGTGGCGAAGGAGCCGCCGTTCTTCTTCACCAAGCCTGCCGATTCGATCGTTCCGGTGCTGCCGCCGGCAATCGGGGAGGTCCACTATCCGCTGGCCTCGAAGGATTACCAGCACGAGATCGAACTGGTCGTCGCCATCGGCAAGCGCGGCGTCAAGCTGACGCCCGAAGCGGCGCTCGAGATCGTCTGGGGCTATGCGGTCGGCCTCGACATGACGCGGCGCGACCTGCAGATCAACATGCGCGAAAAGAAGCGGCCGTGGGACATCGGCAAATCGTTTGCCGAGGCCGCGCCCATCGGTCCGATCCATCCGGTCATCGCGGTCGGCCATCCGGCGAAGGGTCGCATCTGGCTGGATGTCAACGGCACGACGCGCCAGCAGGGCGATCTTTCGGATCTCATCTGGGACGTGCCGAACACGCTCGCCTTCCTGTCGCAGTTCTACGAGTTGTTGCCGGGCGATCTCGTGTTCACCGGCACGCCGTCGGGGGTCGCGCCGGTCGTTGCGGGCGACCGTCTCTCGGGCGGGGTCGAGGGCGTGGGCACGCTGTCGATCGCGATCGTGCCGCCGCTGGCATGAGCCCGAAGGGCCGCCCCGAGGGCGAATGCCGGAGCGCGCAGCACGAAGGCAGTCCAGTGAGTGGATTCACCCGCGAATTCGTCGAGCGCGGGTACAACAATCGCGCCGCCTGTCCCGACCATCCGCACTGGCTGGAGGAGTATGCCCGGCTGTCGGCCGCCGTCTACGCCGGCTCCGAAGTCCGGCGCGATCTGCGCTACGGCGCGGGGCCCAAGGAGACGCTGGATCTGTTCCTTCCGGCAGGGCCGGCACGCGGCACCTACGCGTTCTTCCACGGCGGCTATTGGCGCGCGCTCGACAAGACCGACTTCGCGTTTGTGGCGGCACCGTTCGTTGCCCGCGGCATCGCGGTGGCCAGCGTCAACTACGACCTTTGCCCCGACGTTTCGATTGCACACATCGTCGACGAGTGTCGGCGGGCGGTGGCCTGGATCGCACGCGAGGGCCAGCGGCACGGTGCTGACGCGTCGCGGCTGGTGATCGGCGGCCACTCGGCGGGCGGGCATCTCGCGGCGATGATGTATGTGACCGACTGGCGGACCCGGGGCTTCGAGCGGGCGCCGTTCCACGCCGGCGTCACGCTGTCGGGGGTACACGATCTCGCGCCGATGACGCTGTTCTCGTTCAACGGCGACCTGAAGCTCGACGACGCAAGCGCTCGTGCGCTTTCACCGGTCGCGCATCCCCCGTTGGTGGACGCGCCGCTGCTGATGGCGGTGGGAGCGGCGGAGACCAGCGAATTCATCCGCCAGGCCCGCCTGCTGTGGGACCTGTGGGCCGCGCAGCGGCCGGCAGGGGCGACGGCGCCGCTGCTGGTCGAGGGCAAGAACCACTTCAGCGTGATTGCCGAATACGCCGCTGCGGACAGCGTGCTGACACGGGCGACGCTTGCGCTGTTCTGAGGCGCCATCGTGGGAGGTGGCGAGCTTGGGGGACAGAACGGCTTTAGCCGCCAACACGCCGGGGCGGGAAGGTGAATCGCGGCTGAAGCCGCTCCCACAGAGGATGGGGGTGCAGGAGCGGCTTCAGCCGCGAATCGGTGGCCGGGCTGTGGCTCCAAGCTTGCCAGATCTGGCGTCAGTCTCGAACTGACGATCCCACGCCGCGCTCGAAGTCGGCGAACCTGATGGCCAGGTTTCGTGTCGGGCCAGTCCTCAGACAACTGACCGCGGGTCACTTTACTCGTTCGCCCCCTAAGTGACCGCAAGTCAGTTAATCATCCGGCAGCGCTAAACAATGGTCATCCGCCAGCGCGCCATTCAGGCCATCGACAAGCAGGAACGCCACGACGCCATCCTCGATGCGGCGGAGCGCCTGCTGGCGCGCGCGCCCGATCGGGTCGCGAGCGTGGCCGAGGTCGCCGACGAGGCGGGGCTCGGCAAAGGCACCGTCTATCTGTACTTCCCCAGCAAGGAAGAGCTGCTGCTCGCGGTCCACGAGCGGGCCATGGACAGTTTCTTTGCCGACGTGGCCGATACCGTCGCCCGGCCGACGACGGTCAGGATCGATGACATTCTGGAACTGACGTGGCGGCACATCGTGGAGCCGCCGCTCGTCCTCCCCCTTGCCGCCCGCTGTTTCGGCTTGATGGCGCACAGCATCCCCCCGGCAGCGGCGTGCGCGTTCAAGGAGCGGATGGGCAAGCGGCTCGCCCTGGTCGGCGCCGGATTGGAACGGCAGTTTCCACAGTTGCCCGGTGGCGGCGGGGCGGCGCTCCTGCGGCGAAGCTACGCCTTGATGATCGGCCTGTGGCAGATGTCGAACGCCACGCGCGGCGATCCGTCGTCATGCGGTGCGGGATCCGGTGGCCTCAACTCGATTTTTGTTCCGGAACCCTTTCCCGTCGAACTCGATCGCGCGTTGCGCGCGCTCTGGCAGGGAACGCTCGACGCGCCAGCCGATTCGACCCCACGCTTAGGTATCCGTCATGCGCTTTGGTCCCGGAATCTTCTTGCTGTTATCCACCCTCGTACTCGCAGGATGCGCGAAGCACGAGCCCGTGGCCGAGGTCGTCCGTCCGGTCCAGCTCGCGGAAGTGAAGCTGGGCAGCGCGGCGAACGATTCGGTCTTCGCCGGCGAGGTGAAACCGCGGCACGAGGCGGATCTCGCTTTCCGCATCGGCTGGCAAGATCATTGCCCGCCAGGTCGAAGTGGGAACGCGGGTCAAGAAGGGGCAGGTGCTTGCACGCATCGATGCCGCGGATGTGGGCCTGCAGATGGAAGCCGCCAAGGCCTCCATGGCGGCGGCCGAAGCCGAGGCCACCTTCGCGCAGGCCGAATACGAGCGCTACCAGAACCTCTTCCGCGAGAAATTCGTGAGCGCGAGCGCGCTGGAGCAGAAACGCAACGTCGCCAACGCCAATCGGGCGCGGCTCGACCAGGCGCGGGCGCAACTTTCCGTCACCCAGAACCAGGCCGCGTACGCGACGCTGCAGGCGCCCGACGACGGCGTGATCACGGCGGTGACGGCGGAGCCTGGCCAGGTCGTCGCGGCGGGGCAGACGGTGTTGAAGCTCGCCCGCGAGGACCAGCGCGAGGTCGCGATCAGCGTGCCGGAAGGTCGCATCGGCGAGATCAGGGGCGCGCCGCAACTGGCGGTTTTCCTGTGGGCCAATCCGCAGAAACTCTATCCCGCCCGGGTGCGCGAGATCGCGCCGGCGGTCGACGCCGTGACCCGCACCTTTGCCGTTCGCGTATCGATCCTGCAGCCCGATGCGGACCTGCAATGGGGCATGACCGCCAACGTGGGCCTTCGGGGCGAGGCGTCGGCGTCAGCCGCGCTGATTCCGTCGGCGTCGCTCTACCGCAAGGATGGCGCACCGGCGGTATGGGTCTATGACCCGACAATCGCACAAGGTCTCGCTGCGTCCCGTGCAGGTGACGCAATATCGCGAGGACGGCGTGGTCGTGGCGTCGGGGCTCAATGCGGGCGAGCGGATCGTCGCCGCCGGCGCCAACAAGCTGCAGCCGGGCCAGGTGGTCCGGCCCTACGACGGGGGCGCGGGGGCCGCGGGACCTGCGCCATCGCCCGCATCGGCACCCGCGCCGGTGACGGCGACGAAATCCTGAGTCCGCGCCACGACATCGGTCACGGCATGAGCGCTCCTTCCCGATCCCCGCGCTTCGTCGCGGTTCAACCTCTCCGAGTGGGCGCTGGAGCACCAGCCGCTGGTGTTCTTTCTGATCCTGGTCTCCGCCGTGATGGGCGTGCTCTCCTACGGGCGGCTGGGTCAATCGGAGGACCCGCCATTCACGTTCAAGGTGATGGTCATCAAGACCAACTGGCCGGGGGCGTCGGCGCGGGACGTCGAGCAGCAGGTGACCGACCGCATCGAGCGCAAGTTGCAGGAAGTCCCGAATGTCGACTGGGTGCGGAGCTACTCGAGGCCGGGCGAGTCGCTGGTGTTTTTCGCGATCCGCGACTCGATGCCGGCGGCCGAGGTGCCCGAGACCTTCTACCAGGTGAGAAAGCGCGTCGGCGACATGCGCAATAACCTGCCCTCGGGGATCCAGGGGCCGTACTTCAACGACGAGTTCGGCGACACCTACACCAACATCTACGCGATGACCGGCGACGGTTACGGCTATCGGGAGCTGAAGGAGTTCGGCGACCGCCTGCGCGCCGAGTTGCTGCGGGTCCCCGGGGTCGCCAAGGTCGACTTCATCGGCGAGCAGGAAGAGAAAGTGTTCGTCGAGCTTTCCAACAGCAAGCTCGCCACGCTGGGCATCGAGCCGGCGCAGATCTTCGCCACGCTGACGACCCAGAATGCGGTGGCGGCGTCAGGCGTGTTCGACACCGCGACGGACAGGATCCACCTGCGGCCGTCGGGTGCGTTCGCCAGCATCGAGTCGATTCGCGACATATCGATACGCGCCAACGGCCGCATCTTCCGCCTGGGCGACATCGCGACGGTGTCGCGCGGCTACGTCGATCCGCCGCAGCAGAAGATGCGCTTCCACGGGCGCGAGGCGCTGGGCGTGGGCATCACCATGGTCAAGGGGGGCGACGTCATTGCGCTGGGGCGCGGGCTCGACGCCGAGGTCAAGCGCGTGGCGGGAGAGCTGCCGGTCGGCGTCGAGATCGGTACCGTGGCGAGCATGCCCGAAGCCGTCCAGCGTTCCATCAACCAATTCGTGCGCTCGCTCACCGAGGCGGTGATCATCGTGCTCGCCGTGTCGCTCCTGAGCCTGGGATTGCGCACCGGGCTGGTGGTTGCGGTGTCGATTCCGCTGGTGCTGGCGATCACCTTCACCTGCATGTGGCTGTTCGACATCGGCCTGCACAAGATCTCGCTGGGCGCGCTCATCCTGTCGCTGGGCCTGCTGGTCGACGATGCGATCATCGCCGTCGAGATGATGGCCATCAAGCTCGAACAGGGCTATGACCGCTTCCGGGCGGCCAGCTTTGCCTACACCAGCACGGCGTTTCCGATGCTCACCGGCACACTGATCACCGTCGCCGGCTTCCTGCCCATTGCCACGGCGAAGAGCGGCACCGGCGAATACACGCGCACGATCTTCCAGGTCTCCGCGATCGCGCTGATCGCCTCGTGGGTCGTCGCCGTCATCGTCATCCCCTACCTGGGCTATCGGCTGCTGCCCGATTTCAGCAAACCCCGTCCGGCGCCGCTGATCATGCGCATCATTGCCCGCCTGCGCGGACGGCCGGCGCCGGCGCCCCGGGTGGCGGCCCACGAGGGCGATGCCGATCACGTGTACCAGACGCCTTTCTATCGCTTCTTGCGCGCCCGGATCGACTGGGCGGTCGGCCATCGCGCGTTCGTCATCGTGGCCACGCTCGCCGTGTTCGCCTCGTCGCTGGCGCTGTTCCGTTTTGTTCCGCAGCAGTTCTTCCCGTCGTCGTCGCGTCCCGAACTGCTGGTCGACCTGCGCCTGCCGGAAGGCAGTTCGTTCGCGGCGACGCTGGTCGAGGCGAAGCGGATGGAGGGGATCCTGGACCGCGAACCCGGCATCGACAGCTACGTCGCCTATGTCGGGTCCGGGACACCGCGCTTCTACCTGCCGCTGGACCAGCAATTGCAACAGTCCAATTTTGCGCAGTTCGTATTGGTTGCCAACAGCAACGCCGAGCGGGAACGGGTGCGCGCGCGCCTGCTGCAGCTCTTCGAGGACGACTTTCCCGCGCTGCGCGGCCGCGTCTCGAGGCTCGAAAACGGCCCGCCCGTCGGCTTCCCGGTGCAGTACCGCGTTTCCGGCGAGGACATTCCCAAGGTGCGCGCCATCGCCCAGCGCGTGGCGGAGGTGATGCGCGCCGACCCGTCGACGTCGAACGTGCAGTTCGACTGGGACGAGCCGGTCAAGGTGATCCGGCTCGCGATCGACCAGAACAAGGCGCGGGTGCTGGGACTGTCGACACAGGATGTCTCGGCCTTCCTCAACAACTCGGTGTCCGGGCTCACCGTCACGACTTTTCGCGAACGCGACAAGCAGGTCGACGTCGTCATTCGCGGCGCCGCCGCCGAGCGTGCCGCGCTGTCTTCGGTGAAGGACCTCGCCGTGCCGTCGAAAAACGGCAAGGCGGTGCCGATCACGCAGATCGCGGACATCCGCTACGAGCAGGAAGAAGGAATCGTGTGGCGGCGCAACCGCCTGCCGACGGTCACCGTGCGCTCGGACGTCAAGGGGGACGCGCAGGGGCCCGACGTCGCCAGTCGCATCAACCCGCAACTCGACGACCTGCGGGCATCGCTGCCGCTCGGGTATCGGATCGAGATCGGCGGCGCCATCGAAGACTCGACGCGGGGCCAGAAATCGATCGCCGCCGGCGTGCCGCTGCTGGTGCTGTCGGTGCTGACACTCCTGATGCTGCAGTTGAGGAGCTTCTCCCGGACGCTGATGGTCGTGCTCACCGCGCCGCTGGGACTCATCGGCGTCGTCGCGGCGTTGCTCGCCTTCGGCAAGCCGTTCGGGTTTGTCGCCATGCTGGGCACGATTGCGCTGTCGGGCATCATCATGCGCAACGCGGTGATCCTCGTCGACCAGATCGAACGGGACATCGCGCAGGGCGGGACGCGGTGGGACGCGATCGTCGGCGCCACCGTGCGCCGGTTCCGTCCCATCGTCCTGACCGCCGCCGCCGCGGTGCTGGCGCTGATCCCGCTGGTGCGAAGCGATTTCTTCGGGCCGATGGCCGTGGCCATGATGGGCGGCATCATCGTGGCGACCGGGCTGACGCTGGGGTTTCTGCCGGCGCTGTACGCGGCGTGGTTTCGGGTACGGAAATCGGGGAAATTGGGGTCAGATACGAATTACGATTCCGTTCACAGTCGTGGGAAATTGGGGTCTGGGTAATTCGTATCTGACCCCAATTTCCGTAGAATGACGGTTTGGCTCCCCAAGCAGACCCCATGACGCTGTCCACGATTCCCGAGATCGTCGCCGACCTGAAGGCCGGCCGCATGGTCGTGCTCGTCGACGAAGAGAGTCGCGAGAACGAGGGCGATCTCGTTCTCGCCGCCGAGCACGTCACGCCCGACGCCATCAATTTCATGGCGCGCTTTGGCCGGGGCCTGATCTGCCTCACCCTGACCGAGGAGCATTGCCGCCAGTTGCATCTGTCGCTGATGGTCACCTCCAATCGCAGTGTCCACGGCACCAACTTCACCACGTCGATCGAAGCCGCCGAAGGGGTCACGACCGGCATCTCGGCGGCGGACCGCGCGCGTACCGTCGAGGCCGCGGTGGCGCCGAACGCGAGGCCTGCCGACATCGTCCAGCCGGGGCACATCTTTCCGCTGATGGCGCACGCGGGTGGCGTGCTCGCGCGCGCCGGGCACACCGAGGCCGGTTGCGACCTCGCGCAGCTGGCGGGCTGCGCGCCGGCAGCCGTGATCTGCGAGATACTGAAAGACGATGGAACGATGGCGCGCCTGCCCGACCTCATCGAGTTCTCGCGCACGCACGGCATCAGGATCGGTGCGATCACCGACCTCATCCATCACCGCAATCGCACCGAACGGCTGGTCGAGCGCGTTGCCGAGCGGGCGGTGATGACGGCGCACGGGGCGTTCCGTCTGTTCGTCTATCGCGAGAAGCTGAACGAAGCGACGCACATCGCGCTGGTGCGCGGCACGGTCGACCCCGACACGGAGATTCTGGTCAGGGTTCACGAGCCCCTGTCGGTCGTGGATTTGATCGACACGCATTCGACGTCGCATTCGTGGAATCTCGCCGCGGCGATGGCGGCGATCGCCGACGCGGGGCGCGGCGTCGTGGTGCTGCTGCATCGCCCCGAATCCGCCGCCGAGCTGCGCATCCGCGCGGTCACCGACCAGCCGCCCATCTCCGCCAGGATGGAACTGCGCAACTACGGCATCGGCGCCCAGATCCTGCGCGACCTCGACGTGCGCAAGATGAAGCTGATGGCGAAGCCGCGAAAGATGCCCAGCATGACCGGGTTCGACCTCGAGGTCACCGGATTCATCGAGCCGCCCTCGTCGAAGTCTTCCTGATCCTTTCCAACCGTTGCGCGCGGCCCGAAGGCCGGCGCGGATCTCCACCATGCCCATCAAGCGCTTCCCCTCGAATACTCGCGGCACCGGCCGGCGTGTCGCCATCGTCCTGTCGCGGTTCAACCCTGCCGCTGGCGACGGCCTCCTTTCCGGGGCGCTGCGCGGGTTGCGCGAGGCGGGCGTCTCCGAGAGCGACATCTCCGTCGCCACGGTTCCCGGCGCGCTGGAGACCGCGCTCGCCTTGCAGCGCTTCGCCCAGTCCGGCGATTACGACGCGCTGGTGGCCCTGGGCGCGGTGATCCGCGGCGAGACCTATCATTTCGAGATCGTGGCCAACGAGTCGGCCGCGGCCTTGCAGAGCGTGCAGCTCGAATTTGGCATCCCGGTCGGCAATGGCATCCTCACCACCGACAACGACCAGCAGGCGCTGGTCCGCGCCGAGGTCAAGGGCTGCGAGGCCGCGCAGGCCGCGCTGGAACTCGCCAATTTGCTCGACGCCATCGACGAGGACTAGGCGCCATGCGCATGAGCCCCCGGCGCCGTGCCCGCGAGTTTGTCCTGCAGGGCCTCTATCAGCGCCAGCTTTCGGGCAATGCGTGGCCCGCGATCCGCGAACAGGTCGCCGACGTGGCCGGCTTTTCCAAGGCGGATGTGCCTTACTTCGGCGAACTCTGGGCGGGCGTGAGCGCGGAATTCGACGCGCTGGTCGACCTCGTGGCGCCCTACCTCGACCGTCCCGCCGGCCAGTTGTCGCCGATCGAGCGGGGCGTGCTGGTCATCGGCGCCTGGGAACTCGGGCATCGACTCGAGATCCCCTACCGCGTGGCGATCAACGAGGCGGTCGAACTCGCCAAGTCCTACGGCGGTACCGACGGCCACAAGTTCGTCAACGGCGTGCTCGACAAGCTCGCCGGTGTGCTTCGTGCCGACGAGATCGGCGCGCTCGCGGCCGAGGGCGCGCGCCTATAATTCCCGGGGTGAATGTTCCTGTCCCCGCGCGCGTGGCCGGCACCCTCGGCGAGTTCGAGCTCATCGACCGCTTTTTTGCGCGTCCGGTGCGCGCAGCTGACGTGCAGATCGGTGTCGGCGACGACGCCGCGCTGATCGTCCCGACCCCTGGCTGCGAGCTTGCGTTTTCGACCGACATGCTGGTGGCCGGGCGGCATTTCCACGCCGATGTCGATGCAGCGCGACTCGGCCACAAGACGCTGGCGGTCAATCTTTCGGACATGGCCGCGATGGGGGCGAAGCCGCGGTTTGCGTTGCTGGCCTGCGCGCTTCCCGACAACGATGCCACATGGCTGGACGCCTTTGCGCAGGGTTTCTTCGCGCTGGCCGATCGTTACGGGGTCGAACTCATCGGCGGCGATACCACGCGGGGTCCGCTCAACCTCTGTGTCACCATCATCGGCGAGGTGCCTCGCGGCCAGGCGCTGACGCGCGCCGGCGCGCAGCCGGGCGACGACATCTACGTTTCCGGGGAACTCGGCGGCGCGGCGCTGGCGCTCGCGGCGATGGCGGGGCGCACGCGTGTTCCCGACGCGGCATTCGCGGCGTGCCGTCAGAGGTTGGAGCTGCCCGTTCCCCGCATTGAACTGGGCGTGGGATTGCGCGGCCTCGCCACGGCGGCGCTGGACATTTCGGACGGCCTCACCGGCGACCTGGGCCACATCATCGAGCGATCGGGCACGGGGGCCAGGATCGACCTCGATCGGCTGCCCGCCGCACCGCATCTGGCGACGATGCTGAAGGGCGGAGAGCGGGCGCTGGCGCTCGATTGCCTGCTCGCCGGCGGCGACGATTACGAGCTTTGCTTCACGGCGCCCAACGTCCATCGCGAGCGCATCGACGCACTCGCCCGGGCGTCGGGGCTGCCGCTGTCGCGCATCGGCAAGATGACGCCAGCAGCCGGTCTTGTCGTGCGCGACGAAACGGGCGCCGTGCTGGCGTCGTTGCCGCGGGCCTTCGATCATTTCGCGCCGCGGTGACGACGATGGCGGTCCGTCCGAACCTCAAGTTCCTGTTCAGCCATCCCGCGCACTTTGTCGCGCTGGGTTTCGGCAGCGGGCTCGCGCCGGTTGCGCCCGGAACCTTCGGCACGCTGGTGGCGATACCGCTGGCGATCGGATTGCGCGACCGTTTCGGCGATCTGGGCTATCTCGTCACGGTCGGTGCGTTCTTCGTCATCGGAATCTGGGTATCGGCGATCACCGCGCGCGATCTCGGTGTCGCCGATCACGGCGCCATCGTCTGGGACGAGGTGGTCGCCTTCCTGCTGGTGCTCTTTTTCGTCGGCGACGATCTCACCCGCATCGCGTTCGCCTTCCTGCTGTTCCGGCTGTTCGACATCCTGAAGCCGCCGCCCATCCGGCAACTCGACGCGGCGCTGAAGAACGGCTTTGGCGTGATGGCCGACGATCTCCTCGCGGCCGGGTATGCGCTCATCGTGTTCGCCGTCGCGCAGCGGCTCATCGGATGACGGGCGTGGCCGCTGATCATCAGGCGTTGGCGGCCCGGCTGGGGGCGCTGCTGGCGGCGCAGGGCGCGACGGTGGCCACGGCGGAATCGTGCACCGGAGGGCTCATCGCCGGCGCGATCACCGATATCGCCGGCAGTTCGGCGTGGTTCGACCGCGGCTTCGTCACCTATTCCAACGCGGCCAAGGTGGCAATGCTCGGCGTTGGGCCCTCGACGCTCGACGACCATGGCGCCGTCAGCGAGGCGGTGGCGCGGGAGATGGCCGAGGGTGCGATCGCCCGCAGTGATGCCGATTTCGCGTTAGCGGTCACCGGCGTCGCCGGCCCCGGCGGCGGCACGCCGGACAAGCCGGTGGGGACGGTGTGCATCGCATGGGTTCGGCGTGGCACCGCGGCGCAGGCGACCACTCGACATTTCGCCGGCGACCGGGCGGCGGTGCGCGCGGCAAGTGTCGAGGCGGCGCTGGCGGGGTTGGCGGCGCTGGTCGGGCGCCTGACCTCGACCTGACCGCGCGCCGGCCCGGGGCGGGTGGTAATTGATCCGGAATGAACATGATTGAACCGTTCGCCCTGAGCTTGTCGAAGGGCCTGCCCTGAGTCGATCGAAGGGGCTTCGACGGGCTCAGCCCGAACGGAACTCATACGTCAGTCGAAGGGCCTGCCCCGAGTCGATCGAAGGGGCTTCGACGGGCTCAGCCCGAACGGACCTCACCGTGCTGGATCAATCGGCCAAAGGTCTTAGGCTGTTCGGGGGCTGGCATCGAACGATCGTTCTATGCCATAATCGGTCGCATTGAAGGGTGCGAAGGGATTGTCAAGGCCGAACCGGCCACCCGCTTTCAGCCGCGCCCCGACGTGCCCGCGCAACCTCTGCCGCCGGTTTTCACCGGCCCGCAAAACTTCGGAACCTACGATGGACGACAACAAGAGCAAAGCCCTCGCCGCCGCATTGACGCAAATCGAAAAGCAGTTCGGCAAGGGATCGATCATGAAAATGGGCGACGCCCAGATCCAGAACGACCTGCAAGTGGTGTCGACCGGGTCGTTGGGGCTCGACATCGCGCTGGGCGTCGGCGGATTGCCGCGCGGTCGCGTCGTTGAAATCTACGGGCCCGAGTCCTCGGGCAAGACGACGCTGTCGCTGCAGGTCGTCGCCCAGGTGCAAAAGCCCGGCGGCACCGCCGCCTACATCGATGCCGAGAACGCGCTCGACCCCGTCTACGCCGGCAAACTCGGCGTCAACGTTGGCGAACTCCTCATCTCCCAGCCGGACACCGGCGAGCAGGCGCTGGAGATCGCCGACATGCTGGTGCGCTCGGGCGGTGTCGACATCATCGTCATCGACTCGGTCGCCGCGCTGGTGCCCAAGGCCGAAATCGAGGGCGAGATGGGCGATCAGCTGCCGGGCCTTCAGGCACGGCTGATGAGTCAGGCGCTGCGCAAGCTCGCCTCCAACATCAAGCGCGCCAACACGCTGGTCATCTTCATCAACCAGATCCGGATGAAGATCGGCGTGATGTTCGGCAGCCCTGAAACCACCACCGGTGGCAATGCGCTCAAGTTCTACGCTTCGGTGCGGCTCGACATCCGGCGCATCGGCGCGATCAAGAAAAACGAGGAAGTCATCGGCAACGAAACCCGCGTCAAGGTCGTCAAGAACAAGGTCGCGCCGCCGTTTCGCGAAGCGCTGTTCGACATCCTCTATGGCGAAGGCATTTCGCGCCACGGCGAGATCATCGAACTCGGGGTCGCGCACAACATCATCGACAAGTCGGGGGCGTGGTACGCCTACAGCGGGGAGAAGATCGGCCAGGGCAAGGACAACACCCGCGAGTTCCTGCGCGAGCATCCCGAGATGGCGACGGAAATCGAAGCCAGGATCCGCGCGGCGGTCGGCGTGCCGCAGCCCGGTGCGCTGCGCGCCAAGGGCGAGCCCGCACCCGAGGAATGACCGTGGCGTCGGAGTCGTGGGAGGCGGTGCGGCCGACGCTGACGTCGCCGGCAAAGCGCGCAGTTCGTTGAACGATGGCTGAGTTCCGCGCGCATGCAAGCCGTCGCGCCCGCCCAGGACGCTGAAGGCGCGGGCGATCGGCATGCTGGCCCGGCGCGAGTACGGGCGGGCGGAGTTGCGCGACAAGCTGCTGGCCACGGGCGCCGAGTGCGACGCGGTCGATCCCGTCCTCGATGAGCTCTCCGCTCTTGGGTTCCTGTCCGACACCCGCTTCGCCCACGCGGTCGTGCGGCAGAAGCAGGGGGGCTATTCGCGGCGCGCTATTGCCGAGACCCTCAAGCAGAAGGGGGTCGTCGCCGAAGCGGTCACGGCGGCGCTGGCCGACACTCCGATCGACGATGCGACCGCGCTGGCCGCGCTCTGGGCGCGGCGCTTCGGGCGCGCCCCCGCCGACGAACGCGAGAAGGCCCGCCAGGTTCGGTTTCTGCAAAGCCGCGGCTTTTCGCTGTCGGCGATCTTTCGCCTGTTGCGGGATCCACCTGCGGCCTGAGAGGCTGAGAGTCTTTCGATCATGCCCGCACATCACGCCGGAAGACGCCCGCTCTTCGTTGCAAATGCTCGCCATAGCCCGAGCTATGGCTGCGCTTTGCGCCTCGATCGGACGCCTTCTGGCGCGCCGCTCGGTCACGCCCGAAAAACTCTCAGCCTCTGATCCGGTCTCGCCGTTCGAGTTCCACTTGACTCCGATCAAGGAGCGAACCGAACGGGCTCGATAGCATGGCAAAGTTCCCCGGGTCGCCAATCCCGTCTTTGCCCCATGCCCGCTTTCCACAGCCCCGAACTCGTCTGCCCCGCCGGTGGCCTGCCCGCGCTGAAGGCGGCGGTCGACCACGGTGCCGATGCCGTCTACGTCGGTTTTCGCGACGAGACGAACGCCCGCGCCTTCGCCGGCCTCAACTTCGACGACGCGGCGCTCGCCGAAGGCGTCGCCTACGCCCATCGCCGCGACCGGAAGGTTCTGGTCGCGCTCAACACCTTCCCGTCGCCGGAAGGCTGGCCGCGCTGGACCGGGGCCGTCGACCGCGCCGCGGCGCAGGGTGTCGACGCGATCATCTGCGCCGACGCAGCATTGCTCCAGTATGCCGCGCGCGCGCATCCCGGGCTGCGGCTGCATCTGTCGGTCCAGGCATCGGCGACCAATTACGAGGCGATCAACTACTACCGCGAGCGCTTCGGCATCCGCCGCGCCGTGCTGCCGCGCGTGCTGTCGCTGGCGCAGGTCGAGCACACGATCGCCCACACCGAGGTCGAGATCGAGGTGTTCGGCTATGGCAGCCTGTGCGTGATGGTCGAAGGGCGATGCGCGCTGTCGGCGTACGTGACCGGCGAGTCGCCGAACTGCCAGGGCGTGTGTTCTCCCGCCAAGGCGGTGCGCTGGGAGCAGACGTCCAACGGCATGCGCACGCGCTTGAACGGCTTCGTGATCGATGAATTCAGCGCCACCGAGCGTCCCGGCTATCCGACGCTCTGCAAGGGACGCTTCGCTGTCGGTGGCTCGACCTACTACGCGCTGGAGGAGCCGACCAGCCTCAACACGCTCGATCTCCTGCCTGCGCTCGTCAAAGCCGGCGTGCGCGCGATCAAGATCGAAGGGCGGCAGAGGAGCCCCGCCTATGTCGCGCAGGTGACGCGCGTCTGGCGCGCCGCGATCGATCGTTGCGTTGCGTCGCCGCAGGCCTACGTCGCCGACGCCGCGTGGCAGGCCGAACTCAATCGGCTCGCCGAAGGACAGACGCAGACGCTGGGTGCCTACTCCCGGCCCTGGCGCTGACAGCCCGTTCCTGCTGATCCGGCATGAATATGAATGAACCGTTCGCCCTGAGCTTGTCGAAGGGCCTGCCCGGAGTCGACCGAAGGGCCTGCCCTGAGTCGACCGAAGGGCCTGCCCTGAGTCGATCGAAGGAGCTTCGGCTGGCTCAGCCGGAGACGAACTTCATCCATCATTGCGCCCGTTCAATAACGAACCCATGAAGCTCGCGCTCGGCCCCCTGCGCTACTACTGGCCCCGGCAATCGGTGTTCGATTTCTACGCCGGGGTGGCCGACGCGCCGGTGGATATCGTCTATCTCGGCGAGACGGTCTGCGCGCGCCGGCGCGAGTTGCGTCTTGCCGACTGGCTTGAAATTGCTGCCATGCTCGAAGGCCGTGGCATCGAGGTAGTGCTGTCGACGTTGCCGCTGATCGAGGCCGAAGCCGACCTGCGCCTAGTGCGCCGAATCGTCGAACAGGTGCGCTTCCGCGTCGAGGCCAACGACATGGGCGCGGTGCGCCTCCTCGCGCAACGCCGCGATGGCAACGGTTTCGTCGCCGGGGCCACGCTCAACGTCTACGGACCGCATACGCTGGCGCTGCTGGCGGCTGAAGGCGCGAGGCGCTGGGTCACTCCGCCGGAGGTGGCGGCAACGACGTTGGCCGCGCTGATTGCCGCCGCGCCGCCGGACATCGAAACCGAACTCCTCGTCTGGGGTCGGCTGCCGCTCGCGTATTCGGCGCGCTGCTTCACGGCGCGGCACTTCAACCTGCAGAAGGACCAATGCGAGTATCGCTGCCTTGGACTCGCCGACGGCATGCCGGTCGACACGCGCGACGGCGTGCCTTTCCTCAACCTGAACGGTGTCGAGACGCAATCGGCCGGCGTCTGCAACCTGGTCGCCGAACTGCCGGCGATCGCAGCCGCAGGCGTGGACATCGCCCGCGTAAACCCGCAGGGCGTAGGCACGCTCGAAGTGCTGGCGATAATCGGCGAATTCCTGGCCGGCAGTCTCGATGCCCGCAACGCGTATGATCGACTGTCGAGCCGGATGCCCGGTCCGCCCTGCAACGGCTTCTGGCACGGGACGTACGGTGCGGACTGGGTGGAGCCCGCCTTTGCGTGAGACGGCCCCGGTTTCCGTTCGGGCTGACCTCGTCGAAGCCCCTTCGATCGACTCAGGGCAGGCCCTTCGATCGACTCAGGGCAGGCCCTTCGATCGACTCGGGGCAGGCCCTTCGATCTGACTCAGTGGCAGGCCCCTTCGATCGACTCGGGGCAGGCCCTTCGACAAGCTCAGGGCGAACGGTTCAAAATCGACTCAGGGCGAACGGTTCGAGATCGACTCAGGGCAGGCCCTTCGACTGACGTATGAAGACCCGTTCGGGCTGAGCCCGTCGAAGCCCCCTCGATCGACTCGGGGCAGGCCCTTCGACAAGCTCAGGGCGAACGGTTCAAAATCGACTCAGGGCGAACGGTTCGAGATCGACTCAGGGCGAACGGTTCGAGATCGACTCAGGGCGAACGGTTCGAGATCACGACTCAGGGCGTACGGTGAAGAAATGTCAATTGCTGAGCGGAAGGAAGCCATGCTGCCGAAGTTGCCCGCCTTCACCTTGCCCGCGCCGGTGGCGACGATCGTGTCCCGACTGCCGATGTGGCCGCTGGAACAGCTGCTGACGCGCGCGCTCGACCTCGGTGTGGGCCGCGTCGTTTCCCGCGATGCGGTGGCGCCGCTGCTCGGACGCCGCTTTTCGCTGTGCGTTCGCGACCTGGGCGTCACCGTCCGGTTCGAGGGGACCCGGGACGGTTTCCGGCCCGCGTCGCCGCCGCATGCGCCGGACCTGTCGATCACCGCGACGTTGCGCGACTACATTGCTCTGGGCTTGCGCGAAGAGGATCCCGATACGCTGTTCTTCGCGCGGCGGCTCGTCATCGAAGGCGACACCGACCTCGGCCTCACGGTCAAGAATCTCCTCGACGGCATCGACTGGGGCGCCGCCTTGCGCGCGCTTGCCGAGTCGCTGCCGCAGCCGTTGCGCCAACTCGTTTCCGGCCGCTGACCGGCGGCGCGGTCGACCCCCGATCCACTGCCGGTTGCCGGGCGGGCGGGTTGGCTTTCCCCTGCGCGATGGGCGCTCGTTTGGCGCCGCGTCCCACGTCCGCGTAAAATCACAGGTTTTGCCCACTCCACAGGCGCGTCGAGGGTGATCGCTACCTCCCGCGCCGCCACGCCAGGAACGCGACTGCCATGAAAGCCGCCGAGATCCGCAGCAAATTCCTTCAATACTTTGCCGACCGCGGCCACACGATCGTGCCTTCGTCGTCGCTGGTGCCCGGCAACGACCCGACGCTGCTGTTCGTCAACTCCGGCATGGTGCAGTTCAAGGACGTGTTCCTCGGCGCCGACAAGCGCTCGTACATGCGGGCGACCACGTCGCAGCGCAGCGTGCGCGCCGGCGGCAAGCACAACGACCTCGAGAACGTCGGCTACACGGCGCGCCACCACACCTTCTTCGAGATGCTGGGCAACTTCAGCTTCGGCGACTACTTCAAGCGCGACGCGATCCGCTTCGCCTGGGAGCTGCTGACCAAGGTCTACGGGCTGCCGCCGGAAAGCTCTGGACGACCGTCTACATCGACGACGACGAGGCCTACGACCTCTGGACGAAGGAGATCGGCGTGCCGGCCGAGCGCTGCGTGCGCATCGGCGACAACAAGGGCGCCAAGTACGCGAGCGACAACTTCTGGCAGATGGCCGACACCGGCCCCTGCGGCCCGTGCTCCGAGATCTTCTACGACCACGGCGCCGGAAGTGTGGGGCGGCCCGCCGGGATCGCCCGAGGCCGACGGCGACCGCTACATCGAGATCTGGAATCTCGTGTTCATGCAGTTCAACCGCGACGACAAGGGCGTGATGCATCCGCTGCCCAAGCCGTCGGTGGACACCGGCATGGGGCTCGAGCGCCTGGCCGCGGTGCTGCAGCACGTGCACTCGAACTACGAGATCGACCTCTTCCAGGACCTCATCCGCGCCGCGGTGCGCGAGACCGGCGCCACCGATTACCTCAATCCGTCGCTGCGCGTGATCGCCGATCACATCCGCGCCTGCGCGTTCCTGATCGTCGACGGCGTGATCCCGGCAACGACGGCCGCGGCTACGTGCTGCGCCGGATCATCCGCCGCGCGATCCGCCACGGCTACCAGCTCGGGCAGAAGGCGCCGTTCTTCCACAGGCTGGTCGAGGACCTCGATCGCGTGATGGGCGACGCCTATCCCGAGCTGCGCCGCGAAAAGACGCGCGTCGCGCAGGTGCTGAAGGCAGGAGGAGGAGCGCTTCGGCGAGACGCTCGAGCACGGGATGAAGATCCTCGGAGCAGGCGCTGGCCGGCGGGCGCAGGATGCTCGACGGCGAAACCGCGTTCACGCTCTACGACACCTTCGGCTTTCCGCTCGACCTGACCGCCGACGTCTGCCGCGAGCGCAACGTGGCCGTCGACGAAGCCGGCTTCGACGCGGCGATGGACAAGCAGCGCGAGCGCGCGCGCGCGGCCAGCCAGTTCAAGGATGGACGCGCAGCTCGACTACACGGGGCCGAAGACGCACGTTCCGCGGCTACGAGACGCTGTCGACGTCGGCCGCGTCGTCGCGCTGTACCGGGACGGCGCGCCGGTGCCATCGCTCGCCGCCGGCGAGCGCGGCGTCGTCGTGCTCGACCAGACGCCGTTCTACGCCGAGTCGGGCGGCCAGGTCGGCGACCGCGGCGAGCTCACGAAGGGCGGCGTGTGCCTCACGCTCTTCGCCGTCGACGACACGCAGAAGATCCAGCCGGACGTCTTCGGCCACGTGGGCGATCGTGAAGACCGGCGAGCTGAAGGTCGGCGATACGCGTCGCGGCGCGCGTCGACCAGGCGGCGCGCGCGCGGACGATGCGCAACCACTCGGCCACGCACCTGATGCACAAGGCGCTGCGCGAGGTGCTGGGGCCGCACGTGCAGCAGAAGGGCTCGCTGGTCGATCCCGACAAGACGCGCTTCGACTTCGCGCACAACGCGCCGATGACCGACGACGAGATCCGCCGCGTCGAGGCGATCGTCAACGCCGAGATCCTCGCGCAACCCGGCGACGCAGGCGCGCGTGCTGCCGATCGAGGAAGCGCAGAAGACCGGCGCGATGATGCTGTTCGGCGAGAAGTACGGCGACGAGGTGCGCGTGCTCGACATCGGCAGCTCGCGCGAGCTGTGCGGCGGCACGCACGTGGCGCGCACCGGCGACATCGGCTTCTTCAAGATCGTCGGCGAAGGCGGCGTGGCGGCCGGCATCCGCCGCATCGAGGCGGTGACCGGCGGCAACGCGCTCGCCTGGGTGCAGGCGCAGGAGGCGCAGCTCGCCGTCGCCGCCGAGCGCGCTGAAGGCGCCGGTGGGCGAGATCGAGGCGCAAGATCGCGCAGCTGATCGAGCACGGCAAGGCGCTGGAGAAGGAGGTCGCGCGGCTGCAGCGGACAGCTCGCGCTGGGCGAGCTGGACGGCGTGCTGGCCGGCGGGCAGGCGCACCATCAAGGGCGTCAAGGCGCGTGGCGATGGTGCTCGACGGCGCCGACGCGACGGTGATGCGCGAAACCCTCGACAAGGTGAAGGACCGGCTGGAGAGCGGCGTCGTGGTGCTGGCCACCGTCGCCGACGGCAAGGTGTCGCTGATCGCCGGCGTCACCAAGGACCTGACCGGCAAGGTCAAGGCCGGCGACCTCGTCAACTACGTCGCGCAGCAGGTCGGCGGCAAGGGCGGCGGCCGGCCCGACATGGCGCAGGCGGGCGGCACCAATCCGGCGGGGCTGCCCGACGCGCTGCTGTCGATCGAGCCCTGGCTCGAGCAGCGGCTCTAAGGTCGCGAAACACCGCCGCCACGACAAGCGAAAGGACGTCCGATGCGCTGCGAGCTGGCTTGACCCTGGAGGTGCTGAACCGCCGCGGCGTCGGCTGTCCTGCCCGAGTTGTTCGGCTTTCGGGTGATGGCGCTCGAGCAGGGGATGCTGGTCGCGGAGATGGAATGCGGCCGGAGCTGCTGGCGCCGAACGGCTTCCTGCACGCGGCGACCGTGATGGCGCTCGCCGACACCGCCTGCGGCTACGGCTGCATCGCGCACATGCCCAAGGGCGCGGAGAATTTCACCACCGTCGAGCTCAAGAGCAACTTCCTCGGCACCGCGCGCGAGGGCACGATCGCCTGCATCGCGCGGCCGGCGCATCTGGGCAATACCACGCAGGTCTGGGACGCCACCGTGTCGCGGCACGCCGACGGCAAGACCGATCGCGCTGTTCCGCTGCACGCAATTGATCCTCTGGCCGAAGGCACAATAGGGCGCAAATCACGGGCGCCGTTGTGCCATCGTCCTTCCGGATGATGGCGGTCGAGGAGCGAGCGGGGGACAGTGCAGCGGTTGACGCACCGCGCGCGTCACGCTGCCGATGCGCCGCCCTTCCTTCCTCGTTTCATCTCTCGCCGCGTTTGCCGTCGGCGTCTGTACATTGCAGCGGCAATCGGAGCTGCCGCGCGTCTGGCTGTGGGGGCTGATCGCGGTGCTCGCGTGGGCGCTTAGCCGGTACGCGCTGCGCCGTCGATGCGTGCCCGGCGCGCCGGCGGCCGCGGCCGCGTGCAACCCTGCACTCGCCGGCGCGGCTTGCCTGTTGCCCGTCCTGGCGGGCGCCTTTGCCGTCGGCTTCGGCTACGCCGCATGGCGGGCGGAGATGCGTCTTGCCGAGCGCGCTGCCGCCCGCGTGGGAAGGCGAGGACATCGAGCTCGTCGGCGTCGATCGACGAATTGCCGCAGTCGCTCCGATCGCGGCACGCGGTTCGCGTTCGCGGTGAAGCGGTCGAGACCGCGGGGCGATCGTCCCGCCGCGACTGTCGCTGGCATGGTACGCGCAGTGGCAGAAGGGCGGCCCGGGCGATCCGGTGCCGGACGTCGTCGCCGGCGAGCGCTGGCGGCTCGTCGTCCGGCTGAAGCGGCCGCACGGCAGCGTCAATCCGCACGGCTTCGACGTCGAGGCGTGGCTGCTGGAGAACGGGTGCGCGCGACCGGCTACGTGCGCCGCGGCGATCCAACCTCGTCTTCGATGCGTTCGCCGGCCGCGCGACGCGACTACGTGCAGCGGGCGCGCACGGCGTGCGCGCGCGCGTCTTCAGCGCGTTGCCGGATGCCGCTATGCCGGCGTGATCGTCGCTCTCGCGATCGGCGAGCAGCGCGCGATTTCCGAGGCGCAATGGCAGCGTGTTCAACCGGACCGGCATCACGCACCTGGTTTGCATCTCCGGGACTGCACGTCACCGTGTTCGCGGCGCTTGCCGGCGGCGCTCGTGTTCGCGCTCGCGCGGCGCAGCGTGCGCCTGACCAGCCGCATTCCGGCGCGGCGGGTCGCGGCGCGGCGTCGGCGTGATCGCTGCGGCCGGCTACGTGCTGCTGGCCGGCGCGCAGGTGCCGGCGCATGCGCACGCTGCTGATGCTCACCGTCGCGGCGGTAGGGCTGTGGATCGCGCGGCCGGGCACCGCGGCGCTCGTGTGGTTGTGGTCACTCGTCGCGGTGCTGGTCTGGGATCCCTGGGCGCCGCTCGCGCCGGGCTTCTGGCTGTCGTTCGGCGCCGTCGGCGTGCTGCTGTACGGCGGGGCGGGGCGGCTGGCACGTCGCCGCCGCGGCGACGCGGGCCGCGCGGCTGCGACAAAGCGTGCTGGCGGCGATGCACGCGCAGGCGCTCATTACCATCGGCATGGTGCCGCTGACCCTGGCGCTGTTCCAGCAGGTGTCGCTGGTCTCGCCGCTCGCCAACGCGCGTGGCGATCCCGCTCGTCACCTTTGCCGTCGTTCCGCTGGCGCTGGTCGGCGTCGCCGTGCCCGACCGACGCGCTGTGGCAGGTCGCGCATGCGGTGCTGTCGGCGCTGATGTGGCTGCTCGAGCTTATGGCCGAGGCGCCCAGCGCGGTCTGGCAGCAGCACGCGCCGGCCGAGCCGGCGCTGATCGCAGCCGGCATCGGGGTCCTCTGGCTGGCGGCGCCGCGCGGTACGCCGCTGCGCTGGCTGGGCGTGCTGTGGCTCATGCCTCTGTTCCTGGTCCGGCCGGTGCCACCCCCCGTCGGCGCCTTTCGCATGACCGTGCTCGACGTCGGGCAGGGATTGGCGGTGGCCATCGAGACCCACGGGCGAGCGCTGCTCTACGACACCGGGCCCCGCTATTCGGAAACGGCAGATGCAGGCTCCCGCATCGTGGCGCCCTACCTGCGCGGCGCAGGCATCGCGCGCCTCGACGCCATGGTGGTGTCGCACCATGACAACGATCACAGCGGGGGCACGGGCTCGCTGCTGCGCACCGTGCCGATCGGGCTGCTCCTGTCGTCAGTGCTCGCCGACTCGCCACTGCTGGCAGCGCTGCCGAAGGCCGGACCCACCGTCGTCCGCTGCGAAGCGGGGCAGCGCTGGGAGTGGGATGGCGTCGTGTTCTCGCTTCTGCATCCGACGCCGACCGAGTACGCGAACCCGCGCACGAAGACCAACGATCTGTCTTGCGTGCTGCGTGTCGATTCCGCGCACGGCAGTGCGCTGCTGACCGGCGACATCGAGGCGATCAGCGAGGCGAGCCTCCTCGATCGTGAGGCAGCCCGGCTCAAGGCCGACGTGCTGGTCGTGCCGCATCACGGCAGCCGCTCCTCCTCGACCCCCGCATTCATCGCTGCCGTCGCGCCGGAGGTCGCTGTCTTCACGCCGGGGTATCGCAATCGCTTCGGTCATCCGCGACCCGAAATCGTCGCGCGTTATGCGCGGTCGCAAACCTGGCGCACCGACCTCCATGGCGCGCTGAGCTTTTCGTTTTCGGCCGCCGATTCCCTCCGGCCACGCGCCGAGCGCGACTTTGGCCGGCGTTACTGGCACGACCTGCCGCTGCACGATGATGCAGCGCTGGATTGACCCCGGGCGACAGCGTCGTAAACTTGCCGGATGAACGCTTCGTTGCAAGCTCTGGTCCGCGGCATCCTCGCCGTGGTGGCGGCTGCTGTTCTGGCGCACCTGTCCCCCGCGAATGCGCAGCAGGCGCCGCGCGAGTGGAAGCTGTCCACGGCCCTCGGTCCGGCCTTTGCGCTCGGCAAAGCCGGGGAGCGCTGGGCGACGCTGATCGCGCAGCGAACATCCGGCCGGTTGCCGGTCAAGCTCCATCCGGGCGCCGCGCTCGCCCAGCGCGATCCCCTGCGCGAATTCGCGGTCCTGCGCGACGGCGGCGCCGACCTGGCGGTCGGATCGACGCTGTTCTGGTCGGCAACGGTGCCCGAGCTCGGCGTTGTCGGACTGCCGTGGCTGGCGCCCGCATGGCCACAGCTGACGGCGCTCGCCGGAGAGGGCGTGACGACGCGGCTCGCGGCGGCGCTCGCCAAGGCGGGGGTCGAGCCTTTGGCATTCGCGCCGCTCGGGCATCGGGCGCTGGCAACGACGGCGCGGTTGGTGCGCGAGCCAGGCGATCTCACCGGAATGCGCGTGCGCGTCCTGGCGCTGCTGCCCGTTGCCGACATCTACACCGCTCTGGGCGCCTTGCCGCGATCCATGAGCTTCGCCGACGCGCAGGCCGCGTTCAAGGCGGGGAGCCTCGATGCGCAGGAGGGAGGCGCGGCGTCGTTCGCCGCCGCGCGCCTCGACGCGGTCGGGCTACGCCATGTCGCCGACTGGAACGCGGTGGCCGAAATGGCGGTGTTTGCGGTCAACCGGAGCGCCTGGAATGCCTGGCCGGAGGCTGATCGCCTGCTGGTTCGCGAGGCGGCAGCCGAGGTCGCCCACGAACTGGCGGCGCTGGCCCGCAGGGAAGCGGACGATGCGCTGTCCGAACTGCGGCGACGCGGATTGACGGTGACGCGCGCGACGCCGGACGGCCATGCCGCATTCGCACTGGCGACCCGAGGCGTCTACGAGCGGTGGGCTGCCGTCGCCGGCGAGGACATCACGCGCGCGGCCGAGGCCGCGGTGGCTGCCGTGCCGCGATAACCGGCGACCTTCGGCGTCCTCAGCCGACGAAGCGCCCCAGACGTACGGCCGTCTCCCCCTTCTTCGGGCGCCGGGTGGGCATGATCAGCACGCATTGGTCGTAGGGTGTCTCGATGCGCGTGCCGCCATCGGTCGCCAGCAGCGTGCCGGCGAGTGGCACCACGGCGAGCCCCTGCACCGGCACGGCGAACGCGAATTCGTCGCTGCCGATCGTCACCGCGGCCGTCACTTCGATCACCCGTTGCGGGGGCAGCGGGCCCGGATCGAGGTGGCGATCGAGCAGGACGGCATCGGCCATTCCGAAATGGCGCAGGAACCGCAATACCGACTGGCGCGCGATCTCGGGGGACGCGTGTTCCCAGTGCTGGCCGCATTCGATCAGAAGCGCATTGCGCGGGTCGTCGGGATCGTTGAAGAACGCGTAGTCGCGCAATCGCCTGCCGGCGGAGTGGCCCGCATCGATGACGATGTCGCGCGGCAGTCCCAGCGCGAGAGCGAGTTCCAGTCCCTTGCGCTGACGTCCCGCGAGCGCCAGTGGCGGACAGGGGTCGGTCATCGAATGCAGGTCGAGCAGGTAATCGACGCGCTCGTAGAGCGGCCGCAGCTCGCGCGCGCGGGCGAGGTCCGCGGTCTTGCGCGGACCGTCGAGCACGTCGTCGGTCCACAGGCGGTTGAAATCCTCGTCGACGCAGCGCGACGCGTAGGGATCGGCGGCATCGAAAGTTTCGTAGGCGGCGACGTTGGCAAAGGCGACGGACAGCGTTCCCCGCGCCGGTCGAAACCCGGTGTCGAGCAACCAGTCGAGCGCGATGGCACCGCAGACCTCGTTGCCGTGAGTCAGCGCCTGCAGCAGCACATGCGGCCCGGCCTGCTCCGCGGCGTAGGTGCAGACGTAGGGGATGCCGGTGTTGCCCGGCGCCCAGCGCGCGAGGTCCGGAAACGGCACGTCGATGGCCGGCGAGGTGCCTTTGACGCCGGGGGTGTCGATAGCGCTCATGTCAGTACCCGCCCGGCCGCCCGAAGGGTACTGACTGCGCCCCCTCGGGGGGCAGCGGATGTAGTGAGCGTGGGGGCAGTTTCATCCCAGGCACACGCGATCGGCGAGGCGTCGCATGAACGCCTCGCATTGCGCGAGCTGCGCCAGCGACACCCATTCGTCCGGCTGGTGCGCCTGCGCGACGTGGCCGGGGCCGCAGATCACCGCGGGGATCGATGCGCCATGGTTCAGGATGGGAGCGCTCATGAGGGACTTCCTCGCACGCTCTGGTGAGAGGCGCGGCGAATGGCAAAGGGGCAGGATAGGCAGGTGCGGAAGGGACTGTCAAATTGCAACCAGCGACTGCTGGTGCAAATACGACTCATCCGTTCCGGTTTCTCCCAGCCAATGCACGACACCCGCGAACTCCGTTGCATCGGGCTGCTGGCAGCGCTCGAAGAAGCGCCGATCCGCCGTGATCAACGGCGATCCGGCTCGCACGGCCAGCGCGAGATAGAAACAGTCATCGGCAGGGCGATCGAGCCGAACGGCGCGCTTGACGGCGTCCACGACGAGGCCAACGGAGGGTTCCACCCGGATAGTCAATAGTCCCAGGAGCCTGGCAGCGGCGAGCGGCACCTCCGGTGCGATTTCCCCGCGCCGGAACTTCTTCCACAGGATATTGGCGACTTCGGCAAAAAAAGATCCGGTGCGAGCAGCTCCGCATTCAAGTACTTGAGCGCCCGCGCCGAATCTTCTTCTGGTTCCAGCCACTTCGCGGCGACGCTCGCATCCACCACCCACTTCATCGCTCGTCACGGCTTTCGCGAAGGAGCAATTCGGAGGGTGTCTGGCGCCGGCCCGCGCTCAGTTTGCGCAACTCGGCTGCCAACTTCCTGAACTCCGCGTTGGGGTCCTTTGCAGGCGTGCCAAGGGCGTCACGCACGATCTCGCGCAGTTCGGCGGCCAGGCACTGGCGTTGTTAGAATCCACCCAGTCCCTCATTTCCCGGGAGCGCGCCATGATCTTCTCCGAAACCCAGACGCTCGCGCATGCCTCATTCTCGAGGAGCTGGGCGGGTACTGCGCATTGTTCGACGGCACGCCCTACCGTCCGATGCTGCGTACCGGGGGTCTCTTGTGTACTGCCGACCGCGACCGCTGGAGGATCGTCCATGAAGCCCTGCTTGGTTCGTAGTCTTCTTGGGGGCCTCGCATGGCTGCTCGCCGTTGGCGGTGGCTGGGCGATGGCCCAGCCCGCGCTGCCGCTCGACGCGATCCGCCTGCCCCCCGGCTTCGCGATCAGTCTTGTCGCGCGCGTGCCCAATGCGCGGGCGATGACCTGGGGCAACGAAGGCACATTGTTTGTCGGTACCGCGGGCGAAGGTCGGGTGTTCGCCGTGCGCATCGCCGCCGATGGCGATCCGGCGCCCGCCCGCGTGCTGCCGATCGCCACGGGACTGCGCGAACCCGCCGGGGTCGCCTTCCGCGACAGCGCGCTGTACGTCTCGGCGATCGACCGCATCCTGCGCTACGACGCCATCGAGCGGCGACTCGAGAACCCGCCGGCACCGGTGGTGGTGACCGATCGGCTGCCGCGCGACGGCCATCACGGCCGCCGCTTCATCGGCTTCGGTCCCGACGGGAAGTTGTACGTGCCGGTGGGTGCGCCGTGCAATATCTGCGATCGCGACAACGATGGTTACGCGCGCATCCTGCGGATGAACGCCGATGGCAGCGGTGTCGAGACCTTTGCCCGCGGGGTGCGCAACACGGTCGGCTTCGATTGGCATCCGCAGTCGAAGGACCTCTGGTTCACCGACAACGGTCGCGATTGGCTGGGCGACGATTCGCCCCCCTGCGAACTCAACCGCGCGCCGGGTGCGGGCCTGCACTTCGGCTTTCCCTACTGCCATGGCGGGTCGATCGCCGATCCCGAGTTCGGCGGCCGCCGCGCCTGCGCCGAGTTCACGGCGCCGGCACGGAACCTCGGACCGCATGTCGCGCCGCTGGGCATGCGTTTCTATACCGGCATGCAATTTCCGGCGGCGTATCGCAACCAGGTGTTCATCGCCGAGCACGGGTCATGGAATCGCAGTTCGAAGATCGGGTATCGGATCACGCTGGTCCGGCTGGACCATGCGGGCAAGGCCATCGCTTACGAATCCTTCGCCGAAGGCTGGTTGCGCGACGGCCAGGTATGGGGGCGGCCGGCCGACGTATTGGTCGCGCCCGACGGCTCTCTGCTGGTGGCCGACGATCACGCCGGCGCCATCTACCGGATCAGCTACCGCGGGTGATGCGGGAAGAGGTGGCCGGACCCGCCTGCCGTCGCCGTCGCGCGGCATTCGGGCCCGATTCCGTGGTTGGAGCGGGGGATCAGTAGCGTGCGTGCCGGTGTTGCGGTGGTGCGAGCAGAAGCGGCGCCGGAACCACGACGCGGCGCGGCACGAAGACCGGCGCCCGGAGCACCGGCGCGATCACGAACGGCGCCGGATAACCGACGAGTGGCAGGTAGGCGACCGATTGCGGCAACGGTGCGGCGTAGACGACAGGCCACGGCGGGGCCGAGGCGAAGGCGGGGCGGTGCCACGCGCGCCATGCACCCGGATGCCTGGGTCCGAGAACTGCCGCGTTGCCGCCCCGGAAGTCGGGCTGGCCGACGTTGATCGCGTAGCCGGGGCCGCCGATGGACAGGCCCCACGCGACGCGCTCGGCGCTGGCCGTGCTCGCCTGCAGCAGGCAGCTTCCGAGGGTGGCGACAATGGCGACGGTGACTGCGAGCGGACGGGTCATGATGCCTCCTGTTCGTTGTGTGAAAGCAGGAAAAGAGTCATGTGCAGCGGCGGCGGTGATTCCCGCGTTCGGCGTTTCTTCTCCCTTGTCGCAAGCAACGCCGTCTCCCGCGCGCCGGTTGACGCTGTTACAACTCGCAACGATTGGCGCGGCGACCGCGACCCGCCTGCCACGGGCATCGCGGTTGCGCTATGCTTCCAGCGTTTTTCCACGCGCTCATCCGGGGGGTGTTCCATGTCGTTGCGGAATCGTACTGTCCGATTGCTGGCGATGGTGCTGGCGCTCGCCGGCGCCGCGCCTGCGCACGCCGCCAACCTGACGATCGGCCTCGGGACCGACGTCACCGCGATCGACCCGCATTATCACAACGTCACGCCCAACAACAATGTCGGTGCGCACATTTTCGGTTATCTGGTGCAGCGCAACGAGAAGTCGCAACTGGTGCCCGGGCTCGCCACCGAGTGGAAGACGCTCGATCCGCTGACCTGGGAGTTCAAGCTGCGCCGCGGCGTCAAGTTTCACGACGGCAGCGATTTCACCGCCGCCGACGTCGTGGCGTCGATCGAGCGCGTGCCGACGGTGCCCAACAGTCCGTCGCCATTCACCGCGTTCACCAAGCAGATCAAGGAGACGGTCGTCGTCGATCCCTGGACGATCCGCTTCAGGACCGCGCTGCCGTATCCGCTGATGCCGTCGGACATGACGCAGGTCATCATCATCTCCAGGGCCGCGGTCAAGGCGACGACCGACGATTTCAATTCCGGCAGGGCGGCGAACGGCACCGGGCCCTACAAGCTCGTTCGCTATGCCAAGGGCGATCGCATCGAACTCGCGCGCAACGACGCCTGGTGGGGCGGCGCCACGCCGTGGGAGAAGGTGACGCTGCGCCTGCTGCCGCAGGACGCCTCGCGTGTCGCGGCGCTGCTGTCCGGCGACGTGCAGGTGATCGAAAACGTGCCCACCGCCGATGTCGCCTCGCTCAGGAGGGACAAGCGGGTGGCGATGTACCGCACCGTCGCCGATCGTCTCATCTACCTGCACATGGACAGCGACCGCGACGTGTCGCCGTTTCTCACCGACAAGGCCGGCAAGGCGCTGGAGAAGAATCCGCTCAAGGATCCGCGCGTTCGCAAGGCCCTCTCCAAGGCCATCAATCGGCCGGCCATCGTCGAACGCGTGATGGAAGGCGAAGCCGTGGCGTCGGGCCAGCTGGTGGCCGATTTCCTGTTCGGCGCGTCGAAGAACCTGAAGCCGGAGGCCTTCGATCCGGAAGGCGCGAAGAAGTTGCTGAAGGAAGCCGGCTATCCCGACGGCTTCGGCATCACCATTCACGCGCCCAACAACCGCTACGTCAACGACGCCAAGATCGCGCAGGCGGTGGCGCAGATGCTCGCGCGCGTGGGCATCGACACCAAGGTGGTCGCCATGCCGTCGGCGACGTTCTTCACGCAGGCGACCGATCTCAAATTCAGCCTGATGCTGCTGGGCTGGAGCACCGGGACCGGCGAGGCGTCGTCGTCGTTGAAGGCGATCCTGATGACCTGGAACCGGGACCGTGGATTCGGTACGGCAAATCGCGGGCGGTATTCGAACGGCAAGGTCGATGCGCTGACCGAGGACGCGCTGCAGACCGTCGACGACGTGAAGCGCGAAGCCTACCTGCAGCGCGCCACCGAACTCGCCATCGCCGACACCGGCATCGTGCCGCTGCATTTCCAGGTCAACCTGTGGGCGACGCGCGACGGAATCACCTACCTGCCGCGCACCGACGAGAATACGCTGGCGTGGCTGTTCAAGCCGGCAGCGAAAAAGTAAAGACGAGAGACCCATTTCGAAAGGGAGCGCAGCCCATGAATGCGCCGCATGGATTTACGCCGGTCACCACGCCGGCGCAGCATTTCATCGCCAACCAGTGGGTGTCGCCCGCCACCGGCGCCACGCTGCCAATGGTCGATCCCGCAGATGGAGAGGCCTTTGCCGCCATCGCCTACGGCACGGCAGAAGATGTCGATCGGGCGGTGAGCGCCGCGCGCCACGCGCGCGATGGCGTTTGGGGGCATCTTGCGCCGGTGGAAAAGGGGCGCCTGCTGGCAAAGCTGTCGCGGGCTATCCTCGATCACGCGGAAGAACTCGCGCTGCTCGAGGCGCGCGACTGCGGCAAGCCGATGAAGCAGGCACGCGCCGACGTCACTGCCTGCGCGCGCTACTTCGAGTTCTACGGCGGCGCCTGCGACAAGTTCCATGGCGAGACGATTCCCTATCCGCAGGGCTACACGGTGCTGACCTGGCGCGAGCCGCACGGCGTCACCGGCCACATCATTCCCTGGAACTACCCGCTGCAGATTTTCGGCCGCTCGGTCGGCGCCGCGCTTGCCGCGGGCAACGCCTGCGTGGTGAAGCCGGCCGAGGATGCCTGCCTGTCGCTGCTGCGGCTGGCCGAACTCGCCGCCGGCATCGGGTTCCCGGAAGGCGCGCTCAACATCGTCACCGGACTCGGGCGCGAAGCGGGTGCCGCGCTCGCCGCGCATCCCGGGATCGAGCACATCTCGTTCACGGGCTCGCCGCCGACCGGCGCCGGGGTCGCGGGCGAAGCCGCCAGGCGGCATTGTCCGGTGACGCTCGAACTCGGCGGCAAGGGGCCGCAGATCGTCTTCGCCGACGCCGATCTCGATGCCGCACTGCCGGTGCTGGTCAACGCGATCGTGCAGAACGCCGGCCAGACCTGCTCGGCCGGCAGCCGCCTGCTGGTGGAGCGCAGCCGCTACGAGGAGGTACTCGAGCGCCTCGGCGCGCGCTTCGCGGCGCTCAAGGTCGGCCCGCCGCTGGCCGATCTCGATTGCGGGCCGCTGATCCGCGCCTCGCAGCAGGAGCGCGTGCTGGGTTTCCTCGCCGACGCCGAACGCGACGGCATCGGCATCGTCGGCAAGGGTTCGATCGTGCCCGAGGCGCCGGCCACCGGCTATTACGTCGAGCCGCATCTGTTGCGCGACGTGCCGGTGACCTGCCGGCTGGCCTGCGAGGAGGTCTTTGGTCCGGTGCTGGCCGCGATGCCCTTCACCGACGAGGCCGATGCGGCGCGCATCGCCAACGCGACCGAATTCGGCCTGGTCGCCGGCGTGTGGACGCGCGACGGCGGGCGCCAGCTGCGGATGGCGCGCGCGATCCGCAGCGGGCAGGTCTTCATCAACAATTACGGCGCGGGCGGCGGTGTCGAGCTGCCGTTCGGCGGCGTCAAGTCATCGGGTTACGGCCGCGAGAAAGGCTTCGAGGCGCTCTATGGTTTCACGGCGCTGAAGACGGTCGTGCTGCAGCACGGCTGACCGTGGACGCATGAACGGTCGCCTGTTCGCATCCGGGTCAGTCGAACAACACAGGGAGGGGACGTCATGAGGTTGCAGGGAAAGATCGCCATCGTCACCGGTGCGGGATCGGGATTCGGCGAGGGCATCGCCAAGCGGTTTGCGCAGGAAGGCGCGAAGGTCGTCGTCAACGACATCAACACGGTGGGCGGCGAGCGGGTGGCGGGCGAGATCATGGCCAGCGGCGGGCAGGCGAGATTCTGCCTCGGCGACGTGTCGAAGGATGCCGACGTCGCGCATCTGGTCGCGTTCACGCTGTCAGCGTTCGGTGGGCTCGACATCGTCGTCAACAACGCCGGGACCACGCACCGCAATCAGCCGATGCTCGACGTGTCCGAGGAGGACTTCGACCGCATCTATCGCGTGAACGTCAAGAGCCTGTTCCTCACCGCGCGACACGCGGTACCCCACTTCCGCCGCCAGAAAAGCGGCGTCTTCATCACTGTCGCTTCGACCGCGGGCATTCGTCCGCGACCGGGGCTCACCTGGTACAACGGCAGCAAGGGTGCGGCGATCACGACGTCGAAATCGATGGCCGCCGAACTCGCCCCCGACAACATCCGCGTCAACATCATCAATCCGGTCGCGGGCGAGACCGCGATGCTGATCGACTTCATGGGCAAGGACACGCCGGAGATGCGCGCCAGGTTCGTCGCCTCGATTCCGCTGGGCCGGCTGTCATTGCCTTCCGACATCGCGACCGCCGCGGTGTTCTTCGCCTCCGACGAGGCCGCGTTCATCACCGGGACGTGCATGGAAGTCGACGGCGGGCGGTGTGTCTAGCCGATGACGCCGCGCCCGCGCAGTCCGGCGAGCGCGGCGGCATCAAAGCCCAACGCGCCGACGACGCGGTCGGTGTGTTCGCCGAGTGCCGGGCCGCCACCGTCGAAATCGCCCGGAGTCGCGGAGAGCCTGGGCACGATGCCGGGCACCTTGAGCGGACTGCCGTCGGCGAGCGCGATCGTGCGGATCATCTCGCGCGCGGCGTAGTGCGGGTCGGCGACGATGTCGGCGATCGAATAGATCTTCGACGCCGGCACTTCGGCCGCTTCCATCGTCGCGAGAATGTCGGCGGGTGATCGCGTGCGCGTCCAGGCCTCGATTTCGGCGTCGAGCCACGCCTGCCTGGCGGCGCGTCCATCGTTGCGCGCAAGCGAGTCGTCGGCCAGCAGATCGGCCCGGTCCATCGCGGCGCACAGGCGGCGGAAGATCGAGTCGGCGTTGGCGGCGATCAGCACGTAACTGCCGTCGCGGCACAGGTAAGCCGAGGTGGGCGCGATGCCCGGCAGGAACGAGCCGGTGCGCTCGCGGATCGCGCCGAAGCGGTCGAACTCCGGCAGCATCGACTCCATCACCGAGAACACCGCCTCGTAGAGCGCGACATCGACCACCTGGCCGCGACCGGTGGATCGGCGCGCCTGCAAGCGCCATCAGCGCGCCGATGACGCCGTACAGCGCCGACAGCGTGTCGCCGATGGATACGCCCGACGCGCGAGGGCGGGCGATCCGGCGTGCCGGTCACGTGGCGCAGGCCGCCGACGGCTTCGCCGATGACGCCGAAACCCGGCCGCTCGCGATACGGCCCGGTCTGGCCGTAGCCGGAGATGCGGACCATGACGAGGCCGGGATTCGCCTCCGACAACGCCTCATAGCCCATCCCCCAGGCTTCCATCGTGCCGGGGCGGAAATTCTCGACCACGATATCCGACTCGGCCGCCAATCGGCGCGCGATCGCCTGGCCTTCGGGCTGGCGCAGGTCGAGCGCGACCGACTGCTTGCCGCGCGACTGCACGTGCCACCACAGCGAGGTGCCGTTCTCGAGATAGCGCCAGCGGCGCAGCGGGTCGCCCGTGCCGGGAGGCTCGATCTTGATCACCTCGGCGCCGAATTCGGCGAACAGCCGCGTGCAGAACGGCCCCGCGATCAGCTGGCCCAGCTCCAGGACCCTGATCCCGTCGAGCGGGCGCGCAGCGGGTGCAGGACTGCGAACGTTCACGACACTACTTCGCGTAGACGAGGTCGCGCAGGCCGATGGAAATCCACGGCATGTAGGTGATCACCAGCAGGCAGCACAGGATCGTCAGCACGAAAGGCAGCAGTCGCGCGACGATCTTGTCGACGGAGATCTTGGCCACCGTGCAGGCGGCAAAGAGGTTGACGCCGAACGGCGGCGTGATCATGCCGAGCGCGAGGTTGACCACCATGATGATGCCGAAGTGCACCGGATCGACGCCGAAATGCATGGCCACCGGGGCGAGGATCGGCGCCAGCACGATGATCGACGCGGAGGTCTCGATGAACATGCCGATGATGAACAGCGCGGCGTTGACGCCGACGAGGAACAGCGCCGGCGTCTGCAGCCACTCGACCAGGAACGCGCCGATTTTGTCGGGGATGCCGGCGCGGGTGATGAGGAAGCTGAAGAGCCCGGCGTTGGCGATGATGAACATGATCACCGCCGAGGACACGACACTTTTCTGGAAGATGCGCGGCAGGTCGGCGACCTTGGTCTCCCGGTAGATGACCACGCCGACGATCAGCGCGTAGAACACCGCCACGACGGACGCCTCGGTGGGGGTGAAGATGCCGCCGTAGATGCCGCCCAGGATGATCACCGGCATCAGCAGCGCCAGCGCCGCGCGCTTCGTCGCCGTGCCGAAGGCGAGGCGCCCCTCGTGGTCCTTCTTGCCGTAGCCTTTCCAGCGGGCGTAGAGGACGACGAAGACCATCAGCACGCAACCGATGAGGAGGCCCGGACCGAAGCCGGCGATGAAGAGCTCCCCGATCGAGACCTCCGCCGACACGCCGTAGAGAATCATCGGGATCGACGGCGGGATGATGACGCCGAGTTCCGCCGACGTCGCCTGCAGCGCGGCGGCGAAGTTGGTCGGGTAGCCGTGCTTGATCAGCGCCGGGATGAGGATGGCGCCGATGGCGAAGGTGGTCGCCACGCTCGAGCCCGACACCGCGGCGAAGATCATGCAGGTCAGCACGCAGGTCGCGGCGAGCCCTCCCTGCACGCCGCCGACCAGAGACTTGGCGAACTCTACCAGGCGCGACGAGATGCCGCCGGTTTCCATCAGGTTGCCGGCGAGGATGAAGAAGGGGATGGCCGCCAGCGGGAACTTGTTGATCGCGCCGAACATCTCCTTGACGATGGTCAGCAGGTTCACGTTCGCTTCCCAGGCGCCGACGATCGAGGCGAGCCCGATCGAAACCGCGACCGAGATGCTGAGCGCAAAGCACAGCACCATCGTCAACATCATCGAGGTCATGGTGACGCCCCCTACTGCGCGGTGTCGAGTTCGTGGCGGCGCGGGTCGATGAGGCAGCCGACCACGCCGAAGATGCAGAACACCGCGCCCACCGGAACCGCGAGGTACGCCCAGGTCATCGAGAACGACTCGAGGCCGCTGATCGTCTGCACGCGGGCGCGCCACGCGTAGTCGAAGCCGTAGCGGATCATGAAACCGATCAGGATCAGCGCGGCGATGGCGACCACCCAGTCGAGGATGCGCTTGCCGACCGGCGGGGCGAAGCGGTGCGCGACGTCGACGCAGACCATCGCGCCTTGCCGGAACGCGGTCGGAACGCCGAGGAACACCATCCAGATCAGCGAAAAGCGGGTCAGCACCTCCGACCACTCGGCCGGCTGCTCGAACACGAAGCGGGAAAGGATCTGGTACATGCCGAGGCAGACGGCGATGACCATCATCACGCAGGCCATCTGCAGCGAGAACGCAGTCAGCCTGCGCTCCAGGTTCAAGAACGCGTCACGCAAGATCTTTCCTCCCGAACCGATCATTGTCACAGCCGCATGACCGCGACAGACAAAGCGGCAAGTATACCCGTAGCGGCGAGGCATTCCGCTGCTGCGCCTCGATGCAGGAAAAGCGGTCGCGGCGTTTGGCGCGGCCAGAAAAAGCCCGCCAGGATCGGCGGGCTCGATGGGCCGTGCTGCGTGTTACTGTTACTTGTAGTTGCGGATCTTGTCGATGTTGTCCTGGCCGAACTTCTTGCCGAAATCGACGTAGGTCGGTCCGAGCGTCGCCTGGAACTTGCCCTTGTCGAGCGTCTCGATGACGTTCATGCCCTTCGAGCGCAGGTCGGCGACGGCTTTCTTCTCGTCGTCGTCGACGCGGGCGCGGTTGGCCTTGACGGCTTCCCTGGCGGCTTCGCTGAACGCCTTCTTGTCGTCGGCCGAGAGCTTGTCCCACTGCGCCTTGTTCATCAGCAGCAGTGCCGGCGAATAGACGTGGCCGGTCAGCGACAGGTGCTTCTGGACCTGCTCGAACTTGGAGGCGGTGATCACCGACAGCGGATTCTCCTGGCCGTCGACGGTGCCCTGCTGCAGCGCGGTGAACACCTCGGCGAACGCCATCGGCGTCGGGATGATGCCGAACGCCTTGTACGCCTGGATGTGGATCGGATTCTCCATCGTCCGCATCTTGAGGCCCTTGAGATCGTCGGGCGCGTTGACCGCACGCTTGCTGTTGGTCATGTGGCGGAAGCCGTTCTCGCCCCAGGCCAGCGCGACGATGCCCTTGGACGGAAACTTGCCCAGCAGATCCTGGCCGATCGGGCCGTCCAGCGTCGAGCGCGCGTGGGCGTAATCGCGGAACAGGAACGGGATGTCGAGGATGGAGACCTCGGGCACGAAGTTCGGCACCGGGCCGGTCGACGTGAAGGTGAGCTCCTGCGTGCCGAGCTGCACTGCCTCGACCGACTCGCGCTCGCTACCGAGCGACGCCGAGTAGAAGGTCTGGATCTTGTAGCGCCCGTTGGTGCGCTTTTCGACTTCCTTGGCGAAGGTGTCGATCGCCACGCCCTGGTGCGAGTTCTGGGCGATCGAGATGTTGATCTTCATGTTCGTCTGCGCGAGCGCGGACGTTGCCGGCAGGAGCGCCAGCGTTGCACCGACGGCGGCCGTCAGTGCCAGGAACAGGCGGGAATTGCGCATGCTGCGTTTCTCCTCGAGGGTCCAGGGTCGCTTGGCGCCGGAAGGGCGTGCCACCCTGCTGGGCCGCAATTCTAAGGAACATGGCGCCCCGTGTACAGACCATGCCGTTGAAACGCACTTCCGCGGGCGGAACGGGAACCACCGTGCCTCGGCAAACCAGCGCTCGAGACACCTTCACCGTTCGCCCTGAGCTTGTCGAAGGAAGCTTGTCGAAGGAAGCCAGCACCCCGTTCGTCCTGAGCTTGTCGAAGGAAGCCTGTCGAAGGAAGCCTGTCGAAGGAAGCCTGTCGAAGGAAGCCCGTCGAAGGAAGCTTGTCGAAGGGCCTGTCCCGAGTCGATCTCGAACCGTTCGTCCTGAGCTTGTCGAAGGAAGCTTGTCGAAGGGCTTGCCTTGAGTTGGTCGAAGGGCCTCTGCAGCCTCAGACCGGCAGCCGCAACCGGAACAGCGCACCTTGGTCATTGGCGATGCGCACTTCGCCGCTGCGCCCAGCGTGGGAGTGCAGGGCGGCGACGCGCGAGGCCAGCTGCAGGCCAAGACCGGTCCCCTCCCGGCTGATCGGGGCCGAGGCGCCGGTGTCGGCCAGAACGGCCGGCGGATAGCCGTCGCCGTCGTCATGGACGACAAACTCCAGGTAGTCGCCGTTCGTCGCCGCCCCGAGCAGGATCCGGGCGCGGGCGTGCCGCTGCGCGTTCTGGAGCGCGTTGGTCAGCACCATGCGCACCAGCGCCTCGTCGTAATAGCCGACCAGGCGGTGCGCCGTCGCAGCGCGTCGCGATGGACAGCGCGGCGGGCAGAACCGAACTCACCGCCAATTCGGCGAGCAGATCGGCGGGCGAGTGGGCGTCGATGGCAACGCCCAGTACGCCGCTTTCGGCCCGATAGAAAGCGAGCAGCGCGGATAGCGAGGTTGCCGCCTCCAGCGCGATGCGCAACGTCTCCTTGTCACCCCTGGCCTCGGCCCTTCCGGCAAGCTGCGCCAACCGATTCTTGACGTCGTGAATCGTGATGGCGGCGATGTCGGCAAAGCTCACGGCGTCTCGGCGAGGTGGTACTTGCTGCGGATCTTGGCGATGAGATCGGCGATCTCCCCGAGCCTCGGGTGCCGCTGGTTGCGTGCCAATACCGCCTGCTCGAAGCGCTGGCCCTCACGCCACTTGGCGGCATCGAGCCCGTTGGCGAGCACGTCGGTCAGCAGCGCATAGGCGGCATTGGAGACGATGAGGAGATTGTTCGGCAGCCGGTTGGCCGCGTCCGCAAGCATCTTGCTGGCCGCGGCGAGATCCCCGGCCCGGCCTTTGGCGATCGCGTCGTTGTTGAGCTGGTAGATTTCCTGCAAGCTGGCCTCGATGAACTCCTTGCCGTGCAGAGGGTCGCCGAAAGCGCGCATGAGACCGGCGACGCGGGTGTGCAGGGTAACCGCTTCGTGTTCGTTCTGGATCACCGTCTTCAGCAACGATTCGCCTTCGGCCTGCCGGCCGTGGACGAGGCAGGCTTTGGCGACGGCCAGGGCCACCACTTCCGGGAGCTTCTGCGCGCTGCCGGTGAGGGCACGGGTCAATGCCTGCTCGGCCAGGGCGTCGTTGCCGACCTTTCGCTGCGCCACGGCTTCGACGGCGGCCAGCAGGCGCGCGTCGGTGCCCTCCTTGAACTCGCGTTTGGCTTCGGCGAGCACCTCCACGGCCTTCGCCGGCTCCCCCAGTTCCGTCAATGCATTGGCCAGGCGGGAATGGTCGGAGGCCTCCCGCAGCGGCGAAAAGTGCGTGCGCTTGACGACGGCGGAGAGCGCCTGTTCCACCCGGGCATAGTCGCCCATGTCCTCTGCCGCCTGTGCGATGGCACGATGCCGGGCGAGCGAGTTCGGGGAGACTTCGCGGGCGCGCTCCAGGATTTTCAGCGCCTCGGCAGCATTGCCTTCCTTCGCATGAACCTGGCTCAGGGTGTCGTAGGCCACCATGAAACGCGGATTCTCGACCAGGATTGCATTGAGCGTTTCCTTGGCCTCGACGTGCTCCCCGATGGCCAGCAACGCGCGGGCAAGGCCCAGTTTCGCCCACGGCAGCGGGCGAATCGCCAATTGCTGGCGGTAAAGCTGCACCGCGTGCTCGGGTTGCTGCGACATGAGCAACGCATTGCCCTTGATGCCCAGCGCATCGAGCAGGTATTTGTCGTTGGCGGCGATGATCTCGTCGCAGGCGCCGACGATGTCCGGCCAGTGCCCGCGATCCTGCATCCGGTCGATGCCCGCAAGGCGCGCCTTCTTCGCCAGCAGGCGATCGATTCGCAGCCGCAGGGCTTCGGCCGTGAACGGCTTCAGCAGGTAGTCGTCGGGCAGGCTTTCGGCTGCGGTCACCACGCCCTCGTAGCTCTTCTCCGCGGTGACCATGATGAAAAGCGTCGCGCGGCTGACGAGTCGGCGACTGCGGAGGAATTCCAGCATTTGCTGGCCATCCGTGCTCCCCCCCAGATGGTAGTCGCACAGGATGATGTCGAAGCGCTGGCGCTTCAGGTGGTCGAGGGCCTCCCGCACGTTGGTTGCGGTGCTGACCTTGTCGATAGCCAGTTGGCTGACCTGCTCGCGCAACAGGCTGCGCATGTCGGCCTGGTCGTCGACGATCAGCAGCCGTTTATGGGTGTAGTCGGGAATGAGCATTGTGCGGGTCGGGGATCGATCCGGAGTTCGATCAGGTTTTATTCGGCGTCGGGAGGAAAAACTTGAGTGACGACAGTATAGGGGACAGTAATGCACCCGGAACGGACGGTGCCGGCTTCGTTGCGGATCCGTGGTGTGGAATAATCACTGTCCCGGCCGCTGCCCTGCGGCAACCGGGGATGCCCTGCTTCACCATGAGCCCTGCCGCGCATGCTTGATCCCGCCCTTGACGCCCGACTCGCCGCGATCCTGCCGCCCGGCGCCCTGTTGACGGTGGAAGAGGACACGCGGCCCTACGAGTGCGATGGGCTGACGCTCTACCGCGCGCGACCGGCGGCTGTGGCGCTGCCGGAAACCGAGGCGCAGGTGATTGCGCTGCTGCAGTGTTGCCACGCGGCGCGCGTGCCGGTGGTGGCGCGCGGGGCGGGCACCGGGCTTTCCGGAGGCGCCATGCCGGACGCGACGGGCGTCCTGCTGTCGCTCGCCAAATTCCGCAAGATCCTCGCCATCGACCCGCTGTCGCAGACGGCCGTCGTGCAGCCGGGAGTGAGCAATCTATCGATATCGGAATCGGTTGCGGTCCACGGGCTCTATTACGCGCCGGATCCGTCGTCGCAGATCGCCTGCACGATCGGCGGCAACGTCGCCGAGAACGCGGGCGGCGTTCATTGCCTCAAGTACGGGCTCACGGTTCACAACATCCGGCGCGTCCGCGCGGTGCTGATCGACGGCAGCGTGGTCGAGTTCGGCGGCGACGCCCTCGATGCCCCGGGTTACGACCTGCTCGCGCTCGTCAACGGGTCCGAAGGCCTGCTGGCGGTCATCACCGAGGTCACCGTCAAGCTGACGCCCAGGCCGCAGCTCGCGCAGGTGGCGCTGGCGAGCTTCGACGACCTCGCCAAGGCGGGGCGCGCCGTGTCTGCGGTGATCGGTGCCGGCATCGTGCCGGCCGGGCTCGAAATGATGGACCAGGCGGCGACGCGCGCGGTCGAGGCGTTTGTCCACGCCGGCTATCCGCTCGATGCGCAGGCGATCCTGCTGGTCGAGTCCGACGGCACCCCCGAGGAAGTCGCCGCCGAAATGGACGAGATCCGACACCTGCTGGCTGACGCCGGCGCCACGGCGATCCGGGTGTCGAGGGACGAAAAGGAGCGGCTGCTGTTCTGGTCGGGCCGCAAGGCGGCGTTTCCCGCGGTCGGGCGCATCGCCGCCGACTACATCTGCATGGACGGCACGATCCCGCGCCGCGCACTGCCGCAGGTGCTGGCGAAAATCGAGGCATTCTCGCGCCAGTTCGGCCTGCCTGTGCCAACGTGTTTCACGCCGGCGACGGCAACCTGCATCCGTTGATCATGTTCGACGCCAACGTCGGCGACGAAGCCGAGCGGGCCGAGGCCTTCGGCGCGGCGATCCTGGAGCTCTGCATCGAGGTCGGCGGCACGATCACCGGCGAGCACGGCGTGGGCGTGGAGAAGATCCGCCAGATGTGCACGCAGTTCCGCCCCGACGAGCTCACCGCGTTCCTGGGTATCAAGGCCGCGTTCGATGCGCACGGTCTGCTCAATCCCGGCAAAGCGGTGCCCACGCTTCACCGCTGCGCCGAGTTCGGCAAGATGCACGTGCATCGCGGCGAGCTGAAGCATCCGGAGCTGCCCCGGTTCTGAGCGATGACCGCAGCTTTCCATTCCCCGGTGGCGCGGCCGGACGCGCGCGAGATCGCCGACCTCGTCACCCGGCTTGCCAATGCCTACGGCGAGCGTGCGGCCACGTCGCGGGCCGTCCGCGACCAGCACAGCCACGGCGAGGGACTCGCCGACGCGGGGTTGCCGGATGTCGTGGTGTTTCCCAAACCAACGAGGAGGTCGCCGCGATCGTGCGCTTGTGCCACGCCGCGCGCGTGCCCATGGTGCCTTTCGGCGTGGGCACGTCGCTCGAGGGTCAGGTCGCGGCGCTCCATGGCGGCGTGTGCGTCGACCTTTCGCGCATGAAGCAGGTGCTGGAAGTGAACGTCGGCGATCTCGATTGCCGCGTGCAGGCCGGCGTCACCCGCGAGCAGTTGAACCACGAGCTCAGGACCACCGGGCTGTTCTTTCCCATCGATCCCGGCGCCGACGCCACCCTCGGGGGGATGGCGGCCACGCGCGCGTCGGGCACCAACGCCGTCCGCTACGGCACGATGCGCGAGAACGTGCTCGGGCTCACCGTGGTCACCGCCGACGGACGCATCATCAGGACGGGCGGTCGCGCGCGCAAGTCGTCGTCAGGCTACGACCTCACGCGCCTGTACGTCGGTTCCGAAGGGACGCTGGGCATCATCACCGAGATCCAGTTGCGGCTGCAACCGGTGCCCGAAGCGATTTCGGCGGCGGTCTGCCAGTTCGAACATCTCGAAGGCGCGGTCGACACGGTGATCGCCGCCATGCAGCAAGGCATTCCGGTGGCCCGCATCGAACTGCTCGACGAAGTGCAGGTAGACGCCTGCATCCGCTACTCGAAGCTCGAGGGCTTCGAGGTCGCGCCCACGCTGTTCTTCGAGTTCCATGGCAGCCAAGCCGGCGTGGCCGAGCAGGTGCAACACATGCAGGCGATCACTGCCGAGCATGGCGGTGGCCGGTTTCAATGGGCCACCCGACCCGAGGAGCGGACCCGGCTGTGGAAGGCGCGGCATTCGGCGTTCTACGCCGGCCTGGCCCTTCTTCCCGGATGCCAGGGCATTTCCACCGATGCCTGCGTGCCGATCTCGTGCCTCACCGACTGCATCCTCGAGACCAAGGCGGACATCGCCGCGACCGGATTGACGGCGCCGCTGGTGGGCCACGCGGGCGATGGAAACTTCCATCTCGTCATCCTGTTCGACCCCGACAATGCGGACCAGCGGGTGCGTGCCGAAGCGCTCGCGCGGCGCGTGAGCCTGCGCGCCATCGCCGCCGGCGGCACCTGCAGCGGCGAGCACGGCATCGGCACGCACAAGCTCGACGTCATGGCGATCGAGCACGGCGAGGCGGTCGACCTGATGCGCACGATCAAGCGCGCGCTCGATCCCCTCAACCTCATGAACCCCGGCAAGACCATTCCGAACTGACATGGCACTCCTCTATCTGGGCAACAAGAATTACTCGTCGTGGTCGCTGCGCGGCTGGCTGGCGGCCAGGCTGTCGGGCATCGACTTCGAGGAGCGGATGGTGGCGCTCTCCGGCGAGCCGCATCCGGAGTGGCGGCGGTTCTCGCCCAGCGAGCGGGTGCCGGTGCTTCACGACGGCGACGTGGTCGTCTGGGATTCGCTGGCCATCGCCGAATACCTCGCCGAGCGGCATCCGGGCATGTGGCCCGCCGACCCGGCCGCGCGGACATGGTCGCGCTGCGTGTGCGCCGAGATGCATTCCGGATTCCCGGCCCTGCGGCGCGAGATGACGATGTGTGCGCGCGAACGCCTCGACGTGCGTCCGTGGTCGACCGAACTGACTGCCGACGTCGCGCGTGTGAACGAGATCTGGGCCGAGGGCCGGCGTCGCTTTGGCGCGGGGGGGCAGTATCTTTGCGGACCGTTCTCGCTCGCCGACGCGTTCTATGCGCCGGTCGCGTTCCGGTTCCGCACCTATGCGGTGGCGCCGGAGGGCGCTGCGGGCGACTACCTGGCGGCGCTGCTCGCGCACCCGTGGGTCGTCGAATGGAACGCGGCAGCATTGGCCGAGACCACGATCGTCGACGCCGACGAACCCCGCTTGCTCTACCGCGACAAGATCGCCGGCAGCCGATGAGCGACACGATCATCCGCGATTGGCAGGAGCGCATCCGCGCGGCGGCGGCGGCGCGGCAGCCGTTGGCGATTCGCGGAGGCGGCAGCAAGGACTTCTACGGCGAGGCCATTCGCGGCGAGCCCCTCGACACCACAGGGCTCACCGGCATCGTCGACTACGATCCTACCGAGCTGGTCATCACCGCACGGGCGGGAACACCGCTGGCCGAGATCGAGCACGTGATGGGCGAGGCGAGGCAGATGCTCGCCTTCGAGCCCCCGCATTTCGGCCCCGGTGCCACGCTGGGGGGGGCGGTTGCGGCCGGGCTATCCGGGCCGCGGCGGCCTTACGCCGGGGCCGTGCGCGACGTGGTCCTCGGCGTGCGCGTGCTCGACGGCCTGGGCCGCGACCTTTCGTTCGGCGGACGGGTGATGAAGAACGTCGCCGGGTTCGACGTGGCGCGTCTGATGGCGGGGGCGATGGGGACGCTGGGCGTGCTGCTGGAGATTTCGCTCAAGTGCCAGCCGTGCCCGAAGTCCGTCGCCACCCGTGTTCTCGATTGCGATGCCGATGAAGCGCTGCGGCGGGTGAACGCCTGGAGCGGCAAGCCGCTGTCGCTGTCGGCGACCTGCCATGCGGCGGGACGGCTGTTCGTGCGCCTCGCCGGCGCGGCGCCGGCGGTGGCGGCGGCGGCAGCGCGGATCGGCGGCACGCCGCTCGCCGAGGGCGATGCGATCTTCCGCGGCGTGCGCGATCACACGCACCCCTTCTTCGCTGCCGCCGGCTCGCCGACGCGATCGCTTTGGCGGGTGTCGGTGAAGCCGACCGCGCCCTTCGCCAATCTGGGCGGCGAGCAGTTGATCGAGTGGGGCGGGGCGCTGCGCTGGGTCGATGCCGATCGGGGGCTCGACGCCGCCCGCATCCGCGGGTGGGCCGAAAGTCATGGCGGGCACGCGACGCTGTTCCGTGCCGCCGACAAGACGGCGGGTGCGTTCCATCCCCTGCCCGAGGCGCTGTGGCGGTTGCATCAAGGCCTCAAGGCCAACTTCGATCCTGCTGGCATCCTGAATCCGGGCCGGCTCTATCCGGGATTGTGAAGCGAACCCGTGCAAACCGCGCTCGCCGATTTCATCCGCGACACGCCCGAGGGCAGGGAGGCCGATGCGATCCTGCGCCGCTGCGTGCACTGCGGGTTCTGCACCGCGACGTGTCCGACCTACCAGCTGCTGGGCGACGAGCTCGACAGCCCGCGCGGCCGCATCTATCTCATCAAGCAGGTGCTGGAGGGCGCCGCGGTCACCGCCAAGACGCGCACGCACCTCGATCGCTGCCTCACCTGCCTCGGTTGCGAAACCACCTGCCCTTCGGGCGTCGAGTACGGACGCCTGCTCGATATCGGCCGCAAGGTCGTCGACGCGCGCGCGCCGCGCCCTGCCGGCGAGCAGGCGGCGCGCTGGGTGCTGCGCCGCGGCCTGATGGCGAAATCGCTGTTCGGCGGCGCGCTGGCGATGGGGCGTCTCGTGAAGCCGCTGTTGCCGCAGTCGCTGTCGGCGAAAGTGCCCGGCGGCGCGAGGGCAGGCGCGTGGCCGGCGCCGAGGCACGCGCGCAGGATGCTCGTGCTCGCAGGGTTGCGTGCAGCCCGCGCTGGCGCCATCGATCGATGTTGCGATGGCGCGGGTGCTCGATCGCATCGGCATTTCGCTCCTGCGCGTGGCGGGCGGGGGCTGCTGCGGCGCGCTGCCGCATCATCTTGACGCCCCCGATGATGCACGAAGCGTCGTGCGGCAGAACATCGACGCGTGGTGGCCGCATGTCGAACAGGGCGCCGAGGCCATCGTCGTCACCGCCAGCGGCTGCGGCGTGATGGTCAAGGACTATGGCCATTTCCTGCGCCACGATTCCACCTATGCGGACAAGGCGGCAAGGATCGGCGCGCTCGCCCGCGACACCGTCGAAGTGGTCGCCGCCGAATGGCCGCGGATCGCGCCGCGGGTCGCGATGGATCGCGGCGCGCAGCGAGTGGCGTTCCATCCTCCGTGCACGCTGCAGCACGGCATGAAGTTGAAGGGCTGCGTCGAGGAAATCCTCTCTGCCATCGGTCTCGACCTCACGCCCGTGCGCGACGCGCATATCTGTTGCGGGTCGGCCGGAACGTATTCGATGCTGCAGCCGCAACTCGCCGGACAATTGAAGGCGAACAAGCAGGCAGCGCTGCTGGCAGGGAAGCCCGACCTGATCGCCACCGCCAACATCGGCTGCCTCATGCATCTCGCCGACGGGTGTTCGAAACCGGTGAAGCACTGGATCGAAATTCTCGACGCGCGAATGATCGGTGACGTGCGTGCGGCCGACTGAAAGCGAGCGGCGATGAATTCCGCGCCCGTTTCCGTCACCTGCGCGGTGATGACCGCCGAAACGCGCGACGCGGCACAGGCTTTGATGGCCGTTTTTCTGGGCGCCGACGAGCACTATCTCGCCTCGTCGGAGGCATACGGCGATGGCGGTGTCGAAGCGCTTGCGCGGGCGCTCGACCTCTTTCTCGCGCATCCCGAGATCGGCTTCGTCTTTCTCGCACTGGCCGACGACGGCGGATGCTGCGTGGCGGTCGGCGCCTGCGTGTGCTGCTATGCGATCTCGACCGCGCGCGGGGCGCTGGTCGCCAAGCTCGATGACGTTTCGGTGGCGGATGGCTGGCAGGGCCGCGGCGTCGGTGCTGCGATGCTGCGCGAGCTGGTCGCGCGCCTGCGCGGTCGCGGCGTGACCCGGATCGACTCGGCCTGTCATCGCGACAACGTCGGTGCCTGGCGTTTCTACGAGCGCCTGGGCTTCCGGTCGCTGGATGAGGAGCGCATCGCGCTTCTCATCAACTGAGGCGTCAATTTGATCGCGCGCCGTTTCGTCGTCATTCCCGCTGCCGGCGGCGGCAGCCGCTTCGGCGCGGAGGTGCCGAAGCAGTACGCTTTGCTGGCCGGCCGGCCGGTGCTCGCGCGCACGCTCGAGCGCCTTCGTGCGGCAGCGGAGGCGCAGTGCACGCTGGTGGCGCTTGCGCCCGACGACGCCCGCTACGCCAGCGCTATCGGCCGCATTCCCGGGGTCGAGACGCTAGCCTGCGGCGGTGCGACGCGTGCCGCGACGGTCGCGAACGCGCTTGCCGCGCTGGCGACCCGCTGCCGGGACGACGACTGGATTCTTGTTCACGACGCGGCGCGGCCTTGCGTGCCTTCGGCAGCGGTGCGGCGCCTTTTTGCCGTGCTCGCCGACGATCCCGTCGGCGGATTGCTCGCCATTCCCGTGGCGGACACGCTGAAGCGCGCGCGCAGCACGCTGGCCGGGGATCCTTCGCCGCGCGTCCTCGCGACCGAGGACCGGTCGGGACTTTGGCAGGCGCAGACGCCGCAGATGTTCCGCTACGGCGTGCTTGCGGCGGCCCTGGCGCTGCCCGGCGCGCAGAACGCGACCGACGAGGCGTGCGCGGTCGAGGCGCTTGCGGCCACCGGCGCCTGCGCGATGCCGCGCCTCGTGCCGGGCAGCGCGCGCAACATCAAGATCACCTACGCGGCGGATCTCGCGCTGGCCGCGGCGATACTGGCGCTGCCCGAGGAGGACTCATGAACGTGCGCATCGGCAACGGTTTCGACGTCCACGCCCTGGTCGCGGGCCGCAAGCTCGTCCTGGGCGGCGTCGACGTTCCCTTTGACCGGGGGCTCGACGGACACTCCGATGCCGACGTGCTGTTGCACGCGCTCGCCGACGCGATCCTGGGCGCGCTGGCCATGGGGGACATCGGCACGCACTTTCCCGACACCGAAATACGCTGGAAGGGCGCCGACAGCCGCGCGCTGCTGCGTCACGTCGTCGGCTCGCCGCAGCCGCCGGCTGGCGCGTCGGCAATCTCGACGTCACCGTCATCGCGCAGGCGCCGAAGATCGCGCCCTTCGTGCCGGCGATGCGCGCGAACATCGCGGCCGACGCGGGTTGCGCGCTCGATGCCGTGAGCGTCAAGGCCACGACGACCGAGCATCTGGGATTCGCCGGCCGCGGAGAGGGAATCGCGGCGCTGGCGACGGTGCTGATGCTGCGCGGGTAGCGACCGCCGCCGCGCGCAAGCTCAGGCCGGCGGCAGCGCAACCTGGTGGTCGGTGCTGTACTGATAGTCGCGGAACACGTGCTCGGCGGTCAGTATCTGGTAGTTGCCATCGGCCGACGGGCGCGAGGTGTCTTTCAATCGGTACGTGTAATGCCCGCAGGTCCAGCAGTCGAAATTGCGCATGTGCGTGCACAGGCAGGTCTTGTCCATGACGACGATGTTCTTTGCGTCCGGGTGCTTGTCCAGTTCGCGGTTGTACGCATCGACGTAGGCGCAATTGCCCGAGGCGTCGAGCAGATAGCCGTAGGCTTCGCAGTTGGGCCGGATGCCGGCGCCGATCGCGGGACTGCTCTTCAGCATTCGCATCGGGTAGCCGGTGGGCGAGATCAGGTTGACCTCGATGTCGTCCTCGCTGGCCTTGAAGTATTCCTGCTGGACCTTGGCGGGCAGGCCGCATTCGCGGGTGACCGTGAAGCGCGTCGCCACCTGCACGGCGGCGGAGCCCGACTCCAGGAAACGCCACCGCGTCGCTGCCGGTAAAAATGCCCCCGGCAGCGATGACCGGAATGGCGAGGTTCTCCTGCGCGAGATAGCGGATGACCTCGTCGACGATGGTCTTCAGGTCGTACTGCGCCCAGTCGAGCCCGAAGCCCAGATGCCCGCCGGCGAGCGGACCTTCGACGATGATGTAGTCCGGCAGGCGGTCGAGGCGCGCGGTCTTGCGCAGGAACAGGATGAGCGCGCGCAACGACGAAACGATGATCCCGAACTTGACGTCGCGAAAACGCGGGTGATCCTGCACCAGCGCGAGCGAACCGAGGTGCAGCCCGGCGGAAAGCGTGATGCCGTCGATGCCACCGTCCATCGCCGCCGACAGGCGCACGCGCAAGGTCTCCCGAGGATTGTTCATCGTGAGCTTCTCCATCGTGTTGATGAAGATCAGCCCGTCGCCTCGCTTGGCCTCCATGGTGCGCCCGACGTGCAGGCGGGTGGCTTCGGCCAGGCCGTCGAGATTGAAGTGGACGTCCGACTTGTCGCGGCTGGCGACGTTGAACTTGTATTTCTTCTGTTTGTCCTTGACGAAATGCGTCTTGAAGCGCCGGTCGGAAACGGTCGAGATCATCGCGTCCGAGATGTGACCGATGCCGCCCAGCCGTGCCGCGACCAGGGACAGTTCGGCGGTGGAAATGTCCACGCCCATGCCGCCGGTGATGATCGGCACCAGTTCCCTGCCGCCGAACTGCAGGCGAAAATCATCGACACGCTTCATTGAGTCCTCGGTTGCGATCGAACGACGCTGGCCGGCCGCGATGCGCCGCGTTGCACCGGCGGCAGCGTCTTGGGCACAGCCAGGGGAGTGCCCGCGCGTGACTTCATCAGACCGGGCGTTGCCGGTCAAGTCCGGTAACCCGGGTCGCCCGCGCGGGAATCGGGCAACGCGCCGCAGCGCGATCGCCTACGGGCGGGCGGAGAATCCCTTCGGCAAGCCCGCCTCGGGCGTCATCCCGTAGAGGGCCTCGCCCGGCAGTCCCGCCTTGAGCGGCTCGCGCGCGGCGATCAGCGCCGCGATGTTCACGCCGGTGCGGACTCCCATCGCCTCGAACATGAACACGAGATCCTCGGTGACGACGTTGCCGGAGGCGCCCGGCGCGAACGGACAGCCGCCCAGCCCGCCCAGCGAGCTGTCGAAGGTGCGCACGCCGACGTCGTAGGCCGCGAGACAGTTGGCGAGCCCCAGGCCGCGCGTGTTGTGCATGTGCGCGGCGCCGGTCCTGGCGCCGATGGCAGCGCGCAGCTTGTCGAACAGCCGCCGGACCTGCGCCGGGTTGGCCATGCCCGTGGTGTCGGACAGTCCCGCTTCGTCGACGCCCGCCGCCACGCACTCGCGGGCAATCCAGACGACGTCGTCCTCCGGCACTTCGCCCTGGATGGTGCAGCCGAAGGCCGTCGACAGGCCGGCTTCGATCTTCACGCCGGGCGCCATCCGGTCGCGCAGGTGCACGATGGCACGCACTTCCTCGATCATCTCCTCGCGCGTCTTGCGCACGTTGGCGAGCGAATGCGCAGCGCTCGCCGACACCGGAATCGTGAGCTTCTGCGCGCCGGCCTCGAGCGCGGCTTCGGCGCCGCGCAGGTTGGGCACCAGCGCCATCACCGTGACGCCCCGGTGGGTCAACGCATGGCGCACGACCTCGGCGGCGTCCGCCATCTGCGGCATCAGTTTGGCCGGCACGAACGAAGAGACCTCGATCTCGCGCAAGCCTGCGGCCACCAGCGCGTCGATCCACCGGAACTTGTCGGCGGTCGGCATCGTGGCCTTGACCGACTGCAGCCCGTCGCGGGGGCCGACTTCGCTGATCAGAACATCGGTTTGGGCTGGGGTCATGAATCGCCTCCAATGGCGCTGTCACGGGCGCCCGGGCTCGGGTCGCGCATCGTTTCCCGCATGGTAGAAAGATTCGGCGATCGACACCAGTGCGGGAAAGCCGTCGCGCTCGCACGGTGGGCGCGCGGCGCCCAGTCGTTTCGGCCTGGCGCGACGCAAGGCCGGTCAGCGGGCGAGCGGGAGGCTGACCCTGGCCACCGTGCCGCCGCCGTCGCGGGGCAGGAGGTCGAAGCTGCCGCCATGGAGTCGCGCGATGCGATCGACGATGGCGAGCCCGAGGCCCGCGCCGGCAACGCCGCTGGCATTGCTGCGCGCGGCGCTTGCGCGCGTGAACGGCTGCTTCAGGCGCAGCACCTCGGCGGGGGCAATGCCCGGTCCGCGATCGGCGACATCGAGCACGTAGCGGTCGTCGCGCACGTAGGTGCTGACTTCGACCGGTGGCGCGGCGTAGGCGAGCGCGTTGTCGATGAGGTTGGCGACGAGGCGCGAATAGGCGGTGGGCCGCAAGGGGAGGGCAGGCACGCTGCCCACAACAAGGCGCACGTCGCGGCCCGTGCGCGCATACCGCTCGACGCAGGCGCGGACGATGGCGTTGGGATCGGCAAGTTCGTGCGCCGTTTCATGGCTGCCGCGCGCGAAGTCGAGGAACTGGCCGATGATCCGGTCCATCTCGTCGATGTCGTCGGCCATGCCCGCGCGCAGCGCGTCGTCGCCGGTGCCGATCTCGATGCCGAGGCGCAATCGCGCCAGCGGCGTGCGCAGGTCGTGCGACACGCCGGCCAGCAGCAGCGCCCGGTCGGCCTCGAGTTGCTGCAGGTTCGCCGTCATGCGGTTGAAACCGCGGTTGAGGTTGGCAATTTCCGACGGGCCGTTCTCGGGCAGCGGATCGGGGGTTTCGCCGCGTCCGACGCGCTCGACGGCGGTATTGAGTTCGCGCAGCGGCCGCGCGAGGTGGCGCGCAAAGAAGAACGCGGCGATCAGCAACAGCGCCGCCACCGACAGGCTCCATATCGCGGCGCGCGACGGCACGTCCTCGGCCTGCGGTCGTGGCGGCAGCGGAAAACTCACCCAGTAATGGTTACCGCCGGCCTCGATCTTCACCAGCAGCAGGCCGCGGCCCGGCGCCGCGCGCAGCTCCGTCTCGGGGCCGAGACCGGCGCGCAGCTGCTGTTCGAATTCCAGCATCGCGGGGCCGAGCATCGCGTTGCCGCCCATCATCCGGCGCTCGCCTTCGGGAACGATGCGCACGCCATATTCGCGGCCGATGCGGGTGAGCGTCTCGCGGCTCTCCCGCGCATCCGCGGTGGCGAGCGCCGCGCGCACCGCCTGCAACTGCACGATCTTGGTGTCGCTGAACTGGCGCGCGAGCAGCGCTGCGCGGTCCTGCCGGAAAAGCAGGATCGTCGCCGCCATTGCCAGCACGATCACCGCCAGCAGCACCAGCGCCAGGCGGCCGAACAGCGTGCGGGGCAGGAGCTTCAAGCGAGATTTCCGTCCGGCCTCGACGTCGTCGGCGAGGGCGGGCTGCCGGGCGCGTCGTCGGGAACGAACACGTAGCCAAAGCCCCAGACGGTTTGCAGATAGCGCGGGTTGGCGGGGTCGGGTTCGACCAGCTTGCGCAGCCGCGACACCTGCACGTCGATGGCGCGGTCGAACACGTCGTGGTCGCGTCCGCGCGCGAGCAGCATCAGTTTTTCGCGCGCCAGCGGTTGCCGTGGATGCTGGACGAACACGTTGACCAGCGAGAACTCGCCGGTGGTCAGGTGGATCGTCTTGCCTTCGCGCGAGAGCGTGCGCGCGGCGAGATCGAGTTCATAGAGGCCGAAGGCAATTCGGCCTTCGGCCACCGGGGCGCCGGGGGCAAGATGCTGGCTGTGCCGGCGCAGCACGGCCTGGATCCTGGCTACCAGCTCGCGCGGGTTGAAGGGCTTGGGCAGGTAATCGTCGGCGCCCATTTCGAGACCGATGATGCGGTCGACGTCCTCGCCTTTGGCGGTGAGCATGATGATGGGCACCGACTCGCCCGTGCCGCGCAGCCGCCGGCACACGGCGAGCCCGTCCTCGCCGGGCAGCATCAGGTCCAGAACGACGAGATGCGGTGGATCGCGCTGCAGCTTCTTGTCGAGGTCGCGCGCGTCCGGCAACGTCGCCACCTGGAAACCCTGTTCGGTGAGATAGCGCGACAAAAGGTCGCGCAGGCGCACGTCATCGTCGACGACGAGGATGCGTGGCGGCGGGGTCCGAGAGGTCATGGCCGATTAAACGCGCAGCAACGGAGTGCCGGGCGGGCGAAGTTGTAACCGATTGTAACGCGGGGGCGCTGGTGCAATCTTCGGTTGCAAACGGAGCATCATGCAGGAGGAACGCAGCGCGAGAATGCGGTCGAATCATCAGGACAGTCGCGAACAGGCTGCGGCTGACGATCCCGGAAACGGGGAAACGAAACCAGGACGAAAGGATCGACCATGTCACGCTTCATCAATTCCGATCTTGCAGCTTCCGCGCGCCGGGCGAGCGTCGTCGGCGCGGTGGCATTGGCGCTGGCGCTTTGCGCGGTCACGTCGGCGCAGGCCTTTGGCGGGCCGGGGGGCGCGGGCGGCCCGGGCATGAACGCCGAAGTCGCCGGGCCGCAGATGATCGAAAGCATCAAGGCCAAGCTCAACCTCAACACGTCGCAACAGCAGCAGTTTGACAACGCGGTCGCACACGGCAAGGCCGCGCGTGAGACCGGCCGCGCCGAAGGGCTGAAGGTCCGCGATGCCATGCGCGCCGAACTGGCCAAGCCCGAGCCCGATCTTGCCGCCGTCGCTGCGATCGGGGACGCCGCGCGGGCGAAGAACCAGGCGTTGCACCAGGCCGTCCGCGCCGAGTGGCTGGCGGTCTACGCCACCTTCAGCCCCGAGCAGAAGGCGGTGGTCAAGGAACGCCTCGTCAACCGGATGAACCGGGCCGAGGGCTTCCGGCAAAAAATGCGCGAGCGGATGCCCTGTCACGGCGGTTGATCCGGCCCGATCTGTTGCCCTCGCACTTCGATGAGGCTGCCCACGGGCAGCCTCGTTCATTGGCGCGATTGCGCGTCTGACGCTGATCCGTGACGCGGTGCTGCGGCGCTGTGGAACACGCACGCCGAGCCGATCAGGCCCTCCGGCATGCCGTCGGTCTGAATTCCCGGGGCTGGGGGATTGCTTTTCCCAGCGGCGCCCGCTGATAATGACATTGGCATAGGCGCGGTCCGGTGGGAAAGCAGTTCCCTCGGGATCGCGCGTGGCGAGATGGAGGGGAGGCCGGCATTGGCGCAGAAGCGTGTCTGTCGACCGAGTCGAGACCGACGCCAGTTTTCTCTGTCTGCCCCCGCATAGACCGGCATGAAGGACCCATCCATGTTCAATGCTGTACGCAGGATTCCTGCGGCTTGCCGCGCTGTTGCTGTTGCTGCCGCAGGTGACCCTTGTCTGGGCCGGCCCGACCGAACAGGCGCTGATCACGAGCTATTACCAGTCGATCCTGCGCCGCGCGCCCGATCCCGGAGGCCTCGCATATTGGGATAGCGAAGCCACGCGCCTGCGCGATGCCGGCCAGGACGCGAAAGAGGCATTCATCGCGATGTCGAGCCAGTTCTTCGACAGCGCCGAGTACCGGGGCTTCAATCGCAACAACGCGGCCTTCCTCACCGACGCCTATCTGGCTTTCTTCCAGCGCGCGCCCGACAGCGGTGGGCTGGCTTACTGGCAGGGACAGCTTGCGCAGGGGTTGCCGCGCGGCATCGTGCTCGCGGGGTTTCAGTTCTCGGCGGAATTCAGCAGCTATATCGACGCCCGGCTCGGCGTTGGGTCGGCGCGCATCGAAGGTACCGTGATCGTCGACTTCTATCGCGGCTATCTCAACCGCCTGCCCGACGGTGCGGGCCTTGCGTACTGGATCGCGCAGTTTCGCGCTGCTCAGTGCAGGAGCGCGGTGGACCTGTACAACAGCGCCGACGCCATTTCGTCGCAGTTTCTCGGCAGCGGCGAGTACGCGTCACGGGCGCGCTCCGACGCGGATTTCGTCGCAGACCTGTACTCGGCGTTTCTGCGTCGCGGTGGCGACCTGGCCGGTGCGCAGTACTGGATCGAATTGCTGCGAACCGGTACCTCGCGCGATGCCGTGCGCCGCGCCTTTCTCGACAGCCCCGAGTTCCGCGCGCGCCTCGCCGCAGTGATGGCCGCCGGTTGCTACGTCGTGCCGACAGTCGTCGACGCGGACGTCTGGCGCCTGCTGCAACAGGCGACTTTCGGCCCGATCCCAGGCCGAGGCGGCCCGCGTCGGATCGACGGGCGTTCCGGGCTGGATCGAGGACCAGTTCGCCCAGCCGCCTTCGGGTTATCCGGACAGCGTCTACACCCGGATCCAGCTGCAGCAGACGGTCGACTGCGGGCAGAAGGACGCTGCCGGCGTTGCCTACCCGACGACGGCGCCGGAGTACATCTGCTATCGCGACCACCTTAGCCCGACGGGCCTGCAGCGCCACTTCTTCACCAACGCCACGACAAAGTCCGATCAGCTGCGTCAGCGCGTCGCCTGGGCGCTGTCGCAGATCCACGTGGTCTCGACCACCGAGTCGGACCTCGCGATCGCCTATCCGATGGCGCGCTATCAGAACATCCTGTTCGACGAGGCGTTCGGCAATTTCGAGAACCTGTTGCGCCGGATCACGCTGTCGCCCGCGATGGGCAACTATCTCGACATGGTCAACAACGACAAGCCGAATCCGGCGACCGGGCGGGTGCCCAACGAGAATTACGCCCGCGAAGTCCTGCAGCTCTTCTCCATCGGCCTGATCGAGTTGAGGAGCGACGGCACGCCGTTGCTCGATGCGATCGGCGCCGAGATCGAGAGCTACGACCAGGGCGAGATCAAGGAGTTCGCGCGCGCCTTCACCGGCTGGACCTACCCGAAGGCCGACGGCACGGCGGCGACAGGCAAGAACCCGGCGTACTACGCCTCGTCGATGATTCCCTATCCGAACGGTCATGACGTCGACGCCAAGTGCTGCTCGACGGCGTCACGCTTGCCCGCCGGGCGCACCGCACAGCAGGATCTCGACGCGGCGTCCACAACATGTTCATGCACCCCAACGTCGGGCCGTTCATCGGCAAGCAGCTGATTCAGCGGCTCGTCACCGGGCGATCCCAGCCCCGGCTACGTGGCACGGGTAGCGGCGGCGTTCAACGACAACGGCAGCGGCGTGCGCGGCGACATGAAGGCGGTGGTGCGCGCGATCCTGCTTGACGCGGAAGCGCGCGGTCCGGCGAAGGTCGATCCACGCTTCGGGCAACTGAAGGAACCGGTGCTGATGGTCACGGGCCTCGTCCGCGCACTGTACGGGGTCACCGACGGCAAAGGCCTCGCCGATATCAGCGGCGGCCTGGGCCAGCGGCCGTACGCATCGCCGTCGGTGTTCAACTATTTCCCGCCGGATTACACGGTGCCGGGCACCGACATCCTCGGGCCGGAGTTTGCGATCCACAATTCCAACTCGGCGGTCGCGCGCACCAACCGCGTCTACGATCTGGTTTACAGCGGCATCGCTGTCGATGCCACGGTGCCCAACGCAACCGGAACCGCGCTCAACACCCAGCAGTTCGAGCCGCTCGCCAGCAACCCACTGAACCTCGTCAACGCCATCAACAACGTCCTTCTGGGCGGACACCTGCCGACCGCGGCCCGCGATCTCATTGTGACTGCGGTGACGGCCATTCCCGCGACGGCGACGAACTACCGTGCCAGCCGCGCCAAGATGGCCGTCTACCTGATGGCATCCTCCTTCCACTACCAGGTGCAGCACTGACATGAATGCCCATCGCCGCAAATTCCTCGGTCTCGACCGCTGCGCTGACCGCGGCCGCGCTGGCCGGCAACCTCTCGCGCTGGGGAGTGCAAAGTGCCGGCGCGCAGGCGCTTTCCGACTACAGGGCGCTGGTGTGCGTGTTTCTGTTCGGCGGCAACGACAGCAACAACATGATCGTTCCCTACGACGATTACGCGCAATACGCAGCGGTGCGCACCCCGGCGTCGAACATCGCGCTCACGCAGGCGGAAATCCTGCCGTTTGTCGCCGCGCGCCAGGGCGGCAAGCGCTTCGGCTTCCATCCTGCCTTCGCTGCGCTGAAGCCGCTCTATGATGCCGGGTCGGCTGGCGGCGATTGCCAACGCCGGGCCGCTGATCGCGCCGATCACCAAGGCGGATTACGTCGCCGGGCGCAGCCGCCCGCCGAACCTCTATTCGCACAGCGACCAGCAGGCGGCATGGCAGGGCTATCTGCCAGGCAGCGCGATCCGCTCGGGCTGGGGAGGGCGCATGGCCGACCGGATGCCCGCTGCCAATACGGGTTCGACGATGCCGATGGCGGTGTCGGTGTCCGGCTCGCAGGTCTTCAACCAGGGCGAAGACACCGCCCCCTTCGTCATCCCGTCGAGCGGTGGCGTATCGCTGTCGGGCCAAGGTACGGATGCCGTGTCGCGGGCGCGGTACGCGGCGCTCAGAGGCTTGCTGGCGACCGACGGCGGCAATGAAGTCTTCAAGGGAGCGGCGAGCATCCTCGATCGCGCGCTCACACCGCCGAGGCCGCGAATCCGATTCTGACGGCGACGCTGCCGGTGGGTGGCACGATCGCAACCGCGTTCGGGACGCAGAACTCAAACGTGGCCAACCAGCTCAAGCAGGCGGCACGTCTGATCGAGGCGCGGACGGCATTGGGCGTCAAGCGCCAGTTCTTTTTCGTCGGCCTCGGCGGCTTCGACCATCATGCCAACCTCTTGACCAGCCAGAACACGCTGTTCAATCAACTGGTGCCTGCGCTCAAGGCGTTTTACGACTACACCGTGGCCGCGGGAGTCGCGAGCAACGTGACGAGCGTTCACGATGTCGGACTTCTCCCGCACCTTCGTCGGCAACTCGACGCAGGGGTCCGATCATGCCTGGGGTGCGCACCACCTGGTGCTCGGGGGCGCGGTGCGAGGAAACGATATCTACGGCAACTTCCTTCGCTGGTGCGCAGCGGGCCCGATGATGCGGGCACCAACGGGTCGTGGCTGCCGACGACCAGCGTCGATCAGATCGGTGCCACGCTGGCGACCTGGTTCGGCGTGCCGGCGGCGATCTGCCGGCGATCTTCCCCAACCTGGCGCGCTTTTCGACGGCCAACCTGGGCTTCATGGCCTGATGGCGGGAGCGGATCGATGCCGCGGCGCGTTGCTGTCGTGCCGCTGCTCCCGCAGCATCGCCACGGCGTGCTCGAGCGTCGCCGCGACCAACGGCTTGGCCAGCAACTGCAAGCCGGCGCGGGCGACTTCGGCGCGCGCTTCCTCGCTGGTGTCGCCGGACACGATCAATGCCGGAATCGTGGCGCCGAGCGCCTTGCGCAGCCGGGCCACCTCGTCGATGCCGGACGCACCTTCGGCGAGTCGCAGATCGGCGACGATGAGGTCGACGTCGCTGGCGCCCGCTTCCAGCAACGTCTCGCGCACGCGATCGGCATCTTCGCCGGCAGCCACGAACCCGCCACGCGTTTCGAACAGCGCCCGCATGGCGGCGACCACCGCCGGGTCGTCGTCGATCGCGGCGACGCGGCAGCCGGCCAGCGAAGACGCCGTCGGCGCCGGGGCCCGTCGTGTCGGCATCCCGGTGACACGATCCTCGTCGGATGCGCGCGGCACGCAGACCGAGAACCGCGACCCGTGGCCGATGCGCGAGGCGAGTTCAAGTCGATGGCCGAGCAGGTCGGCCAGGCGGCGCACGATCGCCAGGCCGAGTCCCATGCCGCGGCCGCCGGCATGGTGCCGCGGCTTGGCGTGGATCTGCACGAAATCGTCGAATACGCGCTCGCGATCCTCCGGCGCGATGCCCACGCCGGTGTCGATGACGTCGATGCGCACGTCGGCACCGCGACGGCGCGCGCCCAGCACGACGCCGCCGCTGTGCGTGTAGCGCAGGGCGTTGCTGACCAGGTTGCGCAACACGCGCTCGAGCAGCGCCGGATCGGAGTCGACCGCCAGTGACGTCGAGCGGGCCGCGAGGCGCAGGCTGCTCGCGTTCGCCTGCGGCGCGAAGTCGTCGCCAATGCGCGCGAACAGCGGCGCCAGGCGCAGGCGCGTGCAATGCGGCTGCAACGCCCCGGCTTCCAGTCGCGAGAGGTCGAGTAGCTGCGCGAACAAACCTTCAAGCGCCTCGACCGACGCGTTGATGCTGGCGACCAGGGGCTTGATCTCGGGTTCCCTCGCCTTCAGCGACAGCGCAGCGGCGAACAGCCCCATCGCATGCAGCGGTTGGCGCAGGTCGTGGCTCGCCGCGGCGAGGAACTGGCTCTTGGCGCGATTGGCGTTTTCTGCGGCGCTGCGCGCTGCTTCCGCGGCCTCGCTCTGCGCCTTGAGCTCGGCGATCAGATCGTCGTTCTCGTGCCGGATGACGAGCGACCGGGTAAGGAGCGCATTGACCTGATGGCCGAACGCCAGCACGAAGGCGAGCACGACGGACATCACGACCGCGATCGACACGTGGATGCCATCGGCGCCGAGTGGCGACGCGCACGATCAGGGCAGCACGGCCGGCAGCACGAACCCGTAGAACGCGGGCTTGTACACCGCGGTGAGGTTGAGCCCGCCCAGGGCGACGCCGAACAGGCTGACGATGATCAGCGCCTGGTGCGCGGCCGAGTCGGGATAGAACGCCACCGCGGCGATTCCCCACAGGGTGCCGGCGATGGTGGAACCCAGCGCGAGCGCGTTCCCCAGCGCACGGCGTCCTCGGGCAGGGGATTCGCCCGGCGATAGGAGCGGGCCAGCGCACCCCGCCACGCCTGGTTGGCGAGGATCGCGCCGATCCAGAGCGCCATGTCCCGGCGGCGCAATGTATTCGCGCAGCACGATGCAGAGGATCAGCGCGCCGAGCAGCATCGACAGCGTGGTCCGGCGCCAGGAGCCGATAAGGGTGGCGACCTCGTCGGCCAGCGCGCGCGTCAGGAGCGCGCGGGGAGGCGCGTTGATGGCGGGCATGGCGCCGCCGCATCAGCCGTGGCGCGGCTGCAGCAGGTCGGCGTGGATGCCGCGCCGAGCGAGTTCGGCCACCGCTTGCGTGCGCGAATTGACGCGCAAGGCCTTGAGGATCGCGCTGACGTGCACCTTCACCGTTCCCTCGGAGAGGCGCAGGTCGCGGCAGATCAGCTTGTTGGGCTTGCCCTGCACGAGGAGCTTCAGCACGTCGGCCTGCCGGGCGGTCAGCCCCAGCGCGCCGTGCGCGAGGCGTACGCCATCGCCGTCCGGCATCGATGCCGCATTCGCGGCGCGACACACGCAGCCGTCGAGCACCTGGCGCAGCGCTTCCAGCAGCGCCGACGCGCTGGCGGTCTTGGCGATGAAGCCGCGGGCACCTGCGGCGAGCGCCGCGTTGACGGTGGCATCGTCATGCGTCGCGGAGAGCACGACGACGGGAACGCCCGGGTAATCGAGCATGAAATCGGCGAGAAGGTCGAGCCCCCGGGTGCCGGGGAGCGCGAGATCGAGCAGCACCAGGTCGACGTCGGGCTCGTCGTCGAGGATCGCGATCGCCTCGCCCGCGTGGGCCGCCGCGCGCACCTCGATTCCGGGGGCGAGCTGGGGCAGGAGTTGCGTCAGCGCATCGAGTATCAGCGGGTGATCGTCGACGACGAGAATTTTCATGGGTTCCTCCCGGGTTGGAATCGCGGCCGGACGAAAGTTGCCGACCTTGGGGGGAACGCTAGCGCCCGCGCGCAGCACGCGCAACCTGCGACAGCTGACAGGAAGCCGGGCCGCCGCGCAGTCCCGCGGCCGCGGCGGAACGCCTACTCGTGCCGCAGCGCCTCGATCGGAACGAGCCGCGCCGCGGTGCGCGCGGGATAGAAGCCGAAGAAGACGCCGACCGCGCCGGCGAAGCCGAAGGCCAGGACAACGGCGGCGAAACTCATCTCGGTGCGCCAGCCGGCGAAATGACCGACGAGAAAGGACGCGAGCGCGCCCAGCGCGATGCCGATGATGCCGCCGATCAGTGCCAGCGTCACCGCCTCGACGAGAAACTGGGTGAGGATGTCGCGACCGCGCGCGCCGACGGCCATGCGCAGTCCGATCTCGCGCGTGCGCTCGGTGACCGACACCAGCATGATGTTCATGATGCCGATGCCGCCCACGAGCAGCGAGACCGACGCGATCGCGGCGAGCAGCAGCGCGAGGATCTTCGACGAGGCTTCCTGCGCCGCCAGCACTTCCGACAGGTTGCGCAGGAAGAAGTCGTCCTCCTGCGCGGGTTGCAGCTTGTGGCGCTGGCGCAGGAGATCGCGCATTTCCTGCTCGGTCGCGGGCATGTCGGCGCCATCCTTGACCCGCACCGAGATGCTCTGCACGTTGCGGCTCTTCACCTGCGTGCCGCCGAGCACGCGCTTTCTTGCGGTCGAGATCGGGATCAGCACCACGTCGTCCTGATCCTGCCCGACCATGCTCTGTCCCTTGCGCTCGAGGATGCCGATCACCGTGTGCGGGACGCGGCGGACGCGGATGGTCTCGCCGATCGGATCGCTGTCGCCGAACAGCGTCCGCGACACCGTCTGGCCGAGCAGCACGACCTTGGCGGCGCCCTCGACGTGCGACGGGTCGATCGCGCGGCCCGAAGCGATGTCCCACTGCCGCGCTTCCATGTACTCCGGCGTGATGCCGTAGATCTGCGTCGACCAGTTGTTGTTGCCGAACACGACCTGGCCCGATCCGCGCAATTGCGGCGCCGCCGCCTGCACGCCGCCGACCTCGCGCTGCAGCGCGTAGGCGTCGTCTTCGGTGATGGTGAGCTGCGAGCCCGAGCCCATGCGCACGCCGCCGGAAGTGAAGTTGCCCGACAGGATGATGATGAGGTTGGAGCCCAGGCTCTTGATCTGGTCCTCGACGCGCGCCTGCGCGCCGGCGCCGACGGCGACCATGGTGATCACCGCGGCGACGCCGATGATGATGCCCAGCATCGTCAGCGCCGAGCGCAGCTTGTTGATGCGCAGCGCGGCGAGCGCGATCCGAAGCGTGGCGAGGAAATTCATGCGCTCACCGGCATCGGCTGCTGTCGTTGCGCCGCAAGCTGGGCGGCGGCGTCGCGCGGCGTGTTCGCGACGTCGGCGATCAGCTTGCCGTCGCGGAAGGAGAGCAGGCGCGACGCGAACTCGGCGATGTCGTGTTCGTGCGTCACCACGACGACGGTGATCCCGCCGCGGTTGAGCTGCTGCAGCAAGGCCATCACTTCGACGCTGGTGGAGGAGTCGAGCGCGCCGGTAGGCTCGTCGGCGAGGATCAGCTTGGGATCGTTGACCAGCGCCCGCGCGATGGCGACACGCTGCTGCTGGCCGCCGGACAGTTGCGCGGGATGGTGGTGTTCGCGCTCGGCCAGGCCGACTTCGGCGAGCGTGCGCCGTGCCTTCGCGTGGCGTTCGGCGGCGGGAACGCCGGCATACAGCAACGGCAACTCGACGTTCTCCAGCGCCGAGGTGCGCGGGAGAAGGTTGAACTGCTGGAACACGAAGCCGATGCGCCGGTTGCGAACGCCCGCCAGCGCATCGCTGTCCATGTGCGCGACGTCCTCGCCGGCCAGCCGGTAACTGCCGGCAGTCGGCGCGTCGAGGCATCCGACGAGGTTCATGAACGTCGATTTTCCGGACCCGGAGGGTCCCATCACCGCGACGAACTCGCCTTCGGCGACGTCGACCGACACGCCGTTGAGTGCGCGGACTTCGGTCTCGCCCAGCTGGTAGATCTTGGTCAGGTCGCGGACCGAGATGAGTGGCGCGGTTGCCATGGGGGAGGCGCGTCAGAACGGCAGCCGCGGTGCGCTCGCCGACGGGCGCGCGGCCGTGGCATTGGCGGCGTTGCTGCCGACGATGACCTCGGCCCCCTCGGTCAGGGCGCCACTGACGACCTCGGTCGCGTTGCCGTCGGTCAGCCCCAGACGCAGCGCGACCTCCCTGGGCGCACCGGCATCCAGGACGTAGACGCGTCCGCTGCTGCCGCCGCTGCGCCCGGTCTCGGCGGCGACGATTTCGGCGTATTTCTTTTGCTGTTCGGGATTCAGCATGGCGTTGATCTTCTGCCGCATGTCGCCGCGCAATCGCTCGCTGCGCGTGCGGCGATCGGCCTCCGGCAGGTCGCGCAGCTCCGCCATCCGCGTGCGCAACTCGGCGAATATCTCGTCGAGCCGCGCCTGCTGCGCCGAATCGAGCTTGAGTTCCGCGATGAGCTTTTGCCGCCGCGCCTGCGCGTCGCCAGCGCCCCCGCCGCCGCCTCCCGCCGTCGTGGATGCGGCGGCGGCGTCGACCTCCTTGGCTGCCGCGATGCCCGGCGGACGGTAGCGCAACGCCGCATTGGGCACCTTGAGCACGCCCTCGCGCGAATCGGCGACGATGCGCACGTTGGCCGTCATCCCGGGCACCAGCAGCAGGCTGGGATTTTCGGTGGCGACGACCACGGTATAGGTGACGACGTTCTGCACCGTTTGCGCCGCCTTGCGGATCTGCCGCACGCGGCCCTCGAAGGTTCGGGTCGGAAAGGCGTCGACGGTGAAGGTGACGCGCTGGTCGACCTTGATCTTGCTGATGTCGGATTCGTCGATCGCGACCTCGACCTGCATCTCGCGCAGATCCTTCGCGAGCGAGAACAGCGTCGGCGTGTTGAGACTGGCGGCGACGGTCTGTCCGGCGTCGATCTGCCGCGAGATCACCACGCCGTCGACGGGCGCGATGATCGAGGTGCGGGTGAGGTCGACGCGCGCCCCGGCAAGCGCCGCCTCGCGCTGCCTGGCGATGGCGGCGGCATTGGCGACCTGCGCCTCGCCGGCATTGATCTGCGCTTCGGCGGTGGTCACCGCTTCGGCGGCTGCTTCGTAGGTGAACCTGGATTTGTCACGCTCGGCGCCGGAGATGAAGCCCTTGGCGAACAGCGACTCCTTGCGGTCGAGGTCGCTCTTCGCGTCGTTGGCCTGAATCCGCGCCCGCGTTGCCTGCGAGCGCAGCGTCAGCACATTGGCGCGCTGGTTGAGTTGCTGCGTGCGCGCGGCTTCGAGATCGGCTTCAGCCTGGCGCACCTTCAGCTCGAAGGTCTCGGGGTCGATCCGGGCCAGGAGTTGCCCCTGCTTGACCTGGCTGTTGAAGTCGACGAACAGCTCCTTGATCTGGCCGGAGATCTGCGAGCCGACCAGCACGGTGGTGACCGCCGACAGCGAGCCCGACGCCGAGACCACGGACGTGACATTGCCGCGTTCCGCCTTCGCCGTGCGAAATGTGGGGGCGCTGCCGTCCCGCGCGTAAAGCCACCAGGCGGTGGCGACGACGGCCGCGAATGCGAGCACGACGGCGCCGATCACAAGCACGCGTCGACGCCGTGGCGCTCCCGCGGGCAGGGTGGCGGCGGGCGAGTCTGTTGTCATTTTGAAAACACTGGGGAAGGGGAACGGGAGAACAAGGAACAGCGGGACGGGCGGCCGGTTCAGCCGGCCTTGGCCATGGCGGCCTGCTGCTCGGCAAGATCGCGGCGCAATGCGCGCAGCCGCGTCTCGACGACGGAGGTCTGATAGAAGTCGCCGTCGCCCGCCTTTGCGGCAAGCTCCATTTGCGCGACGGCGCCGCGCAGGTTGCCCGCCCACGCGTAGTACTCGCCCTGGTGCCGGTGCTGCAGCAGCATCCGGCCCTGCTTGCCATAGACCTGCGCGGCAATCCGGTGCAGTTGACCGTTGCCCGGGAATCGTTGCAGTTGCTGCTCGATGAACTTTGCCGCATCGGCGTACCGGTCGGCCTTCAACAGTGCATCGGGGTAGTCGTACACGAGCTGCATCTTGTTCGGGTAATGGCTCAGTGCGGCTTCGAATCGCGCGATGGCGGCAGCGAGTTCGCCGTTTTCCATCAAGACGTGCCCGGCCATCGCGTCGATCATCGGGTGCGGGGGGGCCTGCAGCTCCAACGCAGCGAGTTCCTGCTTCGCACGCCTGGTGTCCTTGGCGCGCAGCAGCGCTGCGACCAGTCCATAGCGCGTCGCGACCGGATCGTTGAACTTGCGGTCGGCCAGCGCGTTTTCGAAATACTTGACGGCCTCGCGGTCGGTGCCGGTGTAGCTCTTGAGCAAAGCGCGCACGAGGTGGAAGTCGAGGGAATCCGGAAACTGGCGGTAGGGTTGGTCCTGCGCGCGCGCCTGCGCCTCGGCGATCCGCTCGTAGGTGATCGGGTGCGAGCGAAGGTAGGACGGAGCATTGCTGTCCGAGAAGCGGCTGGACTTTTGCAGGCGCTCCATGAACGTGGCCATGCTGGTCGTGTCGAAGCCGGCCGACGACAGGCGCTGGAACCCGATGCGATCGGCCTCGTATTCGTACTCGCGGGTGTAGTTGAGCTGGGTCTGGATCGCCAGCGCCTGCGAGGCGGCGATGGCGGCGGAGGTCGCCTGCCCCGACGACGACGAACCCGAGCGCGACGCGGCGATGGCGACCGCCAGCGCGGCCAGCGAATAGAGCAGCGAGCGCTGCTGCCCCCCGAGCGAGCGCGTGTAGTGCCGTTGCGTGACGTGGGTGATTTCGTGCGCCAGCACCGAGGCCAGCTCGGATTCGCTCTGGGCGAGCAGGAGGAGCCCGGCGTGAACGCCGATGAAGCCGCCGGGCAGCGCGAACGCGTTGACGCTGGGGTCGGGTACCGCGAAAAACTCGAAGTCGTACTTGTCGGACCCTGCCGCCACCAGACGATTGCCGAGTTCGTTCAGATAGTCGTTGACTTCGGGGTCGTCGAGATAGCCGCCCGACGCGCGGATCTGGCGGACCACGGACTCGCCAAGCTTGCGCTCCTGCGCCGGGGTGACCGCGGCCTCGGATTCGTCCCCCAGATCGGGCAGTCGCTGCGCCTGGGCGATTCCCGGCGCGAGGGGCTGCGCGCCGAGCGCGAGCGCGACCAGGGTGGCGAGCGCGCGGTCGCGCATGCGGGAGCGTTGGCGAGGGCGCAAGGAAAGCATGTTGACGGGTGTCATCGAGTGGGCGTGCAGTGCTGGACCTGATGCTAAGATGCCCGCCGTCACCCGAAGTTCATGCGAAGGATCGCGTCGTGGCCGGTACGGAAGGAAAAAAGAACCTCGCCCAGGGTGCGGCTCCCGCCCCCCGGCGCCGGTCGCCGACGGCGTCCGCGCGTCGATCTCCTGCGCATTTTACCCATTTCGACGCCGCCGGTCAGGCGCACATGGTCGATGTCGCCGACAAGGATGTAACAAAGCGTGTCGCGCGGGTGGCCGGTCGGATCGTCATGCAGCCGGCCACGCTGGTGCTGATCGGCAAGGGTTCCACGACCAAGGGTGACGTGTTGGGCGTGGCGCGGATCGCGGCCATCCAGGCGTCCAAGCGGACCGCGGACCTGATCCCGCTCTGCCACCCGCTGCCGCTGACCCGCGTGGCCGTCGAATTCCTGATCGACCGGAAAGCCAGTGCGATCGGCATCGAGGTGGTCGCCGAGACCCGGGGCCGGACCGGCGTCGAGATGGAGGCGCTGACGGCTGCCGCGGTCGGCTTGCTCACCATCTACGACATGTGCAAGGCGACCGATCGCGGGATGCGGATCGAGGGCATTCGTTTGCTCGAGAAGTCGGGCGGCAAGTCGGGCCATTACACCGCGGTCTGAGAGGCTGAGAGTCTTTCGATCATGCCCGCTCATCACGCCGGAAGACGCCCGCTCTTCGTTGCAAATGCTCGCCATAGCCCGAGCTATGGCTGCGCTTTGCGCCTCGATCGGACGCCTTCTGGCGCGCTGCTCGGACACGCCCGAAAAACTCTCAGCCTCTGACGCGTCGGTTGGCACACTGCCACAACCGGGTGCAGAATCCGACTCCGCGTATGCTGCGGTGACTCGGTTTTCCATCCTGGAGGAGAAGCGCATGGATATGACGTTCGTCGTTCGATTCCGGGTCATGGCCGTTGCGGCCGCGCTGCCGGTCGTCTTCGGCGCTTGCTCGACGCCGCCGGCGTTGCCGGTCGCGCCGGTCGCCGCCGAACCGGCGCTGGTCGTGCAGCAAGTCGCAGCCCCCGTTCCCGAGCTCTCGCCCGCCCAAGCGAAAGCGCAGGCCCAGAAGCTCGCGATCGAGGCGGCGGACGAGTTGCAGAACGGCGACGAAACGGCAGCCCGCCTGACGCTCGAAAAGGCACTGGGGCTGGATGCGACGAACGAGCTGGCGCGCAAGTTGAGCGAGCAGATCCGAGCCGATGCCCAGAAGGAACTCGGGCCGGTTTTCTTCCGGTATACGGTGCAGCGCGACGATTCGCTGTCGAAGCTCGCCCAGCAGTATCTCGGGCGACCGGTTCCGTTTCTACATCCTTGCCAAGTACAACGACATGAGCAATCCCGCGCGACTGGCCGCGGGGCAGGTGATCAAGATTCCGGGCCGCGCGCCCGCTGCGGCGGTGGTGGTGGCGCCGGTGGCCCCGGCCAGGCCGCCGGAAGTGACCGAGACGGTCGCGCGGCCGCCGGCCGCCGATGCCGAGGCAAGGCTGCGCGACGACGCGGCCGAGGCGCTGCGCCGCGGGCGCGAGCTCGAGGCCAAAGGCAGTTACGAAGCCGCGTATGCGGCGATGAACGATGCGGCTCTGCGTTTTCCGGGCAACGATGCGGTGAGCGCGCCAGCGCGACGCGGCGCGCGTGGCGCTGATCCGCGCTTACGACCGCGAGGCCGCGCAGGCGTTCCAGCGGCAGAACCTCGATCTCGCGATCGCCAAGTGGGACCGCGTCATCGAACTCGATCCGGACAATCGCAAGGCACGGCTCGAGCGCGAGCGGGCGCAGGATCTCAAGAAGCGGATGAACGACAAGTTCGGCGCCAAGTGACCGCCGGCGCCATCAGCGAGGTGCCGCGACAGGCTTGCCCGATTCGTCGGCCAGCGCCCGGCGCAACGCCTTCGCGCGCGCCGCCCATTCGGGAACCGATTCGCCGCGCAGCGCGAGCGCGGCATCGTACAGCGTGAGCGCCTGTTCGCGGGCGCCGCCGGCTTCGAGTTCCCGCGCCTTGTCGTAAACGGCGGCGCCGATGCGTCGCCGCGCCGTGCGGTTGCCGGGGTTGGACGCGACCCAGTCGCGCAAGTCGCGCAGGCCACCGGCGATGTCGCCGGCGGACAGCATCTCCAGCGCCTGCTCGATGTCGTAGCCGTCGCCGCTCGGTTCGACCGGCATTGCGCGAGCCGTCGCGCCCGGCGCGGGTGCCGTGCCTTCAGGGCGTGCGCGGGCGGCCCGATCCTGCTGGATGCGCGCGTATTTCTGCCGGTCGAGTTCGCGCGCCGCGCGCGCAGCCTCGTCGTTGCCCGGGTCGAGCGCCAGCGCCCGAAGGAACGCCTGCAGCGCACGCTCCGTCTGTCCGCTGCGCCGGGCTGCCCTGCCGGCGTCGAGGCTCTCCTGCGTTGCCCGCGCTTTCGCCGCCAGCGCAGCGTCCCGCTGTTGGCGGAACGCGGGTTCCCGTGGGTCGAGCAGCATCAGGATATGCCACTCTGTCGCCGCGGCGGCGAGATCGCCGGCGTCACCGTACTGCCGGGCGAGTTGGCGATGGCGTGCGATCGACTGCTCGACCGCCGGGCTTCCCGTCGCTGCGGAACGAGGCTCGGCGACGATGTCGGGGGCCGGTGGCAGCGGTGCGCAGGCGACGAGCGCGAGCGGAACAACGATCCAGGCGACGCGCGTGCGCAACGCGGTTCCTACTTCGAACCCACCGGCACGAAGGTGACGAGCTTGGCACGGAACGCATCCAGCGAGTCGGTGCCGAAGACCATGCTCCGCCGCAACAGGAACGGATGCGCGAACGAGCCGTTGCCGCCTGCGGTCACCGTCATTCCCTGTACGACGCTGCGGCGCTGCAGTTCGCCGATCACCACGTCGTTGACGTCGCCGTACGGATACGCGAACGTCGTGCTGGCGATGGACAGGCGGTCCCTGAGCGCGTTGACCGGCGCCTCCACTTCGCGCCGGATGCGGTCGCGGTACTGGCTGTCGGTTTCTCCGGCGAGACGCAGGGCGAGGTTGGCATGCGTCTTCGAGTGCGGCTGGATGTCGATCAGTCCCGACGCCTGCATGTCCTTCATCTGCGCCCAGTTGAGCGCGTCCCGGGCGCCGACGAAATCGCTGTACAGGAACAGCGTGGCGGGAAAGCCATGCCGGGCGAGGATCGGATACGCGACCTCCCAGGTGGACCGGTAGCCGTCGTCGATGGTGATCGCGACCGAGCGCTTCGGCAACGGCTCGGCGCCGCGCAGGAATGCGGCCAGCCGCGAGAGCGTGATCACCGTGTAGCCATTGCGCGCGAGCCAGTCCATCTGCGCTTCGAAGGTGGCCGCGGTCACCGTCAGCGGGCTCGCGCGCGGCCCGAAGCGGTGGTAACAGAGTATCGGGATCGCCTGGTAGCCGTCGGGCCGGACGCCGCCCGGGTTGAACGCACGCAGCGGGATGACGATGATCTGCCCCGGCTCGAAGGCGTCGCGGCCGTTCTGTTCGGCGATCCAGAATCCCTTGCTCCGATCGCCGAGAAATCGTTCGGCCAGCAGGGCGGGCGTGTCGCCGCTCGCGGCCTGCACCAGCACGAAATCGTCGTCACGCGCCAGCACGGCGCCCGCATCGGCGCTTGCGGGCGGTGGCGACGAATCGGGCCGGACCGGCGCTTCGCTGCAGCCCTGCAGCACGGCCGCTGCCAGGACGAGACAGAACCAGAAGCCGCGGCTAGACATGGCGCGTCGCGTCGCCATCGAAGACTGCTGCGTCCGAGGCCGGATGCGCCGCCAGCGGCGCCGGTGGCGGCGGCGCGTCGTGCCGCGCCTGCAGCGCGGACGCGGCCTGATCGAACGACGCATACAACTCGCCCAGTTCGTCGGTGCGCGCGTCGGCGATCCGGTAGTCGTAGCGGCCCGCGGCCAGTTCGGCGAGCGAGTTTTGCAACACGCGCATCGGCCCCATCAGGCGCCGCGCGAGCAGGTAGGTGCCGCCGGCCACGGCGGCACTGGTGACGAGCGTCAGCACGCCCAGCAACGCCAGCATCAACCTTGCGACGGCCGCCAGCGGCGCCTCGTAGATGCCGAGATGGACACGGCCGATCTCCTTGCCCTGGAACAGTACCGGCGTGCCGAAATCGAGCACATTGCGTCCGTCGGCGATCCGGTGTTGGACGACCTGGACCTCGGCGTCACCGGAGGTCACGGCCGTCGCCGCGGGCGGCGCATATTTCTGCGCGACCTCCGCGGCGACGTTGCTGCCGCGCACGATGCCGTCGTGATCGATGACCCGGAGGTAACCGAAATCCTGCCGATCCAGCGTCTCGTGGATGAACACGTCGATGCCATCCCAGTCCTCGGACAGGAGCGGCACGGCACTGTGGGTCGCCATGAATTTTGCCAGCGATCCGCCGTAGTCCTGCACCTGGTTCATCATCGCCTGGTACTGTCGCTGGTAGAGGACAGTCGCGGTCAGCGTCATCGTGAGCGCCACCAGCGCGGTCATCATCAGTGCCCAACGGACGCCGATCGGCAGGCCGCGCCCGGAGCCGTGACGACGTTCCTCATCGGTCAGTTCCCGCGCGACGCCGATCAATGCCTGTGCGTACTCCTCCCCGGTTGCGAAGCGCTTGTCCGGCTGCTTCTTGAGCGACCGGTCGACGGCGCGCCGCAGCGAGAGCGGAATCCCGGGCCGCAGCGCGTCCACCGGGGTCGGATCGGCCTGCGCGATCTTGTACGCGACGGTGATGATCGAATCGCCCTCGAAAGGAAGCACGCCGGTCATCATCCGGTACAGCACGACGCCGACGGAAAAGAGGTCGGAGCGGGCGTCCACGCGGAGGCCGGCCACCTGCTCCGGCGACATGTAGTTCGGCGTTCCCAGCACGTCGCCGACGCGGGTGTGCTGCGTCTGCTCGCCGACTCCGGAATTCTCGATGTGGCAGATCCCGAAGTCGGTCACCTTTACGGTGTTGCGGTCCTGCACGAGCAGGATGTTGCCGGGCTTGACGTCGCGATGGACGATGCCCTTGCGGTGTGCGTAGTCGAGCGCGCGCGTGAGCTCGATGCCGATATTGACGATCTCGCGCACCGAAAACACCTTGCCGGAACGCATGACGTCGCCGAGCGTCATTCCGTCGACCAGCTCCATCGCGATGTACGGATGCCTGCCCTCGACGCCGACGTCGAAGATGGTGACGATGTTGGGATGCGACAGCACGCCTGCCGCACGGGCTTCGCGGAGGAACCGGCCGCGATACTGCTCGTCTTCGGACAGGTGGGGTTTCAGTACCTTGATCGCGAGCGTGCGATCGATCTCGGGATCCCACGCCTTGTAGACGTGGGCCATCGCGCCTTCGCCGATCATTTCGCGGATCTGGTAACGACCGAGGCGTTCCATACAGCGCGTCTCCACCAAATTGAAGGCTGCCGATCGGCGAAGCGGCCACCATACGGGGAAGTGCCGCCTCCCGCAAGCGCGAATCGTCGCTGGAATTGAAGTTTGTCCTTGCTCTATACTCTGCCGCCAAACCGCTGACTGCGGCCCGCGCCGGGAAACCCGCAGGTCGTGGACGCCCGCATCCCTCCAGATCGCCAGCCATGGAATCGAACGCGTCACGTCACCTTGCCATCGTGTTCGCCGACGTCTCGGGGAGCACACGGCTGTACGAAACCCTGGGCGATGTCGAGGCCCTGCGCCTGGTCGGACGCTGCCTCGAGATGGTCCGGCGGAGCAGCGAGGAGCGCGCGGGGCGACTGGTCAGGACGATCGGCGACGGGGCGCTGGTCATCTTTCCCTACGCGGCGAACGCCGCCTACGCGGCCATCGACATGCAGGCGCGTGTCGCTGCGCTGCGCACCAGCCGGGGCGACCCGCTCGCCATCCGGGTCGGGATGCATTTCGGTCCGGTCGTCGGCGACGGCGATGACATCTATGGCGACGCGGTCAATCTGGCATCGCGCCTGTCCGATCTCGCCAAGGCCGGCGAGACGCTCATTTCGGCGCTGACCGCCGATGAGTTGCCGGCCGCCCTGAGGGCGCGGACCCGCAACCAGAACGCCTATACGGTCAAAGGCAAGGCCGAGGACATAGGCATCGTCGAACTCGTCTGGCAGGAATCCGACGCCGACCTGACCGCACTGGCGACCAGACAGACGGTTTCCCAGGCGCACCTGCGACTGACGCACGGCGAGCGCAACCTGCAGCTCGACGCGAAGGTTGCGGTGCTGACCATCGGGCGTGAAGTGGGCAACGATCTGGTGGTCGTGAGTCACGGTGCTTCGCGTCGGCACGCGCGCATCGAGCGCCGTCGCGACAAGTTCGTGCTGGTCGATCAAAGCTCGAACGGAACCTGGTGCACGATCGCCGGCGACCAGGAAATCCTGCTGCGGCGCGAGGAGCTCGGTGCTGCGCGGCCGCGGCCACATCAGCTTCGGGCATCCCTACGCCCTCGCACCCTCCGAAGCCCTGCTGTTTTCCTGCCTCGACTGACTGCGAGCGTTCGGCGGTTGCCCCGACAATTTGGTCCGGTGGTTGGACCACTTGACCGCTGTTTGTCATTGGGGTTACATTTGCGCCACATCGCACCTCTGCCGGCAGAGCGGATGGGCGAAATCCCGGAAGCCCGTCGCGTCGGCACCCCGACGCCCCTGCGGCACCGGTCCTTGAGCCTGGGAGCGTCAGCGTGCCGTTGCAGGTCGTGGAAACGCAGCGACTTTACCGCCAGATTGCGGGTCAGATCGTCTCGTTGATCGACCGCGGCGAGTTTGCCGTCGGTTCCCGCCTGCCGCCCGAGCGCGAACTCGCAAAGCTGCTCGGCGTTTCCCGCACCTCGGTGCGCGAGGCCATCCTGGCGCTCGAAATCGAAGGCCGCGTCGAAGTTCGGGTCGGCACCGGGATCTTCGTGACTGTCGTCGCAGAAGCGCAGCCGCAGGAAGGCGGGCCCGGCCCGTTCGAGCTTCTCTCCGCCCGCGAGCTCATCGAAGGCGAGACGGCGGCGCGGGCGGCGCGCTCGATCGATGCCGACACGCTGGAGCGCCTTCGCGACGCCATCGCGACCATGCGCGCCAACGACGGCAATTTTGCGGAGCGCGATGCCGCCGACCGCGCCTTCCACGTCGTGATCGCGCACGCGAGCGGCAACAGCGCGCTGGCGCTCGTCGTGGGCATGCTCTGGGATCAGCGCGGCAGCGGCCTGTGGCCGCAAATCGAAGCTTACTTCCACACTTCCGCGCTGCGCGCGACGACGCTCGATCACCACCAGGCGATCGTCGATGCACTCGCGGCGCGCGATCCCAAGGCCGCACGTGCGGCCATGTGCCGCCATCTTCACCACGTCGCACACGAGTTTCAGCGGCGGTGGGACGCGATCGACGCCAGTTCCCCGCGTTTCGGATCCGACCCCGCCGCGAGAAAGCCGGCCAGCGCCGGATCGAAGTCCGCACGAAGGGCCAAACAGAGAAGACACTGCCATCCAAACCGAAGTCAGCATCCAGGCGGCGACCCGCTGCCGGGCGTACCCACGAAGGAGGTTTTACATCATGACTCAAATGCTTCCCCGCATGACCCGCATCGCCGCGGCACTCGCCATGGTTGCGGTTGCCCTGCCCGTCGCTGCCAAGGAGTTCCGCAACTCCGACGTCCATCCCGCCGACTACCCGACGGTGATGGCCGTGAACTACATGAGCGACATCATCAGCAAGAAGACCAACGGCAAGCACACGATCAAGACCTACGTCAGCGGCACGCTGGGCAGCGAGAAGGACACCATCGAGCAGACCAAGCTCGGCGGACTCGACCTCGTGCGCATCAACGTCGCGCCGATGAACAACATCATCCCCGAGACCATCGTGCCGACGATGCCGTTCCTGTTCCGGTCGGTCGCGCACATGCGCAAGGTGCTCGACGGCCCGATCGGCGACGAGATCCTGAAGGCGGCCGAGGCGCAGGGCTTCATCGGCCTCGCGTTCTACGATGCCGGCGCGCGCTCGATCTACACGGTCAAGAAGCCGGTCAAGTCGCTGGCCGACGCCAAGGGCATGAAGATCCGCGTCCAGCAGTCGGACCTCTGGGTCTCGCTGCTGCAGGCGATGGGCGCCAACGCGACGCCGATGCCCTACGGCGAGGTCTACACGGCGCTCAAGGTCGGCACCGTCGACGGCGCCGAGAACAACTTCCCGTCGTTCGACACCGCGCGCCACTTCGAGGTCGCCAAGTATTACGCGGTGACCGAGCACTCGATGGCGCCGGAAATGCTGCTGATGTCGAAGAAGGTCTACGACACCCTCACGCCGGAGGAGCAGAAGATCTTCCGCGATGCGGCGAAGGAGTCGGTGCCCTACATGCGCAAGCTGTGGGACGAGAAGGAGGCCGCATCCAAGGCGAAAGTGATCGCCGGCGGCGCGCAGGTCATCGAGGTCGACAAGAAGTCCTTCCAGGACGTGATGGGTCCCGTGTACGACAAGTTCATCACCACGCCGAAGATGAAGGCGATGCTCAAGGCCGTGCAGGACACCAAGTAGGCCGTCCAACCGCCGCCCGGGGCGTTTCGCTCCGGGCGGCTCCACCTCGCGAGGTCGCCGTCATGTTTACCCGGTTCAATGCCGCGCTGGCGAAAGTCTGCATGGTCGTCGCAGTGATCGGCCTGCTGGTCATCGTCGTCTGCGTGCTGTACCAGGTCTTTGGCCGCTACATTTTGAACGACACGCCGACCTGGGCCGAGGCGCTGGCGCTGGTGCTGGTGCTCTGGGTCACGATGCTCGGCGCCGCAGTGGGCGTCCGCGACGCGGGCCACATCGGCATGGAGTCGCTGCTGGTGTGGGTCTCGGCGAAGACGAGGCACAAACTCGAGATCGTCATCCACATCCTTTCCGCGATGTTCGGCGCGATGATGGCGTGGCAGGGCAGCATCCTGGCGGAGTCGGTAATGGGCTACAAGATTCCGACGCTGGGCATTCCCGAAGGGCTCAACCACGTTCCGGTGGCGATCGCCGGCGTGCTGATCGTGCTGTTCTCCGTCGAACATATCATCGCGCTGTTCAAGGGCGAGGAAGTGGTCCCGTCATGGCACTGACCATCCTCTCCGTCCTGTTCCTCGCGTTCCTGGTGCTGGGCGTCCCGGTCGCGTTCGCGATCGGGCTCTCCTCGGTGATCACGATCATGTACGAAGGGCTGCCGGTGGCGGTGGTCTTCGGCCGGATGGTCTCCGGCATGACCGTGTTCTCGTTCCTGGCGATTCCGTTCTTCATCTTCGCCGGCGAACTGATGCTTTACGGCGGCATCGCCCATCGGATCGTCGAACTGGCGAAAAGCCTGGTCGGTCACGTCCGTGGCGGGCTCGGGATGTCGAACGTCGTCGCCTGCACGCTGTTCGGTGGGGTCTCGGGTTCGCCGGTCGCGGACGTGTCGGCGATGGGCGCGGTGATGATCCCGATGATGAAGCGGGAAGGCTACGACGTGGACTACGCGGTCAACGTCACCACCCATGCCGCGCTGGTCGGCGCGCTGATGCCGACCAGCCACAACATGATCATCTATTCGCTGGCCGCGGGCGGCAAGGTCTCGATCGCCGCGCTGATTCTCGCCGGGCTGCTGCCGGCGCTGGTGCTGACGATCTGCAATCTCGTCGCCGCCTACGCGGTCGCCATCAAGCGCGGCTATCCGTCGGGGACCTTCCCCGGCTGGGACATCGTCCTCCACTCGCTGGCGGCGGCGCTCCCCGGGTTGTTCGTGGTCGGTCATCATCGTCGTCGGCATCCTCTCGGGCGTGTTCACCGCCACCGAGTCGGCGTCGGTCGCCGTGCTCTACGCGCTGCTGATCACGGTGTTCGTCTATCGCAGCCTGTCGTGGGCGGACTTCCTCAAGGCCGCGGCACGGGCGGTGAAGAAGACCGGCGTCGTGCTGCTGCTGATCGGCGTCTCGGCGGTGCTGGGCTACCTGATGAGCCTCTACAGCGTCGCCGAGGCCACCGGCGCCGCAATCTCCAGCATCACGACCACGCCATGGATCGTCTTCCTGCTGGTCAACGTCATCCTGTTCCTGCTCGGCACCTTCCTCGACATGGCGGCGACGATCCTGATCTGCACGCCGATCTTCCTGCCGATCTGCCAGCAGTTCGGGATGGACCCGGTGCAATTCGGGATGATGCTGCTGATCAATGCCGCGCTGGGGCTCAACACGCCGCCGGTGGGGACGACCCAGTTCGTCGGTTGTGCCATCGGGGAGATATCGGTCGAGCAGGTGATGAAGACGATCGCGCCGTTCTACCTGTCGCTCACCGCCGCGCTGTTGATCGTCACCTACGTGCCGGCGTTCTCGATGTGGCTGCCGCAGATGGCTGGCTACCTGCCGAAGTGATCGTTGGCTGGCGAACCCGCCGGCGCCGCGCGCGCCGGGCGGGCCGCCCGCGGCAAGGGCAGGGGCCGCGCTGCCGCCGAACCGACCATCTAGTCTTCCGAGCGAACGAACATGCCGATACCCCTGAATCTCCATCCCGACCGCCTGTTTCCCGCCGATCCGGCGACGCGCGATCTGGCCCGCCGCCTCTACGCGACCGTCAAGGACCTGCCGATCCTGAGCCCGCACGGGCACACCGATCCGCAGTGGTTCGCCGACGATCCGCCGTTCGCCAATGCGTCGGCGCTGTTCATCACGCCCGATCACTACGCCTTCCGGATGCTCTACAGCCAGGGGATGCGGCTCGAGGACCTCGGCATCCCGCGCCGCGACGGCGCGCCGGTCGAGCAGGACGCGCGCAAGATCTGGCGCACGCTCGCCGCGAACTATCACCTGTTTCCGCGGCACGCCGACGCGGATGTGGCTCGACCACGCGTTCGCCACGGTGTTCGGCATCGACCGAGCGGTTGACGGCCGAGTCCGCCGACCGCTATTTCGACCGCATCAACGCTGCCTTGCGACGCCCGGCGTTCCGCCCGCGCGCGCTGTTCGAGCGCTTCAACATCGAGGTGATCGCGACGACCGAGTCGCCGCTCGATCCGCTCGACGCACCACCGGAAGATTCGTGCCAGCGGCTGGAAGGGCCGGGTCGTCACCGCGTACCGGCCCGACCCGGTCGTCGATCCCGAGTTCGAGGGTTTCCGCGACAACGTGCGGCAGCTCGGCGCGCTCACCGGCGAGGACACCGCAACCTGGCGCGGCTACCTGGCCGCGCACCGCAATCGCCGCGCATTCTTCAAGTCGATGGGCGCAACCTCGACCGACCACGGCCATCCGACGGCGCTGACCTGCGATCTCACCGAGGCTGAATGCGAGCGCCTGCTCCAGCGCGCGCTGGCAGGCACCGCGTCGCCCGCGGAAGCCGAGCAGTTTCGTGGCCAGATGCTGCTGGAAATGGCGCGGATGAGTGTCGACGACGGGCTGGTGATGCAGATCCATCCGGGTTCGATGCGCAACCACAATCCGGTGATCTTCCGCGACTTCGGGCGCGACAAGGGCGCCGATATTCCGATCGCGACCGAGTACGTCCGCGCGCTGAAGCCGCTGCTCGACCGCTTCGGCAACGAGCCCGACCTCACCGTCATCCTGTTCACGCTCGACGAGGACGTCTATTCGCGCGAATTGGCGCCGCTGGCGGGCCACTACCCGATCCTGCGGCTGGGTCCGCCGTGGTGGTTCCACGACAGCCCCGAGGGCATGCTGCGCTTCCGCGAGCAGGTCGACCGAGACGGCGGGCTTCTACAACACCGTCGGCTTCAACGACGACACCCGGGCGTTGCTGTCGATTCCCGCGCGGCACGACGTCGCGCGCCGGATCGACTGCCGTTTTCTCGCGACCCTCGTCGTCGAGCATCGGATGGGCGAGGACGAGGCGTTCGAGCTTGCGCCGGAGCTCGCCTACGGCCTGGCGAAGCGCGCGTACAAGCTGTGAGCCGGCAATCGACCGGTTGACGGCAGGATGCCGAGGTGCTGCTGATCGATCTGCCGTAGCGGTTCGTCCCGGAGGCCGGGTCACTGCCCGGCGCGCGCGGTCGCGCGCGTGCGGCAGGTCGCCGGCAATCGTGCCGTCGACGAGTTCGATGATGCGGTCGCAGCGATCGGCGAGCCGCGGATCGTGGGTGACGATCAGGAAGGCGACGCCGCGCTCCGCATTGAATCGCCGCAGCAGCGCGAAGATCTCGTCGGCCGAGTGGGTGTCGAGGTTGCCGGTGGGCTCGTCGGCCAGCACCAGCGGCGGCGCCAGCGACAGGGCGCGCGCGATGGCCACGCGCTGCTGCTGCCCGCCGGAGAGCTTGCCCGGCGGATGATCGAGGCGATCGGCAAGGCCGACGGCGCGCAGCAGCTCGCGCGCCGCCTCCCGCCGCTCGCGCGGTCACCGGCCCCTGCGCGTTGAGGCCGGGCAGCGTCACGTTCTCGGTGGCGGTGAACGCGGGCAGCAGGTGGTGGAACTGGAACACGAAGCCGAGCGCCGTGGCGCGCAGGCGCGTGAGTTCGGCGTCCGCAAGCGTCGCGGTCTCGCGCCCCTGCAGCCGATACGAGCCTCCGGTCGGGCGGCTCGAGCAGGCCGATGAGGTTGAGCAGCGTCGACTTGCCTGAGCCCGACGGCCCGATCAGCGCGGTGAACTCGCCCGGCTGCGAGCGCGAAGTCGATGCCGTGCAGCACCTCGACCTCGATCTCGGTGCCGGCACCGTAGGACTTGTGGACGTTCGACAGCTCGATCAGCGGCCGGTCGCTCGATCGTCACATCCTGATCGCCTGCGCGGGGTCGAGCGCGCCGCGCGTCGCGCCGGCGCCGCCGCGGCGAGCAGCCGCCGAACACGATCGCCCACAGCGCCGACCAGAAGAAGAGCCAGGGGGAGAGCGTCAGCACGGAAAGACGGCGAGCCGTCGGCGTTGCGCGCGAAGCGCAGGAAGAGGAACGACCATCGCCGCGGCCAGCGCGCAGCCCAGCAGCGCAGCCGGCGAGCGCGACGATCGCGCCCTGCAGCAGGAACACGCGCTGGACTGCGCCGCGCGCTGGCGCCCATCGCGCGCAGGATGCCGATCTCGCGCCGCTTCTGCACCACCCAGACGACCAGCACGCTGGCGATGCCGAGCGCGACGATGAAGGATGACGAAGATCCGGATCGTGCGCGTGGTGATGTTCTGCGCGTTGATCGCGGCCAGCAGCTGCTCGTTGGTCTTCATCCACGAGTCCGCGGTGAGCCCGGTCTGCGCGCGCGAGCCGATTGCGCGATCTCTTCGGCCTCGAACAGATCGTGCACCTTGAGGTCGAGCTGCGATCGCGCCGCCCGGCAGCTCGAACAGCGCCTGCGCGGTGCGCAGGCCGACGAAGACCGTGCGCCGGTTCATGTCGCGGATGCCCATGTCGACGAGCCCGGTCACCGTGTAGGCGTCGTCGACCTGGCCGGTCGGCGCTCGCGGTGACGAGGCGGAAGCGATCGTTGAGGCCGATGCCCAGATCGGTCGGCGAGGTCCTTGCCGATCACCGCCTCGCCCGGCTGGACGCGAAACTCGCCGGCGATGAGCTTGTCGTCGATGCGGATGATGCGGGTGTAGCGCTCGGGGTCGATGCCCTGGACGGCGACCGACTTGGTGGCGTCGCCGCGCACCGCGAAGCCGGGCCCGAGACCATCGGCGAGACCGCGGTGATGTCGGGCCGGGCTTCCAGCGCCATGGCGATCGCGTGCCACTGGTCGATCGAGCGCAGGCGCTGCGCGCGGGCCTCGACGCGCTGGGCAGGACCGCCGTCTCCGGCGTGCTCGCGCGCTGCGGCAGCGCGACCTCTTCGGTCGGGCGGATCACGATGTGCGCCTGCGTGCCGAGCATGCGCTTGATGGTGTTGGCCTGCAGCCCGTTGACCAGCGCGGTGATGAAGATGACGACGGCGACGCCGGTGGCAGCGCCGCCGATGATGAGCGCGTCTGGAAGCGGCCCTCGCGCAGGAAGCGCAGTGCGACGACCCACTCGAAGGGCATGCCGATCGCGCTCCGAAGCTCAGCGCGCGTGCGCGCGCTCGCCCGGCACGACGCCCGGCGGTCACGATCAGGACATCGCCGGCGGCAAGCTCCGTGGCGATTTCGACCTGCGCCGCCTGCGGGCGCCGAGGCTGCACGGTTGGCGCGCTTCGCTGGCCATCGCGCAGCGCGAGGACCCAGGGCTGCCGCGACTGCAGCATCGCGCACGCGCGGCGGCGGGGATGACGAGCGCGTCGGCGCGGTCCGCGACCTCGATGTCGATCGACACCGTCATGTCGGAACGCAGGAACGGCGGCGGCGCGGGAACGCGCGAACTTGGCCTCGACGGTGCCGCGCTGCACGTCGATCCCGGGTGCCAGGTAGCGACGGATCGGCGCCGAAAGGCTGCGTTCGGATAGGCGTCCGCCGACGGCGCGCGCGCTGGCCCAGGCGCAGCAGGGCGAGATTCTTCTCGTCGATCAGCGCGGTGAGCGAACGTCGCCGTCGAGCGCGAGCGCGAGGAGCCGCTTGCCGGGCTGCACGATGTCGCCGGGCTCGACGCTGCGATCGAGGACGACGCCGGCCGCCGGCGCGAGCAGCGTGGTCTGCGCGAGCTTGGCCGCCGCCGTCTCCCGCGCCGCTCGGGCCTGCGCGAGCTGGTCGTCGAGGAGGCGGCGATCGACGCCGGCCGGCGCGCTGGCGGCGGCAGACGGCGCGCGCGGTCTCGTACTGGCTTTTCGCGACGGCAGCCGCGCGGCGCGCTTCGTCCAGGCGCGACTGCGCCGATGAAGCCCTGCTTGAAGAGCTGCTCCTGCCGCGCCGCGTCGCGCTCGATGTTCCGGTAGTTCGCCTCGGCCTGCACCAACTGCTCGCGCGATCCGGAACCGTCGCCACGTCGCGCCACTGCGCGATCCGCGTGGCGGCCGCCTGCTCGGTGGCCACGGCCTGGGCGAGCGCCGCAGCGAGCTCGGCACGCTCGAGCTCGACCAGCAACTGGCCGGCCTTGACGCGGTCGCCTTCGTCGACGCCCACCGTCTGCACCCGACCGGTGATCGTCGCGCCGATGTCCACCCGCGCCGGCGCGAGCACGCGGCCGCTGACGACGACCGTCTGCGTGAGCGGGGTGGATCGCGCCGGCACGATATCCACCGTCGTGCCCTGCCACGCGAGCACGCCCATGCGGCGAGCGCGGCGGCGTATGCGTAGAGAGCGGCACGGGCAGGCGGGAAGGGCCATGATCGGGAAAGGGAGGGCGCCCGCGATCTCCACGCATCGGCGACGAGGCCGGGCGCTCGGGAACGGGATTATCGTCGACATGACACGACGGCGTCCAACCGGCACCGTGCAGCCGTCGTCCGGGCAATGCCCGCATCGCGCAACGCGGATGGCCTCCCGGGCGCCAGGGCACCCGCGACGAGGTCGCTTACTCGCGCTGGCGCGAATCGAGCCAGATCGTGACCGGGCCGTCATTGACCAGCGCGACCTGCATCGCCGCGCCGAACTCGCCGGTGGCCACGGCTTTGCCCAGTGCCGCGGCGAGCGTGCCGACGAAAGCGTCGAACTGCGGCTGCGCGATTGCGGGCGGCGCCGCGCCCGACCACGACGGGCGCGCTCCCTTGCGCGTCGACGCAAACAGGGTGAACTGGCTGACCGCGAGAATCGCGCCGCCGATGTCGGCGACGGAGCGGTTCATCACGCCCGCGTCGTCGTCGAATATGCGCAAGGCGACGATCTTGCGCGCGAGCCATTCGCGATCCGCGGCGGTGTCGTCAGCGGCCACTGCCGGCCAGTACGAGCAGCCCGGACCGATCGCGCCGACCGTGCGACCGTCGACGCTGACCTGCGCCTCGCGCACGCGCTGGATCAGCGCGCGCATCGGAGGCTCCATCGCGGCGCCGCTCGCCGGCGCCTGGCGGTGGCTCATTGCTTGACGACCTTGCGCTCGATGTCGACGACGATGCCCTTCGCGAACGTCAGCGTCGTCACCGTTTCCGGGTCGCCGGGGGCCGGCAGGTACGTCCACCGTGGCGAACTCGCGTTCTTGCCGCCGCGACTTGCGTGTCGGGATGCCCGAGCTTGGCCAGCACCTCGCCCTCGGACATGCCGAGGCGGACATGCATGCGCTCCGCGGCATTGCCCGCGGCCGGGCCAGCCGGTCGCCGGTTTCGCGTTCTTGTCGGACTTGGCGTTCTTCGGCGGGGCTTCCTTGATGCCGGTGGCGGGGTGCCGAGCGCGCTGCGGCCGGCAAGATCGTGATTTCCGGCGGGTCGAGCTGGAAGTTGCGCAATTCCTTCCCTGGCCCGCAGGGCATCTCCTGGTACACCGGGATGCCGCGTTCACCGGCGCACTTGTACACGTCGGCGCCGGCGACCGGCGAGGACGAGGACGCCAGGCGGCGAACACGAGTCGCGCGTGCGAGGGCAAGGGTTATGGCGCATGATCGATTCCAGCATGTGGCGTGCGGCAACGGACCGGCAAGCGTTACCATACCTCTTTTTGCAGCCGCGAGAGCTCGTCCCTTCGATGGATACCCGTATTGTCACCGCGGCGCGCGTTGCCGGAATCGAGCCGTTCCACGTCATGGAAGTGCAGACCGCGGCGCGCGCGCTCGAGGCGGCCGGCAGAACCGTGGTCCACATGGAAATCGGCGAGCCCGATTTTCCGACGCCGGCGCCCGTCCTGGCTGCCGCGCAGGCGGCGCTGGCCGGCGGGCGACATCTACTACACGTCGGCGCTGGGCCTGCCGGAGCTGCGGGAGGCGATCGCGCGGCACTACGCCGAGCGCTTCGGCGTGACCGTCGCCCCCGAACGGGTGATCGTGACCGCCGGGTCGTCCGCCGGGCTGCTCCTGGTGATGGCGCTGCTGGTCGACCGCGACCAGCAGATCCTGATGTCCGACCCGGGCTATCCCTGCAACCGCCATTTCGTCCGGGTGCTCGAGGGCGAAGCCGGTCGGGCATTCCCGTGGGGCCGCACACCAACTACCAGCTGTCCGCCGACCTGATCGAAGCCGCGTGGTCGACGCGTACCCGCGGGCGTGCTGATCGCCTCGCCGTCCAACCCGACCGGCACGCAGGTTCCGCCGGACGAGATGCGCCGGATCGCGGCGACCGGTCGCGCGCGCTGGGGCCGGCTCATCGTCGACGAGATCTATCTCGGCTTCACCTACGACGGACCGCCGCAAACGGCGCTGGCTGTGCCGGCGAACACGCCGACGACCTCTTCGTCGTGTCGAGCTTCTCCAAGTATTTCAACATGACGGGGTGGCGGCTGGGCTGGGTCATCGCTCCCGAGCGGCACGTCCGCGATCTCGAAAAGCTCGCGCAGAACCTCTACATCTCGTCCGCCGACCGTCTCGCAGCGCGCGGCGCTGGCGTGTTTCCTGCCGGGGACGCTCGCGATGCTGGAAGAGCGGCGGCGGGCGTTCGGCGCGCGCCGCGATGTTCCTGGTGCCGGCGCTTGCGCGAAACTGGGGTTCGGCATTCCGGTGCTGCCGAGCGGAGGCTTCTTCGTCTACGCGGACAGCTCGCGCTTTTCCGCCGACAGCCAGCGTTTCTGCAAGGAGGTGCTCGAGGGCTGCGGCGTGGCGATCACGCCGGGGCTCGACTTCGGCCGCCATCGCGCCGCCGATCACGTGCGCTTCGCGTACACGATCGATGAAGCGCGCATTGCCGAGGGGGTGGCCCGGCTGGCGAGTTGGTTGGCGGTGCGCGCCTGAAAGCTGCGCCTGTTGATCCGCCATGAAGATGGCCGACCCGAACGGAACTTGATACATTCCCGTGCCGGATCATTGGAATGTAGCGTACAGAGGGGTTGCCGACGCCGTTGGGTCTCCCGGTTTGTCCCCCTCGCGTCGGCGCAACGTGGGGTAATTCGGAGGCGGACCGGTCGGCTGGACCGATTTTTGCAGGGAGGGTCGTGCCCGAACCCGCGCCACATGCGCGCAGGTTTTCCGATGTTGAACCTTCGCGTCAAATCGCGAGGGGTGGAAGGAGTGCCACTTGGCCGCATTGTTCCGATCGCCGTGCCGACAGCGTTTGCGCCGCAGCGCCCCCCCCGACGACGGGGCGCTTGGCGCCTGGGTGGCGCCGGGCACGAGGACGGCGCTGGTCTGTCTTGCGCTGGGGTGGGCGTCGTTTTGCGCCGCGCAGTCGGGACCGGCCGCGGCGCCATCGTCGGCGTCGATCGATGAACTCGTGATGTCGCACCCGCAGACGGCGCTCTCCCGGCTGGCGATCCCGGAGCACGCGTTCTCGTCGCTGTCGCTTGCCGAACGGTGCCAGATACTGACCCTGCGCGGCCGGGCGGAACTCATCCTTGGACGACTGGATGCTGCGCAATCGACCATCCGGACGCTCGACGATCTCGGCCCCGAAAGCCCGTCGTCCTGCGGGCAGGTCGCATCGCTCCTGCTGCGGTCCCAACTCGCCTCCCAGACCGATGACGGCGACGCGGTGCAGGAGCTTGCGCTCGAGGCGCAGCGACGCCTGCAGCCCGCGGGCGATTACGCGCTGGTCCAATGGGCATCCGCGATCCTCGATGCCGAAGCCTCCTCCCGGGGGGAATACGACGTCGCCGAGCGCCTGACCGACCAGCAGTTGGAAGGGGCAAGGCTCGTCCGCGATGACCGCCGCATCGCCCTGGCGCTGTCCGGTCTGTCCACCATGTACTACCAGCTCGGTCACGCCGACAAGGCGATGGCGAAGGCCGAGGAGGCGTGGCGCCACGCACTGCTCGCCAACAGCCCCTACGCGCAGGCCGAAGCCAAGCTCGCCGAGGCGTCCGCTGCCGAACTGAAGGGCGACGCGGTGCGCGATTTAAAGGCGCTCAATGCGGCGCTCGCGATCGCGCGGGCGGCCAAGTCGGCCGAGATAGAAGGCGGGGTGCTGATCAACATCGCCGACTATCACCTGCGCCACGGCGAATACGGGCAGGCGCTCGAGATCTCGCGCCGCCTGCTGGCGTCAGCCGAGGCGAAGCGCGCTCCCGTCGAGGTGGCGCCGAACTCGGCCAACGTCGGATTCGCGCTGCTGATGATGGGTCGGGCAGCGGAGGGGCGCCGCTACGCTGACCGCGCATTGTCGATCCACGAGCGGCGCAACGCGAAGGCGGATCTCGCGCGGCTGCTCGCCGAATATGGCGGCTATCTCGAGCGCTCCGGCGATGCTGCCAACGCGATCAGGATGTACCACCGCGAGCGAGCGCTGCTGGGCGACATTGCGCGGGCGCACGAAGCCAAGGTCCAGCGCGGGATGAAGACGTTTTACGAATCCGAAAGGCAGACGCAGGAGGTCGAACTCCTCAATCGCAAGAATGCGCTGCAGGCCTCCGAGATCCACCGCCAGTCGCTGCAGCAGCAGTATTACGGGGCCGTGACGGTGGCTTCGCTGCTGGCGCTGGTCGTCGTGCTGATGCTCTACCGGCGCATGCGGGCGACGGCAGACGATCTCGAGGCCCGCAACCGGTCGCTGGTCGCCACCCGTGACATCGACCCGTTGACAGGGCTCTTCAACCGTCGCCACTTCCACGAATTCATGCGCTCGCTTGTCGAACACGAACGCCGCAGCGAAGGCCTGGCAGGCGCGCCGCAGAACGCGTTGTTGTTGCTCGACCTCGATCATTTCAAGCGGGTCAACGATCGGCACGGACACGCGGTGGGCGATGCGGTGCTGGTCGAGGTCGCGCGGCGGATGAAGGAGTCGGTGCGTGACGAGGATCACGTCGTGCGCTGGGGCGGCGAGGAGTTCCTGGTCTACGCGGCGCTGCGTCCGGCCGACCGCGTGCACGAGCTTGCTGCCCGCCTGCTCGAATCCATCGGTCGCCGGCCCTTCGTCGTCAACGGCATCGAGATGTCGCTGACCACGTCAATCGGCTATCTCGCGCAGCCGCTGCCCCCGGATGCGGTCGAGCTCTCCTGGCGTGAAGCTTTCGATCTTGCCGACATGGCGCTTTATCTTGCGAAGGCCCAGGGCCGCAATCGGGGTTGCGGCGTCGTCGAGATGCCACGGACCGCGGATGGACGAGTACCCGACATCGGTGAGGATCTCGGCGCAGCGGCGCAGGCCGGCCGTGTCGAGCTGCATTTCCTGGCGGGCCCGGCGTTCGAACCCGCGCCGGCTTCCGAATCCGCGCCGATTGACCACTGACCCAATCCCGGTTTCCGTTCGTGCCGAGCCAGTCGAAGCGCCTTCGGCCAACTCGGGGCCCGGCCCTTCGACAAGCTCAGGGCGAACGGTGAAAAGCGGTCACCCTGATCCGACGACGACGCGCATCGCTGCGCTGATCGCGAGCTTCGCGCTTGGCGGTTGCGGGGCCATCGAGTTCTATTGGCAGGGACTGGCGGGACAGATCGATCTCCTGGCGCGTGCGAAGCCCATCGCGGAGGTCATCGACGCGACCACCGACGCGGGGCTGCGGGAACGGTTGCGGCGCACGCAGGACATACGGGCCTTCGCGAGCCGCGACCTGGGCCTGCCCGACAATCGCAGCTACACGCGCTACGCCGACGTGGGTCGGCCCTACGTTGTCTGGAACGTGTTCGCCGCCCCCGAGCTTTCGCTCGTGCCGCGGCAGTGGTGCTTTCCGGTGGCAGGCTGCGTCTCCTACCGCGGCTACTTTGCCGAGGGCGAGGCCCGCGCGGAAGCCGCGACGGTCTTCGCAGCGGGCGACGACGTGCACGTCAGCGGCGTTCCGGCCTACTCGACGCTGGGCTGGCTCGACGATCCCGTGCTGTCCACGTTCGTGCAGTGGCGCGAGGTGGAGATCGCGCGCCTGATCTTTCATGAACTCGCCCACCAGGTCGCGTACGCCAGGGACGATTCGTCGTTCAACGAGTCATTTGCGACTGCGGTGGAGGAGGCGGGCCTTCGGCGCTGGCTCTCCGCGCAGTCGACGCGTCCCGACGCGGCGCAGCTGGCCGCCGACGCCCTGCGCGCGTGTGCACTCAGGGCGGAGTTCCGTACGCTGGCGTCGCGTACCCGCGATCGGCTGCGGGCCATCTACGACGCAACTGCGAGCGACGAGGACAAGCGCCGCGACAAGGCGGCGGCCTTCGCGGCGATGCGCGCCGACTACGAGGGGGTGAAATCGCGGTGGGGTGGCCTGCCGGTCTTCGATCGCTGGTTCGCGGGTGGTGCCAACAACGCGGGGCTCGCGGCTGCGGCGCTGTACTCGGATCGCGTGCCGCAGTTTGCAGCGCTGCTGGCGCAGGAGGGTGGCGATCTGCCCCGTTTTTATGCGCGCGTGCGCGTGCTTGCCGCGATGTCGCGGGAGCAGCGCGATGCCGCTCTGGACGCGGCCGCACGGGCCGGGGGAGAATGCGCCCCCGCCCTCACTGCCACTGACGCACGCCCATGAACGATGAGCCCCTCGCGGCTGATGCCCCTGTTGCGCCACGCGTGCGCACCGTGCCGCTTACAGCGCCCTTCGCCTGGATTGCGCGAGGCTGGCGCGACTTCGTGCGCACGCCGGTGCCGAGCCTCCTCCACGGCCTCATCGCCGCATTTGGCGGTACGCTCGTGCTCGTCTTCGCGCGCGACAGGTTCTACCTCGTTTCGGGCGCGTTCTCCGGGTTTGTGCTGGTGGCCCCGGTACTGGTGACCGGACTCTACGAGCTCTCGCGCCGCTTGGCGTCGGGCGAGGTGCCCACGCTGCACCACGCGATTGCGGCCTGGGAGCGAACCGGGGGCGCGCTGTTGGGGTTCGGGCTGTTGCTGGCCGTGGTCGGCAGCTTCTGGGTACTCGTCTCGTCGGTGCTGATCGCGCTGTTCGTGCAGGCGCCGATCACCGGCTTCGACGATTTCATCCGCTACGTGGTGCTGTCGCAGGACTCGAATCTGTTCATGGTCTGGATGGCGCTGGGCGGGATCGTCGCCGCGCTGGTGTTCGCCGCCAGCGCCGTGTCGGTGCCCATGCTGCTCGATCGCGACGTCGATCTGCCGACCGCGATCGTCACCAGCGTCCACGCGGTGGGGGCCAACCCGCTGCCGATGGCGCTGTGGGCGACGCTGATCATGATTGCAACGACGTTCGGGATCGGCACCGTGCTGATGGGGTTGATCCTCGTCGTCCCGGTGCTGGGCCACGCGACCTGGCATGCCTACGTCGATCTGGTCGATGCGTCCCGGCTGCCGCCGCGCCGCTGACCGCGAATCGACCCCGAAAGCGGATTGTGTACGGCTTTACCGAAGAGCAGATCGCCGAGTTCGGGCTGACCTTCGGCCTTTCCGGCTTCATCCTGTTCATGCTGTTCATCATCTGGGATCTCGCCCGGAAATCCAGGGCGGGGCGGCTGGGCACGTTCGTGCTGTTCTTCGTGCTCGCCTTCGGCATGTTCGGGTTCGTCGCCAAGACCATCATCGCCAAGCTGCTCGGCATCTGATCCGCGCCGGCCGCGCCGCGCTTTCCCCTTGGCGGGCGGCATCCGCACCACGTGTAGTGTTTGATTCAAAACAAAAAAGCGTTTACACTGCGCAGTTCCCTTGCCTCACCCGCCGCAGACGGGGAGGCCGTCCGCGGAAAACGCCCAGGCGTGCCGAAACCGGCGTGTCGAAGGCCGATGCCCGCCAACTTCAGCCCACAAGGAGTGTTCTGCATGCGTCATTACGAAGTCGTTTTCATCGTGCACCCCGACCAGAGCGAGCAGGTGCCCGCGATGATCGAGCGCTATCGCACGATGGTCACCGCCAAGAGCGGGCAGATACACCGGCTCGAGGATTGGGGCCGCAGGCAGCTCGCGTTTCCGATTGCCAAGGTCCACAAGGCGCACTACGTCCTGATGAACATCGAGTGCAACAACGAGACGCTGGGCGAACTCGAGCACGCGTTCAAGTTCAACGACGCAGTGCTGCGTCACCTGATCGTGGCCATGAGCGGTGCAGAGGTCGCGCCGTCGCCGATGATGCGGGAAGAGAAGCCCAGGTCGTCGACGGGCCGTGACGGCGAGCGTGGCGACCGCGGGGGACCGCGGCGACCGCGGCGACCGTGGAAGCCGCGGCGAGCAGGTGGCAGCCGACAGGCCGGTCGCCGACAAGCCGGCCCCCGCCCAGGCCTGACACCGACGCGCGGCGCGACGCGGACATCCCGGTGCCAGGTGCCAACCGACTCACGCTGGAGGCCACACTGACCGATCGCTCCGATCTGCGTTTCACGCCTGCGGGCATTCCCGTCGTCGAGTGCATGTTGAGTCATGCATCGACGCAGACCGAAGCCGGCGGAGAACGAAGGGTCGAGTGCGAGTTGGCAGCGGTGGCGTTCGGCGAGGTCGCGAGCGCACTGGCCGGGATTGCGTCGGGTTCCAACCTGCGGGTCCGTGGCTTTGTCGCCCGCCGCTACCGAACCGGCGTTACCGTGGCGCTGCACATCAACGAATTCGAATTGAGCAAAGGAAACTGACATGCCCCGTCCAGGCGGAAGATTTGGCAAGAAGAAAGACGGCAAGAAACGCGAGCGCGGAAACAATCTTTTCAAGCGCAGGAAGTTCTGCCGCTTCACGGCCGAAGGCGTGAAGGAAATCGACTACAAGGATGTCGATATCCTGAAGGACTTCATCCAGGAGAATGGCAAGATCATGCCGGCGCGGATCACGGGCACCAAGGCCCGCTACCAGCGCCAGCTGTCCACGGCAATCAAGCGCGCCCGCTATCTCGCGCTGCTGCCCTACACCGACCTGCACTGAGCGGAGGACGCGATGCAAATCATTCTGCTCGAAAAGATCGCCAACGTCGGCAACCTGGGCGATGTGGTCAAGGTCAAGGAGGGCTACGCGCGCAATTTCCTGATTCCCCAGGGCAAGGCGAAGCGCGCCACTCCCGACAACATCAAGATGCTCGAAGCCAGGCGCGCCGAGCTCGAGGCTGCGGCCAACGTCAAGCTCGCGACGGCGCAGGAGCAGGCGGACAAGCTCGAGGGTCTGCTGGTCAGGATCACGCAAAAGGCGGGTGTCGACGGCCGGCTGTTCGGTTCGGTCACCAACGCCGACATCGCCGAGGCGTTGAAGGGCCAGGGTTTCACCGTCGAAAAGGCTGCCGTGCGCATGCCGACGGGTCCGCTGAAGCAGGTCGGCGACTATCCGCTGGTCGTCGCTGTGCATACCGACGTGATGGCGAGCATCACGGTGAGCGTCGTCGGCGATACGGTTTCGGGAGGCTGACGCGCTCCCGCGCGAGAGCAGTGGCACGGTTGAACAGGGGCGCTGCGGATGCAGCGCCCTTTTTTTTCGGTGCGCCGATCCCGGCACCGCCGCGGCCGCCTCGCGGGCGGTAAAATCAGCTTCGCCTTCGCGGTCCTCCATGCCCGACGATCCCCAACTCGACGCCCTCAAGCTGCCGCCGCATTCGCTCGAAGCCGAGCAATCGGTGCTGGGGGGGCTGCTGCTCGACAACGAGGCGGCCGATCGCATCGGCGATATCGTCGCCGATGCCGATTTCTACAGCGAAGCGCACCGGATCATCCACCAGCACATCATCCGCCTGATCAGCGACGGCAGTCCGGCCGACGTGGTCACCGTGTCCGAGGCGCTGGCGTCGACGCAGAAGCTCGATTACATCGGCGGTCTTTCGTATCTGGGCGCGCTGGTCCAGAACGTGCCGACGGCGGCCAACATCCGGCACTATGCGGTGATCGTGCGCGAGCGTTCGATCCTGCGCCAGCTCGCCGCGACGGCGGGCGAAATCGCCGACAGCGCCTACAATCCGATGGGCAAGAGCGCCAAGGACATCCTCGACGCCGCCGAGGCGAAGGTGCTGCACATCGCCGAACAGGGTGCCCGCGGCCAGCAGCAGTTCGCACCGATCGGCACGCTGCTGGCTGACGTCGTCGAGCGCATCGAAACCCTGTTCAACCGCGACGATCCGTCGGACGTCACCGGCGTTCCCACCGGTTTCTCGGATCTCGACAAAATGACCTCGGGACTGCAGCCGGGGGATCTCGTCGTCGTGGCCGGCAGGCCGTCGATGGGAAAGACGGCGCTGGCGCTCAACATCGGCGAGCACGTGGCGATCGCGGCCGGGCTGCCGGTCGCGGTGTTCTCGATGGAAATGGGCGCGACCCAGCTCGCGCTGCGGCTCATCGGCTCGGTGGGGCGCCTCGATCAGCACAAGCTGCGCACCGGGCGGCTGGCCAACGAGGATTGGGAAAAACTCACCGGGGCACTCGGGCGCCTCAACGAGGCACCCATCCTCATCGACGAGACGCCGGCGCTGAATTCCATCGAGGTCCGTTCGCGTTCGCGTCGGCTGATGAAGCAGTACGGCAAACTCGGACTCGTGATCGTCGATTACATTCAGCTCATGCAGTCGACGTCGCAGGGCGAGAACCGGGCGACGGAGATCTCGGAAATCTCGCGCTCGCTGAAGGCGCTGGCGAAGGAGCTGAAGGTGCCCGTGATGGCGCTGTCGCAGCTCAATCGCTCGCTCGAGCAGCGGCCCAACAAGCGGCCGGTGATGTCGGACCTGAGGGAATCGGGAGCGATCGAGCAGGACGCCGACGTCATCCTTTTCATCTATCGCGACGAGGTCTACAACGCCGAGTCGCAGGACAAGGGCACCGCCGAGATCATCATCGGCAAGCAGCGCAACGGCCCGATCGGCATGTGCCGGCTCACCTTCATCGGCGAATACACCCGGTTCGAGAATTTCGCGCAGGCGGGGAGCTATTGA
>CAVPXB010000003.1:0-34816 GCA_963709525.1 uncultured beta proteobacterium
AATGAAAAAGAGGCTTCCTTGGCGCCGGTAATCCATGGCGGAATGGCCAAGATTAATGCGAGGGCAATCAAGAGGAAGACCCCGCCGAAACACGTGAATGCAAATATCAGCGCCTGGCGATGCCAGAACGTTCGCTTCTCCTCTTCGCCATAGATAGAATTGAGCGCTGCGATCAGTCCGCGCGTGGCTCGCATCGAACTCCACTGCGCGACGAGCAGACCGCCGATGAGCGTAGCGCCCGATATAGCGCGCGGGTGCGAAGCGATCGCCTGTAATTGGCCAACGACCACCACCGCAAAGCTTTCCGGCAAGTCGATCCTGGCCCGCGAAAGCATATGGAGGATTTCGGCTCGGCCAAAGAGCAGGCCGCCCAAACCCACCAATGCCGCGAGTGCAGGGAACAACGCCCATATGCCAAAGAACGCGATCCCGGCAGCGTCAAGCGACGAATGCTGCGACGATGCGGCTCGCCAAGTTCCCTTCGCTATTTCCCGCCAGCCGGGACTCGTGATATCGCCCGGCGTTTTCGTTGGCAGCGGCGCGTGAGGCCCGTTCATCCACACATGGTAGCGCCAAGCGCCAGCGATGATGAAATGTAGCGAGTAACCCGGTCCGATCGGAGCCGCCGGCGAATGTCTGCTATCAATGGGGTACTGCGACCGTCTCGTTTTGGCCGCCTGCCGTACCTCGTGTCGCAGTCTGTTGCCGGCTCTCTAGTTCACGTCTCGTGCTATGTACGATCTCGAACATAATTGCCTATCTAGCTGATAGCAACTTAGACTGATTCCCTGTTTGCCAGGTCTTCGATTCGACCCCGTTCAGGATCGCCCTTCCGAAGCCCGAAAAGAGACTCCTGACAATGGAGTTGTAAGGGCCGCATATGGGGAGGGCTCTAATGGTTGCTGCAAAACACGTCTCGGTTCAAAACCGCCTGCTTGCCGCATTGCCCCGCAAGGATTACCGAGAACTGCTGCCCTTCCTCGAACCGATCAAACTGGCGTTCCAAGAGGTTCTCTATGAACCCCGTACCCGCATTCGGCACGTCTACTTTCCAATAGACTGCTTCGTCTCAATGCTGACGACTGTGGATACCGACCACGCTGCGGAGGTCGGGCTCGTCGGCTCTGAAGGCATGGTTGGGCTTCCCGTGGCGCTAGGTGCCGCTGTCTCACCTTTTCGTGCCGTAGTGCAAGGCGGCGGCACGGCAATGCGGATGAAGGTAGCGGACTTTCGCCGCCATTTCAGCAAGAGCGATGCGTTGCGGCGAGAGTTGCTTCTCTTTACCCACTTACTGATGATCCAGATCGCCCAGACCGCGGCGTGCAACCGCTTCCATGTTGTGGAACAGCGCATGGCCCGCTGGCTGTTGATGACCCGCGATCGCGTCCACTCCAATGAGTTTCGGATTACGCAGGAATTTCTTTCACTCATGCTGGGTGTGCGACGGAGCGGAATCACCGTGGCGGCGTGCAGCCTTCACGAACGAAAGCTCATCGGCTACCGACGTGGTACCGTCACCATCCTCAACCAGAGAGGGCTCGAAGCGGCTGCCTGTGGGTGCTATAAGACTGTCAAAGACAGCTACACCCAGGCACGCGCTTAGAAAAGAATTTTTCCACCAGCCTCACTGAGAACTTCCCTGGCGGGCGCGGACTCGACCACGCCGTCGAGCACCCCGCAATGGAAATGCAGGTGGGGAACGAGCGCGGACCCGAAGCGGTGGATGAAGACCACCAACCTGAACCGCGCCGCAAGACCCGTGGCTGCGCTGCACGCCCGCAGGCACTGCTCCACCGCGCGCACGAACAGGCGCAGCGCCGTGCTCTGGAGCGCGGGGCCACGGTGCATGAAGTACCGCAGCTGCTTCGGCACCGCGAGCACCCACTAGCGCCCGGCACTGTTTGACCGGCAGGCGTATGCCGCCGTCTACGGCCACCTGCTGCGCCATCGCAACCCGGCAACAGTGATGGTGAACGCGCAACTGACGCAGAACACATCGGTCTACGATCTTGCGGTCAAGGCAACCGACCTCGTTCCGACCGACGACGAAACCGCCGAGATCCTGATGCGCCTCGGGCGCGAGCACATGGCTGCGGAAATCGAGCACAAGGTTTCCCGCTGGTTCCAATCGATCTGACGGCGAGCGCTACGCGGCCTTGCAGCAATGGCCGGTGCGTTACTCCAGAAAATTTGTCGAGTACGGGACCGCTGGTATCGCTGGGGCTCGTTGTATCTTCGTTTCGGCCGGTCGCGAATGTCCGCTACCTGGCGATTTGGGCGGCGACGTTGTCCGGCAGCTCTTGGTCGATCGCGAACTGTCGCCGACCCGAAGTGCGGCCATTCGGCTTCAGGTCTTCAAAACCGCAGGCTGCGACATCTAATTGCGGTGCTCGCGATACATCCGCAACACGTGGTTCCAGGTCGGTCGGCCGCGCAGGCTCGCTTCAACGTCCGCAAGCTCCGGCGGCATCGCCGGCCATTTCACCCGATGTTCAGGCGCGCGGCATACGGGCGCCAGCAGCGCAGCCAACGTGATGTCCGTTCGATTCGGAGCGGCGCCGCCAAGATACGGCTGCTTCGCGAGCACCGCATCGAGTTCGTCAAAAGTCGTCACGAAGCGCTGCTTACCCGTACTTCGTTCCGCAGACGTGGCTGATGTACACCATCGGATGCGGCCTCTGCTTGGGGCTGTACGTGTTCCGAGATTGAGGGTGAGGCCGGCGCCCGCGACATCGCTCAGTAGTCCGCATTCCCGAACCGCTATGTCCACGATGGTGTCAAAATGCCCACGGGGATCGAGACTGCACTTCCGCCCGGCCGCGCAATGTGGATACCGTGCGGCACAACCACAGCTTTCAAAAGGGAGTACGACATGGCAAGTTCTCCGCACCTACATCCGGGAGGTTAGGCCATGCAGGTTCGTACGCTCATGCAACACCTCTTTGCTCTGCTCACCGTCTGGCCCGCGCTCGCGGCTGCGCAGGAGCAGACTATCTACGACCCACATGTCGAGCCAAACCCCAGCTACACAGGTGAAACTACTCGCTTGGTGGCCGGCTTGCCAGCAGGCCTATGTGACAATCGACTACGAATAGAAGGGTCAAGCACTTCAGCCTCCGAAGTAACGGTCTCATACCTCATCGAGGCGATCCCGCCACAGATATGCGGGGTGCCGCCCCCCATGGTGCTCTATGAGGAGATCGGGCCGTTTGCCCCCGGGGTCTACTCTGCACGCGCGAAAGGCAGCTATCGCGGTACACCGCTGACATCTGTTGCGGTGCCATTCACGGTACTTCCACGCCCGGTCAGCGCGGTCGAGTACTTTTCGGTAAGCCGAAACCACTACTTCATCACCGCAGATCCGGCGGAGATGGCAATGCTAGACAGCAGCCAGACTCCGGGCTGGACTCGCACTGGCCAAACCATCGGTGTCTTCCCTTTCGCCTTTCCCCCAAACCGACCGGCCAATGTCGTCGACGTGTGCCGGCTCTATGCACCGTCGCCGAGTCTGGATACGCACTTCTATTCGGCCTTGGTGTCTGAGTGCGCGACACTTGCCAACGCAGCACAAAGCGATTGGATCATGGAGTCGCCCCATGCGTTCTCGATCATGTTGCCGAATGCGTCCAATGGTTCGTGTCCGGAGCGCACCATTCCGCTGTATCGCCTCTATAACGGGCGTGCCGACGTCAATCACCGCTACACGGTATCGCTGGAGGTGCGAGCACGGATGATTGCAGGTGGGTGGATACCCGAGGGGTACGGACCCAATGCGGTGGCGATGTGCTCACCTGTCCAGTAAACACCTACTGGTGAATGACCAACCCGCCGCACTCGTGGCTGGTGACTACCGAGACCGTTTGCGTGGGCACGATCCGATCCGACGTCCTGCTACGTCGGCATTCGTTCGGTGATGGTCAATGCATCGAAGGCGGCGCTGCTTGAATGCTGATTTCAAAGCCCGGGTGGTGATCGACACCCGGACCGCACCTTGGGTCGCCTCGCCCGAGCCCGGCGTCGAGCGCAAGCTTCTCGACCGTGTCGGTGACGAAGTGGCGCGGGCCACGAGCATCGTCCGATACGCCGCCGGATCGTCGTTTGCCGCCCATGAGCATGCCCTCGGTGAGGAGTTCCTTGTGCTCTCGGGGACGTTCGCTGACGAGAACGGTGAGTATCCCACTGGCGCTTATGTGCGGAACCCGCCGGGCTCACGGCATCAGCCGTTTTCGGTCGCGGGATGTGAGCTATTCGTCAAGCTCCGTCAATTCCGACCTGAAGACAGTTCGCGTGTCGTGATCGACACCGGGCTTGCCGATTGGCGCCCCGGGCTTGTGCCCGGGCTGTCGGTGCTTCCCCTCCACGAATTTGGTACTGAGCATGTCGCGCTGGTTCGCTGGGCACCGGGGACCCGCTTTCAGCCGCACACCCACTGGGGTGGCGAGGAGATCTTGGTGCTTGAGGGCGTCTTCTCCGACGACCTTGGCGACTACCCTTCCGGCACGTGGTTACGGAGCCCCCATCTGAGCCGCCACCAACCGTTCAGCGAATCGGGATGCCAGATCTATGTGAAGGTCGGGCACCTTGCCAACGAATAGAAAAAGCCCCGCCGGAGCGGGGCTGTCGTCGAAGCCGAGCCGGCTACTGCTTGCGGCGCGAGAAGCCGAGACCGGCGAGGCCGAGGCCGAGAAGCGCGAGCGTGGCGGGTTCGGGCACTGTCGGGATCGCCTCGCAAGGGTTCCCCGTAGTGCCGCCGCAGCGTTGTACGAACCCCCTGATCTCACGACCACCAAAACTGGTGGTATGGATGTTGAGGTAGGCAGTATGCAACTCGAACCCGTTCAACAGGCGTTGGTCGCCAGATCTGTCGACCGCCAGACGGTGCGTATTCCGGACGTTCGTGACCGCTCGGTCCGGGATCGTGACCGACGATTTCGGGATCGTGACCGGCCGGTCCGGGATCGTGACCGACTGGGTTTCCAAGGGGGTTACGGGTTGCGTATGAACCAACCGCGGGGGGTAGGCTCGGGCATTTTTGCCGGAGCGACGATGCCCCCGCCAGCGATGGACATACGCATGATCAAGGACGTCTTGAGACTGAAGCTGCACGGCGGGCTGTCGCATGAGGCGATCGCCCGCAGCCTGTCGATCTCCAAGGGCGTGGTCGCCAAGTACGTGTCGCTGGCCGGCTGCCGGCGGCTGACCTGGGACGACCATGCCGGACTGAGCAGGCCGAACTCGAACGCCGGCTGCTTGGTAGGAACCCCGACGAGGCCCGGATCGTCGAGCCCGACTTCGGCCGGGTGCACCTGGAGCTTCGCCGCAAGGGCGTGACGCTGACGCTGCTCTGGCAGGAGTACCGCGCCGAGTACGAGGGCCAGCGCACCTGGGGCCTGACCCAGTTCTGTGAGCACTACAAGCGCTTCGCCAAGACGCTGCGGCGGTCGATGCGCCAGCAGCACCGCGCCGGCGAGAAGCTGTTCGTGGACTACGCCGGCCCGACCTGGCGCTGACCGACGGCACGCGTGGCCAGGTGTTCGTGGCGGCACTGGGTGCATCGAGCTACACGTTCGCCTGCGTGACTGCGGATCAGACGATGCGATCGTGGTTGTGGGCCATCGGCCGGACGCTGCGCTTCATCGCGGGCGTGCCGCAGACTGATCGTGCCCGACAATCCGCGCGCGTTGATCGCGGATCCGAACCGCTATGAGCCGCAGGCCAACGACACGGTGCTGGACTTCGCGCCGGCACTACGATGTCTCGATGTTGCCGGCACGGCCGTATTCGCCGCAGGACAAGGCCAAGGTCGAATCGGCGGTGCAGGTGGTGGAGCGCTGGATCCTTGCGCGCCTGCGTCACCGCGCTGGCCGAGTGGCCGCGCCGACCCGCGGTCGCCGCGCTGCTCGCCACGCTCAACGAGCGGCGCTTCCCGAAGATCGACGCCTCGCGCGCCAGCTGTTCGTCGCACTGGGTCGTCACGCGATGGCGCGCACGTCTGCGACTGGGAACAGAACCGGCGGCAGGGGCTGAACTTCCCCCTGCAGCCGCCCGAGGCCGCCATCGAACCGAGTGAGGATGCGGCCAGCATCGGAGGTGCGTTGCTGCTGCGGGCATCCCTGGGAACGGACGGACAGGCCGTGATCGCGCTGCTGGATGCGATCGTCGCGCTGCTGACCGGCAAGGTGCGCCGGCAGTAGCGTGATCACGCGGGAATGGGCTTGGGCCTGCCGCCGCCGGCAGCGCGAGCGACCAGGAGTTGTCGCCCATCGCAGCACGGACAGGGGCTGAGGTCGGGGGTATTCATACGCCAAGGATAGCCGGCGGGTGCCACGGAAGGCACCGGTCACAAGCGACAGGCCCGGTCCGCCGCGAGCCGCAAATGCACAGACAATCGCCGCGCATTGCTCGCTGGCGCGTACATAGCGCGTACATCAACGCCAGAAAGCAAAAAGCCCGACCTTGTGAGCCGGGCTAAGTGCTTGATTTCATGGTAGGCCGTGCGGGACTCGAACCTGCGACCAACGGATTAAAAGTCCGCTGCTCTACCAACTGAGCTAACGGCCCGCCGAAAAGCCTCGCATTTTAACATGGCGGAATGGCGGTGATCGGCCGTCTGCCGCGATCGACTAATGCGACTCCCGGGTCAGAAATGCGGGCAGCGCGGCGAATTCGATTCCTTCGTCGTGCAGCGCCTCGGCCTCGCTGGCAGACGCCTGTCCTCGGATGGGGCGCGCCGGCGCCTCGGTGTAGTGGATCCTGCGTGCTTCCTCCGCAAACCGGCGCCCGACGTTCTCGGTGGCCAGCACCGCCTCGCGCAGCTTGCGCACGAGTTCGGGCGGCAGCCCTGCCATCATTTCGCCGGTCTCGGGGATCGGCTTGGGCAGCGTCGCCGCCGCGAGATCGGGGTCGCCGCGATCGGGATCGTACTTGCCCACCTGCACCCTGGCCGACGGAACAATCGCGACTTCGACATCGTTGCACAACGGGCAGCGGACCATCGCCGCTTCGGATTGCCGGGCGAAATCGCTGGCCGAGGCAAACCATCCTTCGAACCGATGGCCTTCCGCGCAGGTGAGGTCGTAGATGATCATGATCGTGTAACGTTGCCGGCCGAGCCTGGTTGACCGGCGCAATGTCAGGCGCTGCGCTCCAGTCGCCAAACCTGATACTTCACCGCCGCCATGCTGCCGGCGATGACCGACAGCAGCGCGATGAACGATCCCAGCGCCAGCGTCGACACCGGCAATGCCAAAGGTGAGTGTACGCGATTGATCGGTCCAGAACACCAGCAATTCCAACAGGTACGCCACGGGCCCGATAAAGCTGAAGGATTCGGCGCGGCCCGAGTTGGTGGCGACGAAGAGTTCCTCGAGCGTCTATGGATCCTTTGCGACACAGCCCAAGTGGGCGCTTACATACCAACCGCCGACGATCACCGCGGCGATGACCAGCCCGCCGACGATCATTGCGCCAGCACTGCGGAAATCCCTGCCGGCGAACATTCACGCGGCAAGCAATCCCGCCACCGCGAAACCCACCCACGCCTTGATTGACGCGCCCAGTCCCAGTGCCGTCAGCACCGACGGCAGGTCGGAGGTCCCGGCGCCGAGCGCCGCGACGTCGAAACGGACCGGGTCGAGGCCATACGCCCGCCCGACGGCAAACAGGCCCTTGATCGTCATGTAGGCCGATACCGCGAGGAACAGCAGCACTACCAGCGACTTGAGATTGCCGCCCCCAACCGGAATTCATGATGTCCGCGACCGCGCCCATGGTGCAGAAGCTGACCCGATTGGCAACCGCGCCGAATGCGAACGCGAGCGTCAACGCGCAGCCGGTGACGAACGACGGAAGATGGGCGGTGCTTTCCACAAGTCCGGAATAGCACGCGGCAATGCGGGGTCCGGACGCCGCCGAAGCGCCATCGCGATGGCCCGCGTTAACCCGTTTGGCCGCTGCGCTCCGTTTCCAGAACTGCCCGCTGCGACGGCAATGCAGCATCACCGGGAGTCATCCATGGCAGCCTTCACGATCCCCCACCGCCAAGCGTCGACGCGCGACGGCATCCGCGCGCCAAAGCAGGCGCTCACAACACTGGCGACGGCACTGCTGGCCGCATGCACGCTTCTGCCCGCAGGCGCGCAGGCGGTGGGTTCGCTCGCCAGCGTCGACATCGTCGCCCGCGGCGACGCGCGGATCCTGCCCGCGATCTGGGGCCAGGGCCGGCATTGGGTCGTCGGCGCGCCGGGGCAGGAGTACGCGATCAGGATCTGCAACGCGACGGCCGGCCGGGTACTCGCCGTGACCAGCGTCGACGGGATCAACGTCATCACCGGCGACACCGCCAGCCCCGACCAGTCCGGCTACGTGCTCGACGGCCATGCCTGCATGGACGTCGCCGGCTGGCGGAAGAACATGGCGCGCACCGCCGCGTTCTACTTCACCGAGCTGCCCGATTCGTATGCGGCGCGCACCGGACGGCCCGACAACCTGGGCGTCATCGGCGTGGCGATCTTCCGCGAAAAGACGCCGCCTCCGGTTGCCTGGCGTGCGCCGGCCAGGATGGCGGCCGATGCACGGCACGAGGCGCCTGCCGCTGCTGCGCCGGATGCCGGAGCAACGGCTGCATCATCCGCCGAGGCCAAGCGTCTCGCCGGCGCAATGGATGCGGCGGCGAGCGCGCCACGCGCGCAGCTGGGCACTGGCCATGGGCGCAGCGAGCACTCGCGTGCGCACCAGGTGCAGTTCGAACGCGAATCGAGCGCCCCTGCCGAGATGATCGCCGTTCACTATGACCGTCGCGAGAACCTGGTCGCGATGGGCGTCCTGCCACCGCCGGTGCTCGCGCAGTCGCGGCCCGCGAATCCGTTCCCGCGGTGGCCGCACTTCGTCCCCGATCCGCCCAGCCGGTGAACGCCTCGGGCGACGGTTGCACGGTCGCGGGGTCGCTCGCATACTCGCGAGCGATGCCCGCTGCTGCACCATTCGTCGCCGCGACCGACGAAGACCTGATGCTTGCCTACGCCGCGGGCGACGCGGCGGCGTTCGATCGCCTGTACGCGAAGCACAAGGGGGGCGTCTACCGCTACCTGTTGCGCCACTGCCATCGCCCGGCGACGGCCGACGAACTCTTCCAGGACATCTGGATGAACGTGATCCGCGCGCGTGCCACCTATGCGCCAAGCGCCAGGTTCACGACCTGGGTGTACCGCATTGCGCACAACCGGCTGGTCGACCATTGGCGCGCCGCCCGGCCGCTGACACTCGTATCGGAACTGGCCGCCGATGACGACGACGATCCGCCGGACCCGTTTGCTCACCTCCCCGGCCCGCGTGGAGACGAGCCGGAAACGCGCGTTGCCGGCAAGGAACTCGCCCTTCGCATCGACGCCGCACTTGCGACGCTGCCACCCGCGCAGCGCGACGCGTTCCTTCTGCATCAGGAAGGTGGGCTCGATCTTGCGGCGATCGCCGAACTCACCGGCGAAGGTGTCGAGACCGTGAAAAGCCGCATCCGCTACGCACTGGCCAAGCTGCGCGGGCAACTTGCCGACCTCGCGCAGGATTTCCCATGACCACGCGCCCCGACACCGACCTGTCCGATCGCGATCCGCGCTTCGATGCCGCGTGGCGATCCGCCTCGAGCGAGGCGCCGTCGGCCGCGCTCGACACTGCGATCCTCGCCGCCGCGCATCGCGAAGCCGGCGCCCGGCCGCAGCGCGTGGATGATCAAGTGCGCGAGGCCACGCGGCCCGAGCGGTGGTGGTTTCCTCTGGCGGCCGCCGCGACCATCGGAGCGATCGCACTCGGCCTGCTGCAGATCGTTGGCCCGGACCCGACGGGCGGCACGGACCCGATGACGACGGTCGTTTCCGACATGCCGCCCGGGACGACGCCGGTACCGCGCGAAGCGGCCGCAAAGCCTACGCCTTCGCCCGCGCCCGCGGCGGCGGCCATCGAGGCGGCCCCTGCCACCGGGAGCATCGCACCGCTGCCCAAGGCACCCGGTCCATCCCGCGCGCAGAAGGTGGAACGAGCGCGATCGGAGCCGAAGATCGCGCGCTCCGAATCGGTGGTACCGGCATCACCGGCGCCCGGCCGCGGCAAGCCCGGAGACCGGGATCCCGGGCATCGGTGCGTCGCTGCCGCCCAACACCCCGCGTATCGACCCCCCCGCGGCCGTCGAGCGTGCCGGCGGCGCACCTGCCCCGCGCGCGGCCATGCCGATGCGCTCGCCCGAGCCTGCAGCGCTCATGGGCGCCGCCAAGCTCGCGGCGCCGGCGATCGACCGCGCCGCCATGGACACCGCGCGCGACCGGCGCGACGCGCGTACCCCGCTGCCGGTTGCGGAGTGGATCGCATTGATCCGCAAACTGCGCGATGAGGGGCGCGACGACGAAGCCGCGAAGGAGCTCACGGCCTTTCGCAACCTGCATCCCGATCACGAGCAGCTGCTCCCGCCCGATCTTTCTCGCTGGCAGCCGAGTGCGAAGTGAACCGTTGTCGCCGATCGCTCAGGCGCGTTAGGGCCTGATATCCGCGATTTTTCGCGTGCCGCCTTCGCGGCTGAAGCCGCTCCTACAAGCGTGCAGTCGCCAACCCCCGCAACAGTTTTCGGATGGGGGCGGGCAGCGCCGCGCCGATCGCGTCGGCGGGCGACAGCCACAGCTGACCTGGCGCCTCGACGCCGGCAGGCCAGTTGCGCACGACGACGTGCGAAGGATGCAACGTCAGTCGGAAATGCGTGAAGCCGTGTTCGACCGGGGGCAGCTCGTCCTGCACGACGACCGTCGCATTGAACCGCGCGCGGCAATGGCCGACGACATCGGTGTCGACCGGCACTTCGGGCAGGCTCCACAGGCCGCCCCAGATGCCCGTCGCGGGCCGCTTTTCCAGCAGCACCTCGCCTGTGCGCTCAACGAGCAACACGCGCAAGGCACGCTGCGGCAAACGCTTCGACGGACGCGGCGAGGGCAGCTCGTCGATGCGGCCATCGCGGCGCGCGACACAATCGTCAGCCACCGGACACGCATCGCAGCGCGGTCGCGTCCGCGTGCACAGCGTTGCGCCTAGGTCCATCAGACCCTGCGTGTAGAACTCGATCGACTCGCGCGGCAACGACGCCTGCGCAGACTTCCAGAGCGCCGCCTCGACCTTCGGCGCCCCGGGGTAGCCTTCGATGCCACGATGACGCGCGAGCACGCGCTTCACGTTGCCATCGAGGATCGCTTCGCGCGCGCCGTGCGCGAACACCGCAATCGCGGCGGCCGTCGAGCGTCCGATACCCGGCAATGCCCCCAGCGCGGCGATGCCGTGCGGAAACACGCCCCCATGCCCGGCCGCGATCTGCCGTGCCGCCGCGTGCAGATGGTGCGCACGCCGGTAGTAGCCAAGACCGCTCCAGTGCTCGAGCACGCGATCGAGAGGTGCGGCGGCAAGCGCCGTCACCGTCGGAAACGAAGCGACGAAGCGATCGAAATAGGGAATGACCGTACTGACCTGCGTCTGCTGCAGCATGATCTCCGACAGCCAGATGCGGTAGGGATCGCGGGTGCGCTGCCACGGAAGATCGTGCCGGCCGTGCTTGCGCTGCCAGCGAATGAGGCGCGCGGAGAACGGGCCCGCGCCGGCGTGATCGGCGTCCGGCGGCGTCATTTCGGTGGCGCGCGGACGCAAACCTGCGGCAAAAGCTCAGCGCGGGCCCAGCCGCTGCCGCGCCTTCGCCGCGGCCTCGGACTGCGGATGCTTGGCGATCAGCTCGTCCAGCGTGCGGCGCGACTGCGGCGCCTCACCCAGCTCCGCCTGCGAGGTGGCGATATTGAGCAGCGCATCGGGGACCTTCTGGCTGTCCGGATACGCTGCGATCAGCTGCCGCTGCGTCGCGATGGCGCCACGGAAATCGCGCTGGGCGAATTGCGCGTTGCCGATCCAGTACTGCGCCGAGGGCGCGAGCGGGCTCTTCGGATAGGTCTTGATGAAACCTGCAAAGCTGCCGATCGCCGCTGCGTAGTTGCCGCCTTTGAACTGGTCGAGCGCTGCGTCGTAGCCGCGCTGCTCCGCCCCCGCGTCCACGGCGGGTGTGCCGGGCGTTGCCGGCCCCGGCGCGCCCGACGCTTGAGGCGCGGAGCCCGCCACGGCGGCACTCGCTGCCGGCGCGGCGGCAACGGGCGCACTTTCGAGCTTGCGCAGCCGCGAATCGAGATCGACGTACAGGTCGCGCTGCCGCTTCTGCGCCTGTTCCTGTTCGTGGTTGAGCACTTCGATCTGTCCACGCAGGCGCGCGATGTCGGCGCGAATGGCCTCGACCTGCGTGAAGAGGTCCATCAGCCCCTGGCTTTTCACCTGCGCTTCGAGCGCGGCGATGCGGTCCTCGAGCTGCTTTTGCACCTGGCCCAGGCGCGTGTTGGTGGCCTCGACGCGCCTGCGCGCCTCGTCGTCGTCGAACAATGCGGCGTGCGCCGCCTGGACGAGGCCGGCCGCGACGAGTGCTGCGGCGAGCAGCCGCCAGCGCAGGGGCGCGGTGCGTTTCATTCGCCGACGTAAACGATTTCGACGCGACGGTTGTCCGCCCATGCCGCTTCGTGGCTGGCGGGATTGCGAGGCTTCTCTTTCCCGAAGCTCACCGTCTCGATCTGCATTTCGGTGGCACCCAGCAGGAGCATCATCTTCTTGACCGCGTCAGCGCGGCGCTGCCCCAGCGCAATGTTGTACTCGCGCGTGCCGCGCTCGTCGGTATGGCCGTGCATGGTGACGCGGGCACTGCGATTCGCCTGCAGATACTTGGCGTGCGCTTCGACCATCTGCCGGTACTGGTCCTTGACGACATAGCTGTCGTAGTCGAAGAGCACGATGCGCTGCGACAGGATGCTCTTCGGGTCCTTGAGCGGCGATACCGCCGCCGCGCCGCTGCCCAAAGCCGAACCGCTGATGCCCGGGGTCGTCGTGCCCGCCGTCGATGCGCCACCGGTTCCCGGCGCGGCGGACCCCGCGTCCGGCGTGCGCTCCTCGACCGGCGCGGCATCCTGCGTCGGCGTGCTTGAACAGCCGGCGAGTATCAAGGCGGCGAGCGCCGCGTAAATGAGTTTGCGCATGATCGTATCTCCCGATGAGGTGATGGCCAAGAGCGTATGGCGTGGCCGGAGGATGTTCTGGGTCAGCGAGCGAGCGGTCCCCAGGCGGGTTCGCGCACGTCGGCTGCCGGCGAGACGAGCCGCTGCTTCACGCGGCCGTCGGAGGATATGCCGGCCAATATACCACGCCCCCCCTGCTGGGCCGCATAGATGATGAGCCGCGAATTGGGCGCGACACTGGGGCTTTCGTCGAGCGGTCCTTGGGTGAGCAGCTGCACCTGGCGCGTCGCGAAATCCTGGATGCCGAGCATGAAGCGGCCGCCATCGCGGCGGACAAAAACGAAACCCTTGCCATCGGGCGTCGCACGCGGAGAAACGTTGTAGCCGCCGTCGAAGGTGAGGCGCTCGACGGCATTGCTGGCGAGATTCAGGCGGTAGATCTGCGGCGTGCCGCCGCGATCGGACGTGAACAGCACCGACTGGCCATCCGGGGCGAAGCTCGCCTCGGTGTCGATGCCCGGCGACGACAGCAATCGCTGCACACCGGTGCCGTCCGCATTGATGAGGAAGAGCTGCGAGCCGCCGTCCTTGCTGAGCGTGACGATGAGCTTGCGTCCATCCGGCGACCAGGCCGGTGCGCTGTTGCTGCCGCGGAAGTTGGCGAGCACCTGCCGGCGTCCGCTGTCGAGCGACTGCACGTAGATCACCGGCTTCCTGTTCTCGAGCGACACGTAGGCGATGCGCGAGCCGTCGGGGGACCACGCGGGCGAGAGCAGGGGTTCGTTGGAGGTGACCACCGCCTGCGGATTGTTGCCGTCGGCATCGGCGACGTGCAATTCGAAGCGCGGCCCCTGCTTGGTGATGTAGGCGATGCGCGTGCTGAAAACGCCGACGTCGCCGGTGAGCTTCTCGTAGATGACGTCGGCGATCTTGTGCGCCGTGGCGCGAAACTGCGCCGGCGTCACCGTGTAGGTCATCGACGCCAGCTGCATCTGCTTGACGACATCGACCAGCGCGAAGCGAACTTCGACCCGACCCTCCGCCTGCGGGCGCATCGAGCCCACGACGACGGCGTCGGCACCACGCGCGCGCCAGTCGCCGGTGCGCACGTCCTCGCCACGAACGGGCCGCGGCGTCATCGAGCCGTCGACCAACCGGAAGAGACCGCTGCGCGCGAGATCGGCACCGACAATGCCGGTGATCCCCAACGGCCAGTTGGATTCGCTCTCGAAGGGAACGATGGCGATGGGAATGGCAGACCCGGAGCCGCCGACGATTTCGATGGTGAGTTGGGCGCGGGCCGCTGTTGCGGCCAGCAAGCCCAGTACCAGTGCCAGTACCGAAAGTAGAACGCCTATGATCCGCTGCAAAGCCATCCCCATCCGGTAGACCGCGACCGCGCATTCACGAGGCCATCGGTGGCAAGCCCGCGGCCACCCCCATGGGCGAACAACGCGGCGACTGGCAATTATAACGAACGACCTGTTCTCCCCGGGTTGACGCGCCCGCGCGACCGGTGCGGACGACGGCGGCGCGAGCGCATCAGTGCGAGGCAATCGTCGCGTCGAGGCCCAGCGCGTCGCGCAGCCTGGCGCCCATGCGGCGCGCTTCCTCCCTTGCGCCATAGGGGCCGACAAACACGCGGAACAGCCCTTCGACCTGCCGAATTTTCGGTTCGACCCCGATGGGCCCCAGTTGGTTCGCGATATGCGCGACAAAATTCTGCGCGTTGGCGTGGCTCGAGAAGGCCCCCAGCTGTACGACAAAGCCGCCGTCGACCGAGGCGACCGGCACCGGCGCCTGCACATCGAATGCCGGAGCACCGGCGGGCGGCAGAGCAATCGCGACGGCCACCGGCGGCAGCGGCGCCGCGGCGACGGTGATCGGATCGCCCGGCAGGATCGCCTCGACATCGACCTCTCCGCTGCCCTTTTGCGCAACGCCGATCCGATGCGCGGCCGCGAAGGAGAGATCGATGACCCGGTTGTGCAGGAACGGGCCGCGGTCGTTGACGCGCACCACCACGCTCTTGCCGGTGGCGGTGTTGGTCACCCGCGCGAACGACGGCAGCGGCAGCGTCGGATGCGCCGCAGTCATGCCGTACATGTCGTAGGTCTCGCCGCTGGAAGTCTTCTGCCCGTGGAACTTGCGGCCGTACCACGAGGCGACACCGCGCTCTCTGTACGTGCGCAGCGAAGTCGCAGGCACATACTCGCGGCCGAAGACCACATAGGGTCGATTGGCGAAGCGGTGCAGCGGCTCGACGCGCGGCACCGCATCCGGAATCGCATCAAGATTGGCCGGCGCGTTGTCGCCCGGACCATCGTCGAGGTAGTACCTGGAAGGCGGCCGCGGGGGCGCCGCAGGCGCGGTTGCCGACGCCGCCGAGGGAGCGCCGGCCGGCGCATCGGTCCGCGGCGCGCTGCTGCAGGCCGCGAGCCCGGCGAGCACGAGAATCGATGGCCAGTGACGTATCCGCATGGGCGGCGATTATCGCTTAGACGCGGGCGCTGCGCGCGCTCCAGTCGATCGCTGGGGAGTTCAAGCGGCGCAATGACGCAACGTTTGGACCCGACGAATCGTGGCCGATGCGTTGATTCCGGGCCAATTTCCCTGCACCATGGACAGGTCTATCGCCCGCCGCACATGTCAAAGCTCAGGCCCCGTCGTTCGCGACTTCAATCCCAAGGCGTTCTCGTGGAACCGCTTGAGGTCCGCATCGCGGACCTTGTGCAGTGGTGCGCCGAGCGCAACTTGCCCGTTGATGGCGCGGCCCGTGCAGAATATGTTTCGTTCATGCTCCGGCCCAAACATGCCGGGGCCTGGCAGCCTGTCGGACTTAGGGTTCATCTACTGCGCCGGTGGGATAGCGGTCCATATTTCCCCGCTTTTTCGTTACATGGTCCCGCCATGCGCCTCAAAAGCGTGAAAATCTGTCCTCGCTCTCCCACTCGGCTCGCTACGATGACCTAAGCCCGACAGGCTGCTAGTCCGTCGGCCAACCGGACCGTGTCCGGCGGTCCTTGAAGCTGGACCTTGGCGCGCATAGCCATGTACGTACCCAGACATTTCGACGAATCCCGAGTTGACGTCCTGCACGATCTGATTTGTGCTCGGCCATTGGCTACACTGGTGACGCTTTCATCCGATGGCCTCACCGCCAACCACGTCCCGTTGCTCATTTCTGCCGAGCCAGTTCCATTTGGCACGTTGCGTGGCCATGTAGCTCGAGCCAACCCCATTTGGACCGACATCACCAAAGGCGTCGAGGTCCTCGCTGTGTTTCACGGCCCCGATGCCTACATCTCCCCATCGTGGTACCCGACAAAAGCCGAAACCGGAAAGGTCGTGCCGACCTGGAACTACGCGGTTGTCCATGCCTGCGGGACGCTTCGCGTAGTCGATGACCCGTTGTGGCTCCGTGCCAATCTCGAGGCACTTACAGCCCATAACGAGTCCGCGTTCGCCGAGCCCTGGCACGTGTCCGACGCGCCCCCGGATTTCACGGAAAAGCTGATCGCTGCCGTGGTAGGTATCGAAATCGTCATCACTCGACTGACCGGCAAATGGAAGGTCAGTCAGAATCAGCCGCACCAGAACCAGGTCGGGGTCGTTCAGGGTCTGCGTGAAAGCAGCAGCGCCCGGGCTCATGAAATGGCCGCACTCGTGGAGGGTGCAAAGAGTGTGCGCTGACCCGGCGCTCGACCGGATGCCCCGCCAGGAGTGCGGCGAGAAACTGCGCCCACCCCCCGCTCAAGAGGACATCCCACTGCGAGCCGTGGTCTGTCGCACATGCCAAAGGGTAGGGCGCACGAAGGCTCTGCCCTTTGGCAGCGTTGCAGCCCGCTTCGGAGAGTCTCATGTCGAGCAAGCCCATGACTGGTGCCGTTGTCTTCGCGAAGAACATCGCTCGGGTCGCGAAGTTCTACGAGGAGATGATGTCGATGTCGGTAGTGCACGCCGACGGAGATCACGTGGTCCTCGAATCCGCATGCGTTCAGGTGGTCGTGCACGGAATCCCGAAGCGAATCGCCGACACGATCGAAATCGCCGATCCGCCCGAGATCCGCGAACAGACCCCGATAAAGCTCTTCTTCCCCGTCCCGAGCCTTGCCGAAGCACGGACGAAGGCCCCCCCGTTGGGCGGAAAGGTGGGTCCGAGGTCAAAGGAGTGGGAAGCGCGTGGTTTCAGGGCCTGCGATGGCCACGACCCGGAAGGCAATGTGCTGCAGTTTCGTGAGAATGCGCCCTGACCCGTGCCGTGCGCGAACCCGGTATCGTTGCACGCTGATTGGGCAGGAGACCGACTGATCACGAAAAGAGACCTTGGCGCTTCCTTGCCGCCCCTGCGGTCGCAACGAGGCCTGTTCATGAACACTGAAGGAAACGCCGTGAAGCGCGCTCTCGTCACCGTCGTGGTCTTGCTGGTTGCTTCGGGCTGCACGACTCAACAAGCCTACTACTCGACGCAAACGTGGCAGCGCAACGAGTGCAACAAGCTCATCGACCAGAACGAGCGCGACCGCTGCATCGGCCGGACGAGCTTGACTTTTGAGGACTACAAGCGCCAAACCGAGGACGGCAGGAAGCCGTAGCGACGAGCCATGCGCTTTCTTCCCCAGCTCTTTGCCAGTAACCGCACCTGGGCCGCACGGCAAACTCGCCGCGACCCCGCATTTTTCGAGCGCTTGTGCGCCCTCCAGAAGCCCGCCTACCTCTGGATCGGCTGCGCCGACAGTCGCGTCCCGGCCAACGAAATCGTCGGTCTTGCCCCGGGCGAGCTCTTTGTCCACCGCAACGTGGCGAATATCGTTCGCCCCGACGATCGGAACTGCCTGGCCGTGCTGCAATACGCCGTCGACGTGCTCCGGATCTCGCACATCATCGTCTGCGGCCACTATCGCTGCGGCGGCGTCGAGGCGGCGATCGGCCCGCCGACCACCGACCCGCTCGAAGGCTGGATTGCCCAGGTCCGCGAGACCCTCGCGACGCACGCCGACGAATTGGCTGCGCTCCCCGACAAAGCCGCGCGTTCGCGTCGTCTGTGCGAACTCAATGTCATCGCGCAGGTGCAGGTCCTGAGCGCTCTTCCCACCGTCCTCCACGCCTGGGACCGGGGGCAGTCGCTCGCGATTCACGGCTGGATCTACGACCTTCGCGATGGTTTGCTGCGTGACCTCGAGGTCAGCCGCGACGCGGCGATGTATTCGATGCTGCCGGGCGACCTCGGCGTGCAGGGCAAAGGCATCTGAGGGAGGCCGCGGCACGAGGGGTGGCGCGGTTCCTCGCCGCTCGCTACCATCGCACCTCCACCCGCCAACGCCATCGCCTGACAAACGCCGGATCGCCGCCTCATCCCTTGAAGCTCATCGACTGCACCCACGCGGCGCACGCCGTCGCGATCCTCGACATCTTCAACGAGGCGATCGTCAACTCGACCGCGCTGTACGACTACCGGCCGCGCACGCTGGCGAGCATGGCGGACTGGTTCGACCTCAAGGCCGCCGGCGCCTTCCCCGTGATCGGTGCGGCCGACGACAATGGGGTCCTGCTGGGCTTCGCCAGTTATGGCACGTTTCGCGCGTGGCCCGCTTACAAGTACACCGTCGAGCATTCGGTCTACGTGCATCGGGACCATCGCAGCCGTGGCGTCGGCCGATCGTTGCTGCAGGCATTGATCGGACGCGCCACCGGTCAGCAACTCCATGTGATGGTCGGCGGCATCGACGTGGGCAACGTCGCGAGCATCCGGTTGCACGAACAACTGGGTTTCACTCACGCGGGAACGATCCGGCAGGCAGGATTCAAGTTCGGTCGCTGGCTCGACCTTGCGTTCTATCAGCGGCTGCTCGATACCCCGCACCAGCCCGTGGATGACTGAACCGTCGCGCGACACGCGACATGACGGAGTGCACGACCATGGACACCACTGCTCCACCGCTTGACCCGGACTTCGACACGTTTCTCGAATCGGCATGGAACGACCACGCCAACCAGCCGCAGGCGGTCGCGGAGCGCCTGGCGGGCGCATGGCCGATGCTCACGACGTCCGCGCACATCGCACCCTTCGCGCGCATCGTCGCCCACGTGTACGGCGAGCACCTCGGCCGCTGGCACGAGGGCATCCAGCTCCTGGAGCGTGTGCGCGGGCATGCCTGCAATGATGGCGAGGCGACGACGGAGTGCGCGCTTCGCCGCCATATCGCGGTGCTTCGTTATGCGGTCGATGCGGAAATCGCCCTCGCGGATCTTTCGGCGGAGGACCAGATCGCCGTCCTCGCCACGGCCTCGGCGGCGCTCGCCGGCCAATCGGCCTACAAGCCCGCGATAACTGCGTATAGCCGGGCGATCGCCCTCGCGGAGAACGGCCTTGCAGACGGGTCGCCCGGGATTCGCGCGCTCGCCGTCGGCGGCAACAACCTGGCCGCTTCGCTCGAAGAGAAGGCCGATCGCGACGCTTTCGAGACCGCGGGCATGTTGGCCGCCGCGGAAGGAGGCCTCAAGCACTGGAAACGCGCCGGCACCTGGCTCGAGGAAGAGCGCGCCGAATACCGGCTCGCCCGCAGCCTGATCGCGGCGGGGGACCCTCGACGCGCCGCCGCCGCCGCGGCTCGCTGTGTCGAGATCTGCACTGCCCATGCCGCGGCACCGTTCGAACTGTTCTTCGGTTGCGCGGCACTGGCACTGGCGCAACGCGCCGCCGAAAGTGACGCCTTCGGCGCCACGCGCGACCGCGCGCTCGAACTGCACGAGCAAGTGGCGGACGACGAAAAGCAGTGGTGCGCACAGGATCTCGCCGCGCTGACGGGCTGAAGAGGCGCTGCGCCGGCAGGTGTACGCTGAGGACTCTTTCACCCCAATGGATCGATGAATCATGGCCACGACAAGCTTCGTGTTGGTCCCCGGCGCCTGGCACGGCGCGTGGTGCTGGTCGCGCGTGTTGCCGCTGCTGCGCGCGCGCGGTCACGCGGCGCATGCGGTCACGCTGACCGGCGTCGGCGATCGCGCTCACCTGCTCTCGCCCGATATCCGGCTGGGCACGCATGTCCAGGATGTTCTGGCACTGATCGACTGCGAGGAGCTGACCGACGTGGTGCTCGTCGGTCACAGCTATGCGGGAATCGTGATCACCGGCGTCGCCGACGCGTTGCTGGCGCGCGCGCCGTCACCTCTGCGGCACCTGGTCTACCTCGATGCGGTGACGCCGCATCCGGGCGAGAGCTGGTCCTCGCAGCACACGCCGGAAACGCGCGCCGCGCGGGTCGAGGCGGCGAAGGCGAGCCGCGGACTGTCGCTGCCGCAGCCCGATGCGAGCGTGTTCGGGCTTGCCGGAGACGATCTCGCGTGGGTCAACCGGCGGCAGACGCCGCAGCCGTTCGGCGTCTATCCCGACCCGCTCGCGTTCGATGCCGCACGTGTGGCACAGGTGCCGCGCACGTTCATCGACTGCACGTCGCCGGCGCTGCCGACGATTGCCATCACGCGGCAGCGCGTCCGTGCCGAACCGGGCTGGCGCGTGGTCGAGCTCGCTACCGGGCATGATCCGATGGTGACCGACCCCGGGGCGCTTGCCGACATCCTGCTCGCCTGCGCAAGCTGACCTCGGCGACCCGCCACACCGATGTTTCCCTACGGCTGATGCAGCTCTCTTCCCAGTCCCTGAAAAGCGAGGTTCCCCAATGCACTATCTCCTGTTCTACGATGTGACCCCCGATTACCTCTCGCGCCGCGGCGAGTTCCGGCGCGAGCATCTCGTTCACGCCTGGAAATCGGTGGAACGCGGTGAAATGCTGCTGGGTGGCGCGCTCGGCGATCCGGTCGATGCCGCCGTCCTGCTGTTCAAGGTGGAGTCGCCCGAGGTCATCGAGCGCTTTGTCCGCGACGACCCCTACGTCAAGAACGGATTGGTCGCTAAATGGCGGATCCGCCCGTGGACGACGGTGGCCGGCGAAATGGCGAACACGCCGGTCCGGCCCGAAGACCTTGGACGCTGACTCCCAACCGGCGAAAGTGTCTGCCATGAAGCGCGCCATCACCGCCACCCTGCTCGCCGTCGCGTGCCTGCTCGGCTCGCTGCCGACCCTCGCGGCAGAACGTGCGCTGGAGAAGGAGGTGGTCATTGCGGCCTCGCTCGACGACGCCTGGGCCGACGTGCTCGCCAACCTCAAGAAGCGTTTCGACACCGGCCCGCAGGACTGGACCGAGTGGCTCGCCCAGTTGAAGAAGTGCCGCGAAGACGCCGCGAAGGCCAAAGCGGCCAAGGGCAGCTGAGAGGCCTTCGTTCGCAGGCGAAATACGCGACCACCCGCGTGGTTGGCCGGGCGCGCAACCCCCGCGATCGATCCGACAGCACGAAGCCTCAATCGGTGGTCTTCGTGGAGCGGCTGTAGGAGCGGCTGTAGGAGCGGCTTCAGCCGCGAATTCGTGCCGCAACAACAGCGCCGCCCCCCGCGCGCCCTGACCGACGTTTGCGCTCGATCAGAACGCGCGCGTCCGTCCTGTGTGATGCTGGACGGCGAAGCGCGATGCAAACCGCCACCGACAATCACGCGTACTGGCACCGGGAGTTGCCCGCCCTGCTGGGCGAGTTGCAGACCACCAACCGCGGGCTTTCGACCGCCGAAGCCAGAGCGCGCGGTCAGCGTGTCGGCGCCAACACGCTGACCGAGTTTGCGACGCGCTCTGCGCTGCGATTGCTGGCGCACCAGTTCGCAAGCCCACTGGTGCTGATCCTGGTCGCGGGTGCGGCGATCTCGTTGTTCCTGCGCGACTGGATCGACGCCGCAATCATTCTCGTCATCGTCGTCGGCAGTGCGTTCCTGGGCTTCCTGCAGGAGTACCGCGCGTCCACGGCCATCGCCGAACTGCGCCAGCGCCTCGCGCTGACCGCGCGCGCCTGGCGCGATGGCGCGCTCGCGACGATCGCCGCACGCGATCTCGTCCCCGGCGATGTCGTCGTCCTCGCCGCCGGCAACCTCGTCCCCGCCGACGCCCGCGTCCTGGAGGCGCGCGATTTCCTGGTCAGCGAGGCGAGCCTTACCGGCGAATCGTTTCCGGTGGCGAAGGAGCCGGGCACGCTGCCCGCCGATGCGCCCCTCGCCGCACGCACGAATTGCGTGTTTCTGGGAACTTCGGTGCGCAGCGGCACGGCCACGGTGCTGATCACGCAGACCGGCCGGGAGACGGTCTTCGGGACCATCGCCGAAAACATCGCGACGCGCGCGCCGGAAACGGAGTTCGCCCGCGGCGTCCGCGATTTCGGCTACCTGCTCGTCCGCGTGATGATCGTCATGGTGCTGTTCGTGCTGACCGTCAATCATGCCCTCGGCCGGCCCGCCATCGAGTCGCTGCTGTTCGCCATCGCGCTGGCGGTCGGCCTGTCGCCCGAATTGCTGCCCGCCATCGTCAGCGTGACGCTGGCTCGCGGCGCGCGCACGATGGCGCAGCGCGGCGTCCTCGTCCGCCGCCTGGAGGCGATCGAAAACCTGGGCAGCATCGACGTCTTCTGCACCGACAAGACCGGCACGCTCACTTGCGGCAGCATCGTGCTCGACGCCGCCGTCGATACCGACGGTGCGCCGTCGCCGCAGGTGCTGCAGTTGGCGTTCCTCAATGCCGCGTTGGAATCGGGGATCGACAATCCGCTCGATGCCGCGATCGTCGCCGCGGGCGAGCGCTCGAAGTTCACCGTCGACGGCGCGCGCAAGCTCGATGAAATGCCCTACGACTTTCAGCGCAAGCGGTTGTCGATCGTCGTTGCGCGCGAGGGCGATGCCAGTCCTCTGATGATCACCAAAGGGGCCTGCCCCAACGTGCTCGCGCTCTGCACCGAGCTGCGCCGTGGCGAGCAGGTAGAGCCGATCGACGACACTTCGCGCGCCCGGCTGGACGCCTACTGGCAGCAACGTGGCAGCGAGGGAATCCGCGTGCTCGCGCTGGCCACGCGGCGCCTGGACTCGCGGCCACGCTACGCTCACGCCGACGAGGCGGCGCTGACGCTGGAGGGTTTCCTGCTGTTCCGCGACCCGCCCAAGCCCACCGCCGCACGGGCCATCCGCGACCTCGAGGCGCTGGGGATCCGGGTCAAGGTGATCACCGGCGACAACCGTCACGTCGCGGCGCATGTTGCCCGGGAACTGGGCATTTCCTCGCCGCGGCTGCTCGCCGGTGACGACATGGCGCGGATGAAGGACGAGGCACTGTGGCATCGGGCGCGACACACCGACCTCTTCGTCGAGGTGGATCCGCAGCAGAAGGAGCGGATTGTCCGCGCGCTGCAACACTCCGGGCATGCCGTCGGGTATCTCGGCGACGGCATCAACGACGCGCCGGCGCTGCATGCCGCCGACGTCGGCATCTCGGTCGAGGGGGCGACCGACGCGGCGCGCGAAAGCGCCGACGTGATCCTGGTCTCCAGCGACCTCGATGTGCTTCGCCGCGGCATCGAGGACGGCCGCCGCACGTTTGCCAATACGCTCAAGTACATCTCGATCACTACCAGCGCCAACTTCGGCAACATGGTCAGCATGGCGGTCGCGGCGCCCTTGCTCCCCTTCCTGCCCCTGGCCGCCAAGCAGATCCTGCTCAACAACTTCCTCTCCGACCTGCCGTCGATGGCCATCTCGACCGACCTGGTCGACCCGCAGCGGATCGCGCGGGCACAGCGCTGGGACGTGCGCGACGTGCGCCGGTTCATGCTCGTGTTCGGCCTCCTGTCGACGCTGTTCGATCTCCTGACCTTCGTCGTGCTGCTGCGCTTCTTCCACGCCGACGAGGCAACGTTCCAGACCGCGTGGTTCGTGGTGTCGCTGCTTACCGAGCTGGCCGTGGTGCTGGTATTGCGTAGCGAGCTGCCGCTTGGTGCCAGCGCGCCGGGCAAGCTGTTGTTGTGGACGACGCTCGGTGTGGCGGCTTTGGCGCTGGCCGCGCCTTACCTCGGCCCGCCAGCTCGCATGTTCGGGTTCGTCGCCCTCGACCTGGAGCTGCTCGGTTCGATGGTGGCGATCGTCGCGGCCTACGTGCTGGCCACCGAATTCGCGAAACGCCGTTACGTGGCCCTGTGGGCGGGGCATCGGCGCAAGCGCGCGCTCCCCGCGTGATCGCCCGAGCGCCGTACGCCGGAAGGGAAAGGGGCGCCGGCAGGCCTGCGCCGAAAACGCGCCGCTGGCAAGCCTCGCTCTCGGGCCGATTTTGGGTTAAAAGGAGGCAGCAACACATCCGCTCGCCGGAATCCCCTCAACCCGAACAAAGGAGGACTCACCTTGGCAAAGCCCAATTACGAATTTCAGAAGCGGCAGAAGGAACTCGAAAAGAAGCGCAAGAAGGAAGAAAAGAAGGCGCGCAAGGAAGAGCGCACGGTGGACCCGTCGGCACCCGACGCCGGTGCGGCCCCTGCAGCCACCGAACCAACGGCCTGAGCGCGCGCGTTGCCCCGGCGAAGGGCGGCCCGCGGCCGCCATACCGGCGAGCGACTGACGCTGTGTCAACGACGGCCCTGAGAGGCTGAGTGGTCCGGAATATGCTTCGCCATGGTCATGAAAAAGCCGGCCGCCCCCCCCGATTCCGCGCGCCTTGACCAGATTGTCGCGGCGGCTCGGCGCGCCCGCGACGAGCGCGACCTGGGCTATCGCGAGCAGGCGCTGAAAATCTACCCCTGGGTCTGCGGCCGCTGCACGCGCAGCTTCGATCACACGACCGTGCGCCAGCTCACCGTCCACCACCGCGACCACAACCACGACCGCAATCCGCCCGATGGCAGCAACTGGGAACTTCTGTGCGTCTACTGTCACGACAACGAGCACTCGCGCGAACTCGAAGCGGCGGCGCAGGGCGGAACGGCCCCCGGCGGATCGACGGCGCCAGTCGCCACGCATCGACCCTTTGCGGCACTTGAAGCCCTGCTGAAGAAGAACCGATGATCCACTGCCAATGGGCCGTGCCGCCGGACGACACTTCACCCCTTTGACGGGAGCGCCCAATGCAACCCCCTTCTCCTCCCCGCACGCCCCTGCGCGCCTGGTCAAACTGGGCAAGCTTCCGCCGTCGACGCCCGGTTGTTCGCGGCCCAGGACGCGCAGCGCGCGCTTCTCCGCGCACCGTATGCGCTTTTCGGGTCCAGTGACCCCATGCCGCCGGCGATCGAGACCGTGGTTCGCGTGCAGGACGCGATGACCCGGACGGCTTACCAGTCGCTGGTCGCCTTGAACCGCCTGGCGGGAGCTCTTTCGGGGCAGCTGATCGACCGATTCGATCCGCCGCCCCGGAACGACGGCTGAGCAACTGCCGCGCCCCCCGCACGGATGAGCGATCGCGTCCTCGCCGATGGCCTGGTTGTCGCGCATCTTGGCTTCATCGTCTTTGTCCTCCTCGGGGGGTTCCTCGCCTGGCGCCGCCGGGCGTGGGCATGGCTGCACCTTCCCGCAGTCGCGTGGGGCGTCTATGCGGAGGCAAGAGGTCTCATCTGCCCGCTCACCCCGCTGGAGAATCTGTTGCGGCTCCGGGCCGGGCGCGAGGGTTACACCGGCAGCTTCGTCGACCATTATCTCGTCCCGCTGATCTACCCGGCGGACCTCACCGCCGACCATCAGCGGGCACTCGCCGCGATGGTCGTGGTGGTCAATGTGCTGGCCTACGGTGGCCTGTGGTGGCGCCGCCGCCGCAAGCGGCCCCCGCCCACGCACATGACGTAGGCGACACATTGGCGTAGGCTTCACGGATCCGGCGCCCCTGCGCCGGTTCGGCTGCTGCCGGGATCCTGCCGCCACGCCGCCATCCGCCCTCTTTTTGCCCCCCTGACCCAATACGAGCCCCCCATGACCGTCTGCCCCGTCGCCATTGCCGTTGGCTGCAAGAAATGCCCGGTGTTTTCCGTCTGCCCGCTGAAGACCATCCTCGGCGATCAGCCCAAGACTCCGGATTCCCCCCCGACCCGACCCCGGCTGCCCGCGGCCCGGCATCGAAGCAAAAAGCGAAATCCCGCAAGTAGGCTTTCGTGTTCGCGGCGCGCCTCGCATAAAATGGCGGCAAACGCAGACCGCGCGTGCGGCGCGCGGATGTCCTGTTTTCCGCCACGGAGGAATTCCCCATGACCTACGCCGCCATCACCGGCTGGGGCAAGTGCATGCCGCCGTCCGTGCTCTCCAATGCCGATCTGGCCACGATCATGGAGACCGACGACGACTGGATCACCACCCGCACCGGGATACGCGAGCGGCGGGTCTCGCACGTCACCGGCACCGATCTCGCCTGGGTGGCCAGTGCACGGGCGCTGGCCTGCGCGGGACTTGCCGCGACCGACATCGAACTCATCGTCTACGGCAGCTGCTCCAACGACGAGCAGATCCCCAATACGGCGTCCGGCCTGCAGTACAAGCTCGGCGCCACGCGCGCGGCGCCGATGGACGTCAACACCGCCTGCACGAGTTTCCTCTACTCGCTGTCGACGGCGACCGCGATGATTCGCACCGGCGTCGTCAAGACGGCGCTGGTGGTGGGCGTCGAAGTCATCACGCCCTTCATGGACTGGAGCGACCGCAATGTTGCCGTGCTGTTCGGCGACGGCGCCGCCGCCGTCGTGCTGCAGGCCACCGACCAGCCGGAAGGCGTGCTGGGCGAGCGGCTGGGCTGTTTCGCCGACGCGCGGCAGGCATTGCGCGTGCGAGGCACCGGGCTCATCTACGCCAATGGCGCCGTCCACTACGGCGACACGCAATGGGACTTCGACGGCCAGGAGATCTTCAAGCGCGCGGTCGTCGGCATGAGCCAGGCTTCGGTCGAAGTGTTGGCGAAATGCGGGCACACGATCGACGAAGTCGGATCTCGTCGTCCCGCATCAGGCGAACCTGCGGATCATCGACTTCCTCGCCCGCCGGCTGGGCGCGCCCGCCGAAAAGGTGTTCCTGACCATTCAGCGCTACGGCAACATGTCGGCCGCCACGGTGCCGGTGGCGTTGGTGGAAGCGCTGGAACAGAATCGCGTCGCACCGAACTCGCTGCTGCTCACCCCCGCGTTCGGTGGAGGCCTCACCTGGTGTTCGCACCTGATCCGCTGGGGCGAGCGCACGACGCCGAAAGACAGCACCGACATCGACCTGCCCGCGCCGACCCTGACGGCGCTGGAGATGGTGCGCGAATTCATGGCGCGCAAGGGCGTTGCCGGCCGCTCGACGGCGGGACTCAGCGCGCCGCGGTTCCCCGAGGCGGTCTGAGAGGCGGAGAGTCCTCGATCTCGTCAGGAGCTGACGAGCTTGCGGTGCGCCTGCACGCTCATCAGTATGCCCAGGCCCACGAACAGCGACACCAGCGCCGTGCCGCCGTAGGACACGAGCGGCAGCGGCACGCCCACGACCGGCAATACGCCGCTGACCATCCCCATGTTGACGAACGCGTAGGTGAAGAACATCAGCGTGATGGCGCCGGAAACGAGGCGCGCGAAGAGCGTCGATGCATGGGCGGTGATCACCAGACCGCGGCCGATCAGGAGGACGTAGAGTACGAGCAGAAGAGCATTTCCGATCAGCCCGAACTCTTCGCCAAAGACGGCAAAGATGAAATCGGTGTGTCGCTCCGGGAGAAAATCGAGGTGCGTCTGGGTGCCGTTGAGCCAGCCCTTGCCGGTCACGCCGCCGGAACCGATGGCGATCGATGCCTGCGTGGAGTGGTAACCGGCGCCCAGCGGGTCGCGGGTCGGATCGAGGAAGGTGAGAATTCGTTCCTGCTGGTACGGGCGCAGGAGCGGCCAGGCCAGCGGTGCCGCGGCACCCGTCGCCACTGCAAGGCCGGCGATGATCTTCCACGAAAGCCCGGCCAGGTAGAGCACATAGAAGCCCGATGCGCCGATCAGCAACGAAGTGCCGAGATCAGGCTGGCGCTTGATCAGAAAAACGGGAATGACGATCAGCACCGAGGCGAGGACGAAGTCCTTCCATCCCAGCCGCCCTTCGAATTTCTGGAAATACCAGGCCAGCATCAGCGGCACGGCGATCTTCATCAACTCCGACGGTTGAACCCGCGCCACGCCGAGGTTCAGCCAGCGCTTCGAACCGTTGACGGTGATGCCGAACAGCGCGACCGCGATCAGCAACAGCACGCCGACCACGTACAGCGGCAGCGCGGCCCGGGCCAGCGTCTGCGGCGGGATGTTGGCGACCAGCCACATCAGCACCAGCGCCAGCCCGAGGCTCACCAGCTGGCTGTCGATGCGCGCCACGCTCTGATCGGTCGCCGAGTACAGCGTGATCAGCCCGACGCCGACGATCGCCATCGCCACGCTGAAAAGAAAGCTGTCGATGCGGCGCGTAAGCGCTTCCCACAGCCGCGCAAGCACGCCCGCCATCAGTCGCTCTCATCCTCGGGGTCCGGCACCGGCACCGCCGTCGTGGGCGCAGGGCCCGCCTTCTTCTCCCCGGTAAGGTAGTAATCCAGCACCTGGCGCGCGATCGGCGCCGCGGCCTGCGCCCCGAAGCCGCCATTCTCGACCAGCACGGCGAGCGCGATCGTAGGCTTGTCGGCCGGCGCGTAGGCGATGTACCACGCGTGGTCGCGCAGCCGCTCGTCCAGCTGGTGCGCCTTGTACTCGGCGCCCTTGAGCGAGAACACCTGTGCCGTGCCCGTCTTGCCGCCGCTCTGGTAGCCCGTGTTCCTGAACGCCGCCGCGCTGGTTCCCTCGCGCGCCACGCCGACCAGCGCCGCCTTGATGGTCGCCAGATGCTCGGCCTTGAGCGGTATCGTGTGCGTCGGCTCGCGCTCGAGCTGACGAACCTCGCCGGTGCGGATGTTGCGGATGAACTTGACGATGTGCGGGCGGTAGGCGACGCCGTCGTTGGCGACGGTGGCGATCGCGCTCGCGAGCTGGATCGGCGTGAACGCGTTGTAGCCCTGGCCGATGCCGGCGGAGATGCTGTCGCCCAGGTACCACTTGCGATGCTCTTCGCGATAGTTCTTGCCGGCGAAGCGCTGGCGCTTCCAGTCACGCGAAGGCAGCACCCCGGTCAACTCGCCTTCGATGTCGATGCCGGTCTTGCGGCCGAAACTGAGCTGCGTCATGAAGCGGTGGGTATCGTCGATGTCGGTGTCGTTGGCCAGCATGTAGTAATAGGTGTCGCAGGAGGCCACGATCGACTTGTACATGTCGACGGTGCCGTGCCCGCCTTTCTTGTCGTCGCGGAAACGGTGCGACGAGCCGGGAATCTGGAAAAATCCAGGATCGAAGATCGTCTGCGCTGCCGTGCGCTTGCCGGAAGTCAGCGCGCCCAGCGCGAGGAAGGGCTTGATCGTCGAGCCCGGTGGATAGGCGCCGCGCAGCGGGCGATTGAGGAGCGGCTTGTCGGGCGACTCGTTGAGCAGCTCCCAATTGGCCGCGTCGATGCCGTCGACGAAGAGGTTCGGGTCGAAGCCCGGTCGGGAGACGAAGGCCAGCACGTCGCCCGTCGCGGGCTCGATCGCGACCAGCGCGCCGCGGCGCGTGCCGAATGCGGCTTCGGCCACCTCCTGCAAGCGGATGTCGAGCGACAGCCTGAGATCGTTGCCGGGCACCGGCGGCGTGCGCGACAGCGTCCTCACCGCCCGCCCTGCAGCGTCGACCTCGACCTCCTCGACCCCCGTCGTTCCGTGCAGCTCGCGCTCGTACGACAACTCCACCCCGACCTTGCCGATGTAGTCGGAGCCCTTGTAGTTCGCTTTCTCGTCCCATTCGTCGATGCGCGTGAGGTCGCGATCGTTGATGCGCCCGATATAGCCGACGACGTGCGAGGCGACCTCGCCGTACGGGTATTGGCGGAAGAGGCGCGCCTTGATCTCGACGCCCGGAAACCGATAGCGGTTAACCGCGAATCGCGCGACCTCCTCGTCGTTCAGGCGCGTGCGCAATGGCAGGCTCTCGAAGTTGCGCGACTCCTCGAGCAGCTTGCGAAAGCGCTTGCGGTCGCGGGGCTGCACGTCGACGATCGCCGCCAGCGCATCGATGGTTTCGTCCAGGTCGCGGATGCGCGCAGGCTGCAGTTCCAGCGTGTACGCCGAATAGCTCTGGGCGAGGACCTGCCCGTTGCGATCGGTGATGACGCCGCGATTGGGAACGATGGGGACGATGGCGATGCGGTTGGTTTCGGCCAGCGTCTGGTAGTGCCGGTGCTGCACGACCTGCAGATAGACGAAGCGCCCGAACAGCGCGCCGAAGGCCAGCAGCGCCAGCACGCCCGCCACCGTGAGGCGGCGATGGAACAGGAACTGCTCGCGCTCGGGGTTCTTCAGTTCGGCGCCGAAGCCGCCGGCGCCGGCATACCTGCGCTTGTGGGACGTGAAAAGAAGGCGCCGAGCCATGGAGGGTGTCGCGGATCTAGCCGGACCGGTCAGAGATCCGACGCCGAGCGCGCCGGCCGTTGCGGCCATTGCAGCACCACCGACGCCATCGGCCACAGCAGCGCTCCGGTCAGCGGCGACAGCGCGTAGGTCCAGCCGGGCAGCGGGGCCCCGCCGACAACGCGAACCAGCAGCACCAGCGCCGCGCAAAGCGCGAGCAGCACGGCCACCTGGACCGCCTGCTGCCACAACGGAAAACGCAGCACGCGGCGGCGGAAATACTCCGCCGCGTACGCGAGCACCGCGTAGGCGAGCGCGTGCTGGCCGAACACCGTCGCGTCGCCGACGTCCATCAGGAGGCCCATCATCCAGGCTACGCCGACGCTCACGTAGCGCGGCTCCTTGATGCACCAGTAGAGCAGCACCAGGGCGAGGCAGTCGGGCCGCAGCGCGAGCGACACGCCCGACAACGGCAGGAGATTGCCCATCAGACCCATCGCCAGCGTCAGCACGATGAACCAGGGCCGCGCCGGGAGCAGGATCTCCTCGGGACGGGCCACGGACAACGGCGGCACGCGGGGCAGGGCCATCATCCGCGCCGTCCCTTGCCGCGCGGCAACTTGCGCGCCGTGTCGGCTTCGGCCGGCTCTTCCGGACGCGGCGGCAACGATGCCGCATCGCCCAACACCAGCAGCTGGCGGCTCCGGTCGACGCCTCCCAGCGGGCGCGCGGTGATGCGTGCGAACACCTGCCCGGTATCGCGCTCCAGCGTCACCACGCGCGCGACGGCCAGCCCCTGCGGGAACGTGCCGTCGATGCCCGAGGTGACGAGTGTATCGCCGACTTCGATATCGGCGTTCGGGGCCGTGAACCTCAGTTGCGGAAGGTTCCCCGCTCCCGATCCGAACAGCACCGAGCGCACCCCGCTGCGCTCGACCTTGACCGGCACCGCATGGTCCTTGTCGGTGATCAGCGTGATCTCGGCCATGTGCGGAAAGACGCGCGTCACCTGCCCCACGACACCCTGCGCGTCGATGACGGCGGCCCCCGGCTTCAACAAGCCCTCGCCGCCCTTGTCGACGAAGAGCTTCTGCGTGAAGGGATCGCGCCCCGCATAGAGCACTTCCACGGCCGCCGCGCCCGCGCCGTAGCGCGACTTGAGATCGAGCAGGGCGCGCAGCCGATCGTTCTCCTGCCGGGCACTGGCATAACCCTGCGCCGCGGCGCTTTGCTCGATCAGCCGTTGCCGCAGTGCCGCGTTGTCTTCGGACAGCGCGCGCTGCGACGAGAAACGGGCGCCCACCTGCGCGAGCAACTCACCGGGCATCCGAGCCGCGCGCTCCAGCGGATAGATCGCGATCGCCGCCACCTGCCGCATATTTTCGAGATAGCGGTACCGCGTGTCGGTGAACAGCAGCGCGAGAGAGACCAGGCCGAAGAACGCAAGCCGCGCCAAGGGCGAAGGTCCGCGATGAAAGAACGCGGGGGGGTCGGCCGAGATGTGGCGCATGGAAACAGGCAGGATGACCGGCGGATTGTGCTGCTCGCCCCCGCCGACGAAATCGACCTCAATCCGAGGTGAAGATCGTCGCCAGCTTGTCCATGTTCTCGAGCGCGCGGCCGCACCCGCGCACCACGCAGGTGAGCGGTTCGTCGGCGACGATCACCGGCAGGCCGGTCTCTTCCATCAGCAGGCGGTCGACGTCGCGCAGCAGCGCGCCGCCGCCGGTCAACACCATGCCGCGCTCGGCGATGTCGGCGCCGAGTTCGGGCGGCGTGCGCTCGAGGGCGCTCTTGACGGCGGACACGATGCTGTTGAGCGGATCGGTCAGCGCCTCGAGGATTTCGTTGGACGAAACAGTGAAGCTGCGCGGAATGCCCTCGGCGAGGTTGCGGCCCTTGACTTCCATTTCCTTCACTTCGGATCCCGGGAACGCGGAGCCGATGGTCTTCTTGATGACTTCGGCCGTCGTCTCGCCGATGAGCATGCCGTAATTGCGGCGGATGTAATTGACGATCGCTTCGTCGAACTTGTCGCCGCCGACGCGCACCGACCCCGCGTAGACCATGCCGCCGAGCGAGATGACGCCGACCTCGGTCGTGCCGCCGCCGATGTCGACGACCATCGAGCCCGTGGCCTCCGAGATCGGCAGGTCGGCGCCGATTGCCGCGGCCATCGGCTCCTCGATCAGGTACACCTTGGACGCACCCGCACCCAGCGCCGACTCGCGAATCGCGCGCCGTTCGACCTGCGTCGAGCCGCAGGGAACGCAGATGATGATGCGGGGGCTCGGCGAGAAGAGCCGCGAGTCGAGGACTTTCTTGATGAACTGCTTAAGCATCTGCTCGGTGACGGTGAAGTCGGCGATGACGCCGTCCTTCATCGGTCGGATCGCGGTGATGTTGCCGGGCGTGCGTCCCAGCATCTGCTTCGCGGCGGCACCGACCTCCTGGATCACGCGCTTGCCGTTGGGTCCGCCTTCCTGACGGATGGCGACGACCGAGGGTTCGTCCAGCACGATGCCTTTGCCGCGCACATAGATGAGCGTGTTGGCGGTGCCGAGGTCGATCGCGAGATCGCTCGAAAAATAGCCCTTGAGGAACTGGAACATGAAGACGGTTACCTGCGGCGTAACGGAGCGACCAGGTCGAAGGTGGTCGCCCGGGGGGTGGACAAGGCTCCAGCGGCAGCCACGAGGGCTGACCGAAAATATGACAATATGATACCCTACTCCGTTAGGCTTTCGCACTGATTCGACGCGGAAATTCCGCTCCCGGCGCGACGCTACGCCCGGTCCGTCGGCAAGCGGCTGCAGGCCGACGGAGTAACAGACCACGCGCAGCGCGCCTGGTTCCGGCCGCCGCCAACCGCTCAATCCGCAACGACCATGGCCATCTCCCTCTCCGACGTCCAGCGCATCGCACACCTCGCGCGCATCGACATCGACGCCAGCGATGCCTTTGAGGTCCGGGGCAAGCTCGATGCAATTATCGGACTGATCGACCAATTGAACGCCGTTGACACCCGGGGTGTCGTGCCAATGGCGCACGCGCAGGAGCTGTCGTTGCCGTTGCGCGCCGATGCGGTGACCGAGAGCGACTGCCGCGCGCGCTACCAGAGCGTGGCCCCCGCGGTCGAGGACGGGCTCTATCTTGTGCCCAAAGTCATCGAATAGCGGCTCGCGCCGCCGACAACGCGCGCGAAAACCTTCCTGCCGTCGGTGCCCCATTGCGCGCCGACCCGTCGCCCCTTCCTTATCCCTGCAGACCATGCCGTGCTGACCGGAACCCTCGCCGAACTCTCCACCGCGCTGCACGCGAAACGGCTTTCCAGCGTCGAACTTACGCAAGGATTGCTGACGCGGATCGGCGCGCTCGATCCCGCGCTCAACGCGTTCGTCAGCATCGATGCCGAAGGCGCGCTCGCCGCGGCGAACGCCGCCGATGCGGCCCTTGCCGCCGGCCGTGCCGGCCCGCTCACCGGCCTGCCGATTGGGCACAAGGACGTGCTGATGACCGCGGGATTGAAAACCACCTGCGGTTCGCGGATGCTCGCCAATTTCACCGCGCCCTACGACGCGCACGTGGTGACGCGCCTGAAGCGCGCGGGCACCGTGCTCGTCGGCAAGACCAACATGGACGAGTTCGCGATGGGCTCGTCGACCGAAACTTCGCATTTCGGTGCGACGAAGAATCCGTGGAACACCGACTGCGTTCCGGGCGGCAGCTCGGGGGGCTCGGCCGCGGCGGTCGCCGCGCGTCTCGTCCCCGGCAGCACCGGCACCGACACCGGCGGATCGATCCGGCAGCCGGCGGCATTCACCGGCATCTGCGGCCTGAAGCCGACCTACGGCATCTGCTCGCGCTACGGCCTCGTCGCCTTCGCCTCCAGCCTCGATCAGGCCGGCCCGCTCGCGCGCAGCGCCGAGGACTGCGCGCTGCTGCTCAACGTCATGGCCGGTCACGATGCGCGCGACTCGACCTCGCTCGAACGCCCGGTCGAGGATTACACGCGCGATCTCGCGCGCCCGCTGGCGGGCCTCACCCTCGGTTTGCCGAAGGAGTATTTCGGCGCCGGCGTGGACCGCGAGGTGGGCGCCGCCGTCGATGTCGCACTGACCGAGTTGCGCGCGCTGGGCGCCTCGACCGTCGAGGTGACGCTGCCCAATGCCGGGCTGTCGGTGCCCGTCTACTACGTGATCGCGCCCGCCGAGGCGTCGTCGAACCTGTCGCGCTTCGATGGCGTGCGCTACGGCCACCGCGCGGAAAAATACGACGACCTCCTCGACATGTACAGGAAGTCGCGGGCCGAGGGTTTCGGCGCCGAGGTCAAGCGCCGCATCCTGATCGGCACCTACGTGCTGTCGCACGGCTATTACGACGCCTATTACCTCAAGGCACAGCAGGTGCGCCGCCTGATCGCCGACGATTTCCAGCGCGCCTACCGGCAGTGC
>CAVPXB010000004.1:0-151263 GCA_963709525.1 uncultured beta proteobacterium
ATCCGTGCTTGTTCATTTCATCTCCTTGGCGTTGGGTTCACTGCCCGAACCGTTGCCTCTCCTCACGATAGCCCTTTCGGTGCCGCGCCCTCTCGGGCGGTCGCCGCCGGTGCAGTGCCGGCAGAGCGCCGCACCAGAGCCGAAAATTTTGTCCGACCGACGACTCTATGGCAACCCGATGCCTACGCCAATGCGGGCAAAAGGGCCATTTTACGGCCGGCAGCCATGCTAAGGTGACGAGCAATAACTTTCTAATACTATTTTTCGCATGATGGATATCATTAATCGTATCCATTGTCGCCGATCTTGAGGTTCTCTTGGCCACCGCTTACTCGAACTGGTTCATCCGGTCGCGCCTGAAGACCCGGCAACTCGTGCTGATGGTCGGCCTCGACGAGGAGCGCAACATCCATCGCGCGGCGGAAGCGCTGGGCATGACGCAGCCTGGCGCTTCCAAGCTGCTCAAGGAGTTGGAGGACATGCTCGGCGTGGCGCTCTTCGAGCGGTTGCCGCGGGGCATCCGGCCCACCTGGTACGGTGAGATCATGACCCGCCACGCGCGCATGGTGCTTTCGAGTCTCAGCCAGGCGCAAGAGGAAATCCTGGCGCTCAAGTCAGGGTTGACCGGACAGGTCAACCTCGGCGTCATCCTGGGTCCCAGCACCACGCTGGTCCCGCGGACGATCATCCGGATGAAGCAGAGCTTCCCGGACGTCCAGATTCACGTCGTCATCGAAACCAGCGACGTGCTTCACCAGCGTCTGCATCAGGGAGCCCTCGACATACTGGTCGCACGGCTGTTCGAAAGGCACGACAAGAGCCGCCTCGACTACCAGCCACTGACCCGCGAAGCGGTGTCGCTGGTGGTGCGCGTGGATCATCCCCTGCGGCAGCGTGCGCCTGCCCCGGCCCTGCGCGACCTGATGCCGCTGGCCTGGATACTCCCGCTGTCGGGCAGCGTGCTGCGCCACCGCTTCGACATGATGTGCCGCCAAGCGGGCCTGGAGCCTCCCAGGAATACCGTCGAGACGGTGGCGCTCCCAATGATCACGAGCCTGCTCCAGCAATCGGAAATGATCGCCCTGATCCCCGCCGAGATCGCGCGTCACTATGAGCAGCACGCGATGCTGGCAGTGCTACCGGTGGTCGTCGATTGCGAGATGGACGCGTTCGGCATCATCACGCGCCAGGACACGCCGCTGTCGCCGAGTGCCGGGACCATGCTGAAACTGTTGCGCGAGGAAGCTGCGGTGCTCTACGGCTTGCAGGCGGTGCCGGAAGGCGCGCGCACTTGAGCGGGGCGGGGCATCCCGGGCATTTCGGAGGGCGTCAGATCAGAATGATGTCGTACTGCTCCTGCGTGTAGATCGACTCGACCTGCAGCGAAATCGGCTTGCCGATGAAGTCGCCCAGCTGCGCCAGCGACTGCGATTCCTCGTCGAGGAAGAGATCGATCACCGATTGCGAGGCGAGGATGCGGAACTCGCGCGCGTTGAATTGCTTCGACTCGCGCAGGATCTCGCGCAGGATCTCGTAGCAGGCGGTCTGCGCGGTCTTGATCTCGCCGCGGCCGTGGCAGGTGGGGCAGGTCTCGCACAGGATGTGCGCCAGCGACTCCCGGGTGCGCTTCCTCGTCATCTCGACCAGGCCCAGCTGCGTGAAGCCGTTGACGGTGAGGCGCGTGCGGTCGCGCTCCAGCGCCCGGTTGAGCTCGGCCAGCACCGCAGCCCGGTGATCGGGCAGCTCCATGTCGATGAAATCGATGACGATGATGCCGCCGAGGTTGCGCAGCCGAAGTTGCCGCGCGATCACTTGCGCCGCTTCGAGGTTGGTCTTGAAGATGGTGTCGTCGAAGTTGCGTCCGCCGACGAAACCGCCGGTGTTGACGTCGATGGTCGTCATCGCCTCGGTCTGGTCGACGATCAGGTAGCCGCCGGACTTCAGGTCCACGCGCCGCGACAGTGCCTTCTCGATCTCGTCCTCGACGCTGTGCAGATCGAACAGCGGCCGCTCCCCGTTGTGATGCTGGACCCGCTCGACCAGCGCCGGCGTGTAGTCGCGGGCGAATTCCTGCATCCGGACGTAGGTGTCGCGCGAATCGACGACCACGCGCGACGTTTCCTCGGTGGCCATGTCGCGCAGCACGCGCTGCGCGAGCGAAAGATCCTGATAGAGCAGCGCCGGTGCCGGCACCTCCCGCGTCGACGTGTTGAGGTCGCCCCAGAGCTTGGTCAGGTACTCGATGTCGTTGGCCATCTCGCGCTCGGTGGCCGCCTCGGCCATGGTGCGGATGATGAAGCCCCCGGTGAGGCCTTCGGGCAGCAGTTGCTGCAGCCTGTCGCGCAGGCTTTCGCGCTCGGCCTCGTCCTCGATCCGCTGCGAGATGCCGATGTGCGAATCCTGCGGCAGGTAGACGAGCAGGCGTCCGGCGAGGCTCACCTGCGTGGACAGTCGCGCTCCCTTGGTGCCGATCGGATCCTTGATCACCTGGACCAGCAGCGGCTGGCCCTCGTGCAGGATCCGCTCGATGGGCCGCGTGTCGGTTCCGCCGTGGCCGCCCTGGCGATGTTCCCAGATGTCGGCGATGTGCAGGAAGGCCGCGCGTTCGAGCCCGATCTCCACGAACGCGCTCTGCATGCCCGGCAGGACGCGTGCGACGCGACCGAGATAGATGTTGCCGACCAGCCCGCGCGCGCTCTGGCGCTCCAGGTGGAGCTCCTGCACGACGCCTTGTTCGAGCATCGCGACGCGGGTTTCCTGGGGGGTTACGTTGATAAGGATTTCATGAGACATCGGTGCGCGAAGAGTTCAGGAGTTGAATTCTGGGTGCGGCCGGCGATGCCGCGGCCGGCGTGAAGCGCAAGCGAAGGGCATGGCGACGGTGGCCACGGGGCCCGCATCGCATGCCGTTGGCATTCGTTATAGCACGGCATGGCCGACTCGCGTCAGAATCTGGGCGGTCTCGAAGAGCGGCAGGCCGACAACGCCGGAGTAGCTGCCGTCGAGGTGGGAAATGAATCCGGCCGCGCGCCCCTGGATCGCGTAGGCGCCGGCCTTGTCCAGCGGCTCGTCGGTCGCGCAGTAGCGTTCGATGTCGGTGGCAGACAGGGTCCGGAAAGTGACGCGCGATGTCGACACCGCGCCTTCGATCACGTGGTCCCATTTGAGGTACAGCGCCGTGATCACTTCATGCGTGCGTCCGGAAAGCGCTTCCAGCATCCGCGTGGCGTCGGTGCGGTCGACCGGCTTGCCGAAGATGGCGCCGTCGAGGATCACCTCGGTGTCCGCGGCCAGCACCGGCAGGGGCGGGAGCTGCCGCTGCCCCATCCGGTGCCAGGCCACCAGCGCCTTGGTGCGGGCGATCCGGATCACGTAATCGCGCGCCGCCTCGTGGGGACGCGGACCCTCGACGACGTCGCGTTCGCGCCCGTCCGCTTCGCGCAGCCGGAGCTCGGTGAATTCGACGCCCAACTGGCGCAGGAGGTCGCTGCGCCGGGGGCTCTTCGAAGCGAGATAGATGCTGGACGGGAGGCGTCATGGCAGTCGGCAGCGTTCAGTCGCGGTGGTAGGGGTGCCCCGCCAGCAGGCTGGTGGCACGATAGATCTGCTCGGCCAGCAGCACGCGTACCAGGCCATGCGGCAATGTTAGCGCGGAAAGCGAGAACCGCGCCGCCGCCTGGCGTTTGAGCGCCGGGTCGAGCCCGTCGGCGCTGCCGATCACGAAGGCGATGTCGCGTGCCTCGTCGCGCCAGCGCCGCAGCTGCCCGGCGAGATCGCGGGTGTTCCACGGGGTTCCGAATTCGTCCAGTGCCACCACGGTGGCGCCACGGCACGCGGCGACGATCCGCGACGCTTCGGTGGCAAGGATCTCGGCGACCGGCTTGCCGCGGTCGCGCGGTTCGGGCTTGAGTTCGACGAGTTCGAGTTGAATCTCCCGCGGGAGCCGCCGCGCGTAGTCATCCCAGCCGGCGGCGATCCACGCCGGCATTCGATGGCCCAACGCGACGACACGGATTTTCAAACTGGCAATTGGTGCCGGATCGATGGCATCGTAGCGAACCGGGCGGACCCGGTGCCGCTATTTCTCTGCGTCAACCTTGGGTTTGGCGCGCCGGACGGGTTTGGGCGGGGTCCAGAGTTCCTCGAGGTTGTAGTACGCCCGCACGGCGGGTTGCATGATGTGGACGACGATATCGTCGGCATCGACCAGCACCCATTCGCCGGTTTCCTCGCCCTCCACGCCGATGATGATCGCCCCCGCTTCCTTGAGCTTGTCGCGAACGTGGTTGGCCAGCGCCTTGACCTGCCGGTTGGATTCGGCGGAAGCGACAACCAGCGTGTCGTAGAGGCTCGTGAGCTTGCGGACGTCGAGGACGGTGATGTCACGCGCCTTGATGTCCTCGAGTGCGGAGACTGCGGTCTTCTGGCGTTTATTAAGTCGCATCAGGGCGTGGGCGATAGAGCTGGTTACGATCGATATAGGCTAACACAGCGGAGGGGAGCAAACCTCGGACCGCAGCCACGCCGGGCGATCCACGCGCGAGCTGCGCGCGGATCGAGTTGGCGGAAATGTCGTGCGGGGTGATCGCCTGGACGAAGATGGCCCCGGCGGGGCGCGCATGGAGCGCGGTCGCGTCCGTCGTGTGCCGGCGCTGCCACTCGGCGGCCAACGCCGGGGACAGCGCGTCGTCCAGCGTGCTGCCAGGGCGCATGACGACAACGATGTGCGCGAGCAGGAACAACTCGTGCCACCGGTGCCATTCGGGAAAGTCCGCGAATGCGTCGGCGCCGACGATAAGGGCGAGCGGGCGGGCAGGCGCTTCGTCGCGCAGCGATTCGAGGGTGGTCACCGTGTAGCTGCGGCCCGGGCGGTCGACTTCGCGACCGTCGGCTTCGAGACCGGCGACGCCTTCGATGGCGAGTTCGACCATCGCCAGGCGTTGGGTGGCCGTGGCCACCGGTGCGGCGCGATGCGGCGGGTCGCCCGCGGGGACCAGGCGCACCGCCGCGAGGTGCAGCGCGGCGCGCACCTCGCGTGCAAGCTCCAGATGCCCGCAGTGAATGGGATCGAAAGTGCCGCCAAAAATCCCCAGCGGAGCGTTCATCGGCCGCATTCTACGCGGGTTGACGGATCGGGAAGGATGTCTCGCCGGCGCAACCGGTGCCGCACCGGATGCCGGGCAATCGACGCGCCGCGGATTCGAGCCGGCTCCCCGACCTCGATCGGGGTCGGGCGACGCAAGGAGATCGCTCAGGTCCGGACCTGACCCGACCCGAACACCACCCACTTGCGGCTGGTGAGCCCTTCGAGGCCCACCGGTCCGCGGGCATGCAGCTTGTTGGTCGAGATGCCGATCTCCGCGCCCAGCCCGTATTCGAAGCCGTCGGCCAGTCGCGTCGACGCATTGACCATCACGGAACTCGAATCGACTTCGCGCAGGAAGCGCATCGCCGCCGAATAGTCCTCGGTGACGATGCTGTCGGTGTGCGCCGAGCCGTAGGTCGCGATGTGGTCGATCGCCGCGTCGAGGGAATCGACGATGCGCACGGCAAGGATCGGCGCCAGGTACTCCTCGAACCAGTCGGCCTCGATGGCGGCTTTCATCGCCGGCACGAGGCTGCGGGCGCGCTCGCAGCCGCGCAGCTCGACGCCCTTGTCGGCGTAGATCGCCGCCAGCGGGGGCAGCACGCGGGCGGCGATGTCCTGGTGCAGGAGCAGCGTTTCCATCGTGTTGCACGGCGAGTAGCGCTGCGTCTTGGCGTTGTCGGCGATGCGTATCGCCTGCTCCAGGTTGGCCGCGGCGTCGACGTACACGTGGCACACGCCATCCAGGTGCTTGATCACCGGCACTTTCGCTTCGCGGGTGATGCGCTCGATCAGGCTCTTGCCTCCGCGCGGGACGATGACGTCGACGTTCTTCTCGTCGGCGATCAGGTGGCCGACGGCTGTGCGGTCGGTGGTCGCGATTACCTGCACGGCAGCCTCGGGCAGGCCCGCGGTGCGCAGGCCTTCATGCACGCAGGCGGCGATCGCCCGGTTGCTGCGGATCGCCTCCGACCCGCCGCGCAGGATGGTGGCGTTGCCGGACTTGAGGCAGAGCGCGGCCGCATCGGCGGTCACGTTGGGCCGGGCTTCGTAGATGATGCCGACGACACCCAGCGGCACGCGCATCAGTCCCACCTGAATGCCCGACGGGCGAAACTTGAGATCGCTGATCTCGCCGACCGGGTCGGGAAGTGCCGCGACCTGCTCGAGCCCTTCGGCCATCGCCGCCACCGACTTCCGCGTCAGCGTCAGGCGATCGACAAACGCGGCGTCGTGTCCGCCGGCCCGGGCCGCGGCGACGTCATCGGCATTGGCGGCGAGGAGAATCGATTCATCGCGCCGGATCGCGGCCGCCATCGCCTCGAGAGCGACGTTCCTGGTCGCGGTGTCCGCGCGCGCCAGCGCCCGCGCCGCGGCACGCGCGCGCTCGCCGACGCCGCGCATATAGGCTGCGACATCGTCGATGTGGTCGGCGCCGATGGGACCGGGGGAGGTCATTCGCGGTCTACCGTCCGGGCTTCAACGTCTGCACGCCCGCGTCGCCGCCGAGCAGGATCACGTCGGCGCCGCGCTGCGCAAACAGGCCCACGGTGACGACGCCGGTGATGGCGCGAATCTTCGCTTCCAGCTCGACGGGATTCAGGATCGTGAGCCCCGACACGTCGAGAATGGCGTTGCCGTTGTCGGTGGTGAAACCCATGCGCCACCCGGGTTGCCCGCCGAGCAGCACCAGCTGGCGCGCCACGTAACTGCGCGCCATCGGGATCACCTCGACCGGCAGCGGGAATTTGCCGAGCACGGGTACGAGCTTCGAACGATCGGCGATGCAGACGAATTTTCGCGCCACGGCAGCGACGATCTTCTCGCGCGTCAACGCGCCGCCGCCGCCCTTGATCATCGCGCCGTGCTCGGTCACCTCGTCGGCGCCGTCGATGTAGACCGGGAGATCGCGCTCGGCCAGATTGTTGAGTTCCTCGACCTCGATGCCGCGGCCTTTCAGCCGCAGGGCGGTCTCGCCCGAGCTCGCGACAGCGCCTTTGATCCGGCCCTTGATCTTCGCCAGCTCGTCGATGAAGAAATTCACCGTCGAGCCGGTGCCGACGCCAATCCAGGCGTCGTCCTCGACGTACCTGATCGCTTCGCGCGCAACCGCGGCCTTTTGATCGTTCTGCGACATCGTCGACTCCCAGATTGCCAGGCTCCGATTCTAGCAGTGCAGTTGCGGGAGCATCGGCATGGCCGCCAGCGCGGGCGAACGACGGGCACTCATTGCCTGCGCTCAGCGGTCAGCTTTGCCGGCCGCGCCGTCGCTTTGCGATCCTCCCTGGCTACAAAGGTGTCGAGCGCGCGCAGCAGCGAGGTCGCCACGTGCTCGCGCATCGCGCGCGCCGCGCCTTCGGCGTCCTGGGCCTGGATCGCGGCAACGATTCGTTGCCGCTCCTCGGTGGAACTCTTCACCCGCTCGCGCGAGTAGGGCTGGAGATTGCGAAACGGCATCGATCGCGTCCTGTAGCCGCGCACGAGATCGACGAGGAAGGGGTTGTGGCAGCCACGATGAATGACGTCGTGCAGCGCGTCGCTGCGCTCGAGATAGGCGTCGCGATCTCCGCTCGAAGCTGCCTGTTGCAGCGGCTTGAGTGCGAGCTCGAGCTCCTTGCGCTCGATCGCCGTCATCCGCTGTGCCGCGAGGCGCGCGCAGAGCGTTTCCAGCTCGCCGATGGCCTCGTAGAGTTGCGACAGCCGCTCGGGGCCGAAGCTCGCCACCACCGCGCCACGGCGGGGAATGCTCTCGACGAGCCCGGTGGCGAGCAACTGCCGCAGCGCCTCGCGCACCGGCGTGCGCGATACGTTGAAACGGGTGGCGAGCATCTGCTCGTCGAGCTTGGCGCCGGGGCTGATGCGCCCGCCGAGGATGTCTTCGACGATCTGTTGTTCGACCGCAGCGGAAATGGTGGTCACGGGAAGCTTCCGTCCATACAATTCATGCATTTTATATGCAAGAATGCCATTTGCCATACGTGGCTGCCACTCGGTCGTCGGCAGCGATGGCCGGGAGCGCTTTTCCCGGGCGCAGGTGGCTGCTGCCGATTCCGAAAGGGAAGGGGACATGATCGCCATACCCCGCGACTCCGCGTACGAAAGCTTCGTCGCGCTTTCGGCGCGCCTGGGTGCCGACTCGCTGCTGGTGCAGGCGGCCGGCGGGAACACCTCGGTCAAGCGCGACGGAGTGCTCTGGATCAAGGCCTCGGGAAAGTTCCTGCGCGCCGCGACCCGCGAGAACATCTTCGTTCCCGTCGATCTCGCCGGCGTTCGCGCCGGCATCGAGCGCGACGAAGCCGATCCTACCGCCGGGCGGGTGCTGGGTGACACGCCGTTGCGGCCCTCGATCGAGACCACGCTGCACGCGCTCCTGCCGCAGCGCGTCGTGCTGCATCTGCATTCGGTCAACGCGCTCGCCTCCGAGGTGCGTGTAGACGGGCAGGCGCAGGTCGCGCAGCGGCTCGAAGGACTGCCTTGGGCGTGGGTCGGCTATCGCCGGCCCGGCCTGCCGCTGACGCGCGTGGTGCGCGCGGCGGCCGGCGCGGCGATCTCGGTGCTCGCGCTGGGCAATCACGGCATCGTTGTCGGTGCGGACGACTGCGATGCTGCCGAGGCCCTGGTGCGTGAGGTCGAGCGACGGCTCGCGCTGCCGGCGCGCGCGGCGCCGCCGGCGGATCCGGCACGACTGGCCGCCGTCGCGTCGGCGATCGGCTACCGCCATCCTGCCGACGCGGTGATCGATGCCCTCGCCACCGACGCCGCCTGCCTCGCCCAGGTTCGCGGCGGCGTACTCTATCCCGACCACGTCGTATTTCTCGGCGGCGAGGCCTGCGTGATCGATGCGCCTGCAACGGCGGCGGCGGCCATTGCCGCGCATCGCGATCATCACGGCGCGCTGCCCGCGTGCGTCCTGGTCGCGGGTGCGGGCGTTCTCGTCGCGCCCGGGGTGCCGGCCGCCGCCGTGGAAATGCTGCGCTGTCAGGCCGAGGTGCTGCTGCGCGTGCCGGAAGGAGCCCGCCTGCGCTTTCTGTCGGTGGAGGAGGTCGGCGAATTGCTCAACTGGGACGCCGAGAAGTTTCGTCGCAGCGCGGCGCGTTGACCACTGCTGATTCGAAGCTCCCGTAGGAGCGGCTTCAGCCGCGAATCAAGGTCTCGCCGATACGTTCGCCCCTGAAGGGGCTCCCACAAGACAATCAGCCTGCGCGGTGCCGGCTCAAGAAAACGTTGCCGCCGCATCCTCGACCGCTGCGCGCAGCGCCGGATAGGCGCCGACGAAGCGCGCCCGGATCGACGCCAGCGCCGCCGCGTCGCGGCCCTCCAGGCGCAGCGTGCAGGCAGCGTCGGTGATGGAGCGGCGCGCGAGCAACCAGCCTTCCGGCCAGATCAGCCGTATGCCGTCGATGCGCTCGATCCGGGCCTCGGGAAAACGCTCGGGCAGCGACGCGATCAGCGCCCCGATCTCGTCGTCGGTGATCCGCAGCCGCAGGTCCGGCGACAGGTGGAACGCGGGCAGCGCGTCGATGCGCGCGGACAGCGGATCGCTGCCTTCGGCAAGCCAGGCCGCCAGCATCAGCGCGGCGTACAGCGGGTCGTCGTTGCCGTTGAGGGCGCCGAAGAAATGGTGTCCGGACACTTCGGTGCCGAGGACGGCGCCATGCTCGATGACGGCGCGCTTCATGTAGGCGTGTCCGCTCTTCACGCGCACCGCGCGGCCGCCTCGCCGCTCGACCGCCCGCTCGAGATGCATCGAGTCCTTGACGTCGAGAATGAACACGTCGCCGGGTCGAAACGCCAGCGGCCCGTCGACCAGCAGCATCGCCACCTTTTCCGGGGCGACGGGGCGCCCAAGATCGTCGATGACGGCGAGGCGGTCGCCATCGCCGTCGAAGGCCACGCCCATCGCGGCCCCGACGGCGCGGGTCGCCTCCGCGAGCGCGGTCAGGTGTTTGGGCACCGCGCAGTCCGGATGGCGGTCGCGGAACTCGGGATCGAGCCGGTCGTGGATCGCGTGCACCCTGGCGCCGAGCTCGGAAAGCACCCGCGAGGCGACACCGGATTGGCAGCCGCCGCCGGGATCCACCGCGATGGCGATACCGGCGAGACCGCGTGCCGACCACGGCATCATGCGCGCGGCGAGATAGCAGCCAAGCACGCCATCGACGGGATGCCGACTGCCTCCGCCACGCGCTCTTGCCGGCGGGTCGTCGGCGAGCTCCAGGATGTCATCGGGCGTCGGCGGCAGCCGCCCGTTCATCACCTTGAGGCCGTTCCAATGCGGCGGGCTGTGCGACGCGGTGACGATGGCAACGGCTTGCGCCGCGAGCGTCTCGCGCGCCCAGTACAGCGCGGGCGTTGGCAACGGTCCCGGCACATCGAACACGCAGGCGCCGCCGGCGACCAGGCCGTCGATCAACGCGTTACGCAGCTCGGCGGTCGAAGTACGGCCATCGCCGCCGACGACCACGGTGTTGGCGCCGGTCCCGGCAAACGCCTGCGACGCGATGCGGCCGGCAAAATTGCGGCCGGCGAGCGCGAACATGGGCGCGCTGACGGAGTCGGGGCAGGGGCCGCGGATGTCGCATTCCCGGATCGCGGGGTGGTCAGCCATGAATTGCCTCATTGGTGCGGCGCGCGTGGCACGCCGCCTGGAAAGCACGAAACTGCTCGTCACAGCGGCTGCGGTATTCGGGGCGCGGCTCGCATCGAAACTCGAGCGTGATCAGGCGCGAAGCCGCCGTCCAATCGCCCTCATACCACGCGTTCATCGCGGCGACGAGCGCGGTCCCGAAACCGGATTCCGGATGCGCGGCCCGGCACACCGGTCGGCCGAGAAAATCGGCACGCAGCTGCATCCACCGGGGATAGCGGGCGCCCATGCCGGTGGTCCATACCCGACCGTCGCCGGCAGCACCCAGCGACAGCCGCGACCTCGAAACCCCAGCGCTCGATGGAGGCCAGTCCCTCGAGCGCCGCGCGGTAGCGCGAGGCGCTATCCCGCGCACGCGGGTCGGCGAAGCCGGCGAAGCCTGGATCGACAAACGGATAGCGCTCGCCGGCGCGCGGCAGCGGGTAGGCAAGCAGGCCGCTGGGCGGGGCGTCGTCGAGGCCGCGCGCCAGCCGGTCGAGTTCGGCGCCCGGATGCGGCATCGTCGGGCAGCACCTGAAGAGCGATGCCCTCGCCGCCCGCGTTGCCGGCGCCGCCGGGAAGGAATCCGCCACCAGGATGGCGATGGCAGTACAGTCGGCCTTCGGGGTCGCAGAGCGGCTGCTGTGTGATGAGCTTCCAGACCAGCGTCGTGCCCAGCGTCGTGTTGGCCTCCCCGAATCTCGATGCTCCCGAGGCAACGGCGGCGGCGGTGCCGTCGGTCATGCCGGCGACGACGCGGCAGCCGCTGCGGCAATCCGGTCGTCGCGGGCCCGCCGGCACCGCCGAGCACGCCCAATGTCGATCCGGTGGGAACAACGCGCGGCAACTGGTCGCGGTCGATGCCGGCCGCCGCGAGTGCCGGCGACCAGCCGCGGAGGCATCACGTCGTAGCCGGTCTTGAGGGCGTTCGCCTCGTCGGTGGCGATGTCGCCGGACGCGGCCGCGTCGAGCAGGCGCGCATTGACGAAATCCGCCTGATGCAGAAAGCGTGCGGCAGCCATGCCGATGGCAGGCGCATGCGTGCGCAGCCAAAGAATTTTCGCCGCCGCATAGGATGCGTTGAACGTCGTGGCACCCTGCTCGCGCCGCGCGGCCGCTCGTTGAGATGCTGCGCCTCGGCGGTGGCGCGGCCGTCGTTGTACATCAGGCCGGGTCCGAACGGACGCAACGCGGGCGTCGACCGCAACGACGGTGCCGGAAGTGGCGTCGACGCAGACCGCGGCGATGCGCGCCGGGTCGCCGCCGCCGGCCGCCAACGCAGCTGGTGGCGTCGCGCGCGGCGGCCGCCGCCGCATTGCCACCAGAGCGAGGCGTCCTGTTCCCGGCCGGCGCCGACCGCGCGCGGTGCCGGCAGCGCAGCGAACGCCTGCGCGACGACCCTGCCGCGGGTGTCGAGCACCAGCGCGCGCGCACCCGAGGTCCCGATGTCGATGCCGACGACGAAGGACGAGTGCGCCATGATCGCCGCGCGCGCGCGTAGCCGGGCGCCGGCGGCCAGCAGGCGCGCCAATCGCCGCGACCTGCGCCGTCTCCTCGATCAGTTCGGCGATGTGTTCGGCGGCGAGCAGCGTGCGGCCCACGCCGATGGCGCCGTGGTTGGCCATCAGCGCCGCGCGCAGTTCGGGATCGCGGAATTCGGCGACGACCTCCTCGGTCCGCTGCGCGCCGCCGTCCGGCGCCGTCGGTATCAGCGGAATTCGTTTCAGCTTGGCGCGCGCGTGGACCGTCGGCAGCGGCATCTCGCGCCCCGACGACGCCCATGCCGGTGGCCCACGGCGAATGCAGGTGGACGATGCCGCCGACGTCGTCGCGCACCCGGTAGATGGCGAGATGGAAGCCCATGTCCTTCGACGGCTTGGTGTGACCCTTGAGGATGTTGCCGTCGAGGTCGACGACCAGCAGGTTGTCTTCGTTGCATTCGGCGAGACCCACGCCGGAAGGCTTGATCACGACCTCGTTGCGGTTGCCCACGCGGATGCTGATGTTGCCGCCGGTGCCGGTTTGCAGGCCGACGTCGAAGGCGCGACGCGCGATCCTCAAGCAGCTCGTGCGTCGCGGCCTGGGTGAGGCTGTCGGCGGCATACGGCGTCAACGCGGCCATTGCTGCCCCACGATGCTGCCGTCGTGTCCCGGCAGCACGTGTTCCATCACGCCGCCGGCACGACCCAGGATGCGGTCGAGGCTGTCGAACACCTGGAAGATGTCGGTATAGCGCCCGATGGGCAGGAATTTCTGCCGCTTGGCGGGGTCGCCGCGCAGGTTGTCGTAGGTCATCACCGCGTCGCCGGCGATCACGTAGGGGCCGTCGGCGGTTTCGACGGCGACCGACATGCTTCCCGGCGAGTGGCCGGGAGTGAGGAAGGCGCTGATGCCGGGCAGGATCTCCTGCTCGGCCTCGCCCTTCAGCAGCTGGAACTCGCGACCCTGGAACGGCGGGACCGCGCCGATGATCGGATGCTCGTAGGAGTGCCAGTACGAAGGGATCGGCGCCATCGCGAATTGCCACTCCTTGTCGTGGCAAGAGAGCGTGGCCTGCGGGAACTGCGGCAGGTTCTGGACGTGATCCCAGTGCAGGTGGGTGAAGATGATGACGTCGATGTCGGAGGCCTTGAGGCCGAACTTCGGCAGCTGCTCGTGGATCGCCTCGCCCGGCTCCTGCTTGGAGCCGGCGTGGTGCCATTTGTTGGCGCGTTCGGTGTCGCACATGCCGGTGTCGACCAGCACGTTCTTCTCGCCGCCGGTGATGAGCCAGCACAGCGAGGGCGTCATCACCTTCACGCCGTCCATCCGGCAATTGGTGAGACGATTCTGGAAACTTCCGATCCAGCCGGTGTTGATCGCATGGATGGTGAGGCTCATGGCGTGTTGCTCCTGTCGTTAGGGATGATCGGGGGTCGTCGCGGCGATCAGCTCGAAGAGCAGGGCGCAGGCGCCGCGAGCGAACACCGGGTCGTTGATGTGCGCGTCGATCTCGACCACGCGCACCGCGGGCAACAGTCGAGACTTCAATTCGGAAACAAACGCGGCGTCGGCCGCCGGGTCGTCCAGCGCGCCCCCGGGGCGGCCCTCGGCCGAAAATCCGCGCAAGGGCACGACGAAGGCGGTCGGCCCGGTTGCGGCATTGAGGCGGCCGGCGACGAGTGCGGCGACGCGGCGCATGCCTGCCGCGTCGATGCGCACGTGCGTGAACGTCGGGCTATGGGCGTAATGCAGGCGGGCGCGGTCGGCCGCGTCGAGGCTTCCGATCGGGCCCCGCGTCACGAAGTCGAGTCCGCCGGGACAGACCACCTGCGGCATGCCCAGGCGGCCCGCCGTGGTGAGCCGGGCGGGGCCTGCTTTTGCAATGCCGTCGAAGAGTTCGCTCGTCAGTTCGGCGGTGGTGAGGTCGAGCACGCCGCCGAACATGCGCAACTCGACCCACTCTTCGAAAGCGGCGCCACCGAGGCCGTTGGCGTGAAAGCTCGCGAGCTCGAAGCCCCGGTCCTCGATCAGGTCGCGCGCCGCGAGAAGCGCGGGCGTGGTGATGCCGATTCCGGTGGCGCCGATCGTGCGTGCCACCGCCTCGCGGCTGAAGGGCGTCCAGGCGCGCGCCATGCCGTCCATCGCGGCGGCCGCGCTCGCGAGCACGGTGCGCAGCATCGGGTTGAGCCCGAGGATGTCCGCCACCGAGGGGAAGAAGACGATGTCGCGTCCGTGCAGCAGCGGCCGCACGTCGTAGGGAAGCGTGGAGACGATCAGCTTTGGCAATCCGAATGGCAGCGATCGCATCACCTCGGCCCCGACCCAGGTGCCCACGCCACCCCCAAGGCCCATGATGCCGGCGACCTCGCCGCGCTCGACCCAGCCGGCGACCTCGGGTCCGGCGGCGTCGGCGATGCGGGTCATCGCGGCGACCTTCGAAAGGGTTGCGAGTTCGGCCGCCGGGATGTCGGGTATCCGGATGTCCGCGGCGGCCAGCCCCGGGGGCAGGCGCCCCGGCGGGCGGATGCCGATGTGCAGCACGCGCGCGGACCAGCCATGCCGGGAAAGCGCCTCGCAGACGTAGGCGAGCTCCGGCCCCTTGGTGTCGAGAGCGCCGAGTACGGCGATGAACTTTTGTGCGTGCGCCGGCATGGGATCGGTCGATGGAGCAGCCCGGCCGTCCGGAAGCCCCGGCGGCAAGACCATCAGGCGCCAATTTGAACACAAAAAGCTCTGCTTGCATACAAAAATAAGAACATGTGCTAGGCTTGCCGCACAAGGAGAGAGGCGCCCGCGATTGCCGCGCTGCAGGCGCATCGCGGACGGGGTTGGCTCAACCGACGGCAGCTTGGGAAGGCGTATGGCGCACCAAGGCATCGCGATCTTCGAACCCAGGCTGCAGGCCATCCTGCGGCATGATTCGGTCCATGGCGCGCAGCGACCCCATGCCTGACTGGTGGCAGACACCCCTCTCGGGCGCGGCCACGCACGCGATCTCGGCCGACGTCGCGTGGCACGCAAGGCTCATGGTGCTGGCGTGGGGCGTGATGATCCCGGTGGGCGTGCTTTGGGCGCGGTTCTGGAAAGTCTCGCCGGGCCAGGACTGGCCGCGTCAACTCGATCGCAAGACCTGGTGGAACGCGCATCGCGGCCTGCAGATCACGGGCTTCCTCGTCGCCATCGTTGCGCTGGCGCTGGTGTGGGGTCGCGTCGCCGCCGGCGCGGTGGCATCCCTGCATCACCGCCTCGGCTGGCTCGTGCTGGCCATAGGCTGCGCGCAGGTCCTGCATGGTTTGGCCCGCGGGACCAAGGGCGGCCCGACCGCGACAACGTGCTCCGGCGACCATTTCGACATGACGTTACGACGGGTAGTATTCGAGCGTCTCCACAAGTCGCTCGGGTGGGTCGTCGTCGCGGCGGCAGTGGCGGCGATACTTTCCGGGCTGTTCGCGGCCGATGCGCCGCGCTGGATGCTCGCACTGCTGCTACTCTGGTGGGGTTTGCTGGTCGCGGCCTTCGTGCGCTGGCAGCGGGCGGGACGTGCGCTCGACACCTACCAGGCGATCTGGGGGACCGATCCGGCGCTGCCCGGTAACCGGCGGCCGCCGATCGGCTGGGGCGTGGTGCGCCACCCCGGGACCACGACGAAGGCGCGTGTGAACGGGCAAGACGAGAGGGAGGCAGGATGACCGCGGGGTTGGAACTCATCGGTGTCACCAAGCGCTTCGGCGACAACACGATCGTCGAGGGCATCAACCTGGTCGCGAACCCGGGTGAGTTCATCGTGCTGGTCGGCGCTTCGGGCTGCGGAAAATCGACCATCCTGCGCATGATCGCCGGGCTCGAAACCGTGACCGCGGGGCGCATCATGATCAAGGGCCGCGATGTCACCCACGTCCGACCCGACGAGCGCGACATCGCGATGGTGTTCCAGAGCTACGCGCTCTACCCGCACATGTCGGTCGCGGAAAACATGGGCTTCGCACTGTCGCTCACGCGCACGCCCAAGGCCGAGATCGCCCGCCGCGTCGCCGAGGCCGCGCACATCCTCGGCATCGAGACGCTGCTCGCGCGCAAGCCCAAGGCGCTCTCCGGCGGCCAGCGGCAGCGCGTCGCCATGGGGCGCGCGATCATACGCGAGCCCTCCGTATTCCTCTTCGACGAGCCGCTGTCGAATCTCGACGCCAAACTGCGGTCGCAGATGCGCGTCGAACTGGTGCTGCTGCACAAGCGCCTCGGGAAAACGACCGTCTACGTGACGCACGACCAGGTCGAGGCGATGACGCTGGCCAACCGCATCGTTATCCTGGAGCGGGGGCTGATCCAGCAGATCGGCACGCCCGGCGAGGTTTTCAACCGGCCGCGCAACCTGTTCGTGGCCGGCTTCATCGGCTCCCCGGGGATGAACATGCTCAAGGGGACGCTCACCGCCGCCGATGTGGTGGAACTTGGCGGCACGCGCGCGGCCGTGCGCCTCCCGCACCCGGTGGAGGGGCGAAACGGCGCAGCGGTCGTGCTGGGCGTGCGACCGCAGGGACTCGCGCTTGCCGAGGGCGCGAACGCGATCCTGCGGATGCACGTCAAGGTCGCGGAGTACCTCGGCACCGAAACGGTACTCACCGGGACGCTGGCAGGCTCCGGTGAGCCGGTGACGTCCTCGGTGAACGGTGACCATGGCGGACTCGCCGGCACCGAGATCGGACTCTCGATCGACCCGAGTCACCTGCACGTGTTCGATGCGCAGTCGCAGCTCAACCTGATTCATTGACGTGTTCGTTACGAAGGAGAAATGCAATGAAACGACGTGAACTGATCAAGGCCGGCGGGATCGCCGGCATCCTGGCCGCGGCGCAGTTCCCATTGATCCGCGGCGCCTGGGCGCAGGACCGCTACGCCAAGTACAAGGGCCAGACGGTCGTGATGAGCGTGGGCGCGCACCCGCACTACGACGCGATGACCAAGATCCTCCCCGACTTCACCGCCGAAACCGGGATCAAGGTCGAGCTCGACACGATCGCGTTGGGGCGGCTGAAGGAAAAGCAGTTGCTCGAGATGGTCAAGCCGCAGGGCGACTACGACGCGGTCTCCTACATCGTCATGTGGAAGACCGAGTATGTGAAGAAGAACCTGATCGTGGAGCTGGAGCCTTATCTCAAGAACACCGCGCTCGCCGACCCGAAGTACGACATCGACGACATCGTCAAGGGCTACCTGGAGAATATCGGGCTGGTCGGCGGCAAGAAGGCCTACCTGCCCGGGCCGGGAGCGAAGCTCTACGGACTGCCGTACGGGGCGGAGACTTCCGTTCTCGCCTACCGCAAGGACGTCTTCGACAAGCACGGCTTCAAGCCACCGCAGACCTACGACGAGCTGCAGAAGATCCTCGCGCCGCTCAAGGCCAAGGAAGGCATCGGCGCACTCACCTCGCGCGGCCAGGCGGGCCACCAGTGCGTCCATGCGTGGCTGTTGCACCTCAATCCGCTCGGTGGGCAGGTGTTCGACGACAACTGGAACTCGGTCTTCAACAAGAAGCCGGGCATCGACGCGCTGAAGCTGCTGAAGGAGATCTCCGACACCGGCCCGACGGGTATCCCCGGCTATGGCCAGGGCGAGATGATCAACGCGTTCCTGCAAGGCCAGGCGTCGATGTATCTCGACTCGATCCTGATCATGGGTCAGGTCAATGACCCGGCGAAGTCGAAGATCGCCGGCAAGGTCGGCTACGCGCTGCACCCGAAGGGCGTTCGCTACGCATCGCAGTCCGGCGGACTGGGCCTCGCGATCCCGAAGAACGCCAAGAACAAGGACGCGTCGTTCCTGCTGCTGCAGTGGCTGACCTCGAAGGCCGGCGACATCAAGGTGACGAAGGTCGGCGGGAACGCCAGCCGCATGTCCACGCTGAACGACCCGGACATACTGAAGCAGTACCCTGACTTCGCCATCCTGAAGGAGCAGCTCAAGTACGTCGACCCCGACTGGCGTCCGATCATCGCCGAGTGGGACGAGATCAACATCCAGGCGCTGGGCGTCGCCGTGTCCGAGGCGCTGACCGGAAAGAAGGCGCCGCAGGAGGCGCTCGACGGCATCGTGCCCAAGGTGACAGACATCATGAAGCGCGGAGGCTATCTCAAGGCCTGACGCCGTTGCCACCCACGGCGGCGCGCGTGGCCCGGTGCTGCGCCGCCGCCGGGATCGATGCGCTCAGCAGGCCTTCCCGCGCCTGACCCGACCCGACCCGACCTGACCAGGGAGTCGCTCCTCGTGAACAGCAATACCCGCACCGCCTGGCTGTTCGTTGCCCCGGCGGTGATCATCATGGTGGTGGCCTGCCTGTACCCGGTGCTCTCCGCGGTACGGCTCGGCTTCTACGAGTGGAGCATGGGCACGCCGTGGTCCGAGGCGAAGTGGGCGGGCTGGACGTCGTTCCAGATCGCTTTCACCGAACCGTCGGTCTGGCGCAGCCTGTGGACGACGCTCAAGTTCGCCGCCGTCAGCGTCACGGCGGAGATGGTGCTGGGCATCGCGCTGGCGCTGGCGCTCGAAGGCAACATGCGCGGCATGGCGTTCTTCCGCGTCACTGTTCATCCTGCCGATGATGGTGGCGCCGATCGCCGTCGGCCTCACCTGGCGGTACCTGTTCGACGCGCAGTTCGGGCTGATCAACGCGGTGCTCGGGGTGCTCGGATTCGCGGCGAAGGGCTGGCTGGCCGAGGAGTCGCTTGCCTTCGCCGCGATCATCATCGCCGACATCTGGCAGTGGACGCCGTTCGTCTTCATCATGGTCGTCGCCGGACTCGCCGGTGTCGACAACAGCGTGCTCGAGGCGGCGCGCATCGACGGCGCCCGCTGGTGGACGACGACGATGCGCGTCAAGCTGCCGATGATCGCGCACGTGCTGGCGATCACGCTGGTGATGCGGCTGATCGACGCCTTCCGCGTGCTGGAGGTGATCTACGTGCTGACCTTCGGCGGGCCCGGGGAATCCACCGAGGTGCTGTCGCTGCACATCTACAAGACGGCGTTCATCGGCCAGAAGCTGGGGGCCGCGTCGGCGATCTCCGTGCTGCTGTTGGTGGTGGTCATGGTCCTCACCTGGCTTGCGCTGCGGATGTCCAACCCGATGCGGGACAACGAGGGCGATCGATGAAAGTCCCGGTCGCGGGCCTCGTCCGTTACGGGGCGCTCTCGATTCTCGGCGTGCTGTGCATCGGCCCCATCGCGGTGATGGTGCTGACGTCGTTCAAGACGCAGGCGCAGACGTTCACCACCGGGCTCTCGTTCCTGTTCGTGCCGACGCTCGAGAACTACCGCGACGTGCTGTTCGACGCGAGCTTCGGCCGCTACCTCGTCAACTCGCTGATCGTGGGGGTCGTGGCCACGCTGGTGACGCTGCTGCTGGGCTGCATGGCGGCGTACGGGATGGCGCGCTTCTCCTTTGCGGGGCGCAAGACGCTCGCCTACACGACGCTGATGCTGCGCACGGTGCCGCTGGCGGTGATCGCCGTGCCGGTGTTCATGATCTGGAGCGACTGGCGGCTCACCAATTCGCTCGCCGGGCTGATCCTGCTCTACGTTGCCGTCAACCTGCCGTTCACGATCTGGCTGCTCTACGGCTTCGTGCTGCAGGTGCCGGTGGAACTCGAGGAGGCCGCGGCGATCGACGGCTGCCGGCCGTGGAAGGTGTTCCTGCGCATCGTGCTGCCGTTGATCCGGCCGGGGCTCGCGGCGGCGGCGATCTTCACTTTCCGCATCGCGTGGAACGAGTTCATCCTGGCACTGGTGCTGACCAACCGGTCGACGCGAACGCTGCCCGTCGCAGCTTCGCTCTACGTCACCGACATCGGCGTCGAGTGGGGCAAGCTGATGGCGCTGGCGACGCTCATCGCCCTGCCGCCGCTGATCTTCACCTTCCTCGCCGCGCGGCAGGTGATCAGCGGACTGACGGCGGGCGCAGTCAAGGGCTAGCGCCTTTGTAGGAGCGGCTTCAGCCGCGAATCGGTTCGGGCCTGAAGGCCCTCCTGCAACGTCGCGCGCTGAATCAATGCGCCTTCTTGCGCACTGGTGGCAGGTCGGTGCACACGCCCTCGAAGGCCTCGGCGGCGAGCCCGACCGATTCGCACAGCGTCGGGTGCGGGTGGATGGTCTTGCCGATGTCGACGGCATCGGCGCCCATCTCGATCGCCAGCGCGATTTCGCCGATGAGATCGCCCGGCGTGCGTGCCGACGATGCCGCCGCCGACGATGCGGTGCGTCGCGGCGTCGAACAAGCAGCTTGGTGTGGCCCTCGTCGCGGCCGTTGGCGATCGCGCGGCCCGAGGCCGTCCACGGAAACAGCCCCTTCTCGACCTTGATGTCCCGGGCCTTCGCCTCGTCCTCGGTGACGCCGACCCACGCGACTTCCGGATCGGTGTAGGCGACCGAGGGGATCACCCGCGCGTCGAAGTGCGACTTCTGCCCGGCGGCGGCCTCGGCTGCGACGTGCGCCTCGTGCACCGCCTTGTGCGCGAGCATCGGCTGGCCGACGATGTCGCCGATGGCGTAGATGTGCGCGACGTTGGTGCGCATCTGCGTGTCCACCGGGATGAAGCCGCGCTCGCTGACCACGACCCCGGCTTTTTGCGCCGAGATCTTCCTGCCGTTGGGCGCGCGGCCGACCGCCGACAGCACGAGATCGTAGGGCTGCGGCCCGCTCGGCGCCTGCTCGCCTTCGAAGGTGACGTGGATCGCGTCGGGCTTCGCTTCGATCGAGGCGGTCTTGGTCTTGAGCATCACGCGGTCGAAGCGGTGCTTGTTGGCCTTCTCCCAGACGCGGACGAGATCGCGGTCGGCGCCGGGCATCAGCGCCATCGAGCATTTCGACGACGTCGAGCCTTGCGCCCAGCGACGAGTACACGGTGCCCATCTCGAGGCCGATGATGCCACCGCCGATGATCAGCATCTTCTTCGGCACGGCGCGAAGCTCGAGCGCACCGGTGGAATCGACGATGCGCGGATCGTCGGGCAGCGGCTGGCCGTTGAGCTTGAGGCCCACGACCTGCGAACCGGCGGCGATGATCGCCTTGGCGAAGCGGACGACCTTCTTCTCGCCGGTCTTGTCCTGGGCGGGACCCATCGTCAGCTCGACCTCGACGTGATGCGCGTCGAGGAACTGGCCGACGCCGCGGACGACGTCGACCTTGCGCGACTTGGCCATGCCGGCGAGGCCGCCGGTCAGCTTGCCGACGACCTTGTCCTTCCAGCCGCGCAGTGCCGTGAGGTCGATCTGCGGGGCGCCGAAGCTGATGCCGTGCGCGGCCAGCGCCTTCGCCTCGTCGCTGACCGCGGCGACGTGCAGCAGCGCCTTGGAGGGTATGCAGCCGACGTTGAGGCAGACGCCGCCGAGGGTGGCGTAGCGCTCGACCAGCACGGTCTTCAGGCCGAGGTCGGCGGCGCGGAACGCCGCGCTGTAGCCGCCGGGACCGGCACCGAGCACCAGCATCTCGCATTCGATGTCGGCTTTGCCGGTGTAGGCGGCGCCACCAGGCACCGGGGCCGCTGCGGGGGCGGGAGCAGGCGCGGCCGGCTTGCTCGCAGGGGCGGCGGCCGCAGCGCCTTCCCCGGCGCCGCCGGCCGCGCTGTCGAGGGTGAGGATGACCGCACCCTCGGCGAGCTTGTCGCCAAGCTTGACCTTGAGTTCCCTGATCGTACCCGCGACGGGCGAGGGCACGTCCATCGTCGCCTTGTCGGATTCCAGCGTGATCAGCGAGTCTTCAGCCTTCACCACGTCGCCGGGCTTGACGAAGATCTCGATGACGGGGACGTCCTTGAAATCGCCGATGTCGGGGACCTTGACTTCGATGGCGCTCATGTCGACCTCGATTCAGAGCATCGCGCGCCGCATGTCGGCGAGCAGGCCGGCAAGATAGGCGGTGAAGCGTGCGGCGGACGCGCCGTCGATGACGCGGTGGTCGTAGGACAGCGATAGCGGGACCATCAGCCGCGGCACGAATGCCTTGCCGTCCCACACCGGCTTCGTCGTGCTCTTCGACACGCCGAGGATCGCGAGCTCCGGGGCGTTGATGATCGGCGTGAACGCGGTGCCGCCGATGCCGCCCAGCGACGAAATCGTGAAGCAGCCGCCCTGCATGTCGGCGGGGCCGAGCTTGCCGTCGCGCGCCTTGGCCGACAGCTCGCCCATCTCCTTGGCGATCTGCAGCACGCCCTTCTGGTCGGCATTCTTCAGCACGGGGACGACGAGGCCATTCGGCGTATCCGCGGCGAAGCCGATGTGGAAGTACTGCTTGACCACCAGGTTGTCGCCGTCGAGCGAAGCGTTGAAGTCCGGGAACTTCTTCAATGCCGCGACGCAGGCCTTGATCAGGAAGGCGAGCATCGTGAGCTTGACGCCCGACTTCTCGTTCTGCTTGTTGGTCGCGACGCGGAAGGCTTCGAGGTCGGTGATGTCGGCTTCGTCGAACTGCGTGACGTGCGGAATCATCACCCAGTTGCGGGCGAGGTTCGCGCCGGAGATCTTCTTGATCCGCGACAGCGGACGGGCCTCGATCGGGCCGAACTTCGCGAAGTCGACGCTGGGCCAGGGCAACAGGTTGAGGGCGCCGCCGCCGGTGATCGCGCCGCCAGCGGTTGCCGCGGGTGTCGCGCCGCCGGAGAGCGCCTGCTTGACGAATTCCTGCACGTCTTCCTGCTGAATGCGGCCCTTCGGCCCGCTGCCATTGACGCGTCCGAGATCCACGCCAAGTTCGCGCGCGAATTTGCGCACCGACGGCGACGCATGGGCGCCCTTGAAGCCCTCGCTGTCGACGGCCGGTGCCGTGCCGGTGCCGCGGCTGGAGCGGGCGCCGGTGCCGCGACGTCTGGCGCGGGTGCTGCGGGTGCGGCGACGGGCGCAGGCGCCGCGCGCAGGCGCGGTCGAAGGCGCCGCAGGCACGACCGTGCCAGCCTCTGCGGTCTCCAGCAGCAGGACCACCGAGCCCTCGGCGAGCTTGTCGCCCAGCTTGACCTTCAGTTCCTTCACCGTGCCGGCGGCGGGCGACGGCACGTCCATCGTCGCCTTGTCGGACTCGAGCGTGATCAGCGAGTCGTCGGCTTTCACGAGGTCGCCGGCCTTGACGAAGATCTCGATGACGGGAACGTCCTTGAAGTCGCCGATGTCGGGAACCTTGATTTCGATCGTGCTCATGATGTTGCCCTCTCTCACACGGTCCACGGCGCGGGCTTGGTGGTGTCGATGCCGTAGCGCTTCATCGCCTCGACGACCTTGGTCGCGGGCAGCGTGCCCTCGTCGGCCAGCGCCTTCAGCGCGGCGACGGTGACGTAGCGGCGATCGACCTCGAAGAAGTGCCGCAGCTTTTCCCGTGTGTCCGAGCGGCCGAAGCCGTCGGTGCCCAGCACGACGTAGCGCCGGGGCACGTAGGCGCGGATCTGTTCGGCGTAGGCGCGGATGTAGTCGGTCGCCGCGATCACCGGTCCCGTCGTGTCCTTGAGGCAGGATTCGACGTGCGAGAGCACGGGCTTCGCGGTCGGGGTGCAGCATGTTCGTCCGCGCGGCGGCCATGCCGTCGCGTCCCAGCTCGGTGAAGCTCGGACAGCCCCAGAGATCCGACTCGACGCCCCAGTCGGACTTGAGCATCGCTGCCGCCGCGATCACCTCGCGGAAGATGGTGCCGGAGCCCAGCAGCTGCACGCGCGGCGCCTTGGGGCTCTTTTCGCCGGCCCGGAACAGGTACATGCCCTTGATGATCGAAGCCGCAGCGCCTTCGGGCATCGCCGGCTGCGGGTAGTTCTCGTTCATCACCGTGAGGTAGTAATAGACGTCGTGCTGCTCGGCGAGCATGCGACGCAGTCCGTCCTGGATGACGACCGCGACTTCGTAGCCGAAGGTCGGGTCGTACGAAATGCAGTTCGGGATCGTCGCCGAGAACAGGTGCGAGTGCCCGTCCTCGTGCTGGAGGCCCTCGCCATTGAGCGTCGTGCGCCCGGCGGTGCCGCCGAGCAGGAAACCGCGCGAGCGCATGTCGCCGGCGGCCCAGGCGAGGTCGCCGATGCGCTGGAAGCCGAACATCGAGTAGAAGATGTAGAAGGGAATCATCGGCACGCCGTGCGTCGAGTACGACGTTGCCGCGGCGATCCAGTCGCACATGCCGCCGGCTTCGTTGATGCCTTCCTGCAGGATCTGGCCGCCCTTGTCCTCCTTGTAGAACATCAGCTGGTCGGCGTCCTGCGGCGTGTAGAGCTGCCCTTGCTGGTTCCAGATGCCGAGCTGGCGGAACATGCCTTCCATACCGAAGGTCCGCGACTCGTCGGGCACGATCGGCACGATGCGCCGGCCGAGGGCCTTGTCGCGCACCAGCAGCTGCAGGATCTGCACGAACGCCATCGTGGTGGAGATCTCGCGCTCGTCGCTGCTCTTCAGGAAGCGGTCGAACGCCGACAGCTCCGGCACCGGCAGCGCCGCGGCCTTGGTCCTGCGCGTGGGCAGGTAGCCGCCGAGTTCCATCCGCCGCGCGCGCATGTATTCGAGTTCCTTCGAGCCTTCCTCGAAGCGTGAGGTAGGGGATTTCCTCGAGCTGGCCGTCGGGCACCGGCAAGTCGAAGCGGTCGCGGAAGCGCTTGATCGACTCCAGCGACATCTTCTTCTGCTGGTGCGTGATGTTCTGCGCCTCGCCCGACGAGCCCATCCCGTAGCCCTTGATCGTCTTGGCGAGGATCACCGTCGGCTGGCCCTTGTGTCGTACCGCGGCGTCGTAGGCGGCGTAGACCTTGAACGGGTCGTGGCCGCCGCGGTTGAGCTTCCAGATGTCGTCGTCGGACTAGTCGGCGACCAGTTCCTTCAACTCCGGCGAGTCAAAGAAGTGCTCGCGAACGTAGGCGCCGTCCTTCGACTTGAAGGTCTGGTACTCGCCGTCGACGAACTTCATCATCCGGCGCATCAGGATGCCCTTCTTGTCGCGCGCGAACAGCGGGTCCCAGTGCCGGCCCCAGATCACCTTGATCACGTTCCAGCCGGCACCGCGGAAATCGCTTTCGAGTTCCTGGATGATCTTGCCGTTGCCGCGCACGGGGCCATCGAGGCGCTGCAGGTTGCAGTTGACGACGAAGATCAGGTTGTCGAGGTTCTCGCGCGCCGCCATGCCGATCGCGCCCATCGACTCGGGCTCGTCCATCTCGCCGTCGCCCATGAACGCCCAGACCTTGCGTCCCCCGGTCTCGGCGTGACCGCGATCCTGCAGGTACTTCATGAAGCGCGCCTGGTAGATCGCCATCAGCGGCCCCAGGCCCATCGACACCGTCGGGAACTGCCAGAAATCCGGCATCAGCCACGGGTGCGGATACGACGAAATGCCCTTGCCGTCGACTTCCTGGCGGAAGTTCTCGAGCTGGTCGACGGTGAGGCGCCCCAGCATGAAGGCGCGCGCGTAGACCCCGGTCGCCGAATGCCCCTGGACGAACACGAGGTCGCCGCCGTGGCTCTCCGACGGCGCATGCCAGAAATGGTTGAAGCCGATGTCGTAGAGCATCGCAGCGGACGCGAAGCTCGCGATGTGACCGCCGACGTTGGTGTCCCTGTTCGCGCGCAACACCATCGCCATCGCATTCCAGCGGACGTAATGCCGGATCTTCTGCTCGATGGCGAAATCACCGGGCAGCTTGACCTGGCTGTCGACCGGGATGGTGTTGATGTAGGCGGTGTTGGCCGAAAAGGGGAGGTACGCCCCCGAGCGGCGCGCCTTGTCGATCAACTGCTCGATCAGGTAGTGCGCGCGGTCGGGTCCTTCCTGTCGCGAGCACGCCTTCGAGCGCGTCGAGCCATTCCCGCGTTTCCAGCGGGTCGTGGTCGTGTTGGGGGGTGTTGTCCATCGCCGGCTCCTCCAGGTTGCAGGGTGCGTCGGGTACGAATGCCCGAGCATCTCGGTCGGATTGTATGCGCTCACGCTCTTCTTGATGCAAGCAGATAGAGGCCGATGATGCCGGTGCCCAGCCCGCATACGGCGAAACCGGTGCGGTAGCTTTCGGTCACGGCGGCCAGCAGCGCGAACGAAGGCGGGCCCAACACGACGCCGGCAAAGGTCACGAAACCGCACGCGCCGGTGATCGCGCCGGCCTGGCCCTTGGGTGCGAGACGCGCGACTTCGGCCAGGTGCACGCCGTTCCAGCCGATCGCGGTGGCCCCGAGGATGGCGCACACCGCGAGCAACCCGATCCACGGCCACGTTGGCGTGAACGCGAGCGTGACCGCGGTGAAGCAGGCGGTAGCGAGCCCCAGGAGGCCGAGGAGGCGGCGCGGCGCGACGAAATGGTCGGCTACGGCACCCCAGCCGATCCGGCCCGCGATGCCGCCAAAATTGGCGACTGTCAGTGCATAGCCCGCGTAATGCAACGGGAACCCCAGCGTTTCGGTGAAATAGACGACCGTGAAGCTCATCAGGCAGACCTGCGTCGCGGCGTAGGTGAAGCCCACGAGCGAAAGCTCGGCGAGGCCGCTCGAAGCGAAAACGATGCGCAAGGGCGCCAATGCGCCGGCCACCGAAAGCGCTCGCGCCGGGAGGCGGTCGGCGTCCAGAACCTGCCGCGCCGGTTGCGCGGCGAGGACGACGATCGCGCCGAGAATCGCGACCGCGACGAAGGTGGCGCGCCAGCCAGACGCCAACGCCAGCGCGGGCAGTGCCGCACCCGCAAGTGCGGCGCCTGCCGGAACGCCCGTCTGCTTGATCGAGAACACGAGCGACATGCGTGCCGCGGGCGCGGTGCGTGCGAGGACTTGCGAGGATGCCGGCGTGATCGGGCCGTAGCCCAGGCCGATCACCACGGCCGCGACCGCGACCAGCGCGAGCGGCGCGGCCGGCAGGGCCGCGGCACCCGCGACCAGCGCGATTCCCGCGCTGCACAACAGCGCGCAGACCTGCGACACCCTGATCGGACCGTAGCGTTCGATGAGCGGGCCGCAGGCGAGGCTGGCCGCCATCCCGCCGGCGTAGAGCAAGCCGACGAACACGCCGATCAGCTTCGCCGGCGCGCCGAGATCGCGGGCGATTTCAGGTGCCAGCACCGACGTCGCGGTTCCGGCGAGCGAGGTGAAGATCTGGATTGCCAGCGTCGCCGCCAGCGCCATGGCCGCGATTGTCCCGCCACGCACCGGGCTCTGGGGAGGTGCGACTCCCTTCACCGGTGACCCGGCCTGCAGGCGAGCGCGCCGGTCTCGGTGACAATGGTGTCCACGCCGAAATCGTGCGGCGCCATCGGCACGCGTTCGACCAGCTGCAGGTCGAAGGCGCCGGCCACGCGCGATGCCAGCGCCGGCAGGAGCGGCAACAGCCGATCGTAGTAGCCACCGCCATACCCCATGCGGGCCCCGGACCGATCGAAGGCAATGCCCGGCACCAGCACCCAGGTGATCTCGTCGCGCCGCAGCATCGGGCAGGCGCGACGCGGCTCGGGGATGCCTTGGTAGCCGCGCTCGATGTCGCCGTCGGGGTCGGTGATCACGTGGAGATCGAGCATTCGCGCGACCGGGTCGACACGGGGCATGGCGACGATCTTGCCCGCCGCCAGCGCCGCGTCGACAAGCCGGCGAGTGTCCCACTCGCTGCGAAACGCGAGCGTGAGCAGGACCGCGGGTGCGGCGACGAACGAGGGCAGGCGCGCGATGCCGGCGGCGATCGCCGCCGAGGCCGCCTGGTGCTCCGCGCCGGACAGCGCATCGCGCGCGGCAAGGCAGCGCGCGCGCAGCGCGAGCTTCGCAGCGCGCAGCGCGGTCCCCGGTCGGTGCGCAGTCGTCGGTACGGCGGCGGTCATCCGGCGATGGTAGCAAATGTCCGGTGGGCCGACGGTCATTCGCGCTCCCCGTGCCGAATGCCCGGGGCGTCCGCCGGTACGCCTATAATCGCGGCTCCGCATCGAGGTGCTGCCGATGAACCACAATCACCAGTTCTATCGCAACCGCCGGGTTGCATTGATGAAGCACATGCAAGCGGCCACGGGGGGCGGTCTCGCCCTGCTGCCGGCGGCAACCGAAGTGGCGCGCAATCGCGATTCGCTGTTTCCGTATCGGCAGGACAGCTATTTCCACTATCTGTCGGGCTTCCCCGAGCCGGAGGCGGTGGTGGTGCTGCTCGCGGCCGAAGAGGGCGATCAGCACATCCTGTTCTGCCGGGAGAAAGACCCCGAGCGCGAGATCTGGGATGGATTTCGCTACGGGCCCGAGGCGGCGAGGGAAATCTTCGGTTTCGATGCGGCGTATCCGCTCGCGGACATCGACAAGCTGCTTGCCGATCTTGCCTGCGATCGTCCCGCGCTGTACACGCCGCTGGGACAGGCTGCCTGGTGGGACAAGAGAGTCACGGATCTGCTCAACGAGGTGCGGGGGCGCGCGCGAACGGGTGTTGCCGCGCCGGAGCACGTCGTCGACGTGCGGCAGGCGCTGGATGCGATGCGCCTGGTCAAGGAGCAGCGCGAGCAGGGGTTGATGCGCCGTGCCGCGGAAATCTCGTCCGGCGCCCATATCCGGGCGATGGCGGCCACCCGGCCGGGCTGGTTCGAATACCAGGTCGAGGCGGAGCTCGTGCACGAGTTCCTGCGCCATGGCGCGCAGGCCGTGGCGTACCCCTCGATCGTTGCCGGGGGTCCCAACGCCTGCGTGCTGCATTACCGGGACAACAGTCGCCAGTTGCAGGACGGCGAACTGCTGCTGATCGATGCCGGCTGCGAATACCAGGGCTATGCGTCGGACATCACGCGAAGCTTTCCGGTCAATGGCCGCTTTGGCGGCGCGCAAAAGGCCGTGTACGAGCTCGTGCTCGCGGCGCAACTCGCCTGCATCGACGCAGTCAAGCCCGGCGTCGAGTTCCACGACTATCACAAGGCAGCCGAACGCGTGCTGGCGCAGGGTTTTATCGATCTCGGGCTGTGCCGCGGCTCGCTTGACGAAGTGCTGGAGACCGGCAGCCACAAGCAGTTCTACATGCATCGCGCCGGGCACTGGCTGGGCATGGACGTGCATGATGCCGGGCTCTATCAGACGCGGGGCGCCTCGGTGCGCCTGGTGCCGGGCATGGTGTTGACGGTCGAGCCGGGCGCCTACATCCGTCCGGCAGACAACGTGCCGGAGGCCTTCTGGAACATCGGCGTGCGCATCGAGGACGATCTCCTGGTCACCGTTTCCGGCAACGACAATCTGACGGCGGCCACGCCGAAGACCGTGGCGGACGTCGAGGCGGCCTGCCGCCGCGCCTGAGAGCCGGGCGCTGCGATGCTGCATGACGTGGCGATCGTCGGAGCCGGGCCGGTGGGGTCGGCGCTGGCGCTTGCGCTGGCCGATGCGGACCTCGATGTCGTCATCCTCGATGCGAGGGCGCCGGGCGAAACGCCGCGCGGCGATCGGTCGCTCGCGCTGTCGCACGGCGCGCGCCTGATCCTCGAGCGCCTCGGCGTTTGGCGCGCGCTGGCAGACATCGCCGACGCCGCGACGCCGATCACCGACATCGACATCTCGCAGGCCGGCGGCTTCGGCCACGCGACGCTCGCCGCGGCCGACGAAGGGCTCCCCGCGCTCGGGTACGTCGTCAGTTATCGCGCGCTGCAGGCGGCCATGGACCAGGCGCTCTCCCGCGCCGGGGTGGGGATTCGGCACGGGGTCGCCGTGCGCGGCGTCGCCGGCACGTCGAAGCATGCGGTCATCGACGGCGAGGGGATCGGTGCCGGGCCGCTGCATGCGCGCCTGGCGGCGATCGCCGACGGCACGGGCGCGGCGGTGTCCGGTCTCACCCGTCGCCGGCACGACTACCGGCAGGTGGCGATCGTCGCCCGTGTCTGGCGCGAGGCGCCGCACCGGGGCCGGGCGTACGAGCGCTTCACGCCGCAAGGCCCCGTGGCGCTGTTGCCCGAGGCCGACCATTACAGTCTGGTCTGGACCGCGACGCCGGAGCGGGCGGCCGAATTGCTCGCGCTGGACGACGCTGCCTTCGTTGCGGCGTTGGCGTCCCACTTCGGCACCCGCACGGGCGGCTTTACCCGGGCTGCGGATCGCCGCAGCTTTCCGCTGGTGCTGGAGTACGCTCACGAGCCGGTGGCGATGCGCAGTGTCGTTCTCGGCAATGCGGCGCAAACCCTGCACCCGGTGGCCGGACAGGGTTTCAACGTCGGGTTGCGCGACGCGTTCGAACTGGGCCAGGTCATCGTCGACACACCGCGCGAATCACTCGGCGACGACGCCATGCTGAGGCGCTACACGCGCCAGCGGCGTCCCGACCGCATGGCGGGCGTTGCGTTCACGCACGGCCTGGTCAGCGTTTTCGGCAACGACCTCGCGCTCGCGCGCTGGCCGCGCGGGCTGGCACTCGCTTTGCTTGACGCCCTGCCGCTGGCGAAACGTGCGTTCACGCGCGCGATGCTCTTCGGCCTGCACTAGTCGCGCCAATCGCGCCCAATAAATCATGCAGGATTGATCTTCGTTAATGCGAAGAGTTTTTTGCCATCGGCTGCGCGCCGCGTGCGTGACGAAGATTGTATAATCCGCTCCCCTCGCAGCATTTACCGCCTCAATTTTCGGTCAACCGATCGTGCACATCGGATCCTTCGCCATCGGAAGCAATCTGGTCGTCGCGCCGATGGCCGGCGTGACCGACCGGCCGTTTCGGCAATTGTGCCGGCGCATGGGCGCGGGCTACGCGGTGTCCGAGATGGTGGCGTCGAATCCGCGGTTGCGCGGGACCGAGAAATCGTTGCGCCGCATCGACCACTCTGGCGAGCCGGCCCCCATCGCGGTGCAGATCGCCGGCGCCGATCCGCGAGAACTCGCCGCCGCCGCCCGCTACAACGTCGAGCGCGGCGCCGAGATCATCGACATCAACATGGGCTGCCCGGCCAAGAAAGTCTGCAGCGTCGCCGCCGGTTCGGCGCTGCTGCGCGACGAGGCGCTGGTGGCCGCGATCCTGCGTGCGGTCGTGGCGGCCGTCGACGTGCCGGTGACGCTCAAGATCCGCACCGGATGGTCGCCGGGCGAGCGCAATGCCGTCACCATCGCGCGCATTGCCGAGGACGCGGGCGTGGCGGCGCTGGCGGTTCACGGCCGCACGCGCGCTTGCGGCTTTGTCGGTCCTGTAGAGTACGACACGATCGCCGCGGTGAAGGCCGCGGTCGCGATTCCGGTGCTGGCGAACGGCGACATCCGCACCCCTGCCGATGCGCGCGACGTGCTGCGTCGCACGGGTGCCGACGCGCTGATGATCGGTCGCGCGGCGCAGGGGCGGCCCTGGATTTTTCGCGAGATCCGCCATTTTCTCGACACCGGCAACCTGCTGCCGCCACCGGCCGTCGACGAAGCGCGCGCGATCATCGCCGCGCATCTTTGCGATCATTACGCGCTGTATGGCGAGGACACCGGGGTGCGCGTCGCCCGAAAGCACCTCGGCTGGTATGCGCAGGACCTCAACGGCGGCGAGGCGTTTCGCCGCGAAGTGAACGCGGTGACGACGATGCGGGCGCAGCTCGCGGCCGTCCACCGATTTTTCGACACCCTCGCTGCTCGCGGCGAGCGCCTCGACTATCAGCCGTCCCCGGTCGAAGTGCGAGGCGCAACCGCGTTCGGCGCCCGACCTGACTCGCTACAGGGCGGGGAGGCCCTGGCCGCGTGAGAAAAACACTGCGCATCAACGGCAACAACGAAATCGGCAAGACGGTCGAGAAATCGCTCGACGAGTACTTCCGGCGGCTGGACGGCGAGCCTCCGCACGGCATCTACGACATGGTCATCACGCACGTCGAGCGCGCGATGATCGCGTCGGTGATGGAGCGCGCGGGAGGCAATCAGACGCAGGCCGCCGACATGCTCGGGCTCAATCGCAACACGTTGCGCACCAAGCTCACCAAGTACGGCATACTCTAGAAGGGGGTCGCCGCCATGTCGCCGCCCGTCAAGCAGGCACTTCTTTCGGTCTCCGACAAGACCGGCCTCGTCGATTTTGCGCGCGGCCTGGACGCGCTGGGCGTCAAGCTGCTGTCCACGGGCGGCACCGCGCGGGCGCTGGCCGCGGCCGGCCTGCCGGTGACCGAGATCGGCGACTACACCGGCTTTCCCGAAATGCTCGACGGCCGCGTCAAGACGCTGCACCCCAAGGTGCACGGCGGCATCCTCGCGCGGCGTGATTCGCCGGCGCACGTGGCGTCCCTCGAAAAGCACGGCATTCCGGCGATCGACCTGGTCGTCGTCAACCTCTACCCGTTCCGCGAGACCGTCGCCAGGCCCGGCTGCACGCTGGAAGAAGGGATCGAGAACATCGACATCGGCGGCCCGACGATGGTCCGTGCCGCGGCGAAAAACTGGCACGACGTGGGCGTCGTCGTCCTGCCAGGGGACTACGCCGGGTTGCTGGCGGAGCTCGAGGCAAACGCCTGCGTGCTCTCGACCGCGACGCGGTTCGCGCTCGCGCGCAAGGCCTTCTCGCACACGGCGGCCTACGACGGCGCGATCTCGAACTGGCTGACCGCGCGCAGCCCTGATGGCGCGGCGCAACCCTTTCCCGATCAGCTCAATCTCCAGGCGCACAAGGCGCAGGAGCTGCGCTACGGCGAGAACCCGCACCAGCAGGCTGCGTTCTACGCCGATCTCGCGCCCCTGCCGGGCAGCATCGCGAGCTTCCACCAGCTGCAGGGCAAGGCCTTGTCGTACAACAACATCGCGGACAGCGATGCGGCGTGGGAATGCGTGAAGACCTTCACCGAACCCGCGTGCGTGATCGTCAAGCACGCCAACCCTTGCGGCGTCGCGATCGCGCTGACGCCGCTCGAGGCCTACCACAAGGCGTTCTCCACCGACACCGTGTCGGCATTCGGCGGCATCATCGCCTTCAATCGCCCCATCGATGCCGCCACCGTCGAAGCGGTCGCAGCCCAGTTCCTGGAAGTGCTGATCGCACCGGGCTATACCGACGACGCGCTCGCGGTCATTCGCAGGAAGGTCAACGTGCGGGTGCTCGAGATCGCGTTGCCGGCGCCAGGCGCCGCGCCCGCCGTCTGGGACTTCAAGCGTGTCGGCGGCGGATTCCTGGTGCAAACGTCCGATGTGCACAGCATCGCGCCGGCGGAATTGCGCGTCGTCACCCGCAAGGCGCCGACCCCGGCGCAGATCGACGACCTGCTGTTCGCGTGGCGGGTGGCCAAGTTCGTCAAGTCCAACGCCATCGTCTATTGCGGCAACGGCCAGACGCTGGGCATCGGCGCCGGCCAGATGAGTCGCGTCGACTCGACCCGGATTGCGGCGATCAAGGCCAAGCACGCGATCCTGTCGCTCGCCGGCTCGGTCGTGGCCTCCGATGCCTTCTTCCCCTTCCGTGACGGGCTCGACGTCGTCGCCGACAACGGTGCGGCGGCGGTGATCCAGCCCGGAGGCAGCATGCGCGACGAGGAGGTCATCGCCGCCGCCGACGAGCGCGAAATTGCGATGGTCTTCACCGGCGTTCGGCATTTCCGGCACTAGTGTGAAACGGCCCACCGCGCTCGTCGCGTTGCGCGCGCCATGGGAAAGGGCGCTGAGCGCATGAAAGTTCTCGTCATCGGAGGCGGCGGTCGCGAGCACGCGCTGGCGTGGAAGCTCGCACAATCGCCGCGTGTCGCGAAGGTGTTCGTCGCCCCCGGCAATGCCGGCACCGCGAGCGATCCCCTGCTCGTCAATGTCGACTGCACGTCGATCGCGGATCTGGTCCTGTTCGCGCAACGCGAGAGCATCGGACTGACGGTGGTCGGTCCCGAGGCGCCGCTGGCGGCCGGCGTTGTCGATGCGTTTCGCCTCGCGGGGCTCAGGATTTTCGGGCCGACGCAAGCGGCGGCGCAGCTCGAAAGCTCCAAGGATTACGCCAAGTCATTCATGTCGCGGCACCGGATTCCGACCGCGGAATCCCGGACCTTCACCGATGCCGGCGAGGCGCGCGCCTATGTGGGCGCCCGCGGGGCGCCGATCGTCGTCAAGGCCGACGGATTGGCCGCCGGCAAGGGCGTGGTCGTGGCCGCCACGGTGGCCGAAGCCTGTGCCGCGATCGACGCCATGCTGGTCGGCAACACGATGGGCGCGGCCGGTGCGCGGGTCGTCGTCGAGGATTTCCTCGCCGGCGAGGAGGCGAGCTTCATCGTGATGGTCGACGGTCGCCATGTGCTGCCGCTGGCATCGAGCCAGGATCACAAGCGCCTGCTCGATCGCGATCAGGGCCCCAACACGGGCGGCATGGGCGCGTATTCGCCGGCGCCGGTGGTCACGCCCGAAATGCACGCGCGCATCATGCGCGAAGTGATCCTGCCCACCGTCACCGGCATGGCGGCCGACGGCATCCCCTACACGGGGTTCCTCTACGCGGGCGTGATGATCGACGCGGCGGGTACGCCCAGGGTCCTGGAATTCAACTGCCGGATGGGGGATCCCGAGACGCAGCCGATCATCGTGCGCCTCAAGTCGGATCTGGTCGAACTCGTCGAGCACGGCGCCAACGGCACGCTCGATCGCGCCGAAGCGGAGTGGGATCGGCGGGCGGCGCTGGGCGTGGTGCTGGCCGCGCATGGGTATCCCGATGCGCCGCGCAAAGGCGACCGGATCACGGGGCTCGAGCGCGTCACCGAGTCGACGCATCCGGATTGCCGCGTCTTTCACGCCGGCACGACGCTCGCGGAGGGTGTCGTTGCCGTCACCGGTGGCCGCGTGCTGTGCGTCACCGCGCTCGGCGATTCGGTGAAGCAGGCGCAGCGCGCCGCGTACGCGGCCGTCGCCGAGATCCATTTCGACGGCATGCAATTCCGCAGCGACATCGGTTTTCGCGCCCTGGCGCCACGCAAGGGCTGAGAGGCTGAGAGTCTTTCGATCATGCCCGCTCATCACGCCAGAAGACGCCCGCGCTTCGTTGCAAATGCTCGCCATAGCCCGAGCTATGGCTGCGCTTTGCGCCTCGATCGGACGCCTTCTGGCGCGCCGCTCGGACACGCCCGAAAAACTCTCAGCCTCTGACGCCGGATCGCGGCGGCCCTGCCTCGGGTCCGAAAGCCGGCGCAAGGTTGCGCGGTAGCGGCTTCCACCGGCTCCACAACCCGCGCGCCCGGGGGATAATGCCGGTCCGCCACCCTCGCCCACCGCCCGTATGGACATCAACGCGCCGCGCCACTATTTCCTATCGCTGCAGGAGCGCATCGTCGCCGCGCTCGAGACGGTCGATGGCATGGCCTTTCGCCGCGACAGCTGGGAGCGGCCCGAGGGAGGCGGCGGCCTCTCGCGCCTGATCGAAGCGGGCAATGTCTTCGAACGGGGCGGCGTCAATTTTTCGCACGTGCTGGGCGACAAGCTCCCGCCTTCGGCGACCGCCACGCGACCTGCGATCGCCGGGCGCGCATGGGAAGCGATGGGCGTATCGCTGGTGCTGCACCCGACCAACCCGTACGTGCCGACCGTCCATCTCAACGTGCGGATGTTCGTCGCGCACGCGCCCGCCGATGGATCGAGCGAGGACATATGGTGGTTCGGCGGCGGCATGGACCTCACGCCGTATTATGGATTTGCCGAAGACGCCGTTCATTTCCACCGCGGCTGCCGTGACGCGCTCGCACCCTTCGGTGCCGATGTCCATCCGCGCTACAAGCGCTGGTGCGACGAGTATTTCTATCTCCGCCACCGCAGGGAACCGCGCGGCGTCGGCGGCATCTTCTACGACGACCTGGTCGAGGGCGGCTTCGATCGCTGTCTTGCCCTCACCCAAAGCGTCGGCGATCACTTCCTGGCGGCCTACCTGCCGCTCGTCGAACGCCGCCGCCACCATCCCTATGGCGAACGGGAGCGCGATTTCCAGGCGTATCGCCGCGGCCGCTATGTCGAGTTCAACCTGGTCTGGGATCGTGGCACGCTGTTCGGCCTGCAATCGAACGGGCGCACCGAGGCGATCCTGATGTCCCTGCCGCCGGTGGTCAAATGGCGCTACGACTGGCAGCCCGAGGCCGGGACGCCCGAAGCGGCGCTCACCACCGACTTCCTGATCGCGAAGGATTGGCTCGATGGATGATCCGCGGCCGCCGCGCGACGACGCACCCGACGACTCGCATCTCGTCGAGACGCGAATCAGTTCGGCGCGCGTGTTCCAGGGCAAGTTGTTGCACGTGCGGCAGGACACGGTTCGCCTGCCCGACGGCGGGGAAGCGACGCGCGAGTACATCGTGCATCCCGGTGCGGTGCTCGTCGTGCCCGTGCTTGCCGATGGGCGCCTGGTCGTCGAGCGCCAGTTCCGCTATCCGTTGAACCGGGTGTTCATCGAATTTCCGGCCGGCAAGCTCGACCCGGGGGAAGCGCCGCTCGCCACCGCGCAGCGCGAGCTGATCGAGGAGGCGGGCTACGCAGCCGCGCGCTGGACGGCGCTGGGCACCGTGCACACCGTGGTTTCGTATTCGACGGAGGCAATCGACTTCTTCCTCGCCGAAGACCTCACGCACGTCGGTGCGAAGCTCGACGATGGCGAGTTCCTCGAGATCGTCACGCTGTCGATCGACGAGATGCTGGGCGCGCTGGATCGCGGCGAGATCACCGACGTCAAGACGGTGGCGGCGTTGCTGATGGTCGAACGCCGCCTGCGTGCGGGGCGATGATCGCGCGCCGATTGCTGGTCCACGGGCGGGTGCAGGGCGTCGGCTATCGCGAGGCGATGGTCGAGGCCGCGCGTCGCGCTGGCGTATCGGGCTGGGTGCGCAACCGCCGCGAAGGCCAGGTCGAGGCCTGGCTGGAGGGTGAAGCCGACGCGGTCGACGGCGTGATCGAATGGGCGCGGCGCGGACCGATGCTGGCGCGCGTCGCGGCGGTGGAGATCGAGTTCGTCGCGGAGGAGGGGTTCGCGGAATTCACGCGCGCACCGACGGCGTGAACCTTGGGGGTCAGGCCTCCACCGGCGCGTCCCGCACGCCGAAGATGTCCTTCCATGCGGAGTACGACGAGGCCGTCCACAGCGGCAGCACGACGACGAGCGCCACGCCCATGGTCATGACGCCGATGCCCAGCAACAGCATCGACGCTGCCGCGTAGACGAGCAGCGGGCCGGTATTCAGGACAAACGCGTTCCAGCTGGCGGCAAAAGCGTCGCCGAACCCGGTTTTTTCCAGCAGGACATGGAACGGTACGAAGCCCACGGGCAGCGAGGCGAGCACCCCGATGGCGTAGATGCCGAAGATCGCAGTATTGGAAAGTTCGAGCGCATCGGGCCCGGGCGCGAACAGGTTGGCATCGGCGACCCACCAGGCGGCATAGCCTTCCGCCGCGAAGGTCACGAAGCTTGCAGTGACGATCGCGGCGATGGCGGTGCCGCGAGCGCGAAAGGCCGCAGCGGCGAGCCGCAACGGCGGGCGTCGGCCGCGATCGGCGACCGCCGCCGCCAACACCATGCCGCAGGCCACCAGCGGCGTGACGATCTTGCCCAGCACGGGGCCCACTGTCGGCACCGCCTGCAGCCCGAGTTCGCTCGCCAGCGTGAGCAGCGCGAGCAACGCCCAGGGAATCGGCGCCTGTTTCCACAGCCGCATCGCCTCCTCGTACCACGCGAAGGCGTGGCGCCAGGGGACGATCCGCGCGTGCAGGTGCGCGGCCGGCGGGTGGGGCAGCAGCGAAGGTTCGGGCGGCGGCGCCTCGCTCATGCCGATTCGCCGAGATAGGCGGTCCGTACTCCCGGATCGTGCAACAGCTTCTTCGCGTCTCCGGCGAGAGTGATTTCTCCCGATTCCATCACGTAGCCGCGGCTGCTGACCTCGAGCGCCAGTTTGGCGTTCTGCTCGATCAGCAGGATGGTGACACCCTCCCTCGAGACCATCATCACGGTTTCGAACACCTTCTGCACCATGAGCGGCGCCAGTCCCATCGACGGCTCGTCGAGCAGCAGCAGGCGCGGCTTCGACATCAGTGCGCGCCCCATCGCCAGCATCTGCTGTTCACCACCGGACAACGTGCCGGCGGTTTGCCGGCGGCGCTCCTTCAACCGGGGAAACAGCGCGAAGACGCGCTCGATATCCTGGCGGACTCCCGGCTTGTCGCTGCGGATGTACGCCCCCATCGCAAGGTTCTCCTCGATGGTCAGCGCACCGAACACGCCGCGACCCTCGGGCACCATGGCGAGCCCGCGCCGGACCAGCCGATGCGGCGGCTTGCCGGTGATGTTCTCGCCGGCGTAGCGGATGGTCCCCGCCTTGACCGGCTGCACGCCGCAGATGCCCTTGAGCGTGGTCGTCTTGCCGGCGCCGTTGGCGCCGATCAGGCAGACCAGTTCGCCGGCGTCGACATGGAGGTCGATGCCCTTGACGGCCTGGATGCCGCCATAGGCAACCTCCAGACGCGAGAGTTCGAGCAGGGGCGCGGGTTTCGCGGTGGCGTTCACCGGGCCACCTTCGTGCTTCGCACTCCGGCAAGCGCGCTCGGGGCGGCCCGTCGCGCTCGTGCCGCTGTCGTGCCGTGATCCGGCAGTCGCACGTCAGGCTCCCTTGAGGTTCAGGGTCACGTCACCTCCCAGATACGCCTGGATCACGCGCGGGTCGTTCTGCACGTCGTGCGCCGACCCTTCGGCGATCTTCTTGCCGTAATCGAGCACCAGCACGCGGTCGCAGACCGCCATGACGAGCTTCATGTCGTGCTCGATCAGCAGGATGGTCGTGCCGTCGCGGCGGATGTCCTCGAGCAGACCCTTCAGCGACGCGGTCTCGGTGGCATTCATGCCGGCGGCCGGCTCGTCCAGGGCCAGCAGCTTGGGTTCGGTCGCCAGCGCCCGCGCGATTTCAAGCCGGCGCTGGTCGCCGTAGGCCAGGTTCCGGGCAAAGTCGTTGGCGCGCTTGTGCACACCGACGTACTCCAGCAGTTCGTAGGCGCGCTTCTCGATCGACCGCTCCTCGGCGCGCGTCTTCGCGTTGCGCACGATCGCGCCCCAGACCCCGGCAGTGGTTCGCACATGGCGGCCGATCATCACGTTTTCGAGCGCCGACAGGTTGGCGAAGAGGCGGATGTTCTGGAACGTGCGTGCGATGCCGCGCGCGGCGACTTCGTGCGGCTTCTGCCCGTTCAGCGGCAGGCCATCGAACATGAACTCGCCGCCATCCTGGACATAGATGCCGGTGAGCACATTGAAGAGGCTGGTCTTGCCGGCGCCGTTGGGGCCGATCAGGCCGTAGATCTCGCCGTGGTTGATCGTGAAGCCGACGTCGGAGAGCGCCTGCACGCCGCCGAAGCGCTTGCTGATGCCGCGCGCCCGAAGCAGTACGAGATGGTGGTCGGTCATCGTCGGTTCACCGGCGGCCGGTTTCCAGTTCGCGCTTGCGCAATGCCGAGGGCAGGATGCCCGCCGGCCGGAACAGCATCATCAGCACCAGGGCGAGGCCGAACAGCAGCATGCGGATCACCTCCGGATCGACCAGCATGCGGCCGAAGATCGCCCTTTGCACCGGCTCCACGGTATAGCGCAGCACTTCGGGAACGAACGACAGCAGCAGGGCGCCGAGGATCACGCCCCAGATGTTGCCCATGCCGCCCAGCACGACCATCGCCAGCACCATCACCGATTCGACCAGCACGAAGCTCTCGGGGCTGATGAAGCCCTGCGTGGCCGAGAAGATGCCGCCGGAAATGCCGCCGAAGGACGCGCCCATCGCAAACGCAAGCAGCTTCAGGTTGCGGGTGTTGATGCCCATCGCGCGGGCGGCGACCTCGTCCTCGCGGATCGCCTCCCAGGCGCGGCCGATGCGCGAGTTCTGCAGCCGAAGATTGATGACCACCACGAAGACGAGCACAACGACCAGCAGGTAGTAGTACTTGATCGGGCCGGTGAACGGGAGGCCCAGCAGAGTTTCCGATGTGGCGAAGCTGAAATCGCCGATGCTGAAGGGGTCGATCAGCGTGATCCCCTGCGGACCGTTGGTCAGGTTGATGGGCTGCGACAGGTTGTTGAGGAAAATACGGACGATTTCGCCGAACCCCAGCGTCACGATGGCGAGATAGTCGCCGCGCAGCTTGAGCGTCGGCGTGCCCAGCAGCACGCCGAAGAGACAGGCGACCGCGGCACCGATGGGCAGAATGACCCAGAACGGCAGGTGAAGATTGAAGTGGGGACTCGCGAGCACCGCGTAGGTGTACGCGCCCACGGCATAGAACGCGATGTAGCCGAGGTCGAGCAGGCCCGCAAAACCGACCACGATGTTGAGCCCGAGCGACAGCAGGACGAACAGGATCGCGAGGTTGGTGATGCGCACCCACGCGGTGCCGATGCCGGCGAGGGCGAAGGGCAGGACAGCCAGCGCAACAGCGATCAGCGTGATGCCGATCCAGGCCGCCCGTGGGTGCCGGCGGAAATCGAACAGCGGATGGACGGCGTTGGACATGGCAGGCGTACCGAATCAGGCGCGGTCCGAGACCCGCTCACCCAGGAGCCCGGAGGGCCGGAAGATGAGCACGGCGATCAGTACCATGAAGGCGAAGACGTCCTGGTAATTGCTGCCGAACAGCGTGACGTTGGGATCGGTCGCGCAGCGCGCGGCAAGGACATCGGACCAGTGCGCAAGCTGGCAGAGGTTGGTGAGGTCGCCGACGTAACCCGCGCCCAGCGACTCGATGACGCCCAGAAGCAGGCCGCCCAGCATCGCGCCGCCAAGGTTGCCGATGCCGCCCAGCACCGCGGCCGAGAAGGCCTTCAGGCCGAGCAGGAAGCCCATCTGGTACTGGGCGATGCCGTAGTAGGTGCCGACCATCACGCCGGCGGCGGCGCCCAACCCGGCGCCGATGACAAAGGTGAGCGCGATCACCGTGTTGATGTTGATGCCCATCAGTCCGGCAATCTGCTGGTTCTGCGACGTCGCGCGCATCGCGATGCCGAGCTTGGTCCGGTAGACGAGGCCCAGGAGCCCCGCCATCATCAGGACGGAAATGACGATGATGCCGATCTGCACGTTGGTGATCGTGGCCCCGTCCGGGTTGCCGGTGAGGTGCAGCGGGACGACGGCGACGACCTGCGGAAACGGCATGGGATTCCGGCTCCAGATGATCATCGCGAGATGCTGCAGGATGATCGAAAGGCCGATCGCGGTGATCAGCGGCGCAAGCCGGGGCGCCTTGCGCAGCGGCCGATAGGCGACACGCTCCAGCGTGTAACCCACGGCCATGCAGGCGGGGACGGCAACCATGACGCCGGCAGCAAGAACGGCGATCGGCGGCAGCCCTGTGTTGGCGCCGACCAGCGACGTGATCACCGTCATGGCGACCATCGCCCCGATCATCACCACTTCGCCATGCGCGAAATTGATGAGCTGGATGATCCCGTACACCATCGTGTAACCCAGCGCCACGACCGCATACACGCTGCCCAGCGTGAGACCGTTGACCAACTGTTGCAGCAGGATGTCCACGCGGGGTGATTCCTCACATCGGGGGTGGCGGATTCGATGGTGGCGCTGCCGATTGCGGACCGGGCCACCGCTGTCGACGCCGATTGTGCGGGAGGCGGGCGCTGCCGGCAATCCCGCACGCGAAAACGGCGCCCCGAGGGACGCCGTTTCGCCGTTCAGGACCGGGCGACGTTACTTCTTCGGCGCAGCAGCCGGCGCAGCAGCCGGTGCGGCGGCAGGTGCGGCGGCAGGTGCGGCGGCAGGTGCGGCAGGGGCCGCCTCGAGCTTGGTCGTCTTGCCGTCCTTGATGATCGCGACCGGCTCGACAATGCCCTTCTTCATCTGGAAGATCGTCATTTCGGCGCCCTTGCGGTCGCCCTTGGCGTCGAACTCGACCTTGCCGGTCGCGCCCTCGTACGAGATCGCCGCGAGCGCGGGCAGGTACTTCGCCGGGTCGGCGGAGTCGGCCTTCTGCATCGCCGCGATCAGCAGGTTGGCGCCGTCGTAGAAGAACGGCGCGTACTGCTTCACCTCTCCGTACTTGGCCTTGAACGCATCCTGGAAGCTCTTCGACGCCATCTGCGTCGGGATGCCGGGTTGCGAGCAGATCATGCCTTCGGACGCCGGGCCGCCGAGCTTGGTCATCTCCGCGGTGCAGGCGCCGTCGCCGAACGTGAACGTCGACTTGATGCCCAGTTCGCGCGCCTGCTTGATCATCGGGCCGCCGGTGGCGTCCATGCCGCCGTAGAAGATGGCGTCGGGGTTCTTGCCCTTGATCTTGGTCAGGATCGCCTTGAAGTCGGTGGCCTTGTCGTTGGTCTTCTCGCGCGCGACGATGTTCACGCCGGCAGCCTTGAGCGTCTTCTCGACTTCGTTGGCGAGGCCTTCGCCATAGGCGGTGGCGTCGTCGGCGATGGCGACTTTCTTCGCCTTCAGTTCGCCAGCGATGTAGGCGGCGACGGCGGGACCCTGCTGGTCATCGCGCCCGACGGTGCGGAACACGACCTTGAAGCCCTGCTCGGTCAGCTTCGGGTTGGTCGCCGAACCGGAGATCATCGGGAATGCCGGCCTGGTTGTAGACGGCGGAGGCAGGAATCGTCACCCCGGAGTTGAGGTGGCCGACGACGCCGGCAACCTTGGCGTCGGCGAATTTCTGTGCGATCGTGGGGCCGAGCTTGGGATCGGCCTGGTCGTCCTCGGTCAGCAGTTCGAACTTGACCGTCTTGCCGCCGAGCTTGATCTTCTTGGCGTTGGCTTCGTCGACCGCGAGGCGCACGCCGTTCTCGTTGTCCTTGCCGAGATGGGCGATGCCGCCGGTCAACGGACCGGCGTGGGCGATCTTCACAACGATCACTTCCTCGACCGGCGCGGCTGCCTTGGGCGCTTCGGCCTTCTTGGGTTCTTCCTTGCTGCAACCGTACATCGTGACGATTGCAGCGGCGATCAGGGTGAGTCCGATTTTACGAGTGGGGTTCATGTACAGAGCCTCCGGGGGCGAAAGAAGAGGGATAATGGGCAGCGCGCGATTATTTGCTCTCGGGACGCCCCTGTCAATCGACATCGGCAGGCACTGTTCCGGGGCACCCCCTGCCGTCCTCCGGGGGCCGCTGCCCGTCGCGCCCTGGCACGGCTCGTCGCGGCCGGCTTGTTCCCGGGGGCGGCTCGCCATTAAGCTACGCTTCCCGGGGAGAATGGGGGGGCTTGAACGACGCTCCCCTGGGGCTGAAGGCGCGCTGAATCCGGTTGCCGGCTTCGGTGCATCCAACGGACAGACGAAGGACACGGCAGGGGGCAGATCGGCAATTCCTGTCCGTCCTGTTGCGGTTTGGTACCAGCGGCCCCGATGGCGGGCCGCGGCAAGGGGTTTGCATGGCACGAAAATGGACGTGGCGGCGCACGCTTGGCGCCTTGCTGGCGCTGGTGGTCCTGGGCGCGGCGGCCGGTGGCGTGGCCGTGCGCGTAGCCAAGAAGAACGCCGACGAGAAAAAGGGCAAGGAAGCGCCGGTCGCGCTCGAGTTCGGCTCCGCGGATCTCGCTCGCGTGGAGGCGAAGCCGCTTGGGCGCTGGCTACCCGTTTCCGGCACCGTCCAGCCGCTGAAGCAGGCGACCGTCAAGGCGAAGGTTTCTGGTGACGTACGCCAAATCGCGGTGCGCGAAGGCGAAACCGTACGCGTGGGCCAGGTGCTGGCGCGGATCGACACGGCGGATCTCGAGGCGCGGCTCGCGGAGCGCATCGGCGGGCTCGAGTCGGCGCGCGCCCAGCTGGCACTCGCGGAAAAGACGCGGGCGACCAACCTAGCCTTGCTGAAGCAGAATTTCATCTCCCAGAACGCGTTCGACAACTCGGAATCGAGTTTCGGCGTTTCCGGCGGCAGCTTGAAATCGGCCGAGGCGCAGGTGCAGATCGCACGCAACGCGCTCAAGGACGCGGTCGTCACCTCACCCCTGACCGGCATCGTCGCCAAGCGCCACGTGCAACCCGGCGAGAAAGTCGGCTTCGACGCACCGCTGGTCACCGTCGTCGACCTCTCCGACCTCGAGCTGCAGGCGCTGGTGCCCGCGGTCGAGGTCCCGGAGCTGGTGATCGGCATGGCGGTGGAACTCGCGATCGACGGGTTTGGCGACCGGCGTTTCACTGGCCGCGTCGAGCGGATCAACCCGGCGACCGAGCCCGGCACGCGGGCCTATCTTGTCTACGTCGGCATCCCCAATGCCGAAGGGACGCTGCGCGGGGGCATGTTCGCAACCGGCCGCATCGCGCTTGCCGCGCAGGTGCCGGTGCCCACCTTGCCGCAGACGGCGGTGCGGACCGAGGCCGGGCAGACGTTCGTCTGGGTGATCGACGGCGGCAAGCTCACGCGCCGCAATGTCGTCACCGGCCGCCGCGATGACGAAGCCGGTCGCATCGAGATCAAGACCGCGCTGCCGGAGGGGTTGCCGATCCTGGCCGCCCGCTTCGACAACCTGAAGGACGGCGCCCCCGCCCTCGTCAAGGCGCCGCTTCCGCCAGCGGCGAAGTCCGGCGTGGACCCGCCCGCATGTTCGCTTTTTCTGTCCTCTGATCCCTGATACCTGCCATGTGGATCACCCGCGTCTCGATCAATAACCCGGTGTTCGCCACGATGGTGATGGTTGCCATCACGGTACTGGGCATCTTTTCCTACGCCCGACTGCGGGTGGAGCAGATGCCCGAAGTCAATTTGCCGTTCGTGCTGGTGATGACGGCCTATCCGGGCGCTGCGCCGGAGGCAGTGGAGGTCGATGTCACCAAGCCACTCGAATACGCGATCAACACCGTCGCCGGCGTCAAGCTGATCCGCTCGAACTCGTTCGAGGGTCAAAGCCAGGTGTTCGCCGAATTCCGCCTCGATACCGACATGTCGCGGGCGATGCAGGACGTGCGCGACAAGATCGCCCTCGCGCGGCCGGGCTTCCCGCGCGATGTCAAGGACCCGCTGGTCATCCGCGCGGACAACGAGAACACGCAGCCGGTGGTGTCGCTGGCGGTGATGTCGCCGACGGTGGGCCTGCGCGAACTCACCACGCTGACCGACCAGACGATCGTCAAGGGCCTGGAAAACGTGCCGGGCGTGGCGCGGATCGACGTCAACGGACGCGTGACGAGACAGATCCTGGTGCAGATCAAGCCGAATGCCCTGAGGGCGCTTTCGATCGGGGTCGACCAGGTGATCAACGCGATCCGCGTCGCCAACCAGGACCTGCCGGCGGGGCGCATCACGCACGGCGCCAGCGATTCGATCGTGCGCGTCGAGGGCAAGATCAAGGATCCGGAGCAGTTCGGCCGCATCATCGTCGCCCAGCAGGGCGGTGGCCCCGTCTTCCTCACGCAGGTCGCCGACGTCGTCGATGGCGAGAAGGAGGAGACGTCGCTTGCGCGCATCAACGGTCGCCGCGCGATCACGCTCGACATCCAGAAAGCGCAGGACGCCAACATCGTCGAGACCGGAAGAGGCGTGTCCGATGCGGTCAAGGTGTTGAAGGAGCGCCTGCCGGCGGACGTCGAGCTGCGCCTCGTGAATTCCACCGCCGATCAGGTCGAAACTTCCGTCAACCGCGTCAAGCAGACGATCCTCGAAGGCGCCGCGCTGACGGTGCTGATCGTGTTCCTGTTCCTGCACAGCTGGCGCAGCACGGTGATCACCGGGCTCACGCTGCCGATTGCGGTCATCGCCACGTTCGTCGCGCTCAACGCCTTCGGCTTCACGCTCAATTTCCTCACGCTGATGGCGCTGTCGCTTTGCATCGGCCTCCTGATCGACGATGCGATCGTCGTGCGCGAGAACATCGTCCGCCACCTCGCCATGGGCAAGGATCACCCGACAGCGGCGCGCGAGGGCACCGACGAGATCGGGCTCGCGGTGATGGCGACGACCTTCGCGATCGTCGCGGTGTTCGTGCCCATCGCCTTCATGAGCGGCATCGTCGGCAAGTTCTTCTTCCAGTTCGGCCTCACCGTCGCGGTGGCGGTGCTGGTGTCGCTGTTCGTGAGCTTCACGCTCGACCCGATGCTGTCGTCGGTCTGGCACGATCCCCCGGCGGATCGCTTTCGGCGCGCCCGCTGGCTCGGCCGGCTGATGGAGCGCGTCGAGCGTGGCATCGAGGGCATGCACCGGATCTACGGCGTGGTGCTCGACTGGGCGCTCATCCACCGCATCAAGGTGCTGGTGCTGGCGACGGCGCTGTTCTTCGGCAGCTTCGCGCTGGTGCCGCTGATCGGCACCGAGTTCGTCCCGGAAAGCGACAACGGCTTCATTTCCCTTCGACTCAATACGCCGGTCGGTTCGAGCCTCCAGTACACGGACAGCAAGGTCGAGCAGGTCGAGGCCGCGCTCAAGGCCTTCCCCGAGATCCTTCTGGTGATGACGACGGTCGGCACCGACGAGGGACGCAACTACGCCCGCGTCAACCTGAAGCTCACGAGCGCGCGGAGCGTGCGCGCACGCAGAAAGAGCTCGAACGCGCGATCCGCGATGCGCTGCGGCCGATTGCCGGCATCGAGTTGTCGGTCGGGGTTCAACCGGCCGATCTTCGTCAACGTGCTGGGACCCGATCCGGACACGCTGTCGGTGTTGATCAGGGAGTGCAGGCGAAGGTCGCGAAGGTGCCCGGCATCGCCGATCTGGAGACCTCGGACAAGGCGGCGAATCCCGCGCTGTCGGTGCGGCTCAACAATGCGGCGGCGTCCGACCTGGGGGTGACGGTCGGCCAGGTGGGGGCGACGTTGCGTCCGCTGCTGGGCGGCGACACGGTGAGCTATTGGCTGGGCCCCGACGGGCAGAACTACGAGGTGAACGTCCAGTTGGGCAAGGACAGCCGCCGCCTCGCCGCCGACATCGGCAACCTGTACCTGACGACGACCCGGCGCGGACCCGACGGCGAGGCGCGGATGGTGCCGCTGCGGCAGGTGGCCGACATCGTCGAGACCACGAGTCCGCAGATCATCAAGCGCCAGGATCTGCAGCGCCGCGTGGCGCTGTACGCGGGCGCCGAAGGGCGGCCGTCGGGCGACGTGGGCAGCGACGTGCAGAAGATCGTCAAGGAGACGACGCTGCCTCCAGGTTACCGATTCTCGGTGGGCGGGCAGCAGCAGGACATGGTCGAATCCTTCAGCGCTGCGCTGGCGGCGCTGGCATTGGCGGTTGTTTTCATCTATCTCATCCTGGCATCGCAGTTCGCGAGCTTCCTGCAGCCGCTGGCGATCATGGCCTCGCTGCCCCTGGCGCTGATCGGGGTGTTCCTCGGGCTGCTGCTGACCGGGACCACGCTCAATATTTTCTCCATCATCGGCTTCATCATGCTGATGGGCCTGGTGACCAAGAATGCGATCCTGCTGGTCGATTTCGCCAATCGTGCGCGCCGCGCCGGGGCGAGCCTTGCCGAGGCCTTGCGGCAGGCGGGGCAGGTGCGCCTGCGGCCCATACTGATGACGACGGCGGCGATGATCGGCGGGATGCTGCCGCTGGCGCTGGGCCTGGGCGAGGGCGGCGAGACGCAGGCGCCGATGGGCCGCGCGATCATCGGGGGCGTGATCACGTCGACGCTGCTGACGCTGGTCGTCGTGCCGGTGCTCTACTCCTATCTCGACGGCTGGTCGGAGCGGCGCCGGGCACGGCGGGCGAGGCGGTTGGCCGCCCAGGCCGTTGCTGACGGGGCGGCTGCCGACTGACGGCAGGCGCGGCGGCATTCCCGGCGGGGGACCTCGATTTGACGTGCGATAATCAAGGACGGCAGAATAACTGACTCGCGGTCAGTTGGTGCCGGCGCAGGCAGGCGGTCACCCGGGTTCGTGTGACTCGCGTCACCGAGGCGTTGCCCGATTGCAGGTAAGGTAGACGGTGGTCGCGGCGCCAGGAATTGCCCGGGCGCTGCAATCCGGATGCAGGTCGACAATGGATATCGAGCAGGCGCGGTTCAACATGGTGGAGCAGCAGATCCGCACCTGGGAGGTGCTGGATCAGGAGGTGCTCGATCTTCTGTTCACCGTGAAGCGCGAGGATTTCGTTCCCGCCGCGTATCGCATGCTTGCGTTCGCTGATCTTGAACTGCCGCTGGGCGATGGCGAGCGCATGTGGACGCCCAAGATCGAAGCACGGGTCGTGCAGGACCTCGCGCTGGCCCCCGGTGACGAAGTGCTCGAAGTCGGCACCGGCAGCGGCTACCTCACCGCGCTGCTGGCGAGTCGGAGCGCGGTGGTCACCAGCGTGGAGTGCAATGCGCGGCTTGCGGCCGACGCGGCGCGGAAGCTTGCGCGCGCGGGGATTCGCAACTTGACGCTTGCGACCGGCGATGCCGCGCGAGGCTGGGGCAAGGACCGATACGATGTCATCGTGCTGACGGGATCGCTGCCGGTGTTCGATGACGCATTCCTCGCGCAGCTGAAACCGGGTGGGCGGGTATTCGCCGTCGTCGGCGAAGCCCCGGTGATGACGGCGCGCATCGTCCGCTGGGTCGGCCCCGATTCCTTTACGACCGCGGATCGGTTCGAGACCGTCATTGCGCCATTGAAAAACGTCGCCGTCCCGGCGCGCTTCACGTTTTGATCCGCGAATTCGCACCGCCGGAGCTTGCGCAGTGGCGTGGCGGCATGGGCCGCCGAGGTCGATCCGCGGATGCGGCAGTATTGAAGTCGATGTCGGGGCTGGCGTGCCTCGCGCGGTTGCGCGCCGTCCCGAAATGGTTGCAGGCGTGCCCGGCGACGAGGCCGGTGCACATGGAACGCGCGGCTTGTCGCGTACATAACGGAACACCAAGAACATGAAACGCCGCCTTTTGTCCTTCGCCATTCCCCTCGCCGTGGGTCTCGCCCTGGTTGGACGACCCGCAACCGGTGAGGATCTGATGCAGATTTACCGGGAGGCCCAGCAGAACGATCCGGCGATCGCCGCGGCCAAGGCGCAGTGGCTCGCGACGCAGGAGCGCCTGCCGCAGGCGCGAGCCGGCATGCTGCCATCGGTGTCGCTGTCCGCGTCCACGAACCTCAACAACTACGACGCGAAGATCAAGAGCGACCCGACGGTCGATATCAGTCGCAATTTCGGGCAGTACGGCGCGGCCGGTATCGGCATCGCAGCCGCTCTACCGGATGCAGAACGTCATCGCCATCGACCAGTCGAAGGAGGTGGTGGCGCAGGCCGAGTTCGTGCTCGGCACCGCGCAGCAGGATCTCATCCTGCGCGTCGCCATCGTGTATTTCGACGTGCTGCTCGCGCAGTTCAACATGGAGCTGGCCGAAGCGCAGAAAGCTGCGGTTTCCGAGCAGCTCGCGCAGGCCAAGCGCAACTTCGAGGTCGGGGTGGCGACGATCACCGACACCAACGAAGCGCAAGCCAAGTACGACCAGATCGTCGCTGGCGAGATCACGACCCGCAACGAGTACGACAACCGGATGACGGCGTTACGCGCGATCATCGGGCGCTTCCCCAAGGAGTTGAAACGGATCGGCGGCGAGTTGGTGCCCAAGGCGCCTGAGCCCAACGCGCTCGACTATTGGGTGGAGCTCGCGCTCAAGGACAATCTTTCCGTTCGCATTTCGCAGGCGAGCTACGACATAGCCAACCTCGAGGTCGACCGGGCGAAGGCGGGGCACTATCCGACGCTGGATCTTGTCGGCAGCCTGGGCGCGCAAGGATCGAACGGCACGGTGAATACCGGCGTATCCAGCGACTCGCGCTCGGCGGCCATCGGCCTGCAGTTTGCGGTACCGATTTACGCTGGCGGTGGCATCGAATCGCGCGTCCGCGAAGCTGTCGCGTTGAAGGAAAAAGACCGGCAGGATCTCGAGACCTCACGCCGCATCGCGTTGTTCAACGCGCAGACCGGTTATTCCGGCGTCAACAGCGCGGTGGCGTCGGTCAAGGCGTTCGAGCAGGCGCTGATTTCGGCGCAGACCGCGTACGCGTCGAACAAACTCGGGACAGGAAGTCGGCGTGCGGACCAACCTCGACGTGCTCAATACGCAACAGATCGTGTTTTCGACCCGGCGCGATCTCGCGCAGGCCTATTTCAACTTCCTGACCAGCCAGTTGCGCCTCAGGTCGCCGTGGGTGCGCTGACCGAAAGCGATCTGGAGGGATCAATCGCCAGCTCAAGGGCTGAGAGGCTGAGAGTCTTTCGATCATGCCCGCTCATCACGCCAGAAGACGCCCGCGCTTCGTTGCAAATGCTCGCCATAGCGCGAGCTATGGCTGCGCTTTGCGCCTCGATCGGACGCCTTCTGGCGCGCCGCTCGGACACGCCCGAAAAACTCTCAGCCTCGAGCCTTCGCCGCCGTCGCCGGGTCACGGGGTCGGATCGCGGCGGCCCAACGCCGCGGCGATCTTCGGCGCGAGCCACACCCACAGCCGGTCCGCGGCGCCCCGGTGCGCGGCGTGAAACGCGAGCGCCGCCTGGCGCATCGACGCGCGTCGCGAAGGATCGGTCAGCAATTCGCCGACGGCGGCGAAGAGCGCGTCCGCGTTGCTAACTTCGATCACGGCGCCGGCCTCACGCGCGCGGGCCGTAGCCTCCGCGAAGTTGAACATGTGCGGCCCGACGATCGTCGGCACGCCGGCTGCGATCGGCTCGATCAGGTTCTGCCCCCCCAACGGCAGCAGGCTGCCGCCGATGAACACCACGTCGGCGGCCGCGCAATAGGCCATCATCTCGCCCATCGAGTCGCCCAGTACCACCCTTGCGCTGGCGGGCACGGCCGCGTCGGCACTGCGGCGCACGAAATCGATGCCGCGCGCCCGCAGCAGCGCCTCGACCGCATCGAAGCGTTGCGGGTGGCGGGGAACGATGACCGTCAGGAGGTCGGGCGGCAGCACGCCACGCGCCATGGCGTCGAGGATCAGCGCCTCCTCGCCCTCCCGCGTCGAACCGGCGACGAATACCGGCCGCGCGGCACCGAATGACGCGCGCATCCGCTGGCCCAGTGCGGCGGCCGCGTCGGAAAGCCCGAGATCGAACTTGACGTTGCCGGTGATGACCGGCGGCGGCGCGCCCAATGCTTCAAGGCGTTGCGCGTCGGCAGCGGCCTGGGCGGCGACGCCGGACAATGCGCCGAGTACGCATCGCGACAGCGACCCGATGCGCGCGTAACCCCTTGCCGAGCGCTGCGACAGCCGCGCGTTGACGAGGTAGATGGGCACGCCCGCCTCTTGTGCGCAGGCGAAGAGGTTGGGCCAGAGTTCGGTCTCCAGAACGAGGCCGACGCAGGGCCGGAAATGGGCAAGGAAACCACGCACGGCGAAAGGCAGATCGTAGGGCAGCCACGCCTGCACCACCGAATTGCCGAACAGCGAACGGCCTGCGGCGCGGCCGGTCGCTGTCATGTGCGTGAGCAGCACGGTGGCGCCGGGATGGGACTGACGCAGCCGTTCGATCAGCGGCGCCGACGCCCGCGTCTCGCCCAGCGAGACGGCATGCACCCAGATCACCGGTTGCGTCGCGGCGATGCGAAAGCGACCGAAACGTTCGCCGATGTGTTCGCGATAGCCGGGCTCGCGCCGTCCGCGCCACCAGAGGCGAATCGGCAGCCACGGCAACACGAGGCACCAGAGCAGCGTGTACAGGACGCGCAACGCCATCCGCCTTCAGCAGCGAGGCGCGGCGCGAAGCAACGCACCGGCGCTGGCCTCGACCTCGTCGACGGTCGGCACGCGACCGACGCCGCCGAGGTCGCGCGCGTTGCCGCCGGCGCGCTCGACGCCCGCTTGGCCGGGGTCGGTCGCCACGAAGAGGGCCACCGTGGGCGTGCCCAGCGCGGCGGCGAGGTGGACGAGCCCGGTATCCACGCCCACGACCAGCTCGCTGCGCTGGATCAGCCCGGCGAGCGCCGGCAGCGGCGAATGCGGCAGCACGCGCGTGGAGGGGCTTCCGGCGGCGATGCGCAGGGCGCGTTCGCGCTCCGCGTCGTTGCCCCAGGGCAGCAGCGCGGCGATGCCTGCCCGCGCGAGGTGGTCGGCCAATGCCCGCCAACGCGCCTCCGGCCACAGCTTGTCGTCGCGACTGGTGGCATGGACAAGCATTGCGTAGGGGCCCGAAGACTCCAACGCCTCCCGAGCGGGAGGTGGAGCGACGAGACCGAAGCGCGGCGGGCCCGCGACCGCGTAGCCCAGCGATGCGGCGACAAGCTGCCGGCAGCGATCCTGGAAGTGCTGCCGGTAGGCGACGGCGTGATGGACGTCATGCAGCAGCGTGGCGACAGGCTCGCCTGTGCTGTTGCGGTCGGGTCCATGGCGCTCGCCGCGGGCGATGGCTGCGAGCACCGCTCCCTTGACCTGCTCCTGCAGGTCGATCACCGCGCGATAACGGTCGCGACGCAGCTCGCGTCGAAAGGCGGCGAACTCGCGCCAGGTCTGCGCTCCAAAGAGGTGACGGCGCCAGCGCCGCAGCGCCACGGGGATCGTGCGCCGGACGCCGGGATGCAGTTGCACCAGCGGCGCGAAGGCTTCCTCGGCCACCCAGTCGATCGCCAGTTCCGGTCGCGCCGCGTGGACATCGGCGACGACCGCCAGCGCATGGACGATGTCGCCCAGCGAAGACGGCCTGATGATCAGGATGGATTCCATCGGGGCATCATGCGGCGCGCGAGCTGGGGGCGCCGCACGCGGCTTCGCCACCGACGCCTGCGGCGGATCGAAGGCCCGAAAACCCGTAGAATGCGGGCATCTCAAACACGCGTGCCGACGTCGGGACGATGGCGACGGGTAACGCGTTTCATCATGGCAGCGGCACTCAGCCTTTGTGTGATCACGCGCGATGCGTCGGCGATGCTCGGGGCCTGCCTCGAGTCGGCGTCCTTCGCCGACGAATGCATCGTCGTCGATTCAGGCAGCGTCGATGATACCGTGGAAATCGCCCGCGGCGGCGGCGCGCGGGTGATCGCGCAACCGTGGCTCGGCTACGGTGCGCAGAAGAACTTTGCCGTTGCCCAGGCGAGTCACGACTGGGTTCTCTGCCTCGACGCCGACGAGCGTGTCACGCCGGAACTGGCCGCGTCGATCAGGCGGGCAATGGCCGCGCCCGGCGCGGCGGTGGCGTACCGGATGGCCAGGCGCAACCGCTTTCTCGGACGCTGGCTGCGCCACGGCGAGGGTTATCCCGACTGGAACGTCCGTCTCTTCGACCGCCGCCACGCACGCTGGACCGAGGATCCCGTGCACGAGCACGTGGTCGTCGATGGCGCCGTGGCGAAGCTCGGGGGCGACCTGCTCCACGAGTCGGCGGATTCGCTCGAGCGCTACCTCGCCAAGCAGAACCGGTACACGACGCTGCAGGCGCAAGCCTTGCACGCCCGTGGCGAGCGGGCGGGAGCCGCCAGGATCGTGCTCTCGCCGTTGTTGCGCTTCGTGCGCTTCTTCTTCGTCCGGCTCGGCTTTCTCGACGGCGTGGCGGGCTTCGTTCATATCGCCATCGGCTGTCACAACAGCATGATGAAGTATGCCAAGCTCCGGGCCTTGCGACGCGGGGACGGTGACAGATGAGCAAACACGTACTGGTGACCGGCGCGGCCGGATTCATCGGCATGCACGTCGCAGCCCGGCTGCTCGACGCCGGCGTTCGCGTGACCGGCGCCGACAACCTCGATCCGTACTACGACGTGACGCTGAAGCAGGCGCGCCTCGGACGGTTGTCCGGCCGTCCGGGCTTTCGCTTCGAGCAACTCGACCTCGCCGAGGGCGACGACACGGCCCGACTGTTCCGCGATGGCGCGTTCACGCACGTCGTCCACCTGGCCGCGCAACCCGGCGTTCGCTATTCGCTGATCAATCCCGCCGCGTACCTGCGCAACAATATCGATGCCTTCGGCCATGTCCTCGAAGGCTGCCGCCACGGTCGCGTCGCGCACCTGACCTACGCGTCGAGCTCGAGCGTCTACGGCGCCAACCACGCGCTGCCCTTTTCCGAGGATCAGAACGTCGACCATCCGGTCAGCCTCTACGCGGCCACCAAGAAAGCCAACGAGCTGATGGCGCACAGCTACAGCCACCTTTACGGACTGCCGGCGACGGGGTTGCGCTTCTTCACCGTCTACGGTCCGTGGGGGCGGCCCGACATGTCGCCGATGATCTTCACCCGGGCGATCCTCGCCGGCCTGCCGATCAAGGTCTTCAACCACGGGCGGATGCGGCGCGATTTCACCTATGTCGACGACATCGTCGAAGGCGTCTTGCGGGTGCTGGAGCTGCCGCCGGAGGCGGATGGCACCGCGGCGGCGCATGCGATCTACAACATCGGCAATCATCAGGCCGTAGAGCTCGAGGAGTTCATCGCCACGCTGGAACGTCTGCTCGGGCGAACCGCGGAAAAGGAGTACCTGCCGATGCAGGCGGGGGATGTGCCGGCGACCTATGCGTCGATCGACCGCCTGCGCGCGCGCACCGGCTTCGCGCCCCGCACGCCGCTGGCCGAGGGGCTCGCGCGCTTTGTCGCGTGGTATCGGGACTTTTACCGTTCCCCCCCTTGACGCCGCCGTGCGCCGCGCGCGGCTTGCTAGAATGTGCCGTGCTCGGCGCGTTGCGCCACCGGCCAAACAACAACAGGTGACGCAATGATTCTCGTAACTGGCGGGGCCGGTTTTAGTTGCGGCATAACGTGCTGCGCACGTGAGCCTTCACTGAAACCAGCCCCGGAGCAACCATGATTCTTGTCACTGGCGGGGCTGGTTTTAGTTGCGGCATAACGTGCTGCGCACGTGAGCCTTCACTGAAACCAGCCCCGGAGCAACCATGATTCTTGTCACTGGCGGGGCTGGTTTTATCGGCGCCAATTTCGTGCTGGACTGGCTGGCGGCGACCGGCGAGCCGGTGGTCAATCTGGACAAGCTCACCTACGCCGGCAATCTCGGCAATCTCGAAGGTCTGGACGCTGACCCGCGCCATATTTTCGTCCGCGGCGACATCGGCGACCGGGCGCTGGTCGGGGCATTGCTCGCGCAGCATCGACCGCGCGCCATCGTCAATTTCGCCGCCGAAAGCCACGTCGATCGCTCGATCCACGGGCCGGCGTCGTTCATCGAGACCAACGTCGTGGGCACGTTCAACCTGCTCGACATGACCCGCGACTGGTGGTCGCGGCTTCCGGCCACCGGGCAGGCGGCGTTCCGCTTTCTCCACGTGTCGACCGACGAAGTCTACGGCTCGCTCGGTCCCGACGACCCCGCGTTCAGCGAGACCACGGCGTTCGCGCCCAACAGCCCGTACTCCGCGTCGAAGGCGGCGTCCGACCACCTGGTTCGCGCCTGGCATCACACCTACGGTCTGCCGGTGGTGACCACCAATTGCTCGAACAATTACGGGCCGTGGCAGTTTCCCGAAAAACTGATCCCGCTGATGATCGTCAATGCGCTGGCCGGCAAGCCGCTGCCCGTCTACGGCGATGGCCAGAACGTGCGCGACTGGCTGTATGTCGGCGATCACTGCGCGGCCATCCGCGCGGTGCTGGCGGCGGGACGTCCCGGCGAGACCTACAACATCGGCGGCAACGCCGAGATGAAGAACCTCGACGTCGTGCACACGCTGTGCCGGATCCTGGGCGAACTCGTCCCCGGCCGCGATTACGGCGCGCAGGTCACCTATGTGCAGGACCGCCCGGGCCACGACCGGCGCTACGCGATCGACGCCACCAAGATCCGGCGCGAGCTTGGCTGGTCGCCCGCGGAGACCTTCGCCAGCGGAATGCAGCGCACGGTGCGCTGGTATCTCGATCATGCGCGCTGGCTGGAAGCGGTCACCAGCGGCGAATACCAGCGCTGGATTTCCCTCAACTACGCCGCCGCCACGAGCGGTGCCCCATGAGCATGACACGCAAGGGCATCATCCTCGCCGGCGGCTCCGGCACCCGGCTGTATCCGGTGACGCAGGTGGTATCGAAGCAGCTGCTGCCGGTCTACGACAAGCCGATGATCTACTACCCGCTGTCGACGCTGATGCTGGCGGGGATCCGGGACATCCTGCTGATCTCCACGCCGGAGGACACGCCGCGGTTCGCGCAGCTGCTGGGCGATGGCAGCCACTGGGGTCTGAACCTCTCGTACGCCGTGCAGCCGTCGCCCGACGGGCTGGCGCAGGCCTTCATCATCGGCCGCGACTTTCGTCGGCGCGGGCACCTCGGCACTGGTGCTGGGCGACAACATCTTCTACGGCCACGAGCTGTCGCAGCAGCTCGCCGCGCGCCAGCGCGCGGCGCGACGGCGCGACGGTATTCGCCTACACGGTCGCCGACCCGGAGCGCTATGGCGTGGCCGAATTCGATGCGGCCGGCAAGGTGGTATCGCTCGAGGAAAAGCCGAAGCAGCCGAAGTCCCGCTTCGCGGTGACCGGCCTCTACTTCTACGACAACCGGGTGCTCGACATCGCGGCGGCGCTGAAGCCCTCGCCGCGCGGCGAGCTGGAGATCACCGACGTCAACAAGGCGCTATCTCGCGGCGGGCGAGCTGCAATGCGAGGTGATGGGCCGCGGCATGGCCTGGCTCGACACCGGCACCCACGAGTCGCTGCTCGAGGCGTCGCAGTTCATCGAGACCATCGAGCAGCGGCAGGGACTGAAGATCGCGTGCCCCGAAGAGATCGCCTACCGGCTGGGCTACATCGGCGCGGCGCAGATCGAAGAGCTGGGCCGTGCGCTGGCCAAGAACGCGCTACGGTCAGTACCTGCTGGCGCTGCTGCGCGAGCCGCTGGCGCCGATGAAGGTCACCGCCACGGCGATTCCGGACGTCAAGCTGATCGAGCCGCGCGTGTTCGGCGACGACCGCGGCTTCTTCTTCGAGAGCTGGAACGCCGCGCGCTGGCGGCGGCCGGCATCGACGCGACGTTCGTGCAGGACAATCACTCGCGCTCGCGTCACGGCGTGCTGCGCGGCCTGCACTACCAGATCGAGCACGCGCAGGGAAAGCTCGTCCGCGCGGTGACTGGCGAGGTGTACGACATCGCGGTCGACCTGCGGCGGTCCTCGCCGACGTTCGGGCGCCATGTCGGCGTCGTGCTGTCGGCGGAAAACCAGCGCATGCTGTGGGTGCCGCCGGGGTTCGCCCACGGTTTCGTCGTGCTCTCGGACATCGGCGGACTTTCTCTACAAGACCACCGATTACTGGTTTGCCGCGCACGAGCGAACGCTGCTGTGGAACGATCCGGCGCTCGGCATCGAGTGGCCGCTGGCGACGCCGCCGATCATGGTGCCCAAGGACGCCGCGGGCGTTCCACTGGCGCAGGCTGACACCTACCCATGATGAACACGACGCAGCCATGACCCGCCCCGTGATCATGCTGACCGGAGCGGGGGGCCAGCTGGGCTTCGAGCTCGGCGACCCTGCTCGCGGCCCACGGCGAGGTGGTCGCCAGCGATGTGGGGACGCTGGACCTCACCGATCCGGACGCCATTGTCAGCGCGGTGCGTGCGCTGCGGCCGACCATCATCGTCAATCCGGCCGCATACACCGCAGTGGATCTCGCCGAGAAGGAGGCGACGCTCGCGCACGCGATCAACGGTCGCGCGCCTGCTGTCCTCGCCGAGGAAGCGCGCAAGCTCGGCGCGGTGCTGATCCATTACTCGACCGACTATGTATTCGATGGCACGAGCACGGTGCCCTATGCCGAGGACGCGCCCACGGGTCCGCTCAACGTTTACGGCGCGAGCAAGCTCGCCGGCGAGGCGGCGGTCGCCGCGAGCGGCGCCATCGCGCTCACGTTCCGCACCAGCTGGGTGTACGGCATGCGCGGCAAGAATTTCCTGTTGACGATGCGCCGGCTGGCGGCGGAACGCGACGAGCTGAAAGTCGTCGCCGATCAGACGGGCACGCCCAACTGGTGTCGCGAACTGGCGCAGGCGACTGCGCGCATCGTGGCCATGGGTCCCGCCGCGATGGCCGAACGCGCGGGGTTGTATCACATGTCCGCGACCGGCTGCACGACCTGGTTCGGGTTCGCGCGTGCGATCATCGGTGAAGGGGGCGGCACGCGCGTGTTGCCGCAAGCAACCACCGACTACCCCACCCCGGCACGTCGCCCCGCGTACGGCGTGCTCGATACGCGCAGGTTCGAACGAAGCTTCGGCTTCGGACTGTCGCCGTGGCACGACACGCTTGTACGGTGCATGGCCAGCGCGCCCTGATTGTCTCCGGACGGCGACAGCATTTCGCCTGATTAGGCGGCCAGCCTCGCGTACACTGAACCATCGCGCCGCGCGTGGATCATAGCTCGTGTTGGCGCCAGCAGAGGCGGGGTCGTGCCGGCTGCTCAATGTGTACAGGGAGTGACAAATGCGCTTGTCCTTTGCTTTCGGTTGGGTCGTCCTTTGCGCCGGCGTCGCCATGGCCGGATCGAGTCATTCAATGGGTCCCGCCGCTTCCGATATCGTGGCGGTACCGGGCGCCCCCTACACGCCATCGGCGATGACGCTCAAACGCGCACCTGCGCAGCGGCTGCTCGCCGATGACGCGCCACGCCTTCGGATCGCCTTGCCCGCGCCAGGGGTGTCCGAACGCCGCCTCCTGAAGTCCGCCAACGCCGCGCGCGCGAGCAAGGACAAGGACGCGCGTCGCGCCGCGGGCAAGGGGCGAGCGCTCGCGATCGGCTATGGGCGGACGATTCCCGCTGCGGCACAGGTGTTGAACGGTGCCGCGCTGTCGTGGGTCGCGCTCGCCGACGGCAGTTTCGTCGCGCGGATCGACGTGTCGTCGGAGGGTGCGGCAGCGGTCCGCCTGGCGCTCGCGGCCGGCGCCATGGACCCCGATGTCAGCGTTCGCTTTGTCGGCTCGGCCTCGGCTGCCGAGGTCTTCGGCCCCTATCCGATCAACGTGATCGCCGACGCCACGGCGCGCAACGGCGCGTATTGGTCACCGGTGCTCGAAGGCGCGACGGCGACGCTGGAGATCCATCGCCCGGCGGATGTCTCGCCGGCATCGCTGCAGCTCGCGCTGTCCCGCATCTCGCACCTCGCCGTGGCCGGCGAGCGCTTGCGCAGGCTTTCTCCCCGCGACGTGGCCGACATCGGCAGCTCCGAAGTCTGCGAGATCGACGTCGCCTGCGTGACGCCGCCATCGCTGGCGCTGCTGGATGCCGCCTCGGCAGTGGCGAAAACGCTGTTCACCGGCGAAGATGGCTTGAGCTCGATCTGTTCCGGCACGCTGCTCAACGATTCGATCACGTCGGGCACGCCGTACTTCTACACCGCCAATCATTGCATCGATTCAGCGAAGGCGGCCGAGACGCTCAACACCTACTGGTTCTTCGACGCCGTGTCGTGCGGAAGCCTGAAAACGCCGCCCTATGTGCTCAAGGCGGGCGGAGCAACGCTGCTCGGTCGCAGCGACGATTGGGACTGGGCGCTGGTCCGGTTGAAGGAGTCGCCGCCGGCGGGGAGCTACTTCGCCGCGTGGCGAGCGGAACAGCTGCCCCCGCAGGCGATTGCGACGGCCATCCATCACCCCGAGGGCGACCTGAAGAAATGGTCGCAGGGGACCACGCCGGGATACCAGTTCTATCCTGAGGATGGCTCGAGCTTCATCAAGATGCAGTGGAATCAGGGGGTCACCGAACCGGGGTCGAGCGGATCCGGCCTGTTCACTTTTCTGGCGTCGGCGGACCACTACGAGTTGCGCGGCGGCCTGTGGGCCGGGGATTCGAGTTGCGCGAATCGCGCCGGCATCGACGAGTTTTCGCGCCTCGATCAGGCGCTGCCCTATCTGCGCCAGTATCTGACGCCAAACTCGACCAGCGCCACCGGTGTCGTGCCGGTCGTCGAGTTCTACCACCGCGGGCTCGATCACTATTTCATCACGACCAGTCCGCTGGAGATCAACAATCTCGATACCGGCGTGCTGTCGGGGTGGGTGCGCACGGGCTTGCGGTTCCTCGCCTATTCCGATCCTGCCCGCGCGCCCTCGAACGCGACGCCGGTGTGCCGTTTCTACCTGCGTCCCGAGGTGGGCAATTCGCATTTCTATTCGGGGAGCCCGGCGGAATGCGCGGAAGCGGCGGCGAAGTACGCAGCGTCCTGGATCTACGAGAGTCCTAACGTGTTCTATATCCAGTTGCCGAACACGACCACCGGTGCTTGTCCCACCGGTACGCGCCCGGTCTGGCGCTTCCTCAATACGGCCAATACCAACCATCGCTACACGGCCGAAGTGGCGGTGCGCGACGACCTGCGCAGCAAGCCGTGGTGGACGCCGGAAGGGTATGGCGCCGATTCGGTGATCATGTGCTCGGTGGAGAGCTGAGGCGATCCGGGAGCAGAAGGTGCAAGTCCGTCGCGATGAAGACGCAGCTCACGGAGCATGAGGGTCCCGAACGCATCGGAGGGACCCGCCGCCAAACGAACAACCGCGTCCCGTGATTGGTCCTGGGGTGTGCTTGGCGGGGCGCTGGTCGCGCTCGTTGCGCTGGTCGCATTCGTCGCGGGGGTCGACCGGCCTGGCGGCAACGTCGCTGCGGATCCGGCCGGGCAACAAAGCCCGGCATCCTCGCAGGCGCAACTGGCCGCGTCGGCGGTGCCGACGACAATCGGCTGGGTCGACACGCCCGGCAGCGACACCGTCGTCGGCCCGATCGTCACGCTCGCGGGCTGGGCGCTCGACGCCGACGGCATTCGCGGCGTCGACGTGCGGGTCGGAGGGCGCTCGCACGCTGCGACCTACGGACTGCCACGGCCGGACGTCGCGGCGGTGAGACCGGGCTTTCCGGACAATCCTGCGTCGGGCTTCGAAATCTCGCTGGACCTCGGGTCGGTCCTGGCCGCGGCGGGCAATGCCCGGCAGCGTCTGGACATCGTCGCCGTCAACAAGCGCGGCGTAGAGACCAGGCTTGCGCAAAAGAGCGTCGTTCTGCTGCCGGCGACATCGCCGTGGCGTGCGGCCTACGAAGCGCAGGGCTTCCCTGGTTCCCGCCCCTTCTACGTGCTGCCCGGTGTTTCCGGCGTCGCGCTCGGGGGGGCGCTGGAACTTGGCGCGACCTACAAGAGCTACCTGTCCCCCACCTTCGCCGTTGGCATGCGCGTGCCGGTTCTCTACATGCGCACGACGCTGGGGGCCGCACAGGACTGGCGCTTCGACGCGAACTGGGACATCGAACGTCGTTGCGGAGCGCGGCGGATCGCCGATGACTCGCTCGACGCCGTCCTGCGCCACGCCCGGGTGCATCAGCTGCCGGTGCTCATCACGCTCAACGGCGGCGCCTGGTCCGATGCGAGCTGCGGCGTGCCGGAATGGGACGTCACCGACCATCTCGAGGAGGACAGGAACAACTGCCAGTGGAGCAACCACAACGAGGTGATGGCGGACGATTACCTGAAGCAACTGCCCGGGGCACAGGAAAGCCCGGAGCTGGGTCGTGTGTTGACGTTCAATGTGTATGCCCGGAACAACCGCCACTACAAGAAGCGAAATTTGCAGGCCGCCGGGAGGACCGTCGCCGCATTCGCACGCGAATACCCGGAACTGTTCGTCGGCGTGAATCTCGATCCCGACAATGTCCTCAATCCCTTCTTTGAAGAGAAGCAGTGGTACGACTACAACCCCGACACGCTGCGGCAATTTCGACACTGGCTTGCCGGCACCGGACCCTACGCCGGTCGGGGGGGGCGCGATGTCCCCGATCTGCGGTCGTACAGGCGTGCGACCCCGTTGACGCTTGCAAAGGTCAACCGGCTTTCCGGGCGGCAGTGGACGCGCTGGGACGACGTCGATCCGCCGCGGGAGTTCCCGCGGGTGGGCAAGCCGTTCTGGGAAGATCCGTGGACCCACGAGTGGGAGGTCTTCCGGCGTCACCTCGTCGATCTTCACTACGACGAGTTGTCGCAATGGCTGGTCGACGCCGGCATTCCCGCCGACCGCATCCACACCTCGCAGGGCTTCATGGGTCCGGCTGCGGACGTCCTGCCGTTCGCGATCCGGCTCGACAGCCCGTCGAAGGACTACGACACCGGCGGCATCTCGATCGAAGGCGCCGTCCCGCGCCACGGGCATCTGGGGGCGACGGTGTACGGACCGGCTGCGGCGAACGACATCCGGATGGAGACCCCCGACAGTCTGTTCGCGACCTTCTCGCGTTTCGATCCCGGCTGGGCGATCGTGGAGACCAACACGACTGACCTGCGCCGGCCAAACGAGCTACCCGACTACGCTCGCGCGTATCGGATGTTGCGCGAGGCGTTCAACTTCGGTGCGCGGTATGTGTCCCCGATGGCCTGGAACGGCTCCAACGGAATCTTCGCCGGCCAGCCCGGTTACCTGGCCTATATGGCGTGGCGGAACACCCCGTTCGAGGACGCGATGCGCGACTTCGCGGTCAGCCACGCCTACGTGCCGCCGGGCACACGGCTGTGGACCTTCGGCTCGCCGCAGTTCGCGAGCGACGACGACTGGACGACGGAGGCGCCGACGACGCTGGTCGCCGGGAAGGGCTTTGTGGAAGTGCAGGCGCAAAGCGCTGCGGCGCGACTTGTGTCGCCGGCGCGGCTGGCGCTGGTCCGCGGCAGCGTCGATCGGCTGGTGCTGGGCATCGATCCCCGGGCGCTCGTTCGAATCGAGATCGACGCCCGAAGTGCCGCTGGCGATTGGGTGTCGTTGGGGCCGCCGGTCGAAGACGGTGCCTGGAACACCGATCCTGCGGGTCTGGTGGTGCCCATCGCCTGGCCCGCGGATCTTGCCGGCATCGAGGCGCTGCGTATCGGACTGACCGCGCGCGTCGCCGGCGAGCGGCTCATCGTGCGCCACATCGCGCTCTATCCGCCGAAGACTTACCAGCAGGCAGCGCGCCCGGGTCTCCCGCCGCAGGCCAAGGCGCGCTCGCGACCTACCGAAACAGGCGCCCGGTGATCGCCCGGATCCTTTGCGCCACTTTGCCGCCGGGCGACGACTCCATGGCTGCCAGGGGCAACGGTGCGGTCATGGCGATTCGCCCCGCATAGAGCAACGCGTGTTCGCCCGCGGTCGAGCGCGCGATGACCTCGATGAATACGCTGGTCGCGGCGGCAGCCAACGGCAGGGTGATCTCCCAGCCGGAGGTCGCGAGGCGAGGGTCGCCCAGGACCTCGCGCACATCGTCGCGACGGATGCCGGTGCGACAGGCATGCGAGCTGCCATCGATCGCGAGGTCGACGGCATCGATGGCGCCGTCGTCGAGGGACGCCGCCCAGCCGCAGACGAAGAGATGGCCGGCGTCGTCGACGCGGACGATGTCGACACAACCCCAGGGCCCGAGCCGGAAGCCGCCGAGCCGATCGAGCCGGGAGTCGATGTCCCTGGGTACGACGTAGAGGTCCTGCTCGTTGGCGAGCCCGCGTTCGATGCGAAAGAACGGATGCTCGTGCCCGCACGCCTGGTGGATGGCGCGGCGGACGTAGGCCTCGCTGACGTGGGTCGTGCCGTAGGCGTGTTTGTCGAGGTCGGCGTTTTCGCTGTCGGTGATGAAATGGATGCCATCGGCGGACATCGCCATGTTTCGCGGCAACAGACGCTCGTCGTGAACGCTGAAGCAAAGGACGCCGCCCGGCTTCAATGCCGCCATCAATCGCGCGAGCCATTGGTGGAACAGACGATCGGGGAGATGGGAAAAGAGCGAGGCCACCCAGATGAAATCGAACGCCCGGCCCGGCAGGAATCGCTGCGGATCGACATCCGAGTAAATGCCATTGACACCGAATTCGCGCACGACATAGTCGACGGCGTCGTGTTGTATCTCCGACGCCCAGATCCGTGCCGGAGGCGTGCCCAGGACCAGCAGACGCAGGAACCGGCCGTAGCCGCAGGCGAAATCGAGGATGTCGAGATCGTCCCGGCGCTGGCCGAAAAAAAGCTGCAACAACTGCCGCGCCGCGTGATGCTGCTGCAGCGCGACGTTGAAGTACTGGGACAGCGACTGATTGGCATCACCGAAATGGCGCAGCGAATGCTGCAGCATCTGGTCGTTGGCGTGAATGCGCGTGCTCAGGCGTTCCACGTCGGCATGGCCGGTGGTGTGGCCGCAATTGCGGGCGATCGCCTCCCGGAAGGCCGGGTCCTGACACAAGCGGGTGACCGCTTCCGGAAGCGCGTCCTTCGAATCCATCGTCGGCTCCGCTGTCGGTCAGCGCAGGCCCGCGGTGTACTCGGCTAGCGCCTTCATCTGCATGTCGGTCAACCGGCTCGCGATGGCGACCATGGTCCGTGCCCTGGACATCCTTGCCGTCCTTGTCGGCGCCGCGTTCGCCCGCCTTGAACGCCTTGAGCTGCGCATACGTGTAGTCGCCGTGTTGGCCGGCAAGACGAGGGTAGTTCTTCGGCATGCCGGCGCCGTTGGGTCCGTGACACGACGAGCAGGCGGGGATGCCCTTGGCCGGATCCCCTCCGCGATAGACCGCCTGGCCAATCTTGACGAGCTCGGGGTCCCTGGCCGCGAGGCCCTTCGATTTCTGCTTCGAGTAGTAGGCGCCCATCGCCGCCATGTCGTCCGGCGATAGCGTCGACGCCATGCCGAGCATCACCGGATTGGCCCGAATGCCGGCTCTGAAGTGGGCGAGTTGCGCGGTGATATACTCGGCCGGAAGTCCGGCGAGGTTGGGGTTGGCCGGGCTGGCGCTGTTTCCATCGACACCGTGGCAGGCGGCGCATACCTGGTTGACGATGGTTTGCGCTTTCGCGAGATCCGGCTTCGCGGCCGGACTTTGGGCGATGGCGGCGGTCGCGGGCCACAGAGCCAGGGTGGCGGCTACCAGCAGCATGCGTTTCATCAGGCAGACTCCTCGAAGGGTGGACGGCGTTCCGTTTTGCCCGGCAACAGGAAAGCCCCCCGCAGGTCGTCCAGTTCACTGTGCAAAACCAAACTATTGTAACGGAACCGCCGGCGGCGGCGAAACCCCGGACCGCGTTCGGGCCGCCAGCGAGACATTGCGGATGGTAAAGCACCCTCTGCAGCAGGCGGAGTTTCTGCTCACCGTGGCGAACGACGAGCAACTGCCGCCTTCCGGGCCGCCGGAGGTCGCGTTTGCGGGCCGGTCGAATGCCGGCAAGTCCAGCGCCATCAATGTGCTGGCCAATCAGACGCGGCTTGCGTTCACCAGCAAGACGCCGGGCCGCACGCAGCAGATCAACTTCTTCCGCCTGCGCAATGGCGCGCTTCTGGCCGATCTTCCCGGATACGGCTACGCGGCGGTTCCGCAGGAGCTGAAGCATCACTGGCAAGCCTTCCTCGGCCGCTATCTCGCGACGCGTCAGGCCCTGGTCGGCCTGGTGCTCGTCATCGATGCAAGGCACGGACTCGCGGACCTCGACCTGCAATTGCTGCACGCGTTCCTGCCCAGCGGTCGGCCAGTGTTGATCCTTGCCACCAAAGTGGACAAACTCACCACCTCGGCACAGCACCAGGCCGTGCGCGCCATGGCCGCCGAGGTTGCGGATGCGTTTCCCGCGCATGTGGCCGGGGTCGAGATTGTTCCCTTCTCGGCAACGCGGCGTCTGGGCATCGACGTTGCGGAAGCGCTTTTGGGGTCATGGCTCGGCGTCACCGCCGAGTCGATTGCCGAGGCCCGAGCCGAAGAGGGGCCCAAGAAAGAAAAGGCCCCGCGAGCAAGGGGAGTGCCGCGGGGCCCGAAACGCCCAGGACGGGGATGACTCCGCCGCCGAGGCACCCGCTCAGGGAGGTAAGCGGGAGACGTTACCGTCTGGTGATTGAGACCAGCGCGCGTCGATCGAGTTCCGAAGCATTTACAAACTGCCATTTGCCATGAAGATCGTAGGGGAATCGTCATGACGCAGGCATCGACCCCGGCGCCCTCGGTCCTTGCCGGATTGAAGCTCGCGCTGAAACCGCACGCGCCCTTCTCGGCGATGACCGAGCACGACCTCGATCGCGCCGTGCGGACTTCGCAGCTACGCTATTTCGCGCCCGGAGAACAGGTTTTGTCCCCCGCCGCGGAGCGCCCGGCCCATTGTTTTGTCATCCGGCAGGGAACCGTTCGCGGCGAGCGTCCAGGGGAGACCGGCGACGCGGCGGCGCTGTGGGAGCTTTCGGCGGGCGAGATGTTTCCGCTGGGGGCGTTGCTGGCGCGCCGCGGCGTCACCAGCGTCTATCGGGCGACGCAGGACACGTTCTGTCTCGCGGTGCCGGTCGCCGTGTTCGATGCGCTCATCGCCTCATCGGCCGTATTCCAGGATTTTTGCACGCGCCGGCTCGCCCACCTGCTCGACCTGTCGCGCGCCCGCCTTCAGGCCGAATACGCCGCCAGCGCCACCCAGCGGCAGGGACTCGCGACGCATCTCGAAAACGTGATTCGCCAGGCGCCGATTTCCTGCGGCCCCGACGCCGAACTGGGCGAGATGTTGAAAGTGATGGAGGAGCGGCGGATCGGTTCCATGCCCGTGGTCGATGCAGCCGCGAGGCCGCTGGGGATCTTCACCCGACAGGACGTGATCGGCCGCGTGGTGCTGCCGCAGTGCCCGCTCACCGCCACGATGAACGTCGTGATGAGCGCGCCGGCGATCACGTTGCCGTTGACCGCGACTGCGGGCGATGCCGCGCTGCTGATGGCGCGCCGGGGAATCCGCCACGTCGTGCTGGTCGACGCCGCCGGCACGCTCGCCGGCGTGGTTTCGGAGCGCGACCTCTTCAGCCTGCAGCGGCTGTCGGTGCGCGAGCTTGCCTCGGCGATAAGGCGTGCCGCGGACATCCCGACGTTGATGCAATGTGCGACCGACGTTCGTGGGTTGTCCTACGCGCTGGTGGCGCAGGGCGTTGCCTCCGGCCAGCTGACGCGCATGATCTCCAGCCTCAATGACCAGCTGGCGGTGCGCATCCTGGAGCTGGTGACGCCGAAGCACGACCTCGATGGCCTGACGCTGTGCTGGCTGGGAATGGGTTCGGAGGGGCGCGAGGAGCAGACGATCGCGACCGACCAGGACAACGGCCTCATCTTCACCATCAACCGCGAAGGCATCACACCCGATGATGCGCGCACGCGCCTGCTCCCGGTCGCGCGGGCCGTCAATGACGCGATGGATCGCTGCGGCTATCCGCTGTGCAAGGGCGGCGTGATGGCGATGAATCCACGTTGGTGCGCGAGCCTTGACGAATGGAAGACGTCGTTCGCCAACTGGATCGATCGTGGCGATCCGGACAGCCTGCTGGCGGCGAACATCTTCTTCGATTTTCGGCCGCTCTGGGGTGACGCGTCCCTGGCGGACGCCTTGCGCGCCGAGATAGTGGTCCACGCGCAGGCCAACGCCCGGTTTCTGAAGCAGATGTCGGACAACGCGCTGCGCAACCGGCCACCGCTCAATTGGCGCGGCGAACTGCAGGCGGCAGATGATCTTGGAGGCGAGGAAGCGATAAATCTCAAGCTGAGCGGCAGCATACCGTTTGTCGACGGCGCGCGGATCTATGCGCTGGCGACAGGGTCGCTGGCGACCAATACGGTGGAGCGATTTGCCGACGCCGGTGCGCGCCGCGGCGTCCCCGAGGCAGAGATTCGCGCCTGGTGCGATGCCTTCGAGTACATCCAGATGCTGCGCCTGCGCGAGCAGCATCGCAAGGCTGCCTCCGGAGCCGGGCACACCAACGACACCAGTGCGAATGTCGTGCCGCTGGCCGAACTCTCCGACCTCGACCGCCGCATCCTGAAAGAGGCAATGCGCCAGGTGCGCAAGCTGCAACAGCGGCTGGAACTGGACTATCCGGGATGAGCGCCGTTCTCGAGTCGCTGCGCCGACTCCTGCCGCGTTTCGGGCGCTCAGGGTCCGCCGACGGGCCCGAGCGCTGGGTCGTCGTCGACACCGAGACATCGGGGCTCGATCCCGAACACGACCGTTTGCTTGCGATAGGCGGCGTGGCGGTCACCGCCACCGGAATCGAGATCGACGACAGCTTCGAGATCGTCCTCAAGGGCGACGCGACCGGCAGCGCGGCGAACATCGTTGTCCACGGCATCGGCCACGCCGCCCAGGCGAGGGGCGTTCCCGTGGTGGAGGCGCTCACCGCCTATGGCGACTGGGTCGCGGGCGCGCCGCTGATCGGCTTTCACGCCGACTTCGATCGGGCGGTGCTGCGCAACGCGTTCGCGCGTGCCGGCATTCCGGCCGCCGACGCGCCGTGGCTCGATCTCTCCCCGCTGGCGGCCGCGCTGGTCCCGGAGGCGTATCGTCATCGTTACGGCGGACGCAGCCTCGACGACTGGCTTGCCGCTTTCGGGATCGAATGCACGATCCGGCACAATGCCGCCGCGGACGCAATGGCGACCGCCGAATTGCTGCTGCGCCTGCGCGTCGTCGCGGCCCGGCAGGGCGCGCGCGGCTTCGCTGCGCTGTCGAAAGTGGCGCACCAGCAGAAGTGGCTGGCAAGTGCCGGCGACGATTGACGTGACTGCGCCTGGATTCCTGTCTGCTACTTTTTGCGGAGATCGTCGATGACCTTCGGATTCTCGGGAAGCTTTCCAGCGCGGCGGATGCGCCGCATGCGCCGCGACGATTTCTCACGCCGCCTGATGCGCGAGCACCGCCTCACCGCGGACGATCTCATCTATCCGGTTTTCGTTCTCGACGGCGCGAAGCGCGAGGAACCGGTGGTGTCGCTGCCCGGCGTTTCGAGAAAGAGCCTTGACCTCCTGCTTCGCGACGCCGAGCGCTGCCTGCAGCTGGGTGTGCCGGCGCTGGCGCTGTTCCCGGTGATCCCGGTCGAGCAGAAATCGCTCGATGCTGCCGAGGCGTGGCGCGCGGAGGGGCTGGTGCCGCGCGCGGTCCGTGCGCTGAAGGAGCGCTTCCCCGAGCTGGGCATCATCACCGACGTCGCGCTCGATCCGTATACCAGCCACGGGCAGGACGGCCTGATCGATGCGACGGGATATGTGCAGAATGACGAGACCGTCGTCGCGCTGATCAGGCAGGCCTGCTGTCATGCCGAGGCAGGCGTCGACATGGTCGCGCCTTCCGACATGATGGACGGGCGCATCGGGTCGATTCGCGCGGCGCTCGACGGCGGCGGCTGGCAACGCACGCGCATCCTCGCCTACGCCGCGAAATACGCGTCTTCCTTCTATGGCCCCTTCAGGGATGCCGTGGGTTCGGCCGGCAATCTCGCCGGCGGCGACAAGTACACCTATCAGATGGACCCGGCGAATGGCGACGAGGCGTTGTGGGAGGTGGCGCTCGACATAGACGAAGGCGCCGACATGGTGATGGTCAAGCCAGGGATGCCCTACCTCGACATCGTCCGCCGCGTGAAGGACACTTTTGGCATGCCTACGGCCGTCTACCAGGTGTCGGGCGAGTACGCGATGCTGAAGGCCGCCGCGCAGAATGGCTGGCTGGACGAGCGTGCGTGCGTGCTGGAGGCATTGCTCGCCTTCAAGCGGGCCGGAGCCGACGCCATCCTCACCTATTTCGCGCTCGCCGCCGCCGAGTGGCTGGCCGCGGAACGGGCCTGATCACCCGCCGGCCGCGAGCGCCCTCAGCGCGGCGATGTCGAGCCGCACGTCCGTGTCCTTGCGCGGCCTGCTCCGGCGATCGTTGACGCCTACAATCGTCAAGCGGATCGAGGTGGTGGATTCGGCGATCAGGAGTTCGGTGGAGCTGTCCTGCGCAGGTCGGGAAAGCGCCTCGTAGCGCACCCCGCATCCGGCCAGCATCATTTCGACGACCTTGGGATCGTCGGCGGCAAGTTCGATGCGGACGTCCGCGTGCGCGCCCGCCCAGCCCGCCGCCACGCCGCCCACCAGGAGTGGCGCCCAGGACGACAATCGTTGCATCCAGTCCAGGGCGCGCGCCCGCTGCGCGCGCAATGTCCGAGCGTGGGCGTCGCCACCGAACAGCGCCTGGAACTCGGCCAGCGCGTGCTCGATTTCCTCGTTGGACGGAAACGGTGTCGAGCCGGGAAGCAGCAACTGACGGGCCGCCTTGCGCTTGGCGAGACCCCAGTCATCGAGCCCGTGTTCAGCGATCAACCGGGCCGCGACCTGCGCGATCCGCGTGCGATCCTGCCGGCAGCGCGCGTCGTCGCCCCGCGACCTGTCGGTTGGCGCGGCGCGGGACCGGCCTCGTTCCGACCCGTCGCGGCGTTCGTGAGCCATCAGAAGATCTGCTCGCGGATATCCTTGCCCGGCTGTCCCGCCGCTCCGGCGGGTCCCATGCTGTCATCGCGGCCGCGCGGTGGAAACTCGGCCAGGAAATACTCGATCAGCGTGCCGCCCTCGTCGTGCAGCCCCGTTTCGGTGTTGATTCGCGCGGCGATGATCCCTTCGGGCTGCGCCAGATTCGCTTCCGGGGTGCCCTTCAAGGCCTTCTGCATATAGGCGATCCACATCGGCAATGCCGCCACGCTGCCGGTTTCGTTCGCTCCCAGCGTCCTCGGCTGATCGAATCCGATCCAGGCGACACCGACCAGCGCTGCGTTGTAGCCGCAGAACCACGCGTCGACATTCTCGTTGGTGGTGCCGGTCTTGCCGGCGATATCACGCCGACCCAGGACCAGTGCCCGGGTGGCGGTTCCGTAGGCCACCACATCCTTCAGCAGCGACGTCATCAGCCAGGCATTGCGGGGGTCGATTGCGCGCTCGGCGTTTGCGTCCGCCACCTGGGGCGAGGCTTCCGACAGCGTGTTGCCCTTGGCGTCGACGACCTTGGCAATCAGAAACGGGGCGACGCGATAGCCGCCGTTGGCGAAGGTCGCGTAGGCGCCGACCATCTGGATGGGCGTCGCTGCGCCGGCACCGAGGCCCATGGTCAGATAGGGCGGATGCAGTTTGGGGTCGAAGCCGAAGCGGCTGATGTAATCCTGGGCATAGAGGGGGCCGATGGCCTGCAGCACGCGAACGGTGACCAGGTTCTTGGATCGCGCCAGAGCGGTCCTGACGCGCATCGGGCCTTCGAACTTCCCGTCATAGTTCTTGGGTTCCCATTCCGTGCCGCCCGCTTTGTCCGCAGGCACGAAGAACGGCGCGTCGTTGACGACCGTGGCCGGCGTGAAGCCCTTTTCGAGGGCGGCCGAGTAGATGAACGGCTTGAAGGCCGAACCTGGCTGGCGCTGTGCCTGCGTGACATGATTGAACTTGTTGCGCTCGAAGTCGAATCCTCCGACCAGCGAGACGATCGCCCCGTCCTTCGGGCGCATGGACACGAAGGCTGCCTCGGCCTGCGGCAACTGGGCGATCGACCACCGGCCTTTGTCGTCCTGCGCCAGACGAACCACCGCACCCCGGCGGATACGGGTAGCCGGCGCGGCCTTGTCGCCGATCGACCGGGAGACAAAGCGCAGACTGTCGCCTACAACTTTCACCTCTTCGCCGTCGGCCAGCACGGTGGTGACCTCGGTCGCGCTGGCGGCGATGACCACCGCCGCCGGCAGGCCTTCGCTGTCCGGCGCTTCCTGGAACGCCTTTTCCAGCGCAGCGTCGAAATCCGCGGGCGCGTCGGGCAGGTTGACGTACGCTTCCGGTCCGCGGTACCCGTGGCGACGGTCGTAATCGAGCACTCCTCGACGCAGAGCGGCATATGCGGCCTCCTGGTCGGCCTTGCGGATGGTCGTGTAGACCGTCAGTCCGCGGTGGTAGGCCTCCTCGCCGTAAGCCTCGAAAACCACTTGGCGCGCCATCTCGGCGACGAACTCGCCATGGCTCGACGCCGACTCCCGCAACCCCTGGCGGACAGCAAGTGGCGCAGTTTGTGCTTCCTTGTACTGCACATCGCTCAGGAATCGCAGATCGTGCATACGCCGCAACACATAGAGCTGCCGGGTTTTCGCCCGTTTGGGGTTGGTGACGGGGTTGAACGCCGACGGGGCCTTGGGCAGTCCGGCCAGCATGGCGGCCTCGGCGGCAGAGACGTCCTTGAGCGACTTGCCGAAATAGATCTGCGCCGCCGCGGCGAAGCCGTAGGCGCGTTGCCCGAGGAAGATCTGGTTGAGGTAGAGCTGGAAGATATCGTCCTTGCCGAGATTCGCCTCGATTTTCCAGGCGAGCAGGACTTCGCGCAGTTTGCGGGTAACGGTCTTTTCCCGGGTGAGGAAAAAGTTGCGCGCCACCTGCATGGTGATCGTGCCCGCGCCCTGCTGCGTGCCGCTGGTCACGTTGGCGACAGCCGCGCGGAGGACGCTGATGTAGTCGACGCCTCCATGCGAGTAGAAACGTTCGTCTTCGGCGGCCAAAATCGCCTTTTTCATCACATCCGGCACATCGGCGATGTTCACGACGGCACGCCGCTCCTCGCCAAACTCGCCCAGAAGTTCCCCTTCGACAGTCAGGATTCGCAGCGGGATCTTGGGCTGGTAATCGGTCAGGCTTTCAAGCGATGGCAGCGTCGGATAAAGCAGTGCCAGGACGAAGGCGCCGAGCAACGCGCCCACGGCCGCAAGGCCAAGCAGGACGGAGCTGACGTACAAGAGCCAACGCTTTAGCATGGGTGAATAAAACTTGCCGGACTGAAGGGGAATGTGGCGCAATTATAGGCGGGCACGCAACAACTCAACCCGCGCAGGGTAAACAATTTGACAATCTTGATACTTGCTGCCAACCTTTAATGTAGATTATTAGCATTGCGCACAAGGCTGCTATGCTCGCTGAAAAATTTGCTCCTGCCTTGGATCTGTTCAAGACCAAGGCCCCGTCGCTGATCGGCGTCGACATCAGTTCGAGCTCGATCAAGCTGGTCGAGCTCGCCGATGCGGGCAAGGGGGCCTTTCGTCTTGAGCGTTACGCCATCGAGCCGCTGGCGAAGGACGTCGTCGCCGACGGCAACATCGCGAACCTCGACCAGGTCAGCGACGCGCTGAAGCGCGGATGGAAGCGCCTGGGTTCGCGGCATCGCAACGTCGCAATGGCCCTGCCGGCGGCCATGGTCATCACCAAGAAGATCATCGTACCCTCCGGGCAGAAGGAGGAGGAACTCGAGCTGATGGTCGAGGCCGAGGCCAATCAGTACATCCCTTTTGCCCTGGACGAGGTGAACCTCGATTTCCAGATCCTGGGGCCGGCACCGAATAACCCCGACGAGGTCGAGGTGCTGATCGCCGCCTCGCGCAAGGAAAAAGTGGAGGATCGGGTCGCCATCGCCGAGGCGGCGGGACTGAAGCCCCGGGTGATGGACGTCGAGTCCTACGCCACGCAGGAGGCGTTCAAGCTCATCGCGCCGTCGCTGCCCGCCAACGGGCGTGACCAGAACATCGCCTTGCTCGACATCGGTGCCCACGTCACGCACTTCTACGTGCTCCGCAACAACCAGTTCCTGTTTTCGCGCGATCAGGCCTTCGGCGGCAACCAGCTGACCCACGACATCCAGCGGGCCTTCAATCTGTCGCCCGAGGAAGCCGAATCGGCAAAGAAGAACCAGGGATTGCCGGAGAACTACGACGCCGATGTCCTGCAGCCGTTCATGGAAACGCTGGCGCTGGAAGTCACCCGGGCGCTGCAGTTCTTCTTTACGTCGACCTCGTACAGCCAGGTCGACCAGGTGATCCTGGCTGGAGGCTGCGCGCTGCTGCCGGGGCTCGACGAGCTCGTCGCCAAGCGGGCCGGGGTCGCGACGATGATCGCGAATCCCTTCGCCAGCATGACGGCGTCCGAACGCATCCGGCCGCGGCAGCTGGCGCAGGACGCGCCGTTGTTGCTGGTCGCCTGCGGGCTCGCGCTGCGGAGCTTCGGATGAGCGCGGGCGCCGTGCGCATCAACCTGCTCCCCCACCGCGAGCAGAAGCGGGTGGCGCGGCAGCGTCAGTTCATATCGCTCGCAATCAGCCTCGCCATCCTCGGTCTCGCGGTCATCGGCCTCGTGCACATGATCATGGCGAGCCAGATCGACGGCCAGCAAAGCCGCAACGCGCTGCTAAAATCCGAGATCACGAAACTCGACGAGCAGATCCGCGAAATCGACAAGTTGCGCGAACAGACCCAGGCACTGCTCGCCCGCAAACAGGTCGTCGAAACCCTGCAAACCAACCGGACCGAAGCCGTCCACCTGCTCGACCAGCTGGTGCGCCAGCTTCCGGACGGCATCTACCTGCGTTCGGTGAAGCAGCAGGGCACGCGGGTGACCTTGATCGGCTACGCACAATCCAACTCCCGCGTGTCGACGCTGATGCGCAACATCGAGAGTTCGCCCTGGCTGGTCGCGCCCGAGCTGGTGGAGATCAAGTCGGTTCCGGTGCCCGGTTCCACGGCAGCACGCGAAGGCGGGCCGCGCATCAACGAGTTCACGCTCAATCTGCAGATAAAGCGCGCCGCGCCGCCCCCCGAGCTCATCGAGACCGCGCCGGGCAAGGCGGGCTCGCCCGCGCCGCCGGCCAAGGCCGGCTCGCCATCGCCGGCGCCCGCAGCCGCGAAGGGAGGCAAGGCATGACCTTCGACGACATCCGCCGGCTCAACCTTCGCGACGTCGGCAATTGGCCGCTGTGGCCGAAAATGGCGTTCCTGGCGCTGCTGTTCCTGGTCATCGTCGCGGCCGGTGCCTATTTTGACTGGAAGGACCAGTTCGACGCACTGGAGCGGGTGCAGGCCGAGGAGGTGAAGCTCCGCGAGCAGTACAAGGACAAGAAGAACAAGGCCATCAACTACGACCTCTATCGCCAGCAGCTGGCCGAGATCGAGCAGTCCTTCGGTGCGCTGTTGAAGCAGTTGCCGAACAAATCCGAGATGGATGCCTTGCTCACCGACATCAATCAGGCGGGGCTGGGGCGCGGACTCTCGTTCGAACTCTTCAAGCCTGCCGCCTCCGAGCGAATGGCCGAGTTCTACGCTGAGCTCCCGATCAGCATCAAGATCACCGGCAACTACCACGACATGGGCGCGTTCGCGAGCGACGTCGCGCAACTTCCGCGCATCGTGACCCTGAACGATATCGCGGTGGCGAACGACAAGGGCATGCTCACGCTCGATGCCGTGGCGAAGACCTTCCGTTACCTGGACGAAGACGAAATCGCCAAGCAGCGCAAGCTCGCCAAGGAAGCGAAAGAAAAGGGCAAGAAATGAGACCATGGCTGGCGCTGGCGGTGGGCGCGGGCTTCGCGCTTGCAGGGTGTGGTGGTGAAAGCCACCAGGATCTGCGGGCGTGGATGGCCGAGCAGGGCAAAGGCGCCAAGGGCAGGCTCGAGCCCTTGCCGCAGGTCAAGCCCTACGAGCCGTTTGCGTACAACGCGTTCGATCTTTCCGATCCGTTCAAGCCGCGAAAGATCGAGCCGGTCAAAGGGACCAGCAAGCTCGGCTCCCGATCTCGCGCGGCGCAAGGAAGCGCTCGAGGCGTATCCGCTCGAGTCGCTCAGCATGGTCGGGACCTTGCAGAAGGACAAGATCGTCTTCGCCCTTGTGCGCACGCCGGACAAGGAAGTCTATCAGGTCCGCACCGGTAACCACCTCGGACAGAATTACGGGGTCGTCACCAGCGTGGCCGATGGCGAATTGAAGCTGAAAGAACTGGTGCAGGATGGCGCGGGAGACTGGAGCGAGCGCAACAGCACGCTGATGCTCCTCCAGGCCGACACGAAGAAATAGGAGCGGGGACAATGAGCGCGTTCGTTTGGCTTGACAACTTCGCGATCCGGGGCCGCCTCGCGCCCGGTCTGTGGGGTCTTCGCACCCTGGTCGCGGCGGTTTTGGCGCTGGCGGCGTCCGGGGCCGCGTTCGCGCAGGCGGCGAACAGCATCGACGCGCTGTCGGTGATGAAGGGGACCTCGGGCAACACGATCGTCAGGTTCACCCTGAAGTCCCCGCCGGCCAATCCGCCCGCCGGATTCGCCATCGCCAGCCCCGCACGCATCGCGCTCGATTTTCTTGACACCGGCAACGGCCTCGGAAGCACGCAGCGCGTCGTCGACGACCCGGCGTTGCGCAGCCTCAACGTGATCCAGGCCGGCAATCGCACGCGGGTGGTGTTCAACCTCAATCGCCCGCAGACCTTTTCGACGCAGGTCGACGGCAATAACGTGCTGGTCACGCTCTTCGATCAGTCCGAGCAACTGGACGCGAAGGCGCAGACGGTGCAGCGCTTTGCCGAGTCGCGGCCAGGCGATGTCCAGCACGCGTTGCGCGACATCGACTTCCGGCGCGGCAAGAACGGCGAGGGCAGGATCATCGTCGACCTGTCCGACAACTCGACGGGCATCGACATCCGCCAGCAGGGCAAGTCGCTGATCGTCGATTTTCTCAGGACCAACCTGCCGCGCAACCTCGAACGCCGGCTCGACGTCCAGGATTTCGGGACACCGGTGACGACGGTGGACACCTTCAACCAGGGTGGCAATGCGCGGATGGTGATCGAGCCCAAGGGCTTGTGGGAGCATTCGGCCTACCAGACCGACAACCGGTTCATCATCGAGGTGAAGCCGATCCAGGAGGACCCCAACCGCCTGACGCAGGGCACGCGGCAGGGGTACAAGGGCGAGCGGCTGTCGCTCAACTTCCAGAACGTCGAAGTGCGCGCGGTGCTGCAGGTCATCGCCGATTTCACCGGCCTCAACATCATCACCAGCGACACCGTCCAGGGCAGCCTCACGCTGCGCCTCAAGGACATCCCCTGGGATCAGGCGCTCGACATCATCATGCAGACCAAGGCGCTGGACATGCGCAAGAACGGCAGCGTCGTGCTGATCGCTCCGCGCGAGGAACTGGCCCTCAAGGAAAAGCAGCAGCTTGAATCGCAGCTGCAGCTCAGCGATCTCGAGCCGATCGTGTCGGAGTCGTTCCAGCTCAACTACACCAAGGCGTCGGATCTGCAGAACCTGATCAGCACGAATCGGCAGCAGCAGTACGGGGCGGGCGCCGGGCAGACCGCCGGGACCGGCGGGCAGGGGTCGATCCTGTCCAAACGCGGGGTGGCAATGGTCGATCCGCGCTCGAACATCCTTTTCGTCCAGGATACCGCGACGCGGATGGAGGAAGTGCGCAAGATCATCCGCCAGATCGACACTGCGGTGCGCCAGGTGCTGATCGAGGCGCGCATCGTCATCGCCGGTGACAAGTTCAGCAAGCAGCTGGGCGCGCGATTCGGGTTGCAGACCGGGTTCACGCTCAACAACCGGTATGCGGCGGGCATGGGTGGAAATCTCAACACCCAGCCGGTCGTGCGCCTCGAGGGCGACAAGCTGATCCGTGAAACGCGGACCCAGACCCCATTCGAGCTCGCCTCCGGCATCGCGAGCGCCGGTTATTCGGATTCGCCGCAGTTGAACATCAATCTGCCGGTGTCGAATCCTGCGGGCCAGCTTGCCCTGACGCTGATCAACCTGGGCAGCGGCAACCTCATCAATCTCGAGCTGTCCGCGCTTGAATCGGACTCCCGCGGCAAGGTGGTCTCGAGCCCCCGCGTCGTCACCGCCGACAACCAGAAGGCGCACATCGAGCAGGGTACCGAGATTCCCTACGTGACCCCCGGGTCCGCCAACTCGCCGGCTACCGTCCAGTTCAAGAAGGCCGTGTTGTCGCTGGATGTCACGCCGCAGATCACGCCCGACAACCGCATCATCATGACGGTCGAGATCCGCAAGGATTCCGTGGGGCAGTACGTTCAGTTGGGCGGTGGTTTTCAGGTGCCATCGATCGACACCAAGAACGTGACGACGCAGATCGCGGTGAACAATGGTGACACGGCGGTCATCGGCGGCATCTACGAAGAGACCATCAACAACGATGTCACGAAGGTGCCTTTCCTCGGCGATCTGCCCATTGTCGGCTGGGCGTTCCGACTGCAGGGCCGGACCAGCGAGAAGACCGAGTTGCTGATCTTCCTGACGCCGCGCGTAGTCAAGGATACGGTCAGCGTCGCCAAGTAGCTCCCGCGTCGGCCGCCGCTCTTTTCGACTACAATGCCCCGGTGCATTTGCATCGGGGCAATTTGTTTCTGGTGGGGCTTCCCGGAGCGGGCAAGACCACGCTCGGTCGTCAGCTCGCCCGCCGCCTGGGCAAGGACTTCCTCGACGCGGACATCGAGCTCGAGAGGCGCCTCGGCGTGTCGATCCCGACCATCTTCGAGATCGAGGGCGAAGCGAGTTTTCGCGATCGCGAGCAAGCCGTGCTCGCCGATCTCGCGGCGCGCACCAACATCGTCCTCGCCACGGGGGGAGGTGTCGTGCTGAGGCAGGCCAATCGCGAATGCCTCAAGAGCAACGGGACCGTGCTCTACATTCACGCCGAGCCGCCCGTCGTCTACGAACGGACCCGGCGGAGCCGACACCGTCCGCTGCTCAACACGGGGGATCAATTGGACCGGCTCGTTCAGCTCTACGGCATGCGCGACGCGCTCTATCGCGAGGTCGCGACGGTAGTGATCGAATCCGAGCGCGATTCGATCGCCCGCTTTACGCGGCTCCTCGAATCCGAACCCCTGCCCGAACCTCCCGCATGAAGACCCTCGACGTCGCACTGGGCGCGCGCAGCTATCCGATCCACATCGGTGCCGGGCTGCTGGGCCGCGCCGGCGCGCTGCTCGCCCCCCGCCTTGCCAGCCGCCGCGTGATCATCGTGACCAACCCGGTGGTGGCGGGGCTTTGGCTGCCAACGCTGCGCGAAGGCTTGACCACCGCCGGCATCGAATCGCAGTTGCTGGAGATCCCCGACGGCGAAACGCACAAGAACTGGGAAATGCTGCACGACGTCGTGTCGCGATTGCTGGAAATGCGGGCCGAGCGCTCGACCACCGTGCTGGCGCTCGGCGGCGGCGTCGTGGGAGACCTGGCCGGTTTCGCGGCGGCGATCTGCCAGCGCGGCATGCCGTTCGTACAGATACCTACCACGCTGCTGGCGCAGGTCGATTCCTCGGTCGGCGGCAAGACCGGCGTCAACCACGCCGCGGGCAAGAACATGATCGGCGCGTTCCATCAGCCCGAGGCCGTGCTGATCGATATCGACTGTCTCGGAACCTTGCCGCGCCGCGAGTTGTCGGCGGGGCTGGCCGAGGTGATCAAGTGCGGCGCCATTCGCAGTGCCGGATTCTTCGCGTGGCTGGAAGAGAATCTCGAGCGGCTGCTGGCGCGCGAACCGGCGGCGCTGGAATACGCGATCGGTGAAAGTTGCCGGATCAAGGCCGAGATCGTCGCCGCGGACGAGCGCGAGACCGCGGAGCGGGCGCTGCTCAACTTCGGACACACCTTCGGCCACGCGATCGAGGCAGCGCTGGGCTACGGCGCCTGGTTGCACGGCGAGGCGGTCGGCGCCGGAATGGTGATCGCCGCGGAGGTTTCCCGCCTCCGGGGCACGCTGCCTGCCTCCGACGCGCAACGCCTGCGCCGTCTCATCGAGCGCGCAGGCCTGCCAGTGGCGCCGCCGCCGATGCCCTTCGACCGCTGGATGGAATTGATGGCGCGCGACAAGAAGGTCGAGGCGGGCGCGGTCCGCTTCGTGCTGCTCGACGGCCTGGGGCAGGCGGTGGTCGCGGCGGACGTTTCGACCAAGGATCTTGGCGCGGCATTGCGCTGCGCCTGAGCGGTCATAAGGGGTCAGATACGTAATAACTCGCGCGAGCTATTACGTATCTGACCCCGAAAAGGACGGCGCCCGCGGGCGCCGTTCTCTTTCGCTGCGGCCTGGAATCAGTTGCAGGTGATGCGCCACTGCGCTAACGGGGTGAGTGTCGGTTTAAGCTTTGCAGTTGATGATCGCGCTCACCGTCTTCTGCGGCAGACTCGAATCGATCACCACGACGGTCGTGGATCCGACGTAGGGCGCAAGCAGGCCCTTGTACGGCTGCACTGTGAAGACGTCGCCGGGGGACCGGACGGTTTGCGGGTTGATGACGTTCGGGGCGACGCTGCTGCTGGTCGAGCTGACACTGTAGGGAGCGGTCCCGCCGACGATTACGAACGGGAACGTCTTGCTTTCAGTACAGCCCGTGAAAGGGGCATTGTTCGGTGGCACGCTCGAGACGACGTTGTAGGGCGGCGTTCCACCGACAAGCGATGAAGCGGAAGGACCTGCTGGTGCAGGACGACGAAGCTAGCCGACGCTGTTCGGCGTGACCGAGAGATCCGGCGCCGGAATCGTCGGGCTGCGGTCTCGTCCGGAAATTTTCCAGCAACGCCGTCGTCTGTTTGCCGGCAGCGTCGGCGATGGTGAAGGTCAGCGGATCGACGCAGGAACCGTTGGTCACCGCGCCAAAGAATGCCCGCCGCTCGCGTTGACGACCGGATTGATGATTCCGATCGCGTACGGGAAGGTCGACGAGATCCGATAGGGCGGATTTCCGCCATAGATGAAATAGTCGACCTGGAATCCGGCGCTGCACTCGTCCTTGAAGTAGGCTGGTTGATCGTCGCCTTGGCCGGGATGACGGTGATCGCCGCCGTCGTCGTGTTGTTGACGACGGTGAAATTGCCGGTGATTGCTGGCCGCCGCCAAGGTCGGTTGCGCGGATCTGCGCCGGTTGCGTGGTGGAGTCGACTGCGGACTGTATGCCGACCCGGGCGACGCCATTGACGTCGGTCACCACGGTGAGCGTTTGCGCGAGCGGGGCGGCCGGATTGGTCGTCTGGAGAGCGAACGGACCATAGACGACGTCGAACCTGATCTGCCGCCCGGGTTGTGGCGCACCCGCCACGCCCTTGGCCGTGACCGCCGCGGTGCCGGTGGCGCCGGAGCACAGGTTCGACGATCCGCAATCGGAGGCGCTGGCCAGCACGGTGAGTCCGCTGAACAGCGGTGCCGGCCGGACGACGATGGTCACCGGAACCGACTGGGTTCCGGAGTCCTTGACGGTGACCGCAAGCGTCACGTCGGCTTCGACGTTGTTCGCGAGGAGCACCACCTGCGATCCGGTCACGTTCGCGGCCACGGGCATCACGGCCGGATTGCTCGAGAACGCAGAATAGGGTGGCGTTCCGCCCGCAATCGTCAACGTCGCGGGGTTGCCGGGATAGGCGGTCGCCGAAGGTGGCAGCACGGTGAGCTTCGTCGGGACCGCGGGGCCGGGCGCGTACGGGTTGTTGGGCGCTCCGCTGCCGCCTCCGCAGCCGCCCAAGGCAAGCAATGCCCCTACGGCAAAAACACCGGCGAGGGTGCGTGACCACGCGGCGACCAGGCGGTTGTTGATCATGTCGGGAATCCTTATGATGTTGTCCTAAATTTGCTTTCCTGCCGATGCTGTTTTGGATGTTACAACAAGCATCTAGCCACTTTTGTTCAGATTAAAGCCTAAGCAGCCCAGCGGCGCAAGTGCTTTGCCGCGTCGAAAGCGACCGCCCGGCGGGAATTGTTGCGCGTGTGGCGCGAGCGAAGAACATTCCGGTCTTGTGTCTCGGCGTTGCCTTGCCGCATCGCAACATCGCGGCTAGTATAAAAAGGTTTCGCCCACGAATGGCGAAATACCCGTCAAGCCGGTGTTTTGACGAGACTGACGGTCGATCAACCTACCATCAACCTACCCGCGCGAGGTTCAACGTGGCAGCAGGATCCGAAGGTCTCCCGTTCATGCCTCCGGCGCGCCAGGGGCTCTACGACCCGGCGAACGAACACGATGCATGCGGTCTTGGTTTCATCGCGCACATCAAGGGCCAGAAAAGCCACGCGATCGTCAATCAGGCGCTCTCGATCCTCGTGAACCTGACGCATCGTGGCGCCACCGGGGCCGACCCGCTGCAGGGCGACGGCGCGGGCATTCTCATCCAGCTGCCCGATGCCTTCCTGCGTCGCGTCTGCGGCCGCCAAGGCCTCACGCTGCCCGCGATCGGCCAGTACGGCGTCGGCATGGTGTTCCTGCCCAAGGAGCCGGCGTCGCGGATGGCCTGCGAGCAGGAGATCGAACGCGCGGTGGTCGGCGAAGGCCAGATCCTGCTCGGCTGGCGCGACGTGCCCACCGACAACAGCGGCCTGTCGGAGCGGACCAAGGAGGTCGAGCCGATCATCCGCCAGGTGTTCATCGCCCGCGGCGCGAACGACATGGACCAGGATGCGCTGGAGCGCAAGCTCTACATCATCCGCAAGCGCAGCGGCCACGCGATCCAGGCGTTGAAGCTGCGCCACGGCAAGGAGTTCTACGTGCCGTCGATGTCGTCGCGCACGCTCGTCTACAAGGGGATGCTGCTCGCGCATCAGGTCGGCGAGTATTTCCTCGACCTGCGCGACGAGTCGATGGTGTCGGCGCTGGCGATGGTGCACCAGCGCTTCTCGACCAACACCTTTCCGACCTGGGATCTCGCGCATCCGTTCCGGCTCATCTGCCACAACGGCGAGATCAACACGCTGCGCGGCAACGTCAACTGGATCCGCGCCCGCCAGCACGGCATCGCCAGCACGGTGCTGGGCGACGATCTCGACAAGATCTGGCCCTTGATCTACGACGGCCAGTCGGACTCGGCGTCGTTCGACAACGCGATAGAGCTGCTGCTGATGGGCGGCTACCCGCTCGCCCACGCGATGATGCTGATGATCCCCGAAGCCTGGGCCGGCAATCCGCTGATGGACGAGGACCGGCGCGCATTCTACGAGTACCACGCTGCCCTGATGGAGCCCTGGGACGGGCCGGCGGCTATGGCGTTCACCGATGGCCGCCAGATCGGCGCCACGCTCGATCGCAACGGCTTGCGCCCGGCGCGCTTCATCGTGACCGACGACGACTACATCGTGATGGCGTCCGAGGTCGGGGTGCTCGACATTCCGGAGCGCAGGATCGTCAAGAAGTGGCGGCTCCAACCCGGCAAGATGCTGCTGGTCGACATGGAGCAAGGCCGCATCATCGACGATGCTGAGCTGAAGCGGACCTTGGCCACGGCCAAGCCCTATCGCGCGTGGATCGAACGCTCGCGCGTGGCGCTTGACTCGCTTCCCGACCCGGCGCCGCCGCAGGTTTCCGGGGTGCCGCTGCTCGACCGCCAGCAGGCCTTCGGTTACACGCAGGAGGACCTCAAGGTCATCCTCGCGCCGATGGTGCAAACGGGCGAGGAGCCCACCGGGTCGATGGGCAACGACGCCGCCTTGCCGGTGTTGTCATCGCGCCCTCGCGTGCTGTACGGCTACTTCAAGCAGTTGTTTGCCCAGGTGACCAACCCGCCGATCGACCCGATCCGCGAGGAGCTGGTGATGTCGCTCGTCACCTTCATCGGGCCGCGCCCCAACCTGCTCGCCGTCGACCTGCCCGCGAGCGGTGCGCCGCCGATGCGCCTCGAGGCGCAGCAGCCGGTGCTCAACTGCGATGCGATGGAAAAAATCCGTCACATCGCGCTCTTCACCGGCGGCGCGTTCAAATCCTACGAGCTCGACATCTGCTATCCGGCGGCCTGGGGCGGCGACGGCATGGAGGCGGCGATTGCATCGCTGTGCGCCGAGGCCGAGGACGCGATCCATCTCGGCTACAACATCCTCATCCTCTCCGACCGCAGGGTTTCCGCCACGCTGCTGCCGGTCCCCGCGCTGCTGGCGACGGCCGCGGTACACCAGCACCTGGTGCGCAAGGGCCTGCGCACGAGCACGGGACTCGTCGTCGAAACCGGCTCGGCGCGCGAAGTCCACCATTTCGCGCTGCTCGCGGGTTACGGCGCCGAGGCGGTCCATCCGTACCTCGCGCTGGAGACGATCGCGACGCTGTCGAACACGGTCCCCGAGGCCACCGCCTACGAGACCGAGAAGCGCTTCATCAAGGCGATCAGCAAGGGGCTCTACAAGGTGATGTCCAAGATGGGCATCTCCACCTACCAGTCGTATTGCGGCGCGCAGATCTTCGAGGCGGTCGGATTGCAGCGCGAGTTTGTCGGCAAGTATTTCACCGGCACCGCGAGCAACGTCGAGGGCATCGGACTGTTCGAGGTCGCCGAGGAGGCGGCGCGGCTGCACGGGCTCGCGTTCGGCGACAGTCCGCTGCTGCACGACGCGCTCGACCCGGGCGGCGAATATCAGTACCGGACCCGCGGCGAAGAGCACCTGTGGACGCCGGACTCGATTGCCAAGCTGCAGCACGCGACGCGGACGAAGAGTTACTCGACGTACAAGGAATATGCAGCGCTGATCAACGACCAGACGCAGCGGATGATGACGCTGCGCGGACTCTTCGCGTTCCGCGAGGTGGCGGATCCCGTGCCGCTGTCCGAAGTCGAACCGGCCACCGATATCGTCAGGCGCTTCGCGACCGGCGCGATGAGCCTGGGGTCGATTTCGACGGAAGCGCACTCGACGCTGGCGCTGGCGATGAACCGCATCGGCGGCAAGTCGAACACCGGTGAAGGCGGCGAAGATGCGCGGCGGTACCTTCCGGTCGGCAAGGGCGAGACCCTGAAGGATCGCATCGACGGCGTCGTCGCCGACATTCCGCTGCTGGAAGGCGATTCGCTGCGCTCGAAGATCAAGCAGGTCGCGTCGGGACGCTTCGGTGTCACCGCCGAATATCTCGCGTCGGCTGACCAGATCCAGATCAAGATGGCGCAGGGTGCGAAGCCGGGCGAGGGCGGGCAGCTGCCCGGCCACAAGGTCTCCGAGTACATCGCCAGGCTGCGCTTTTCGGTGCCCGGCGTGGGTCTCATCTCGCCGCCGCCGCATCACGACATCTATTCGATCGAGGACCTCGCGCAGCTCATCCACGACCTCAAGAATGCGAACCCTGCCGCGTCGATCTCGGTGAAGCTCGTCTCGGAAGTCGGTGTCGGCACGGTCGCCGCCGGCGTGGCCAAGGCCAAGGCGGACCACGTGACGATTGCCGGCCACGATGGCGGCACCGGCGCGTCGCCGCAGTCGTCGATCAAGCACGCGGGTACGCCGTGGGAGCTGGGGCTTGCCGAAACGCAGCAGACGCTGGTGCTCAACCGGCTGCGTGGGCGCATCGCCGTTCAGGTCGACGGCCAGATGAAGACCGGGCGCGACGTCGTCATCGGCGCGCTGCTCGGCGCCGATGAGTTCGGCTTCGCGACTGCGCCGCTGGTGGTCGAGGGTTGCATCATGATGCGCAAGTGTCATCTCAACACCTGTCCGGTGGGGATCGCCACGCAGGATCCGCAACTGCGCCGCAAGTTTTCGGGCCAGCCCGAGCACGTCGTCAATTTCTTCTTCTTCGTCGCCGAGGAGGTGCGCGAGCTGATGGCGAAGCTCGGGATGCGCAAGTTCGACCAGTTGATCGGCCGCGCGGACCTGCTCGACATGCGTCGCGGCATCACCCACTGGAAGGCCAAGGGGCTCGACTTCTCGCGCATCTTTCACCAGCCCGACATGCCGCCCGAGGTCGCGCGCCGCGTCTGCGAGGTGCAGGACCATGGGCTCTCCGCTGCGCTGGACCACAAGCTGATCGCCGGGGCCGCGCCCGCGCTGGAAAAAAAGCAGCCGGTGCGGCTCACGAGCAGGATCCGCAATGCCAACCGCTCGGTCGGCGCGATGCTGTCGTCGGTGATCGCCAAGCGCTACGGACACGAGGGCTTGCCCGAGGACACGATTCACGTGGCCTTCGACGGCATCGCCGGGCAGAGCTTCGGCGCCTTTCTCGCCCGCGGCGTGACTTTCGAATTGCAGGGGGGCACCAACGACTATGTCGGGAAGAGCCTGTCGGGCGGTCGCGTCATCGTCTATCCCGATCCCGCCTGTCCGGCAAAGCCCGAGGACAACATCGTCGTCGGCAATACGGTGATGTACGGGGCGATTGCGGGCGAAGCGTACTTCCGGGGCGTGGCGGGCGAACGCTTCTGCGTGCGCAATTCGGGTGCGTCGGCGGTCGTCGAGGGAACCGGCGACCACGGTTGCGAATACATGACGGGTGGAACGGTCGTCGTGCTCGGCAGGACCGAGCGGAACTTCGCCGCCGGCATGAGCGGCGGCATCGCCTACGTCTACGACGAGCACGGCCGGTTTGCGCAGTTGTGCAACACCTCGATGGTGACGCTCGAGCCGGTGCTGGCGGAAGCCGATCAGGCCAGGGTCGAACGCGACCTCGCGGCAGCGGGCAAGGGCCGCTTGACGCACGTCGGGCGCCTGGACGAGCCGCTGCTGCGCGAAATGATCGAGCGCCATCTGCGCTTCACCGGCAGCACCCGCGCGCTCGCGATTCTCGACGACTGGGAGCGCGCGCGCGGCAAATTCGTCAAGGTGTTTCCGAACGAATACAAGCGTGCGCTGGGTGAGATGCATGCCAGGCAGGCCGCGGCAAAGCCGGCCGCGTCGTCCAGGCAGAAAGAGGCTGCGTGATGGGCAAGATCACCGGTTTCATGGAACTGCAGCGGCTTGCCGAAGGCGCGCTGCCGACCACCGAAAGGGTCAGGAATTACCGCGAGTTCGTGCTCGCGCTGAAGGACGAGGAGGCGAGCCACCAGGGCGCGCGCTGCATGGATTGCGGCATCCCGTTCTGCCAGACCGGGTGCCCCATCAACAATGTCATTCCCGACTGGAACGACCTCGTCTACCGGCACCAGTGGCAGGCCGCGTTGGCCGTGCTGCACTCGACCAACAATTTCCCCGAGTTCACCGGGCGCGTCTGCCCGGCCCCCTGCGAGGCCGCGTGCACGCTCAACATCAATAACGACGCGGTCGGCATCAAGTCGATCGAGCACTTCATCATCGACAAGGGTTGGGAAGAGGGCTGGGTCGTGCCGCAGCCGCCGGCGAAAAAAACGGGGCGGCGCGTCGCCGTCGTCGGATCCGGTCCCGCGGGGCTGGCGTGTGCGCAGCAGCTGGCGCGCGCCGGGCACGATGTCGTCGTGTTCGAGAAGTCGGATCGCATCGGCGGGCTGTTGCGCTACGGCATTCCCGACTTCAAGCTGGAAAAGCACCTGATCGACCGCCGAATGGCGCAGATGTCGGTCGAGGGCGTCGAGTTCCGCCCGAATGTCCACATCGGCACGGACTACCCGGCCAGGCAGCTCGTCGCCGAATACGACGCCGTGGTGATCGCCGGCGGCGCCGAAGCGTCGCGCGACCTGCCGGTGCCGGGGCGGGAATTGGCGGGGGTCCATTTCGCGATGGAGTTCCTGCCGCAGCAGAACAAGGTGGTTGCCGGCGACGTGGTGGCGGGACAGATCACCGCCACCGGCAAGCACGTGGTCGTCATCGGAGGGGGGGACACCGGATCGGACTGCGTCGGCACGTCCAACCGGCAGGGCGCGAAATCGGTCACCCAATTCGAACTGCTGCCGCAGCCGCCCGAGCGCGAGAACAAGGAACTGGTGTGGCCGTATTGGCCGGTGAAGCTGCGCACCTCGTCATCGCACGAGGAAGGCTGCCGGCGCGACTGGGCGGTGGCCACCAAGCGCTTCGAAGGCAAGGGCGGCAAGGTCGAGAAGCTCGTCGCGGTGCGCGTCGATTGGCAAAAGGCAGCCGACGGCCCGATGAAGATGATCGAAGTGCCGGGGTCCGAGTTCGAATTGAAGGCCGACCTCGTGCTGCTGGCGATGGGTTTCGTCGGTCCCGTGCAGAAGGGGTTGCTCGAAGGGCTCGGCGTCAGGCGCGACACGCGCCAAAATGTGGAGGCGAACACCGACGATTACCGGACGACCGTCGACAAGGTTTTCGCCGCGGGCGACATGCGCCGTGGCCAATCGCTCGTGGTTTGGGCGATCCGCGAGGGGCGCCAGTGCGCGCGCGCGGTCGACCTGTTCCTGACGGGAGCCTCCGAGCTTCCCCGCTGATCCGGATTGCCTTCTGTTGCGATCCGCGGCGAGCGATTCGCCGCGGTTTTTTTCCAGGGCCCACGATGAACATGACACCGAGATCATTCGCCAACGACACCTTCCTGCGCGCCCTGCGCCGCGAGCCCACGCCGTACACGCCCGTCTGGCTGATGCGCCAGGCGGGCCGATACCTGCCCGAGTACAACGCGACGCGGGCGAGGGCGGGAAGTTTTCTCGCGCTGGCCAAGAATCCGGCGCTGGCGACCGAGGTGACGCTGCAGCCGCTGGAGCGCTTTCCGCTCGATGCGGCGATCCTGTTCTCGGACATCCTGACGGTTCCCGATGCAATGGGCCTCGGGCTCTATTTCGCCGAGGGCGAGGGGCCGCGCTTCGAGCGCACGGCGGCCGACGAAGCGTCGATCATGGCGCTGGCGGTTCCCGACCTGGCGAAGCTCCGCTACGTGTTCGACGCCGTCGCGTCGATCAAGACCGCGCTCGCCGGCCGGGTCCCGCTGATCGGTTTTTCCGGGAGCCCGTTCACGCTCGCCTGCTACATGATCGAGGGCGGCGGCAGCGCCGCCGATTTCGCGACCGTGCGCAAGCTTGCGTACGCGCGGCCGGACCTGATGCGCAGGATCATCGACGTCAACGCCGAGGCCGTTGCCGAGTACCTCAACGCGCAGATTGCCGCCGGGGCCGATGCGGTGATGATCTTCGACACCTGGGGCGGGCTTCTTTCCGCGGCAGGCTATCGGATCTGGTCGCTCGCGTCGATGCGCGCCGTGCTGGAGCGACTGCAGCCGGGGCCTGACGGTCGACCGGTACCCGCGATCGTGTTCACCAAGGGCGGCGGCCAGTGGCTCGACGAAATCGCGAAATGCGGGGCCGCAGGCGTGGGACTTGATTGGACGGTGGACCTGGCCGAGGCGCGCAGGCGCGTCGGCGATTCCGTCGCGCTGCAGGGAAATCTCGATCCGCTGGTGCTGATGACCGATCCGGACACCGTGGTCCGCGAGGCGCGGGCCGTGGTTCGGGCCGCGGGGAAGAAGCCGGGCCACATCTTCAACCTGGGGCACGGGATATTGCCGACGACGCCGCCTGGCAATGTGGCGGCGTTGGTCGATGCCGTGCACCGGGAGTCACGGGCGGTGATTGCGGGGGCTTGACAAAGTCTGCCGGGCGGGTGCCAAGGGAGCTGGCCGCGCTTCATGTCGACTCGTTTCAGGGCTTGACAAAGCCCCGGAAAGGGCTGCGAGGGGGTCACTTATGCACACGCGAATGTCAAGAGGGGGGCGGGAAGTCCATCGCCCCGCGCCCCCGGGGATGGTGTTTGTAAGTATCTGAATATAATAATGAAAAAAAATCCATTTTCCGGTGTTGTAGCGGACCGTCACGCGAGGTCCGGCGGGCACTGCGCTGCGAGCGGGCACTTACGCACAAAGTTATCCACAAGAACCGCGAGCCGTTGAACTCGGGCTCCATAGAAATGAAGGACTTGGCCCTGTTTGCTGTGATGCGTGTTGAGGAACCGCGCGTATCCGAGGTCGCAGATCGCCGCGGTTCCTGGCGAAGCACACCACCCGTGATCCGGCACGAAGAAATCTCGAACGAAGGTTTTCGTAGGAGCGCCTTCAGGCGCGAATGCGGCTCACGCGAAGCGGATTCGCGGCTGAAGGCGCTCCTACAGGTGTTGACGTTTCATCGCGCCGGATCAACGGGACATCCATCGGGGATCGTTCTTCGGGTCCGTGGCGCCGCGATCTGCGAGACGGGCCGTTGGGGCGGGTGAATGGCCATCGCGCGCATCGCGCTGCCGGTCGCGGCGAATACGCTGTTCGACTATTGGCTGCCTGACGGCCTGGCGGCGCGTCCGGGTTCTGTTGTGCGGGTGCGTCTGGGTCCGCGCGCGATGATCGGCGTCGTTGCCGAGATGGTGCAAGATTCGGAAGTGGCGTCGGAAAAACTGCATGCGGTGACCGAGGTGATCGCCGCATGGCCCGCGCTGCCCGATGACATCCTCGCCCTGGCACGGTTTGTCTCCAGCTACTATCAGGAGCCGCTCGGCCAGGTATTCGCGCAATTCCTGCCGCCCGCCGGCGCGGCCGCTCAGCTTCGGCGCCGGCGCGAAGGGATCGATGCGCCGCTGCGCCTGACCGCGACGGGACAAGCCGAGCTTCCGCTGAATCCCGATCAGCAGCAGGCGGTCGATGCCATCACCGCCGACCTTGCCGGCTTTCGGCCGCATCTGCTGCAAGGCGTCACCGGCAGCGGCAAGACCGAGGTCTATCTCGCGGCCGCGGCCGCCGCGATTGCCGCCGGCCGGCAGGTGTTGCTGCTGGTGCCCGAGATCAATCTCACGCCACAGCTCGAGCACCGGGTCGCGGTCGCGCTGCCCGGATGGCGGATTGCCACGCTGCACAGCGGACTCGCCACCGGCCTGCGCCGCGAGCATTGGCTCGCGGCGGCATCGGGTGCGGCCGACATCGTCGTCGGCACTCGCCTCGCCGTATTTGCGCCGTTGCCGAGGCTCGGGCTCGTGATCGTCGACGAAGAGCACGACCCATCGTACAAGCAGCAGGACAATCTGCGCTATCACGGACGCGACGTTGCCGTATGGCGCGCGCGCCAGCGCGGCGTGCCCATCGTGCTGGGCAGCGCGACGCCTTCGCTGGAATCGCTGTTGCACGCGCAGCGCGGACGCTACGGATGGTTGCGGCTGCCGCAGCGCGCCGTCGCCGCCGCGCGCCTTCCCGCGCTGCGGCTGGCGCCGGATGGCGGAGAGGCGATGCACGAAGGCATGGGCGCGCCACTCCTCGAGGCGATCGACCTGCGGCTGGACCGCGGCGAGCAATCGCTCATCTTCATCAACCGTCGCGGCTACTCGCCGTCGCTGCTCTGTTCGGCGTGCGGCTGGCAAGCAGGATGCAGGCGCTGCAGCGCGCGCCTGGTCGTGCACCGCGATGCCGGCGAGTTGCGCTGCCACCATTGCGGTCACGTCGAGCGCGTGCCGAGGGCCTGTCCCGAATGCGGCAATGTCGACCTCCTTCCGCTGGGCCACGGCACGCAACGCCTCGAGCAGGCGCTGGCCCAGCGGTTTCCGTCGGCGCGCATCGCGCGCATCGACCGCGACAGCACGCGGCGGAAGGGTTCGTTCGCGGCCATTCGCGACGAGGTGCATGCGGGAGGTCTGGACATCCTGGTCGGGACGCAGATGCTCGCCAAGGGACACGACTTCCCGCGGCTCACGCTGGTGGGCGTGCTGGGTGCCGACAACGCCCTCTACAGCGCCGATTTCCGGGCGACCGAACGGTTGGCCGCGCTGATGTTCCAGGTCGCCGGTCGCGCCGGTCGCGCCGATTTGCCCGGCGAGGTGATCGTGCAGACCAACTTCCCCCGCCACGCGCTGTACGAGGCGCTGGTGCGACACGATTACGACGGGCTTGCCGCCGCGCTGCTGGCGGAACGCCGCGTCGCCGGGTTGCCGCCCTACGCCCATCTCGCGCTGCTCGGCGCCGAGGCCATCGATCGCGCGGCGGTCGACGCGTTTCTCGATGCGGCGCACGACAGCGGCACGCGAATCCAGCGCGAATCCGGATTTGCGGTCGACGTGTTCTCGCCGGTGCCGGCGGCGCTGTCCCGACGGGCCGGCCAGGAGCGTGGGCAGATTCTCGTGCGCAGCGACGAGCGCGCGGCACTCCAGCAGTTCCTGCCTCGCTGGCGCGCGGCGATCGAAGCGCTGCCAGGCCGACGGGTGCGCTGGGCGCTCGACGTCGACCCCGCTGGCTTCGCCTGAGTCGGAATCACTGCCGGACGGTATAATTTGCCCTTTGGCTGCTGGCGCACTCACTGCTCCCCTTGCACGTCGTGAACCAACTCAAGACCCAACTCGAACATTGGCTGGCCTCGGGGCTTGCCGCCGTCGCGCCCGAAGGCGCCGAGACGCCGGTCACCCTCGAGCGCCCCAAGACGGCCGCGCATGGCGACTATGCGTCGAACGTCGCGCTCCAGCATGCCAAACGGCTGCGGCGGAATCCGCGCGAGTTCGCGCAGGCGTTGATCGCTGCGCTGCCGGCGTCGCCATGGGTCGAACGAGCCGAAATCGCAGGCGCGGGGTTCATCAACCTCTTTCTGACGCCAGCGGCCCGGCAGGCGGTCGTGGCGCGCATCCTGGTCGATCGCGACCGCTACGGGCGCAGCGAATCCCGCCGCGGCGAGCGCGTGATGGTGGAATTCGTTTCGGCGAATCCGACCGGTCCGCTGCACGTCGGCCACGGGCGGCAGGCGGCGCTCGGCGATGCCGTCGCGGCGCTGCTCGAATGGCAGGGCGCCGAAGTCACGCGCGAGTTCTACTACAACGATGGCGGCCAGCAGATCCAGAACCTTGCGCTTTCGGTGCGGGCGCGGGCGCAGGAGCTGCTCGGCGAGCACTGCACGTTTCCCGAGGACGGCTATCACGGCGAGTACATCCGCGAGCTTGCGCAGCGCTTCCTGGCGGAGGTCGGGCACGATCTCGGCGACATCGAGACGATACGGCGCTTCGCGGTGGCGGAACTGCGGCGCGAGCAGGACCGAGACCTGCAGGCCTTCGGCGTCCGCTTCGACAACTACTACCTCGAGAGCTCGTTGTACGGCGATGGCCGGGTCGACGCCACGGTCTCGCGCCTCGCGGCATCGGGCATGACCTACGAATCCGAGGGTGCGCTGTGGCTCGCGACCACGCAGTTCGGCGACGACAAGGATCGCGTGATGCGCAAGTCGGACGGCGGCTACACGTACTTCATTCCCGATGTCGCGTATCACATCACCAAGTGGGAACGCGGGTTCACCAAGGCGATCAACGTGCAGGGCTCCGACCATCACAGCACGATCACGCGCGTGCGTGCCGGGCTGCAGGCGGTCGGCCTGGGCATACCTGCCGGCTATCCCGATTACGTGCTGCACAAGATGGTCACGGTGATGAAGGGCGGCGAGGAAGTCCGCATCTCCAAGCGCGCGGGCAGCTACGTCACGGTGCGCGACCTGATCGACGAGGTCGGGCGCGATGCGGTGCGTTTTTTTCTCGTGTCGCGCAAGGCCGACAGCGAGTTCACGTTCGACATCGACCTCGCCCGCTCCCAGTCGGAAGAAAATCCCGTCTACTACCTGCAATATGCGCATGCGCGGGTGTGCTCGGTGTTGAGGCAGGCCGGCATCGCGCACGAAGGCGCGCTCGATCTCCTTGCCGCCGCCGATTCAAGCGCGCTGACAAGCCCCTACGAGGAGGCCCTGTTGCGTCGCCTTGCCGATTTTCCGGAGGAGCTTGCGCTGGCGGCGAGGGAGCTGGCCCCGCACCTGGTGACTTTCTATCTCAAGGAAATCGCCGCCGATTTCCACAGTTACTATAATGCGGAGCGTTTCCTGGTCGATGACGAGCGAATCCGGCAGGCGCGACTTCTGCTCGCAGCGGTGACCGGTCAGGTCATACGCAACGGGCTTGCGGTGCTGGGCCTCTCGGCGCCCGAGAAAATGTGACGCAGCAAGCGATCAGACCCACGATGATTTCCCGCACTTCGACGTCGCACCCGTTGCCCCGCCCGCGCGCCCGACACCGCAAGGCGGGAGGCGGCACGCTGGTGGGCGTGTTCATCGGTCTCGTGCTTGGACTTGCGCTGGCGGCCGGGGTCGCCTGGTACTTCACGAAGTCGGGCAGCCCGTACCAGCCGGCGACGCCCGGCCGCGAAACCCCGCGCGAGCCGGCGAAGGCGGCCAAGGCCGAGCCGGCTTCACCGGCGGCGGAGAAACCGCGCTTCGATTTCTATCGGATACTGCCCGGCGCCGAAGAGCCCAGGGTGGCACCCAAGCCGGTCGAAAAGGCAACCCCCGACAAGGCGACGCTGGAGCGCGCCGCGCCCGGCAAGACCGCCGCCGGTGCGCCTGCCGGTACCGGCCCTGCGGCGGGTGGCGGTGAGCGATTCTGGTTGCAGGCCGGGTCGTTCGCCGGCGAGGCCGATGCCGAGAACCTGAAGGCGCAGTTGGCGCTCAGCGGCTGGGAGGCGGCGATCCAGTCGGCGTCGATCCCGGACAAGGGCGTGCGCTATCGTGTGCGTCTGGGCCCCTACGACAATACCGACGAACTCAACCGCATCAAGGCCGAACTGGGTCGGCGCGGTTTCGACGCCGCCGTCATCAAATACTGATCGTTCGCGGCGCTTACCCCGATGGGTGCCGGGAACTCGTGTCGGCGCCGACGGACCAACGAATGCTTTGCGCAGTTGCGAAAACCACCCAGGCGCCTCGCACGCCGATTTCCCGGAGTTCACGCCATGTTGTCGATCCCGTCCCTCGTCCGATGCCTGCTGCCCTTCGCCGCGGCCCTGCTCGCGGCCGTCCCTGTCGCCACGAACGCGCAGGCGCCGGCGCTCGAGGAAGGCAAGAATTACATTCGACTCAAGAGCGCACAACCGGTCGAAAGCGGTAACAAGATCGAGGTTCTGGAGTTCTTTTCCTACGGCTGTCCGCACTGCGCCGATCTCGAACCGGAGTTGGCGGCGTGGCAAAAGGCGATGCCATCCGACGTCCAGTTCCGTCGGGTCCCCGTCGGATTCGGCCGCGAGTCCTGGGACAATCTCGGCAAGGCCTACTACACGCTCGAGGCGCTCGGCGAGGACGCGCGCCTCACCCCGGAGCTGTTTGCCGCCTTGCATCGCGGCGGCGCCAACCTGAGCCTGCCGAAGACGTTCTTCGATTGGGCGGCCGGCAAGGGGCTCGACCGCAAGAAGGTCGAGGACATGTTCAACTCGTTCGCGATTGCCGGCAAGATGAACAAGGCGAACCAGATCGCGAAGGCGTATGCGGTGCAATCGGTGCCGCTGGTGATCGTCGACGGCAAGTTCCAGACGGCCTCCGACAAGGTCGGCTCGCACGCAATGATGCCGGCGGCGATCAACGCGCTGGTCGCCAAGGCCAGAAGCGAGCGGCCGAAGGCCAAGAGCTGACGCGTCGTGATCGCCGCGCGCCGCGGGCGGTGCAGCGTCGTTGGCCCGGCACACGGATGCATCAGGTTCCGTTCGGGCTGAGCCAGTCGAAGCCCCTTCGATCAGCTCAGGACAGGCACTTCGACAAGCTCGGAGCGAACGGTTCGATGATGTTCGCGCCGGACCAACGGCGTTTGACCGGCCCGCATGAATGTCTTCATCACCGGCGCGAGCAGCGGCATAGGCGCGGCGCTCGCGCGGCACTATGCCGCCGCAGGCGCGAACCTCGGCCTCTATGCGCGGCGACAAGTCGCCCTGGACCAGCTGGTCGCGACGCTGCCGGCGGACGGGCGGGTGATCGCGCGTGCGGGCGACGTGCGCGATGCGAAGGCTCTCTCGGAGGCGGCGTCGGCGTTCATCACGCGCTTCGGCGCGCCCGACATCGTGATTGCCAATGCCGGCATCTCGCAGGGAACCCTGACCGAACACGTCGACGACGCGGCTGCGTTCCGCTCGATTTTCGACACCAACGTGCTCGGCATCGTCCACACTTTCCAGCCGTTCCTCGCCGCGATGCGCGAGCGGCGACGCGGGACGCTGGTGGGTATCGCCAGCGTGGCGGGATTCCGGGGCCTGCCGGGGGCCGGCGCGTATTCGGCGTCGAAGGCGGCTGCGATCACCTATCTCGAGAGCTTGCGCGTCGAACTCATCGATTCCGGCCTGCAGGTGGTCACCATCTGCCCCGGCTATGTCGCGACGCCGATGACCGCGAAGAATCCCTACCGGATGCCGTTCCTGGTCGATGCCGACAGCGGCGCCCGGCTCACCGCGCGGGCGATCGAGCGGCAGCGCCGCTTCTATGTCTTTCCGTGGCCGATGGCGATCGTCGGCTGGGTGCTGCGTGCCTTGCCGCGTCCGGTGTACGACGCGCTGTTCAGGAACGCGCCGAGGAAGCCCCGGCGGCCCACCTGACGCGGTCCCGCAACGAAAAACGGGCTGCCATCAGGGCAGCCCGCATGCATCGCGACAACGCGTCGGTTACATCGGAATGCGCACGCCGACGGTGATGGCATAGCTGTCGCCATCGCTCTTGCTCGCCGTGCCCGATCCGGCGATGTATCCCGTGACCTTGCCGAACTCGGTCGCGGCGCCGACATTGAACTGCACCCAGTTGTCGTCGGGCTGGTACGCGGGAACGCTGAACCTGCCGCCCATCCCGTAGACCCCGGCACTGACCAGGCGCGCGTCGTTCTCCATCTCGTATTCCCAGGTCACCTTGGCGTACGGACGAATGTTGGCGAATCTGCCGCTGGCCTGCCAGCCCACGGAGAGTATCGACGACTTGCGTTCCTGCTGGTCGTAAGCCATCGTCGTGCTGCTGTTGCCCTGCTCCTGGAATCCGCGGACCGTGATCTCCTGGTAGGTGTACTTGGCGGTGGGGCCGTGGACCCAGTCGCCGGCATTGAACCAGTAGCCGCCGAGCAGGCGTCCGGTCATCGTCCAGCCGCGGGTGTTGCCGCTTTCGGTGCGCGTAGCGGTGCCGAGCGTGATGTTGCGGTGGACGTCGCCGTAATCGAGGTCGGCGGCGCCGAGGGTCGCGCCCGCATACCACGGGCCTGCGCCGTAGCCGACATAAACCGTGGCCGACGTCTGGTTGAGCTTGTAGCCGCCGCTGCCGAAGTCGCCCTTGTTCTCGGTGAAGTCCGCCGATGCGCCGGCAAGAAGCTTGTCCGACAGGCGGATGTCGCCGCCGACCGAAAGCGTATTGAGCGTCGCGTCGCCGGACCGGAAGCCGCTGTCCATGTCGGGACTGGAATAGTCGTAGGCCGCCCAGGCTTCGAATTTGCCGCCCGGGCGCGTGGAGTTGGTACCGGACATCATCCGCCCGTCGAGCGCGCGCCAGCTGGCCTGCTCGACGGCGAGCGGCGCTTCGGCGAGAAAGGCGATCTGCTGGGGAGCGACGATGGTCGCGACGGTCGCCGCCGCCACCAGCGTGTGGAAACCGGTCGTCGGGTGAACTTCGTCGGCGAACAGCCACGTGGTCGCGCCCTTCGGATCCTTGAGCGTGCCGGGTCCGCAGGTCGCGGAACTCGCCGTCGTGCAGACGACGTCCTTGACGTTGGTGAAGCCGTAGAGCGACGGGTTGGCGATGACCTCGCGCTGCAGGCCCGCATAGTTGACCGGGATCACCGTCAGCTTTGCGGCGCCGATCGCCGCATTGAGCGTCGAATTGTAGAGATCGCCGAGTTGCGTCAACTGGGCGGCAATGGCCGGCGTCGCCGCGTAGGGCGACTTTCCGGGATCCGGCAAGCCCTGCACGACGATGTACTTTGCGCCCGCTGCCTGTAGCCGCGCGGCCTGGCCGGCGAGGTCGATCGCCGACTGGGAAATTCCGGCGGTCAGTTGGGACGACGTGATCTGCCCCGCCAGATAGGCCGGCGCGAGCGCGAGCAAATCGTTGCCGCCGCCATTGATCTGGTACAGCGCGTTGGTGTCGATCGGTCCCTTGGCCAGGTACGCGGTCACCTGCTGCGCGATCGTCTGGTACGGAAGCGTCGACGGAAGATCGGGATTGATCGTGTTGACCCGCGCGCCCGCCATGGCGTAGTCGGTGCCGCCCTGTAACGAGGGGGTCGTCGTGAATGCCGAAGGACTGGCCGACATACATGGGTGCGGTGAGTCCCGGGTTGGTCGTACGGCGCGACCCGAACTGTCCGGCATCCGCGAGGCTGTCGCCGAAAATGTAGGTGTTGCTGAATTGCGCCATCGCCGGCGCGGCCATGCCCAGTGCCAGCGCTGTCGCGAGCGCCGTGCGGGTGAATATCCTCATGAATCCGATCTCCTCAGGTGGAAACGCGTTGTTGTAGGGAACGGGCGATTCTGAACGTCCGGCGTGGATTCTAATCCAATTGCATGACGGTGCGGCGGGGCATTCGCGACCGGGGTCAACGCCCCGGCGTCTTCGCCCGTTCTGGTTGCACATGGTCGGGAGAGCACAGATGATCGAGAACCTGCGCCTGTTGCAGCGCAACGCCGGCTGGGCGATGCGGCGGACCCTTGGCGTCGGCGCGCTGTTTGCCGCGCTGGCACTGTTCGCCGCAGGCGCGAGCGCGGCCACCGACGACGAGTTGCCCGGGCGCGTGGGGCGCGTCGCCGAGTTCGCCGGCGAGCTCTTCCTGTCGCCGCAGGATCGGGCTGCCGACTGGTCTCCGATCGGCCAGAACTATCCGGTTACGACGGGCGATAACCTCTGGGTATCCGGCGATGGCCGCGCCGAGGTCGATTTTGGCGGCGGGCAATTTCGCCTCGCCGGCGACAGCAACGTTCACGTGTCGCGCCTGGACGATTCCCAGCTCGCGTTGTTCGTGGCCCACGGCCGCGTCATCGTTCGACTGCGCGTGCTCGATCGCGGCGATGTCGCGACGGTCGACACGCCCAATACGCAGGTCCAGTTCACCCGCCCGGGGCTCTATCGCGTCGAGGTCGACAAGGATCGCGTTGTCACGGCAGTGATCGTGCGCGAGGGCGAGGCGCTCGTCGCGATCGCCGGCGGCGCGCAGCAGATCCTGCCCGGCCAAAGCGGCAGCCTGTCGGGCCCGGACCCGGGGTACGCGTCGGTCAGCAGCGGCATCGGCGTCGACGGCTTCGACACCTGGAGCGCCGACCGCGATCGCCGCTACGAGCGCAGTCGCTCGTCGAGCTACGTGTCGCGGGAAATGGTCGGCGGGGCCGATCTCGACCAGTACGGCAGCTGGGATTCGCACCCGACCTACGGGGCCGTGTGGTATCCGTCATCGGTCGCCGTGGGCTGGGCGCCGTATCGGCACGGGCGGTGGGCGTGGGTCGGCCGTTGGGGCTGGACCTGGGTCGACGACGCGCCCTGGGGTTATGCGCCTTTCCACTATGGGCGCTGGGTGTGGACCACCGGCCGCTGGGGCTGGAGCCCGGGGGGCTTTGTCGCGCGCCCGATCTGGGCGCCGGCGCTGGTCGGCTGGTACGGCGGCGACCGGTGGAGCGTGTCCGTCAACCATGGCGCGCCGGTTTTTGGTTGGGTGCCGCTGGGCTGGGGTGACCCGTACATCCCTGCGTGGGGCGGTGGCGGCTGCGGTAACCGGTGCTGGACGCACTACAACCGCCCCTACGCTGTCCATCGTACGGAGTACACGAACGCGCGCCCGCCGGTCTACTCGAACAGCCATCTCCCCGGCGCCATCACCGCCGTTGCCGGGGCGACGATGACCGGGTTTCGCCCGGTGGCGCCGAACCTCGTGCGCGTACCTCCCAACGCGGTCGGCGGGCATCCCGTCATGGCGGCAGGGCCGGCGGTCAAGCCACTGCGGCTGCCGGAGGCACGACCCGGTGCAGGGGTTCCGGCGCCGGCATCGACGTTTTATCCGACCACCAAGCCGCGGCTTGCCATTACCCCGCCGGATCCCGCGGGGGTGCGGCCGGGAGTTGCCAGCCCGGAGGGCAATCGAGCGCCCGTCGTGAGGCCGGCGCCGCAAGCCCCGGGACGTCCGCAAAATGAGGCCGCGGCTGCTGCTGGTGCTCCGATGGTGGCGAAACCCGCGCCGGCGACGCCGCGGCCGCCGACCGCGCTGCAGGCGGCGCCCGGCCAGAGGGTGCCGATGACGTCGGCACCCCCGGCGCGCGTCGAACCGCGCCCGGCGACCGCCCGGCCGTCCGTATCGGCGCCTGTTCCACCGCCGGTTTCTGAACAGGGACAGGGACCGCGGGGAGCCGCGCCGCGCCAGATCGCGCCCCAGCCGGTGCCTCAGGCGCCACGGGCGGTGCCGGTCGCGCCCTTTCCGCCGGCAGTCGCGGTTCCACCGGGCGGCGGCGGCGGGCGCGACGCACGCGCGGTGCCGCCGTCGGCATCACCGGCACCGGTATCGGCGCCGGCGCCGGCGCGGGCCCAGGGCCACGGCGGCGAGAAGCCCGGTCGCGTGGGCGACGCTACAGGTACAGGTACAGGTGGAGTTGGAGTTGGAGGCGGAGGCGGTACGCAGCGTTGACCATCGCCCGCCTGCAGCAAGAAAATCGCCGGGCATGTCCGGCGATTTTTCGGGAAAGCGGAAAGTCAGGGCGCGACCAGCGCGAGGCGCTTGCCGCCGTCGACCAGCTTGACCCGTTCACCTTCCTTGACCGCAGGCTTGCTGCCGTAGGTGAACGATCGCGCTTCGCCCCCGTCCATCCTGATCGACACCGACCAGTACGCTTTCTTGTTCTTGTTCTTTTCGACCTGATTGCCGACGTAGGCGCCGCCGCCCGCGCCGACAATCGTCGCCGCGGTGTTGCCGCGGCCGCTGCCGATCTGGTGGCCCAGCACACCGCCGACCACACCTCCGGCGACCGCACCCAGGCCGCTGGACGTCCCCTGTTGCTCGACGTACCGGATCGATTGCACGACGCCGCAATCGGCGCACTTCGCCTGGGCGAATGCCGCGGGGGCGCTCAGGCACGCACCCAGCGCCAGCGCGAGGACCAGGCGGTACGGCAAATGACGGAACATGGTGTTCTCCTTATTGACCCGGCACTGGGATGTATCAAGCACCGTTCGGGCTGAGCCCGTCGAAGCCCTTCGACAAGCTCAGGGCGAACGGTTCATTCTCGAAAAGCTCAGGGCGAACGGTTCATTCTCGACAAGCTCAGGGCGAACGGTTCATTCTCGACAAGCTCAGGGCGAACGGTTCATTCATATGAGGCTGTCGTTTGGCGTCCGGATCCATGGTTGCTTGCCGCGTCAGCGCTCGGCCCGCATCCGCGCGTAGCTGCCGGGCGCCGCCTCGATCACCTTGAGCTTGCCCTTGCCGGGGATCCGTGCGGCGACCTGCGTGCCGAGATTCGGCTGCAGCCACTCGAGCCAGTCGGTCCACCAGGAGCCTTCGTTCTGCCTGGTGCCGGCGAACCATTCGTCGGGGCTCGCGGGCAGCTTGGCGTTGGTCCAGTAACCGTACTTGTTGGCCGAGGGCGGGTTGATCATGCCGGCGATGTGCCCGGACCCGGACAGCACGAAGCGCGACTTGCCGCCGAAGAGCTGCGGGCCCGAGTAGGTGGCCTTCCACGGCGCGATGTGGTCCTCGATCGCCGATGCGAAGTAGGCGGGCACGGCGATCTTCGACAGGTCGATCGGCACGCCGTCGAGCGTGATGCCGCCGGGCTCGCGCAGCTTGTTCTGCATGTACATGTTGCGCAGGTACCAGCTGTGCATCGTCGCCGGCATCCGCGTCGCGTCCTGGTTCCAGTGCAGGAGATCGAACGGGAACGGGTCGCGTCCCATCAGGTAGTTGTTGATGACGAACGACCAGATGAGGTCGTTCGAGCGCAGCAGGTTGAACGTGGTCGCCATCTCGGCGCCGTCGAGGAAACCGCGCTCGTTCATCTTCTTCTCGAGCGATGCGACCTGGCCCTCGTCGATGAAGACCTCGAGTTCGCCGGTGCGGACGAAGTCGACCAGCGAGGTCATGAACGACGCGCTGACGATGCGCTTGTCCTTTTTTGCCGCCATGTAGGCGAGCGTCGCCGCGAGCAGCGTGCCGCCGAGGCAGTAGCCCAGCGCGTTGACCTCCTTCTCGCCGGTGGCTTCCTCGATCTTGCCGAGCGCCGTGATCGGCCCTTCGAGCAGGTAGTCGACGAAGTCCTTGTGCGAGAGCTTCTCGTCGGGATTCACCCACGAAATCAGGAACACCGTCATGCCCTGGTCGGTGCACCACTTCACCAGCGAATTCTTCTCCCGCAGATCCATGATGTAGTACTTGTTGATCCACGGCGGCACGATCAGCAGCGGGCGCTTGCACACCCGGGCCGTCGACGGCTCGAACTGCAGCAGCTGCATCAGGTCGTTCTGGAAGATGACCTTGCCCGGCGTGGTCGCGATGTTGACGCCAAGCTCGAACGCCTTGCTGTCGGTCATCGAGATGCGGAGCTGGCCGTTGCCGCGCTCGATGTCGTCGAGCAGGTTGTTGAGGCCCTTGACCAGGTTCTGGCCGCCGGTCGAGATGGTCTCGCGGAAGACCTCGGGGTTGGTCAGCGCGAAGTTCGACGGCGCCAGCGCGTCGACGTACTGACGGGTGAAGAAGTCGACCTTCTTGCGCGAGCCGGGGTCCAGGCCTTCGACGTTGGCGACGGTGGTGTTCAGCCAGCGCGAGGTGATGAGATAGCTCTGCTTGATGTAGTCGAACAGGAAGTGCTCCTCCCAGTCCTCGTGCTTGAAGCGCTTGTCGCCCTTGGCCGGGACCGCGACCGGTTCGCCCGCGGCGCCCATCGCCTTCATCAGCGACGTTTGCCAGAGGCTCATGTAGTCCCACCACAGGTTCATCTGCGCCTCGGCCATGCGGTAGGGATTCGCCAGCATCTTCGAGGCGAGTTCCATGAACGCCTTGCCGATGCCGAGCTCGTCGGCGAGCATCGACTTGCCCGATTCGGACTGGCGGGCGGCGAAATCACCCATCAGCTTGGCGCTCTTCTCGGCGGCGGAGGCGAGCGAATCGGCGAGCGCGATCGGGTCGTAGGCGGGCTTGGACGGGGCCTCGGGGGCGGCGGCGGGCTTGGCGGGCGTGGACATGGCGGGGCTCTTTCGTGCGTTGTGGATCAGGGGCGATGTTAGCGGGTTTGGACGCTGTGTGCGAAGCGAATGGCACCGCCGGCGCCGATGTTGCGCGTCATCCGTCCGGCGTGCCACAGGTGGTTGAGGTGGGCGATGGCTTCGCCCATCGCGAAAAAGAGCTGCTGGGCGTCGAGTTCGCGCCGAAACAGGACGGGAACGAGATCGGCTGCCGAGACGGGACCCGTCGCGGCACGGGCGGCGCTGACCAGTTCGTCCAGGCGCGCCGCGTGGTGGGCGACGAGTTGCGCGACGCGCTCGCCGATGCCGCGGAACGGCAAGCCGTGGGACGGCAGCACCAGCGTCCCGGCCGGCAGCGTCTGGAACGCGGACAGCGATGCGAGAAAGTTCCCCAGGGGATCGGCGTCGGGTTCCACCGCCCAGACGCTGATGTTGGTGCTGATCTTGGGCAGCAGCATATCGCCCGATATGAGCATCGCGAGGTCGCGCGAGTAAAGCGATGCGTGCTCGGGCGAATGGCCGTGACCCTCGATGATGCGCCAGCGGGCAGGGCCGGCGGCGAGCTCGTGTCCGTCCAGCAGCCGGGTGAAGGATGCCGGCACGTCGGGGACGCCGTGGCGGTAGTGGTTGCCGCGCGCCGCGAGTTCGGCGAGGGGCTCGCCGGCAAGACCGTGCCGCCGGAACAGCGCGATGATGCCCTCGGGGCCGTAGCCGCTGTGGCCATGCGCCAGCGCGTGCGTGGCCATGAACTCGGCATGCGTCATCAGCACCGGCGCGGCAAAACGTGCGGCCAGCCACGAGGCATTGCCGACGTGATCCGGGTGGCAATGCGTCACGATGATCCTGTCGACCGACCGCCGGTCGAGCGTCGTCGCGAAATGCCGTTCCCACAGCGCGCGCGTTCGCGGATCCCCGTAGCCGCTGTCGACCAGCGTCGTCGCCTGCGCGCCGTCCAGGAGCCAGAGGTTGATGTGATCGAGCGCGAACGGCAATGGCATCCGGATCCAGCGGATGCCGTTGCCGACGTCGATGACCTCACCGGCGGCGGGTGGCTGCGCGAACGGAAATTCCAGCGTCGACGAGGGGGGCGCGGACATGGTTGGGCAATGCGCGGTGAAGATCGGGCGTCGTGCGGCGGCGGTAGCCGCACATCGTGGCGTCGCGTTTTGTGCAACGCAACATCGTCGAAGAATCCCGTCCATCTGTCAAGCGGCGGCGGCGAGGGCGGCTGCAGCGAGGGCGTGGGGCCGACTTTGGGCGATCCCCGCGCCGGCCTGTGCTATCTTCGCCGCGAATCCCCCGACCTGCCCGCCGCAGGTGTTCTTTCCCTTCGCGCCCATGCCGCCCGTGAAAAGCTCCGCCAGCCGCACGAAGCCTCAGTCCTCCGAGCATGCGGTCACCTATTCGATCTCCGATCTGGCGCAGGAATTCGCGCTGACGACGCGCGCCATCCGATTCTACGAGGACGAAGGATTGCTCGCGCCCGAACGCAAGGCCCGCGCCCGGATCTACGGCGAGCGCGAGCGGGTGCGGATCAAGCTGATCCTGCGCGGCAAGCGGCTCGGCCTTTCGCTGTCCGAGATCCGCGAACTCTTCGACCTCTACGCGATCACCAGGAACGAGCAGGCGCAGCTGTCGAAATTCCTGCCGATGCTCGCCGATCGGCGCGCCATGCTGAAGCAGCAGCGGGAGGATATCGATGCCGTGCTGGCCGAGATCGGGGGGCTGGAGCGCGACTGCCGCCGGCGCCTGAAGCAGGAGGAGACCGCTCGACGCGCGGGCCGCCAATCGCCGGGGTCGGCGTCCGGCAATTGACGTTGACGTAAACGTCATTTAGAGTCGCCGCTCCACCGCGCGTCCGGAGCTTTGCCGGCGCACGCGGGTGGCGATGATGCGGCAGACGCAGACGCAGATGGTGATGCAGAGCAAGGTCGAAGCCCGATCGTTCAGGAAGGAATCCCATGCATAGCTTCCCCGCCCTCGATTTCCACCATGGCGAGACGATCGACATGCTGCGTGCCGCCGTCGCGCAGTTCGCGGCGGCCGAGATTGCGCCGCGCGCGGCACAGATCGATGCCACGAATGCGTTCCCGGCGGACTTGTGGCGCAAGCTGGGCGACATGGGATTGCTCGGGATCACCGTCGATGAGACCTACGGCGGCAGCGCCATGGGCTATCTCGCGCACATCGTTGCCATGGAGGAGATCAGCCGCGCCTCGGCGTCGGTCGGCCTGTCCTACGGCGCGCACTCGAACCTCTGCGTCAACCAGATCCGGCGCAACGGCACCGAGGCGCAGAAGCGCGCGTACCTGCCCAGGCTCGTCAGCGGCGAACACGTGGGCGCGCTGGCGATGAGCGAACACGGGTCGGGGTCCGACGTCGTGTCGATGCGGCTTGCGGCGCGCCGCGACGGCGACAACTACATCCTCGACGGCAGCAAGATGTGGATCACCAACGGACCCGATGCCGACACGCTGGTCGTCTACGCCAGGACCGAGCCGCAGGCCGGTCCGCGCGGCATCACCGCCTTCATCGTCGAGAAGGGGATGCCCGGTTTCTCGACCGCGCCGAAGCTCGACAAGCTCGGCATGCGGGGATCGAACACCTGCGAACTCGTGTTCGACGACTGCGTGGTACCGTCGGCCAACATCCTGGGCGAGGAAGGGCGGGGCGTTGGCGTGCTGATGAGCGGCCTCGATTACGAGCGCGCCGTGCTCGCCGGCGGGCCGCTCGGCATCATGGCGGCCTGCATGGACGTCGTGCTGCCCTACGTGCACGAGCGAACGCAGTTCGGGCAGCCGATCGGCGAGTTTCAGCTCATGCAGGGCAAGCTTGCCGACATGTACACGACGATGAACGCCTGCAAGGCCTACGTGTACGCGGTGGGCCAGGCCTGCGACCGCGGGGAGACCACGCGCAAGGACGCGGCCGGCGCGATTCTCTACGCCGCCGAGAAGGCGACGTGGATGGCCGGCGAGGCGATCCAGTGCCTCGGCGGCAACGGTTACATCGACGGCTACCCGACCGGGCGCCTGTGGCGCGACGCCAAGCTCTACGAAATCGGCGCCGGCACCTCGGAAATCCGGCGCATGCTGATCGGCCGCGAGCTCTTCAACCAGACCAGGTGATCGACCCGCCTCGCCTGCCGGCGAGGCTTTGCGGACCACGTCAACCAAGGAAGTCTCATGCAGAACGATCCCATCGTCATCGTCGGTGCCGCGCGTACGCCCATGGCCGGGCTGCAGGGCGACTTCGCTTCGCTGTCGGCCAGCGATCTTGGCGCGGTGGCGATACGCGCCGCGGTCGAGCGGGCCGGCATCGCGCCTGCCGACGTGCAGGAAGTGATCATGGGCAACGTGCTTCCCGCGGGCCAGGGACAGGCCCCCGCGCGGCAGGCGGCGATCAAGGCAGGCCTGCCGCTGGCCGCGGGCTGCACGACGATCAACAAGATGTGCGGTTCGGCGATGAAGGCGGCGATGTTCGCGCACGATCTACTGGTCGCCGGCACCAACGACGTGATGGTCGCGGGCGGGATGGAGAGCATGACCAACGCGCCCTATCTGTTGCCGAAGGTCCGCCAGGGTTTGCGGATGGGCCATTCCACCGTCATCGACCACATGTTCTTCGACGGCCTCGAGGATGCCTACGACAAGGGCAAGCTGATGGGCGTGTTTGCCGAACTCTGCGCCGACAAGTACGGCTTCACCCGCGAGGCGCAGGACGCGTTCGCGCTGGCGTCGCTGTCGCGCGCACTGGCGGCCAACAACGACGGCACGTTCGGCTGGGAGATCGCGCCAGTTACCGTTGCCGGGCGCAAGGGGGAAGTCGTCGTCGCCAACGACGAGCAGCCCGCGAAGGCCTCGCCCGCCAAGATCCCGACATTGAAACCGGCGTTTCGCAAGGACGGGACCGTGACCGCCGCCAATGCGAGTTCGATCTCCGACGGCGCGGCGGCGCTGGTGTTGATGCGCCGGTCGACGGCGGAGGCGCGGGGGCTGAAGGCGCTGGCGGTCGTGATCGATCATGCGACGCACGCGCAGGAGCCGGCGTGGTTCGCGACCGCGCCTGTCGGCGCGATTCAGAAACTCTATGCGAAGACCGGGTGGACGACGAAGGAGGTCGACCTCTTCGAGATCAACGAAGCGTTCGCCGTGGTCACGATGGCGGCGATGAAGGATCTCGCGATCCCGCACGACAAGGTCAACGTCCACGGCGGCGCCTGTGCGCTCGGCCACCCCATCGGCGCCTCCGGTGCGCGGATCATCGTCACGCTCCTGGGCGCGCTGCGCAAGCACGGCGGCAGGCGCGGCGTCGCGAGCCTGTGCATCGGCGGCGGCGAGGCCACGGCGATGGCGCTGGAACTCTGCTGACGGCCGTGCATGCCGCGCCGACGCGACGCGATCTACGTCAAGCTGTCCCTGGTCGCGCTGATCTGGGCGGGGACCTTCATCGCCGGCCGCGTGGTGGCAGCCCAGATGCCGCCGGCGACGGCCGCGCTGTGGCGCTACGTCGTGGCGTCGGTCGCGCTGGTCGCCGCGCACGCGTGGCTGGTGGGCGTGCTGCCCGCCCTGCGGCCACGGCAGTGGCTGGGCGTGAGCCTGCTGGGCGCGACCGGCGTGGCTGCCTACAACCTGTGCTTCATGATCGGCATGCAGACCGTACCGGCGTCGCGCGCGTCGCTGATCGTCGCGCTCAACCCGGCGGTGACCGTGCTCGGCGCAGCGTGGTTTCTGCACGAGCGCCTGACCGCGTCGCGCGTCGCGGGCGCGGTGCTCGCCCTGACTGGCGCGGCGGTGGTCATCGGTCATGGCAATCCGCTGGCCATCCTGAGCGGCGGCATCACGCCGGGCGACGCGATCATCTTCGGCTGCGTGTTGTCGTGGTCGACGTACACGCTGATCGGCAAGGGCGTTCTCACCGGTCTGTCGCCACTGTCCGCGACGACCTATGCGTCGCTGACGGGCACCGCGCTGCTGGCGCTGGCGGCGACGCTGCTGCCGGCGCCGCTCGCCGCCGGCGTGATGCCACCCGTCGCGAGCGTCGGCGCCTGGATCGCGCTCGTGTTCCTGGGCGTGTTCGGAACGGCAATCGCCTTCGTCTGGTTCTACGAGGGCGTGCGTGAACTCGGTCCCGCCCGCGCGGCGGTGTTCATCAACCTCGTGCCGGTGGTGGCGGTCGTGCTCGGCTTCGTGCTGCTGGGCGAGCATCTCGAGTGGTCGATGCTGGCCGGCGGCGCGCTCGTCATCGGGGGCGTCTGGCTGATCAATCGCGCCGGTCGCCCGCGCCTTGTCCGCTGCGCCAATCCCCAACCAGGAAAAAGCCAAATGCTGCTGACCGAGGAACAGCGCCTCATCCGCGATACGCTGCGCGCCTTCGCGCAGGAGCGCCTCGCGCCGCAGGCCGCGCAGTGGGACCGCGACCACCACTTCCCGCGCGCGGAACTGGCCGCACTCGGCGAACTTGGCGCGCTGGGCATGGTCACGCCCGAAGCCTGGGGCGGCGCCGGGATGGACTACGTGTCGCTCGCCGTCGCGCTGGAGGAAATCGCCGCCGGCGATGGCGCGACATCGACCATCGTCAGCGTGCAGAACTCGGTCGTCTGCGGGCCGCTCAACGCTTTCGGCAGCGACGCGCAGAAGGAGCGGTATCTGAGGCCGCTGGCGTCGGGCACGGCGCTGGGTTGCTTCTGCCTCACCGAGCCTCATGTCGGCTCCGATGCCGCGGCCATCACCATGCGTGCCGAACGCGATGGCGACGAGTACGTGCTCGACGGCGTCAAGCAGTTCATCACCACCGGGAAGCATGCCGATACCGCCATCGTCTTCGCGGTGACCGATCGGCAGGCCGGGAAGAAAGGGATTTCCGGCTTCATCGTCGATACCAAAACGCCGGGCTATGTCGTCGCGCGGATCGAGGACAAGCTGGGACAGCGGGCTTCGGACACCGCGCAGATCGTTTTCGAGAATTGCCGCGTGCCCGCCGCCAATTTGCTGGGTCGCGAAGGCCAGGGCTACCGCATCGCGCTGGCGAATCTCGAAGCCGGCCGCATCGGCATCGCCGCGCAGGCGGTGGGCATGGCCCGCGCCGCGCTCGACGCCGCGCTCGCCTATGCGCGCGACCGGCAGAGCTTCGGCCGGCCGATCGTCGAACATCAGGCGGTGAGCTTCAAGCTGGCCGACATGGCAACCGAAGTCGAAGCCGCGCGGCAGCTGGTGTGGCACGCGGCGGCAATGCGCGACGCCGGCCAACCCTGTCTCAAGGAGGCGTCGATGGCCAAGCTTTTCGCATCGGAGATGGCCGAGCGCGTTTGCTCCGCCGCGATCCAGGTTCACGGCGGCTATGGCTACGTCAGCGATTTTCCGGTCGAGCGCATCTATCGCGACGTGCGCGTGTGCCAGATCTACGAGGGCACGAGCGAGATCCAGCGCCTGGTCATCGGCCGCGCGCTTGCGGGTTGAGGAGACTGTCAGATGAGTTCGCCCATCGATTTCTATTTTGATTTTTCGTCGCCTTACGGCTACCTCGCCGCGCAGCGCATCGAGGCGCTGGCCGAAAAACATGGCCGCAGTGTCGACTGGCATCCGGTGCTGCTCGGCGTGATCTTCAAGTCGACCGGGGGAGCCCCGCTGACGACGCTGCCGCTGAAGGGCGAATACTCGAAGCGCGATTTCGCGCGCAGCGCGCGCTACCATGGCATCGAAGAGTTCCGCCAGCCATCGGTGTTTCCGATCGCAAGCCAGGCACCGGCGCGGATCGTGCTGTGGCTGAAGGCGAGCAATGCCGATGCCGCGGCCCCGGCGCGCGTCGCGAAGGCGCTCTACCGCGCGTATTTCGTCGACGGCATCGACATCTCGTCGCCGGACGAGGCCGTCGCGGTGGCGGCGAAGGAAGGTGTCGACCCGGTCGCGGCGCGCGCAGCGATCGACGACCCTGCGATCAAGGCCGCGCTGAAAGACGAAGTCGAGCGGGCGCTCGCGCGCGGCGTGTTCGGCTCGCCCTTCATCTTCGTCGACGACGAGCCGTTCTGGGGACTCGACCGCTTCGACCAGATCGAGCGCTGGCTCGCGACCGGCGGCTTCTGATCGCGCCGCGCATGCACCGCGGCGCGGAACCGTTTAACATGGCCGCTGTTCTCTCCGCCCTGCTTGCGCCGCGCTGAACGCAGGCGCGACCGACACTTTCCGCCATGCCCGTCATCGAATCCAGGCTCGACCCACGCGACCCGATCTTCGTGCGCAATCGCGAGGCGATGGCCGCGCTCGTCGCCGATCTCTCGGCCAAGGTGGCCGTCATCGAGCAGGGGGGCGGCGAGGCGGCGCGGGCGAAGCACGAGGCGCGCGGGAAACTGCTGCCGCGCGAACGCGTTTGCGCCTTGCTCGATGCGGGCTCGCCCTTCCTCGAGTTCTCGCAGTTCGCAGCCTGGGGCATGTACGACGATACGATCGCTGCCGCGGGCATCATCACCGGCATCGGTCGGGTCGCAGGGCGCGAATGCGTGATCGTCTGCAACGACGCCACCGTCAAGGGCGGCACCTACTATCCGCTGACGGTGAAAAAGCACCTGCGCGCGCAGGACATCGCGCGCGAAAACAACCTGCCCTGCATCTACCTCGTCGACTCCGGCGGCGCGAACCTGCCCAACCAGGTCGACGTGTTTCCCGATCGCGATCACTTCGGACGCATCTTCTACAACCAGGCGACGATGTCGGCCGAAGGCATTCCGCAGATCGCCGTGGTGATGGGATCCTGCACCGCGGGCGGCGCGTACGTGCCGGCGATGGCCGACGAGTCGATCATCGTCAAGGAACAGGGAACGATCTTCCTCGCCGGGCCGCCGCTGGTGAAGGCCGCGACCGGCGAGATCGTTTCCGCCGAAGACCTCGGCGGCGCCGATGTGCACACGCGCATCTCCGGTGTCGCCGACCACTACGCGCTCTCCGACCATCACGCGCTGGCGATCGCCCGCGGCATCGTCGGCAAGCTGAATCGCCCGAAGCACGTCGACGTCGAGACCTTGCCTCCGGTCGAGCCGCGATACGCGCCCGAGGATCTCTACGGCGTCATCAATGCCGACATCCGCAAGCCCTACGACGTCCGCGAGATCATCGCGCGGATCGTCGACGGCAGCGAGTTCGACGAGTTCAAGGCGCGCTACGGGACGACGCTGGTGACGGGCTTCGCGCGGCTGTGGGGCTATCCGGTCGGCATCGTCGCCAACAACGGCGTGCTGTATTCGGAATCGGCGCTGAAGGGAACCCATTTCGTCGAGCTTTGCTGCCAGCGCCGCGTGCCGCTGGTGTTCCTGCAGAACATCACCGGTTTCATGGTCGGCCAGAAGTACGAGGCCGGCGGCATTGCGCGCGACGGCGCCAAGATGGTGATGGCCGTGTCCTGCGCGCAGGTGCCGAAGTTCACGATGATCGTCGGCGGCAGTTATGGCGCCGGCAACTACGGCATGTGCGGGCGCGCATTCAATCCGCGGTTCCTGTGGATGTGGCCCAACGCGCGCATTTCGGTGATGGGAGGCGAGCAGGCGGCCACCGTGCTGGCGACGATTCGTCGCGACGCCATCGAAGCCAAAGGCGGTCAATGGAGCGCGACCGAAGAGGAAGCGTTCAAGGCGCCGGTGCGCGCGCAGTACGAGCAGGAAGGCCACCCGTACTTCGCCAGCGCGCGGCTGTGGGACGATGGCGTCATCGATCCGGCGGATACGCGCAAAGTGCTGGGCCTGGCGATCTCGGCCGCGCTCAACAAGCCGATCGAGCCCACGCGCTTCGGCGTGTTCCGGATGTAGGACAGCGATGACGAATAACGAATCGGGCAGCGCTGCGGACGTGGCGGACGCCCGTCGCCCTGCGTCGATCCACGTTGCCGTCGACCGCGCGGTTGCGATGGTGACGCTGGCGCGGCCCCAGGTGCACAACGCCTTCGACGACGCGCTGATCAGCGAGCTCACCGCTGCGCTGGCGGCGCTCGATGCGGATCCGGCGGTGCGCATCGTCGTCCTGGAGGGCGAGGGCAAGAGCTTCTGTGCCGGCGCCGATTTGAGCTGGATGCGGCGCATGGCGGGTTACAGCCACGCTGAAAACGTGGCGGATGCCGGCGCGCTCGCGGCGATGCTCTCCACGCTGGCGCGCATGGGCAAGCCGACGATCGCGCGCGTGCACGGCGCCGCCTACGGGGGTGGCGTCGGGCTCGTCGCCTGCTGCGACATCGCGATTGCAGCCACTGAAGCCAGCTTCTCGCTCTCGGAGGTGAAGCTCGGCCTCATTCCGGCGACGATAGCGCCCTACGTGGTCGAGGCGATCGGCGCCCGGCATGCACGGCGGTATTTCCTGACCGCCGAGCGTTTCACGGCGGCCGAGGCGCGCGCCATCGGCCTGGTCCACGAGGTCGTCCCGGCGGCCGAACTCGACGGACGCATCGACGCGCTGATCGACGCGCTGCTGGTCGCGGGTCCGCTGGCACAGGCGGCGGCCAAGGCATTGGTGCGCGCGCTTGCGGGCAGGGCGATCGACGACGGCGTCATCGCCGATACCGTGTTGCGCATCGCCTCGATTCGTGCGTCCGACGAGGGTCGCGAGGGCGTCGCGGCGTTCCTCGAGCGGCGGACGCCCGCGTGGGCGGCGATGCCAAAGCCGGAGGGATGACCATGGGCGGTCTCGAGCAAATGGACGTCTGGCAACTCACCGCGCTCGCGGCGGCGCTGGGCTGGGCGAGCGGCATCCGCTTGTACGCGGTGCTGTTCATCCTCGGCGGCCTGGGCTTCCTGCACTGGATCGACCTGCCGGGAGGATTGAAGCTGCTCGCGCATCCCTGGGTGCTGACGGCATCCGGTTTCATGTTCTTCGTCGAGTTCTTTGCCGACAAGATCCCGGGCATCGATACGCTGTGGGACGCGGTGCACACGTTCATCCGTATTCCGGCGGGAGCCGCGCTCGCCGCCAGCGTGTTCGGAGATTCGCCGGCGGCGGTCGGCGTGGCCGCGGCGATCATCGGCGGATCGCTGGCAGCCGGCAGCCACATCGCCAAGACCGGCAGCCGCGCGGTGATCAACACCTCGCCCGAACCGTTCTCCAATTGGGCGGCGTCGTTCGGCGAGGAACTCGCGGTCGGCACCTTGCTCTGGCTCGCGTACGCGTACCCGATCGCGGCGCTGGTCGTGATCGGATTGCTGGTGCTGCTGATGATCTGGCTCATCCCCAGGGTGTGGCGCTTCATCCGCGCGCTCATCGTGCGGCTGACGGGCGAGGGATCGAAGCGTCCGCCGGCCACGCGCGAAATCGAGGTCAGGAACGGCATCGATGTTTGACAAGATCCTCATCGCCAATCGCGGCGAGATCGCCTGTCGCGTCGCCCGCACGGCGCGCCGCATGGGCATCCGCAGCGTCGCCGTGTACTCGGACGCGGATGCCGATGCGCTGCACGTCGGGGTGTGCGACGAGGCGTGGCGGCTGGGCCCCGCCGCACCGCGCGAGAGTTACTTGAACGGCGCGGCGATCATCGCCATCGCGAAAAAGACCGGCGCGCAGGCGATCCATCCCGGCTATGGCTTCCTGTCGGAGAACGAGGACTTCGCGCTGCGCTGCGCTGCTGCGGGCCTCGTCTTCATCGGCCCGCCCCCGGCGGCGATCGCGGCCATGGGGTCGAAGTCGGCGGCCAAGCGGATCATGGGCGCGGCGGGCGTGCCGCTGGTCCCCGGGTACCACGGCGACGATCAGGATCCGGCGCTGCTCGCGCAGCGAGGCCGCGCGCATCGGTTTTCCGGTCCTGATCAAGGCCACCGCGGGCGGGGGCGGCAAGGGCATGAAGGTCGCCGACGACGCGGCCGGCTTCGCGGCGGCGCTGGCGTCGGCGCAGCGCGAGGCGAAGGCGTCGTTCGGCGACGACCGCGTGCTGATCGAAAAGTATCTGAGCGCGCCGCGGCATATCGAGATCCAGGTGTTCGCCGACCGTTTCGGCAACGCCGCATATCTCTTCGAACGCGATTGCTCGGTGCAGCGACGGCACCAGAAGGTGCTCGAGGAAGCGCCGGCGCCGGGCATGGATCCCGCGCATCGGAAGACGATGGGCGAGGCGGCGGTGGCGGCGGCGAGGGCGATCGGCTACGTCGGTGCCGGCACCGTCGAATTCATCGCGGCCGACAGTTTTGCCCGCGACGGCAGGTTCTATTTCATGGAGATGAACACGCGGCTGCAGGTCGAGCACCCGGTGACCGAGATGATCACGGGCCTGGATCTGGTCGAGTGGCAGTTGCGGGTCGCCGCCGGCGAGCCGTTGCCGCGGCGCCAGCAGGACCTTGCCATCGACGGCCATGCGATCGAGGCGCGGATTTACGCCGAGGATCCGGAGCGCGGCTTCCTGCCGTCGATCGGCCGGCTGGCGCATCTGCGCACGCCATCGACGCACGCGGCTTTGCGCGTCGACACCGGCGTGCGCGGCGGCGACGAGATTTCTCCGTACTACGACCCGATGATCGCCAAGCTGATCGTCCACGGCGAAGACCGCGCGGCGGCATTGCGGCGGCTGGCCGAGGCGTTGGCCGAGGTCGAGATCGTCGGCGTGACGACCAACGTCGCCTTCCTGCAACGGGTCGTTGCGCACCAGGCTTTCGCGTCGGGCAACGTGGACACCGGCCTCATCGCCCGCCATCACGCTGCGCTCTTCCCCGCGCGCGGACCGACGCCGGGCGACGTCGTCCTCGCCGCGGCGCTGGCCGAAGTGCTCGGCCTGGCCGCCGCTCGCGAGGCTGCGGCGAGCGCGTCGGGCGATGCGGGTTCGCCCTGGCATGCGGTCGATCCCTGGTGGCCGAACAGCGCCTGCCACGCCATCGCGCTGTCGTTCGCCGACGTCGATGTTCGCCACGATGTCGCGGTCCGCCGTGATGGCGAAGGCTGGCGGGTCGGGCGCGAGGGTCGCGACGTGCGCGCGCGCGTCAAGATTCGCGACGGGCGCCTGCTCATCACCGCGGACGGCGCCGAATTCGTGGCGACGGTCGTGTTCCATGGCGAAGAACGGCATGTGTTCTGCGCCGGCGCGCATCATCGATTGCGGGTCGTCGATCGCCTGGCACACGCCGGCGAAGACGACGCCCACGGCGGCCACCTGAGGGCGCCGATGTCCGGCACCGTGGTCGCGGTGCTGGTGCAGCCGGGCGACCGGGTCGACCGGGGTATGCCCCTGATCGTGCTCGAGGCGATGAAGATGGAGCACACGATCGTGGCGCCGGCGCCCGGAGCGGTCGTCGCCGTCAACTTCGCGGTGGGCGAGCGCGTGCGCGAAGGCGCCGACCTCGTCGACATCGCAGAGACGCTGCCGGAGAATGCATGAGCGCCGAGCGGGGACGTCGCATCGCCCTGCGTGAGCATCTGCGAAATGAGCGCGCGCAACGGCTTTTGCATCGGCTGTTATCGCACGCTCGACGAGATCGCGGCGTGGAGCGTGCTCGACGCTGCCGCGAAGCGTGCCATCGTCGAGGCACTACCCGCGCGCCGCGACGTGGCAGGCGGCACGATACGAACACCATCCGGGGCGTCGTCCCAGCCCCTTCCCGGCAATCCTTCCTGAGGACCGTCATGACCAGGACTCGCGTCTTGTTTCGCAACCTCGTTCTTGTATCCGCGTTTGCAGCGGCTTTTCCCGCCCAGGCGGCCTCGATCGCTCCGGTCGCGGCCGAGCACGGCATGGTCGTCACCGCGCAGCACCTCGCCACCAAGGTGGGGGTTGACGTGCTCAAGAAGGGCGGCAACGCCGTCGATGCCGCGGTCGCCATCGGGTATACGCTCGCCGTGGTGTATCCGGCTGCGGGAAATCTCGGCGGCGGCGGTTTCATGACGATTCAACTCGCCGATGGCCGCCGCACCTTCCTCGATTTTCGCGAGAAGGCGCCGGCGGGCTCGAAGGCCGACATGTATCTCGACGCGAGCGGCAATGTGGTGAAGGGGGCAAGCACCCTCGGCCACCTCGCGGTGGGCGTGCCCGGCACCGTCTCGGGCCTGGAACTCGCGCGCGAGAAGTACGGCACGATGAAGCGCGCCGCGCTCGTCGCGCCCGCCATCGGATTCGCGGAGAAGGGCTTCGTGCTCGAGCAGGGCGACGTGGACACGTTTCGCGCGGCGGCCAAGGATCTCGTCAACGATCCGGCATCGGCTGCGATCTTCCTGGTGAAAGGCGAGGCGCCGCCGGTCGGTCACAGGCTGGTGCAGAAGGATCTTGCGAAGACGCTGCGGCTGATCTCGCGCAAGGGCGCCGACGGCTTCTACAAGGGTCCGGTCAGCGCGGCGATCGTCGCGTCGAGCAAGGCCGGCAAGGGCATCCTCGTGCAGGCGGATTTCGACCAGTACGCGACGCGCGAAATGCCGCCGGTGGAATGCGATTACCGCGGCTACCGGGTGGTGTCGGCGCCGCCGCCGAGTTCCGGCGGCGTGGTCATCTGCGAGATCCTCAACATCGTCGAGGGCTATCCGCTCAAGGACCTCGGCTTCCGCTCGGCCCAGTCCGTGCACTATCAGATCGAAGCCATGCGCCACGCGTATGTGGACCGCAACAGCTACCTGGGCGATCCGGATTTCGTGAAGAACCCGCTCGACCGGCTGCTCGACAAGGGCTACGCGGAGAAGATTCGCGCCGTGATCGACCCGGCGAAGGCGGGAGTCTCGAAGGATCTCAAACCCGGCGTCGCTCCGCACGAAGGAACCAACACCACGCACTACTCGATCGTCGACCAGCAGGGGAACGCGGTGTCGGTCACCTACACCCTGAACGACTGGTTCGGCGCCCGGGTCACGGCGGCGGGCACGGGCGTGCTGCTCAACAACGAAATGGACGACTTCACCGTCAAGATCGGCGTGCCCAATCTCTACGGCCTGGTGCAGGGCGAGGCCAATGCCATCGCCCCCGGCAAGCGGCCGTTGAGTTCGATGAGCCCCACCATCATGCTGAAGGACGGCAAGCCGGTGCTGGTGGTGGGCTCGCCGGGTGGCAGCCGGATCATCACCGCGGTCGTGCACACCATCCTCAACCTCGTCGACTACGGCATGGGCCTGCAGGAGGCCGTCGACGCGCCGCGTTTCCATCAGCAGTGGCTGCCCGAGACGACCAACGTGGAAAACTTCGCGTTGAGTCCCGACACCCGCAAGATCCTCGATGGCATGGGCCACAAGCTCGGTGCGCCGCAGTCTCCCAACCACATCACGGCGATCCTGGTCGGCGCGCCGGCGCTCGGCGGCAAGCCGGTGGGCAACAACCGCTTCTACGGCTCGAACGACCCGCGGCGCAATACCGGGCTGGCCCTGGGCTACTGAGCCTCAGGAAGGCGCGATCGTCGGCGGTCGCGACTGGTCGGGTGCCTGGGCGCCGCGACCTTGCAGTTCAGAGGATGGCGCCCTGGCGCAGAAGTTCGGCGCGCACGCGGACCGGGTCGGGCGTGAGATCGCCCGCCGCAGACTGCGCCGCGGCGATCCCTGCCGCCTGGCCGGTCGCGAATGCGGTTCCCATCACGCGCAGCGAACCATAGGCCATCTCGTCGCAACCGATGACGCGGCCGCCGAGCCAGAGGTTGTCGACATCGACGGCCTGGAGCGACGCCAGCGGCACGTGGTAGTAGCCATCGCCGCCGACGGGTCTGAACTTCGGGCCGCCGGGTCCCGCGTGGACTTCGGCGGGCCAGCAGCCGCAGGCGATGCCGTCGTCGCGCAGGCGACCGGACAGAATGTCGTCGTCGGTGAGCCGATGGCGCGTCTGCAACTGGCGACTGTCGCGAATTCCCGCTTGCGGTCCGGTGGCGACGATGAAGGCGTGCTCGAAGCCCGGCATGCGCGCACGCAGCAGTTCGAGAAACCTCCAGGCGAGTTCGCGCCCGTTGCGCTCGGCAGCGCCCATGTCGGCGGAATCGAGGCCGCCGGTGACGAGATCGACGCCCATCCACCACAGGTCGTGCGAGCCCGGAAGGCGAATGAAGTGGCCGCCGTGCTGCCGCACGTAGGCGTTGGCGATGTCGTTGCGAAACGCTGGCATCAGCGCCGCCAGCGCGTCCCGATCGACGGTGAGGTGGCGCGCCACGCCGGTGAACCGAACCGGGAACGACGCCACCTGGCGCGGCCGTCCCGGCTCCGCCTGCGCGATCGTCGGCACGCCCGCCGCGTGCCCCAGGTCGGCATCGCCGCTCGCATCGACGAAGGCGGCGGCTTCGACATCGAACGGTCCGGCGTGATCGAAGAGCGTGACCGCTTCGATGCGCGCGGAAGAACGGTGCACGCCGACGAGGCTACAGTGCAGCCGGCAGTCGATATCCCATTCCGCGACCACGCGATCCATCGCGACCTTCACCGCCTCGGGGTCGAGCATGATGATCCAGTTGCCGCTGGGCGCGCGTATCGGCGACGCCTCGAAGCCGAGTCCTTCGAGTTCGGCGAGGACGCGGGCGCCGACACCGCCGACGATCAGGCGATGATCATTTCCCGCCAGGTAGAAGCCGCAATACGACAGCACGTTGGCATTGGCTGCCGCGCCGCCCAGGAACCCGTAGCGCTCGACCAGCAGCGTGCGCGCGCCCTGTCGCCCGGCACCGAGCGCCGCGGCAACGCCCGCTGCGCCGCCGCCGATGACGACGACATCGTAGCGCTGCGCTCGGTCCTTGCTCATCGCGTGCGATCTGAGGGGCGCTGGAAAATCGTGGCGGCGACTTGCGTCCTGCCCAGCCTGATCGCGCCGCTCGCGGCCAACTCGGCAATGCGTTCTTCACCGTAGCCCGCGGCGCGCAACACTTCGGCGGTATGCTGGCCCTGCGCCGGGGCTTCGCGGTGCAGCGCGAATTCGTGCCCGGAGAGGTGGAAGGGTGGCGCGTACTGCCGCGTCCCGTCGGATCCCCTGACCACCATGCCCCGCGCGCCGAACTGCACATCGTTGAGCGCTTCGTCGAGCGTGAGCACCGGCGTGACGCAGCAGTCGACCGCGGCAAAGCGCTGCGACCAATGGGCCAGGGATCGCGACGCGAACAGCGCGGCGAGTTCGGCCCTGGCGCGTTCGCCTTCAGCGCCGGTGGAAAGACCGCTGCCGGCAAGGTCGGGCCGCCCGATCGTCGTGCACAGCAATTGCCAGAATTTGGGCTCCAGCGCGCCGACCGCCAGCCAGCGCCCATCGCGGGTGCCGTAGACGCCGTACGCGGGGACGCCTCCGGTCAGCAGATCCTCGCCGCGCGGGAGCGTGCTGCCCCATTGCTCGAGCGCATGCAGCGCGAAGATGTTGTGCGCGAGTGCCGCATCGGCCATCGCCACGTCGACGTGGCGGCCGCGGCCGGTCTTCTGCGCGCCGATGACGGCGGCGAGGATCGCGATCGTCGCCGAAGCGGCGCCGCCCAGGAGATCGGCAATCTGCAGGTTCGACAGCGCCGGCGCGCCGCCGCGGGTTCCCGTCTGATCGAGAATGCCCGCATAGCCGAGGTAGTTGATGTCGTGCCCGGCCATCGCCGCACGCGGGCCGGTTTGCCCGTAGCCGGTGATGGCGGCATAGACCAGGCGCGGATTGACCGCGGCAAGCGTCGCGTAATCGACCCCCAGTGCCGCGACGACGCCGGGGCGAAAGCTCTCGACGACGACCTCGGCGTCGCGGGCAAGTGCCAACAGCACCTCGCGACCTTCAGGCCGCTTCAGGTCGATGGCGATGCTGCGCTTGTTGCGGTTGACCGCGCGGAAGAACGCCGACACGGTTCCCGGCGCGTTGCCCAGTTCCCGCGCATAGTCGCCGGCGCCGGTATCCTCGACCTTGACGACATCGGCGCCGAGATCGGCCAGGTAGAGCGTTGCGACCGGGCCCGGCAGCAGCCGCGACAGATCCAGCACGCGCAATCCTTCCAGCGGTGCGCTCGCGTGGCTCGGCTCAGGCATCGAAGGTCACGAGGCGGGCGTCAGATTTCGCCCGCAAGCGGGATGCCGAGATCGCGCTTGATCGCGCGCGCCACGTCGAGCGCTTCGCCCAGCGTAGGGGCAAGGCAGGTGACGTGTCCCATCTTGCGCGCGCGGCGCGGCTGGGTCTTGCCGTAGAGGTGCAGCTTGGCCTGCGGGTGGCGCAGCACGGCGTGCCAGTCGGGTTCGCGCGGCGTGGGCGCGTCGGCGGTCGCGAACCAGATGTCGCCCAGCAGGTTGATCATCACCGCCGGCTCGTGTTGCCGCGTGTCGCCGAGCGGCAGTCCGGCGAGCACGCGCGCCTGTTGCTCGAACTGCGAGGTGACGCAGGCGTCGATGCTGAAATGGCCGCTGTTGTGCGGGCGCGGCGCCATCTCGTTGACCAGCAGTTGCCCCCGGTCGGTCAGGAACATCTCGACGCAGAGCACGCCCCGATAGTCGAGCGTCTCCGCGACCGCGGTCGCGATGCGGCGCGCGTCGTCGGCCAGCGTGTCCGGAACGCGCGCGGGCACGATGGAGACGTCGAGGATGCCGTCACGGTGGCGATTCTCGGCCACCGGCCAGGTGACGGTGTCGCGCTGCTCGTTGCGGGCGACGATCACCGACACCTCGCAGGCGAGCGCGACCAATTTCTCCAGCACGCAGGGCGCGCCGCGCATCGTGGCGAAGGCTGCGACGACGTCGTCGTGCGTGCGCACCCGGACCTGGCCCTTGCCGTCGTAGCCCAGGCGCGCGCTCTTGACGATGCCGGGCAGGAGCGACGCGTCGATCGCCCGGGCGTCGGCCTCGCTGCGCAGCACGGCGAACGGCGCCACCGCGAATCCGTGCCCGGACAGGAATGTCTTTTCGCTGATGCGATCCTGCGCGATGGCGACGCTCGCGGCGCCCGGCGAAACGCGACCGCTGCGCGCGAGGTAGTCGAGCGCGGTCGCAGGGACGTTTTCGAATTCGGTCGTCGCCGCCACGGTGAGCGCCGCCATGTCGGCGAGCGCTTCGGGATCGAGGTAGTCGGCACGGATATGCCGGTCGGCAACGCTGCCCGCGGGGCTGTCGGCACCCGGATCGAGGACCGCGACGCGATAGCCCATGCTCTGTGCCGCCATGCAGAACATGCGGCCGAGCTGGCCGCCGCCCAACAGCCCCAGCCACGCACCGGGCGGGACCGGGCCCGACGGTTGCCGCGCAAGCTTGTCAGCCGTCGCGGGCATGGTTCTGCGCACTCCGGTATTCGCCCTCGGGCGGTCCTTCGGACATACTGGACCTACCTTCGTGCTGCGCACTCCGGTATTCGCCCTCGGGGCGGCCCTTCGGACATACTGGACTACCTTCGTGCTGCGCACTCCGGTATTCGCCCTCGGGGCGGCCCTTCGGGCTCATGCAGTGCCCCGTCAGCCCGCGGGCGGCACCCGCATCGCGCGTGCGGTGGTGGTCTGTTTCAAACGGAACGCCGCCAGCTTTTTCGCGACGATGGGATCGGTGGCCGCGATCAGCGCCGCGGCAAAGAGGCCGGCGTTTGCCGCGCCCGCTTCGCCGATGGCAAACGTGGCGACGGGAATGCCCTTCGGCATCTGCACGATCGAGTACAGCGAATCCTCGCCGCGCAGGTATTTGGACGGCACCGGCACGCCGAGCACGGGCACCGTCGTCTTGGCCGCCAGCATGCCGGGCAGGTGCGCGGCACCGCCGGCACCCGCGATGATGCAGCGCAGGCCGCGCGGCAGCGCGTCTTCGGCGTATTCGAACATGTCGTCCGGCATGCGATGCGCAGAAACGACGCGGGTTTCGCTGACGATGCCGAACGCGTCCAGCTGCGCGACGGCGTGGCGCATGATGTCCCAGTCGCTGTCGCTGCCCATCACCACGCCCACGAGCGGAGCGCTCTTGCGTTGTGCCATCGGTCTCTCCCCGGGTGGCTTAAGCCGGCGGGTGCTTTTCGCCGGCGGCAGCCGTGCCTGCGGCGTCATCGGTGCCCGAACACCAGGCGCGGGATCGATGCTTTAGCGGCGAATTTTATCATCCGCCGGCGGCGAACCGGTGCGCCCTCGCGCGGTTCGAATATGAACCGTTAGCGCCCTGAGCATATGTCGAAGGGCCTGTCCTGAGCCTGTCGAAGGAAGCCTGTCGAAGGAAGCTTGTCGAAGGGCCTGTCCTGAGCCTGTCGAAGGAAGCTGTCGAAGCCGGATGCGCCGCTCGCAAGGAAGCATGTCGAAGGAAGCCTGTCGAAGGAAGCTTGTCGAAGGAAGCTTGTCGAAGGGCTTCGAGTGGGCGCCGATCGGTTTCGATTGCCCTGCCGCCTCCACTCACCGACAATGCGCGCCATGATTCCGAAATTCCTGCTGACCCTTGCCGCTGCCCTGCTTGCCGGCGCGATTCCCGTAGCCGCCCATGCGCAGGCGTCCGATGCCGACTTTCTCGCGGCGCGGGCTGCCTTCCTGCGCGGCGACCGCGCCCGCGTCGAAGCGCTGGCGCCGGGCCTGTCGATGCACGTCTTGCGCCCGTATGTCGAGTTCTGGCGGCTCCGGCTGCGCCTCGACACCGCCGCCGATGACGAGGTGCGCGCCTTCCTCGATACCAACCCGTCGCCCCCCCTGGTTGGAGAGATGCGCGTCGACTGGCTGAAGCTCCTGGGCAAGCGCCGGCAGTGGAACAGCTTCGCCATCGACTACCCCCCGGTCGCGGGCGAGGATGTGGAGCTCGGTTGCCTCGGCATCCAGTATCGGCGCGAGCGTGACGGCGATGCCGCACTGGCGGCCGCGAAGCCCCTGTGGTTCACCGGCCAGGCGACGCCCGATGCTTGCGAGCCGCTGTTCGATGCCTTGATCGCTCGCGGCGACCTGAGCCCTGCGGACCGCCGGCAGCGCTTTCGCCTTGCGGCGCAGGCCGGCAATGTGCGGCTGGCGCGATCGATCGCGGTCGACCTCCCTGCCGCGTATCGCATCACCGCGCGCGAATTCGAACACGTGGATCCGGATCCCGCGCGCGCCCTGGCCAAGGGCGGTTTCCGCTGGAAGGACCAGGGCGGGCGCGAGCTTGCGCTGTACGCGCTGGAGCGGGCGGCGCGCAGCGATGCGGGGGCTGTCCGTGCGGCATGGGAGAAGGAGCGCGGCCGAATGCCGGAGGCGGATCGAAACTACGGCAACGCGCGCCTCGCCTACCACGCGGCCCGGCAGCTGCATCGCGACGCCAATGACTGGTTTCGCGAGGCGCCAGGCGTGGCGCTGTCCGACGTCGAGCACGCGTGGCGCGTGCGCGCCGCGTTGCGCGCCACGGCGTGGCCCGACGTCCTCGCTGCCATCGATGCGATGCCGCCGGCATCGGCAGACGAGTCGTCGTGGCGTTACTGGCGCGCCCGCGCGCTGGCCGCAACGAATCGGAGCACCGAGGCGGAACCTCTCTTCGCCGCGCTGGCGGGCGAGCCCAGCTTCTATGGTCTTTTGGCTGCCGAAGCGCTGGGGCGCGGCGCGGAACGAATGCAGCAGCCGCGGGCCGTGGCCGCAGCGGTCGACGACGCGCGCCTTTCCGCGTTCGCCGCGCGCCCCGATGTGAAGCGGGTGGTGAAGCTCGCCGAACTCGACCTGCGCGCCGACTCGCAACGCGAATGGGTGCACGTCCTGCGCGGTGCCGATGACGCGGCGCTGCTGCTGGCGGCAGATTACGCGCGACGCCAGCGGCTGTACGACCGCGCGATCAATACCGCGGAGCGCACCAGCACGCGCCACGATTTCGGCTTGCGCTACCTCATGCCCTACCCGGCGGAATTCGCCGCTGCGGCACGCGATCACGATTTGGATCAGGCGCTTCTGTTCGGCATTGCCCGGCAGGAGTCGCGTTTCATCGCCGGCATCGTTTCGTCGGCCGGCGCCGTCGGCTTGATGCAACTGATGCCGGCGACCGCGCGCTGGGTCGCCCGCGAATTGAAGCGCGGCGACTTCCGGCCTTCGAGCATCGTCGACCCGGCGACCAACACCGGCTTCGGTGCGTTCTATTTCAAGTACTGGCTCGAACGCCTCGACACGCTGCCGGCGCTTGCCGCGGCTGCGTATAATGCGGGTCCGGGCCGGGCGCAGGCCTGGCGCCGCGGCGGGCCGCTCGAAGGGGCCATCTGGGTCGAGACGATTCCCTTCAACGAAACGCGCGATTACGTGAAGAAGGTCCTCGCCAACGCGATGTTCTACACGCGGGAGCTGAATCAGGCTTACGTGCCTCTGACCGCGCGGCTGGGCACCATCACGCCGCGCGATGCGGTAGCCGCCAACGGCGGCGCGGCCCCCAATTGAACCGGGAAACCCGATGACCCAAAAGACCGTCCTCGTCGTGGGAGGCAGCGGCTTCGTCGGACGCTACATCGTCGGGCGCCTGGCCTCGTCCGGCCATCGCGTCATCGTGCCCACGCGTCGCCGCGACAACGCGCGGCATCTTTTCCTGCTGCCGACAGTCGAAGTCCACGAAGCGAGCGTCGCCGATGCAGACACGCTCACGCGGCTCGCCGAGGGCGCCGACGCGGTGATCAACCTCGTCGGCATCCTCAACGAGACCGGGCGCGAAACCTTTGCCGCAGCGCACGTCGGCGTCACGCAGCGCTGCATCGCCGCCTGCGAGGCCGCCGGTGTCCGGCGCTTCATCCAGATGAGCGCGCTCAATGCCGATGCACAAGGCCCCAGCCGCTACCAGCGCAGCAAGGGCGAGGCCGAGGCGTCGATCGTCGCTTCGAAACTCGACTGGACCATCTTCCAGCCGTCGGTCATCTTCGGTCGCGAGGATGCCTTCCTCAACCTGTTCGCCGGCGTGCTGCGCTATCTGCCGGTGATGGCGCTGGCGGGTGCCGACGTGCGGTTCCAGCCCGTGTTCGTCGGCGATGTCGCCGAGAGCTTTGTCCGCGCGCTTGAGCTCGACGCCACGATCGGACAGCGGTATCCGCTGTGCGGGCCCAGGATCTACACGCTGCGCGAGTTGGTCCGTCTCGTCGGCGAGATCGCCGAGACGCCGCGCCCGATCGTTCCGCTGGGGGCGACGCTGGCAAGCTGCAGGCACTGGTGCTGGAGAACCTGCCCGGCAAGCTGATGAGCCGTGACAACCTGGCGTCGATGCAGCGCGACAGCGTCTGCAACTGCCCGTTTCCCGGGGTGTTCGGCGTGACGCCCGCGTCGATCGAGGCGATTGCGCCCTTGTACCTCGCGCCCGACGCGGCGAAGAGCCGCTACGACGGCTATCGCGAGAAGAGCGGCCGTTGAAACTATTGATGCGGCACGGCGATGCATCAAGCTCCGTTCGGGCTGGGCCTGTCGAAACTCCTCGAACCTATCAAACTCCGTTCGGGCTGAGCCAGTCGAAACTCCTCGAACCTATCAAACTCCGTTCGGGCTGGGCCTGTCGAAACTCCTCGAACCTATCAAACTCCGTTCGGGCTGAGCCAGTCGAAGCCCCTTCGCTAGGCTCAGGACAGGCCCTTCGACAAGCTTCCTTCGATCAACTCAGGACGGGCCCTTCGACAAGCTCAGGGCGAACGGTTCAAGATTGACTCAGGGCGGGCCCTTCGACAAGCTCAGGGCGAACGGTTCAAGATTGGCTCAGGACAGGCCCTTCGACAAGCTTCCTTCGATCAACTCTGGACGGGCCCTTCGACAAGCTCAGGGCGAACGGTTCAAGATTGACTCAGGGCGGGCCCTTCGACTGACGTATGAAGATCCGTTCGGGCTGAGCCCGTCGAAGCCCCTTCGCCAGGCTTCCTTCGACGGGCTCAGGACAGGCCCTTCGACAAGCTTCCTTCGATCAACTCTGGACGGGCCCTTCGACAAGCTCAGGGCGAACGGTTCAAGATTGACTCAGGACGGGCCCTTCGACAAGCTTCCTTCGATCAACTCAGGACGGGCCCTTCGACAAGCTCAGGGCGAACGGTTCAAGATTGGCTCAGGACGAGGCCCTTCGACAAGCTCAGGGCGAACGGTTCGAGATTGGCTCAGGGCGAACGGTTCAATCGTATTCATGCCGGATCAGTCAAGGTTGTCGCTAACGTGAGCGGATGATGCACCGCCTGGCACCCAACGTTAAATTCTTCCGCGTCGGAGGGTCGGTGCGCGACGAACTCCTGCGCCGCGCGGTCGTCGATCGCGACTGGGTGGTGATCGGCGCCACGCCGGAGATCATGACGGCCTCCGGGTTCCGGCCGATCGGTCGCGACTTCCCGGTGTTCCTGCACCCCGAGACGCGCGAGGAATACGCGCTCGCACGCACCGAGCGCAAGCACGGCCGCGGCTACCGCGGCTTCGAATTCTTCGCTTCTCCCGAGGTGACGCTCGAAGAAGACCTGCGCCGGCGCGATCTCACCATCAACGCGATGGCGCGCGGCGAGAACGGGGAACTCATCGATCCGTTCGGCGGCGCTGCCGATCTGGCTGCCGGCGTCCTGCGCCACGTCAGTCCGGCCTTCGCCGAGGATCCGCTGCGCGTGCTGCGCGTCGCCCGCTTTGCGGCGCGCTTCGGCTTCTTCGTGGCGCCGGAAACCGAAGCCTTGATGCGCGAGCTGGTGGCCGCCGACGAACTTTCCGAACTGTCGCCGGAGCGCGTCTGGCAGGAACTTGCGCGCGGCTTGATGGAAGCGCAACCGTCGCGAATGCTGGCGGTGCTGCGCGGCTGCGGCGCGCTGGCGCGGCTGCTGCCCGAGGTCGACGCGCTGTACGGCATCCCGCAGCCGCTTGCCCATCATCCCGAATTCGACACCGGCGTCCATGTGGCGCAGGCGCTCGATCATGCGGCTCGGCGCGGGTTCGGTCTTCCCGTCCGTTACGCGGTGCTGGCGCACGACCTGGGCAAGGCGACCTCGCCGCGCGAGGGTTGGCCGCGACACATCGCGCACGAGGCGCGCGGCGCACGGCTGGCCGAGCGCATGTCTGCGCGCCTGCGCGTGCCGCTCGACTGCCGCGATGCGGCGCGGCTCGCGGCCCGCCATCATGGCGTCGTCCATCGGGCGGGGGAGTTGCGGCCGGCGACGCTGCTCGACCTCCTGCTCGCGGCGGATGCACTGCGCCGGCCCGAGCGGCTCGATGACCTGATCGCTGCCTGCGAGTGCGACGCGCTTTCGCGGCCGGGCGCGGGCGACGTTTACGCGCCGGGGGAAACTGGAGCGAGCATTCGAGGTGGTCAAGGCGGTCGACGCCGGTGCGGTGGCGCGTCGAATCGAGGGCGGCAAGCGGCAGCGGGCAACGCGGCAAGCAACGCCATCGCGGCCGCAATCCGCGCGGCGCGGCTTTCGGCGCTGCGGGGCTGGCGGCGGGACGAAGCGATGAACGCGGGACGTGTCTCAGACGCGATAAGCGAGCGTGCGCATCACCTCGGCTGCGGCGCGCATCAGGACCTTGACCGGAAACGGCAGCGGGGCGGCGCCCGCGGCCTGCGCCATCGCGCCGTGGCGCGCTTCGTCATCGCGCATCTGCACGACGATGGCGCGGCTCTTCTGGTCGGCGGCCGGCAATTGCTCCATGTGGCCGGTCAGGTGTTCCTCGACCTGGCGCTCGGTCTCGACCACAAAGCCCAGGTTGACGTGATCGCCGGCAAGCCCCGCGGCGACACCGATGGCGAACGAGCCCGCAAACCATAGCGGATTGAGCAGCGATGTCCGTGCGTTGAGTTCGGCCAGCCTTGCCTGCGTCCACGCGAGATGCTCTTCCTCCTCGCGCGCCGCGCGCGAGAATTCGACCGCGATCGCCGGATTGCGCGAGACCAGCGCCTGCGCGGCGTAGAGCGCCTGCGCGCAGACTTCGCCGGTGTGGTTGACGCGCATCAGTCCGGCGGCGTGCCTGCGCTCGGCTTCGGACAGCGGGGCTTCGGGCAGTCCCGTGCCTGGTACCGGACGGGCGGAATTGGGATGGCCCGCGAGCGTGCGCAATGCGCGATCGAAGCCGATGATGAGGTCGTCGATCATGCCATCACGCGGTCAAAAGAAGTGGGCCGTGCCGAGGACCCAGCCGCTCGGGTTGGCACCCACGGCAACCGGGTAGCGGTTGACGTAGAAGTTGTAGGTGGCGTTCGCGTCGTTGCGGATGTAGTTGTAGCCCGAATACATCACGAACCGCTTCGACAGCCGGTACGTGTAGCTGATCGTCCACTGCTCCGCGCCGGTGTCGGGCCCGCGCGCCAGGCTGCCGACCCGCGCGCCCTCGGTGGCGCTGCCGCGGCCGTTGCCGGCGTTGCCGTAGAACGCGTAGACGCTGCCTGCCGGTCCGAGCGGCACCGTCGCGCTCACGCCCCAGAAGTCGCGCGTCAGGTCGCCGGAGAGCGTCTGGTAACGGAGGCGCTCGTACACGCCGCCGACGCGCACCGGACCGAAGTCCCAGTTGCCGGCGAACGACAGCGCATCGTCGCGCAGGTTGGCGGCGCGGATGTCGACGTTGCGCTCGAAGCCCAGGCCGAGTTCGAGCGGCCCATTGGTATAGAATCCGGCGGCCGACAGCACATGGCTGTTGCTTTGGCCAGGATTTGGATTCTCGCCCAGCGACCACTGCACGCTGCCGGTGAAGCCGGCGACGATCGGGGCGTCGTAGCGGATGGAGTTGGGGAGCCGGGCATCGAATCCGCCATTGGCCTTGGGTTGCGCGCCTTGCGACCACAACGTCGACGTCGACAGGATCGACGTCAGGAACGTCGGCACGCTGCCGAAGAGCGGGGAAATGTCGTCGTAGGGCGCGAGAAAATACCCAAGCTGGACCGAGCCCCAGCGGTCCTGCAGCCCGACGAAGGTATCGCGGTAGGCCTGCGCGCCGACAGTGCTGCTGCCGCCGTCGTCCGGGGACAGCGCGTACTCGAGCTGAAAAAACGCGCTGAGCCCGCCGCCCAGGGGCTCGGAGCCCCGGATGCCCCAGCGCGACGAGTTGCTGCTGATCCGGGGAACCGTCGGATTGCTCCCGTCCACCTGCTTGCCGCGCACCGCTTCGACGTCGAGGTTCAGCAGGCCGTATATCGAAACGTTGGATGTTTGTGCCCGCGCGGGCAGCCCGACCGCGAGGACTGCAGCGGCCAGCGCGACCGTAAGGCAGGGCGTTGCGATTTTCATCGGCCGATTCTACCGCCAACGACCGCGGTTCGCGCAGGGTGCCGCAAGACGCCAAGAAAAAGGGCGCCGAAGCGCCCCTTTTCCATCGTGAACCGGGCTGTTCGCCGCGGATCAGAAGTGATGCCACAGGCCAGCGGAGATCGCCTGGACCTTGCTGTTGCCAACCATCGGGTTCGTGGGGGTGGGCGCCACCACGTTGAACGTGCCTTCGTTGCGCATCCAGCTGTAGTACATGCGGAGGATCGTGCGCTTCGAGAAGTTGTAGTCGGCAGTCACCGACCAGTGGTCGCCACCGCCCTGGTCCCAGTACTTCAGCATCGCAGGGGTCGGGTTGTAGCCGCCGGCCGTGTTCGTCGACGCGTTGAACGCGTGGGCGAGACCCCGGTCGCGGGTGCTGTATTGCGCGCCGAAAATCCACGATTGCCACGGCGCCGTGACGCCGATGTCCCAGTACGTGAACTTGTAGCTCGTGTCCACATTGAAGCTGGCGGGCGCGTTGTTGAACTCGTACTTGATCTGCTCGATGGTGCCGCCGACCTTGGCCGGCCCGAAGTTCCAACCGGCAAAGGCACGCAGCGCTTGCTGGTCATTGAGGGCCGTGATCGTGCCGCCCATGCCCGCGAAGTCCTTGTGCAGGGCGTAGGTGATGCCACCGGTGAACGGGCCGTTTTGATAGACACCGGCCGTATCCCAACCCTTCGCTTGTTTCCCGAACGATTCGTCGAGCAGCGCGTACTGCGTGCGCAGCCAGAAGCCATTCCAGGTCGGCGTCTTGTAGTCGAACGCGTTCGAGTAGCGGGCGTCGAATGCCGAGCTGTTGGTGCCGCTCTGGCCGCCGTAGAAGTTCGAGAACAGGCCCTGCTTCGCGAAGCCCGCGCCGCCGGACACGCCGTTGTTGCGGTTTTCCCAGCTGTTGGAGCCTTGCTGGTGCGCGAGGCCCAGCACGTCGTCGTACGGGGTCAGGCCGGCACCCAGCCTGAATTGACCCCAGCTGCCGCTGACACCCACCCAGCCTTCGCGATTGCACAGCGAGGTGGAGATGGGGTTGTCGGCGCCGAAACCGGTTTCGCACTGGAAGATCGCATTCAAGGTACCGCCCAGGCTTTCGGAACCGCGCAGGCCCCAGCGCGACGACACGCCGTCGACCGACGGAACGCTTTCGCTGCCGGTCGGGCCGGAGTACTTGGCGTACGCGGCCTCGGCCCGGAAACTGCCGTACAGCGTGACATTTGCGGTTTGCGCTTGCGCCAGCGGGGCGGCGAGCATACCCGCGATGGCGACAGCGACGAGCTTCTTGTTCATTGAGTCTCTCCTCTAACGGATAAAATTGGCAAGGAAACAGGCCTTGGCTCTTGCCATCGAAACCTTCTCAGACGTGGCGAGAAGTTGACGTCATTGTGCCAAACCGCCTCTTGCGGTGGCAAGGTAAAGTCCTCGGTGGCGGGCAATGCGCGGTTGCCTGTTGCTAAAACGCGACAGGGCAGGGTGATGCCGGCGGCTCCAATAGGGGACATCGCGCCCCGCAATGCACGCAAAAAACAGGCGCTAAGCTTATGATCGGTTATGGAAAATCGTTCGTTCGGCGGGAATCCCGCGGGCTCGGCCCCGGTCTTGCCGATTTGGCCGGCTTTTCGGCGCCGAGGGGCCGCCTCGAGACCGCACTGCGGCCCGGCTTGTCGGTCCGGCACAGCGACACATCACGTTTCGTTCGGGCTGAACCCGTCGACGCCCCTCCGGCAAGCTCAGGGCGGGCCCTTCACGGAGGGCAGGCACTTCGACAAGCTTCCTTCGACAAGCTTCCTTCGACAGGCCCTTCGACAGAGCTGAGGGCGAACGGTTCGATCATGTTTGTGTGCAGGCTCCTTCGACAGGCTCAGGGCGAAGGTTGATCTGCAGGCCCTTCGACAAGCTCAGGGCGAACGGTTTGATCATGTTCATGCGCAGGCCCTTCGACTGACGTATGAAGATCCGTTCGGGCTGAGCCCGTCGAAGCCCCTTCGACAGACTCAGGACAGGCCCTTCGACAGGCTTCCTTCGACAGGCTCAGGACGGGCCCTTCGACAAGCTCAGGGCGAACGGTTTGATCATGTTCATGCGCAGGCCCTTCGACTGACGTATGAAGATCCGTTCGGGCTGAGCCCGTCGAAGCCCCTTCGACAGGCTCAGGACAGGCCCTTCGACAGGCTTCCTTCGACAGGCTCAGGACAGGCCCTTCGACAAGCTCAGGGCGAACGGTTTGATCACGTTCATGCGCAGGCCCTTCGACAGGCTCAGGGCGAACGGTTCGATCACGTTCATGCGCAGGCCCTTCGACAAGCTCAGGGCGAACGGTTCGATGATGTTCGTGGGTTCGATTATTTTCATGCCGGATCAATAACCGCGCGGTGGGACTCCCAGTACAGGTGACAGGATTGGACGTTGTTGCGGGCGGGCTGGCTGGGGTGGCGGCTGTCGCGGCGCTTGCGGCGGCGGCGACGCTCGCGCTGCTGTTCCGCCATGCGCTCCGGCTGCCCAGCGCGCTGCCCAACGAACGAACGCTGCACGAAGCGCCCGTTTGCCGCGTCGGCGGGCTTTCGATCGCCGCCGGTTTCGTCCTCGCGCTCGGGTTCTCCGGCGTGCCGCTGCCCGGGAGCGCTCTCGCCTGGGCGGGCCTGGCTGCGATTGCGGGGGTGTCGCTGGTGGACGATTGGCGTGGCGTGCCGGCGCCGGTACGGCTCGTCATCCATCTCGCCGGGGCCGCCCTCGCCGCGGCTGCGCTTCCCGGGGTTGTCGGCGCCTTCGGACTCGTCGCCGCGACGCTGGCCATCGCCTGGTCGGCCAATCTCTACAACTTCATGGATGGCAGCGACGGCCTGGCGGCGACGATGGCGGTTTGCGGCTTCTCGGCGCTGGCCGCCGGGGCGTGGATCGGCGGCGCTGCGCCGGCCTCCATGCTTGCGGTGGCCGCTGCGAGCCTGCCGTTGCTGGCCGCCAATGCGCCGCCGGCCCGCATGTTCATGGGTGACGTCGGCGCGGTGCCGCTGGGCTTCCTGGCGGCGCTGTTCGGCATCGCGGGGTGGGGGTCCGGATCCTGGCCGGCGTGGTTTCCGCTGTTGGTTTTTCTGCCGTTCATCGCCGATGCCACGCTCACCCTCGCGCGGCGATTGCTACGCGGGGAACGCGTGTGGGAGGCGCACAAGTCGCACTTCTACCAGCGACTTCACCAGCGGGGCGCCGGCCATCGCGGGACGCTCATGTTCTACGGCACATTGATGGTCGGCACGGGATCGTCGGCGGTGGCGACGCTCGGCGCGAATCCCGCCGCGGGTTGGTGGGTGTTCGGCGCCTGGACGGCGGGAATGGTGTTGCTGTTTGCCGGGATTGATTATCATTGGGGGAAACAAGGCTCCGAAAAGCAATGAACAATCCCCCTAATTGGCGGGCGTGGCTCGCTTTCGCCCACGACGTCTGCGCGGCGGCGCTGGCCTGGGCAGCGATGTACTGGCTGCGTTTCAATCTCGATGTCCGCGAGCCGTATATCGCCGCCATGTGGTGGACGCTCGCCTGGATCGTGCCGCTGCAGGCGGCGATCTTCTTCGCCTTCGGTCTCTATCGCGGCCTGTGGCGGTTCGCGAGCATTTCCGACCTCAAGCAGATCGTGCTGGCGGCAGGACTGGGGGCGCTGCTGATCCCGGTCGTCCTGGTGATGCTGCAATTGCAGACCGTCGTGCCGCGCAGCGTCCTCGTCTTCTACCCGGTCGTGCTCATCTTCCTGATGGCGGGCAGCCGCATCGCGTACCGGATATGGAAGGAGCACCGGTTGTACAGCCCGCTCGCCGCGTTGGGCGAGCCGGTACTGATCGTCGGTGCCGGCGAAGCGGGCGCCCGGCTGACCAAGGAACTCGCGCGCAGCCGGCAGTGGCGCGTCGTCGGCCTGGTCGACGACGATGTCAGCAAGCAGGGGCGATTGCTGCGCGACCAGCGCGTATTGGGGACCATCGCGACGCTGCCGCGATGGGTCAAGCGCTTCGGCGTGCGCAAGGTGATCATCGCGCTGCCGTCGGCCGAGCACGGCGTGCGGCGCCGTGCGGCCGAGATCTGCGCCGCCACCGGCGTCGAGGCGCTGACGGTGCCGTCGTACGAAGACCTGATCAGCGGGCGCTCGGATCTGACGACGCTGCGCAACATCGAGCTGGACGATCTGCTGGGCCGCGATCCGGTCGTGCTGGACAGCGCGGGACTGGGCGACTGGCTGGGAAACCGCGTGGTGATGGTCACCGGCGCGGGGGGCTCGATCGGCGCCGAGCTGTGCACGCAGATCGCCCGCTTTCGGCCCGCCCGGCTGGTGCTGTTCGATATTTCGGAGGCGGCGCTGTACGTGATCCAGACCACGCTCGCCGATGCGTTTTCGCGGTTGCCCGTGGCCAGCTACGTCGGCGACGTCAAGCACGTCTCGCTCGTCGACAGCGTGCTCGCGCGCGAGAAGCCGGACGCGATTTTTCACGCCGCCGCCTACAAGCATGTCCCGCTGATGGAGGAGACCAACGCCTGGCAGGCGGTGCGCAACAACGCCTACGGAACCTGGGTGCTGGCGCGTGCCGCCGTGACGGCCAAGGTCGAGAAGTTCGTGCTGGTGTCGACCGACAAGGCGGTCAATCCGACCAGCGTCATGGGGGCGTCGAAACGCTTCGCCGAAATCGTCTGCCAAAGCCTCCAGGACGGGCCGACGCAGTTCGTGCTGGTGCGCTTCGGCAACGTGTTCGGCAGCGCCGGGAGCGTCATTCCGCGCTTCACCGAGCAGATCGCGCGCGGCGGTCCGGTGACGGTCACGCATCCGGAAATCACCCGCTACTTCATGTCGCTGTCGGAGGCCACGCAGCTCCTGTTGCAGGCGGGGCTGCAGGGCAGGAACGGCGAGATCCTGGTGCTGGACATGGGCGAGCCGGTGCGCATCGTCGATCTTGCGCGCGACATGATCCGGCTGTCCGGCGCCGATCCGGACAAGATCCCGGTCGTGTTCATCGGGCTGCGTCCGGGCGAGAAGCTGTTCGAGGAATTGCTCGCGACCGAGGAAGCGACCTTGCCGACGCCGCACCCCAAGCTGCGCATCGCCCAGGCGCGCGAAGCCAACCGGGCTGCGGTCGGGCAGATGATCGCCTGGTGCGAGCGCGACCGCACCGCCGAGGACGCCGAAGTGCGCGCGCGCCTCAAGAGCTGGATTCCCGAGTACATGCCGCCCGCGGGCGCGCCGGTCAAGCCGATTCCGTCCGAGCCGGTCGGCGAACCGGCGGCACCGCTGCCGTTGCGGGCACCGCGGCGGCGGTAGCGGGGAGTCGCGATTGATCCGGCACCAATTTGATTGAACCGTTCGCCCTGAGCCCGGCGCAAGAGGCTTGAATTCCTGTAGGAGCGGCTTCAGCCGCAGTCCTGAGTCAATCTCGAACCGTTCGTCCTGAGCTTGTCGAAGGGCCTGTCCTGAGCGCTGATCGAAGGAAGCCTGTCGAAAGGAAGCTTGTCGAAGGGGCTGTCCTGAGCTCTGCTCGAACGGATCTTCATGCGTTGTCGAAGGGGCTTCGAAGGAAGCTTGTCGAAGGAAGCTTGTCGAAGGGGCTTCGACGGGCTCAGCCCGAACGGATCTTCATACGTCAGTCGAAGGGGCTTCGACGGGCTCAGCCCGAACGGATCTTCATACGTCAGTCGAAGGGGCTGTCCTGAGTCAATCTCGAACCGTTCGCCCTGAGCTTGTCGAAGGAAGCTTGTCGAAGTAAGCCTGTCGAAGGGGCTTCGACGGGCTCAGCCCGAACGGATCTTCATACGTCAGTCGAAGGGGCTTCGACGGGCTCAGCCCGAACGGATCTTCATCCATCACCGTGCGGGATCAATGGTCGCCGTGGGGGGCTCCCGGACGTGCCGGGTGCGAACCCCGTAGCCCAGCAGCATGGCGTTGAAGGCCCAGAATTCCTTGGCGTTGGAGCCGAAGAAGAAGTCGTCGGTGACGTTCTTCACGACAAAGCCTGCCACCAGCGCCACGCCGACGATGCCCAGCACTGCCATCGCATCGTCGCCGGACCTGACCCACGCGAAATAGCGCCACAGCAGGGTGGCGAGCAGCGCGCAGAAACTGGCGAAGCCGATCGCGCCGGTCTGCAGCCACTGGCTGACGAACACGTTGTGCGCGTGGGCGAGCAGCGGATCGTGCAGCGCCTCGCGCAACTCGTCGCCGATGATCGCGCGGCCGAAACCGAAACCCAGCCACGGCCGCTCGCGCAGGCGCTCGATCGTGTGGTTCCACAGCGCGATGCGCGGATCGCCGGCGAGCGTCTGCGCGACCGTTGTCTCGGGCGGGAAGTGCTGCTGCGCCTTGTCCCGCGCGGCCGTCGCGAACAGCATTCCCAGCGCGAACAGCAGGCAGACGATCGGCAGCAGCCAGCGCAGCGGCTTTTTCCGCAGCGTGGCATGCCAGCGCAACCCGCCGAGCAGCGAGGCCGTGGCGAAGACGACCGCCAGCGCGACCCACACCATCCGGTTGTCGCTGGCCCGAGCCGATGCCAGCAGCAGCGCCATCAGCGCCAGCGCCGCCAGCAGCGAGCGGGTGCCGTTGGCGAAGCCCGCCGGCGCGCCCGCCAGCAGCGTGAGCATCAGGGGCGCCACCAGCACCAGAAACGTCGACCACTGGCCGACGCCGCCGTGGAATTCGCTGGCATCCCAGCTGCCGCGCCCGGCCAGCATCAGGGCGCCGGAAAGCGCGGCGAGGCAGGCGAAGCAGAGCAGCGCGGTGGCCACCAGCCGGCGCCAGGATCGCGCATCGCGCGACGCCACCGCGAAGATCAGCACCGCGAGCAACGTCCAGCCGACTTCGCGTCGAAGCTGGTCGGCGCTGTACTCGGGGTGCACCGACCAGGTCAGCGAAGCCGTGGCCCACAGGCACCAGAACGCGAAGGCAATCATGATGGCAACGGGCGCGCGCGCGAACCGCAGCGGCGCCGTCCGCAAGGTCCGGATGAGCAACAGGACTGCCAGCAATGCCGCCACGCCGAACGCCAGCGATCGCCAGAACATCAGCGCGTTGGTGGTCAGGAGCGCGAGGTAGACCCCGGCCGCGCCAAGCTGCCAGTCGTTCCAGCGGATGCCGGCCGCGCCAAGCTGCCAATCGCTCCAGCGGATGGTCACGGACGAGATGCCCCGGCCGCCGGCGCGTTTGCGTGCCGGGTCGCGGCGGTGGCGGCCAGGAGGTCGCGGTAGAGGAGCACCAGTTTCAGCGTCATCGCCGCGGGGGCGAACGGCAGGACCGCCTGGCGCGCCTGCGCTCCCATGCGCGAGCGCGCCCCGGCATCGAGCAGCGAGCGCATCGCGTCGACCAGCGCCGTGCCGTCGTGCGAAGGCAGGGCGATGCCGGCGGCGTGTTCCCGCACCAGCGAAGCTGCGCCCGAACGCGGGCCGACGATGACCGGCATCCCGCAGGCCATCGCTGCGAAAGTCGTGCGCGGTTGCGGGTCGTAGGGCGAGGGAAGCACGAACGCGTCCGCCGCGCCAAGATACGCCTCGCGATCGGTCGGCTGTCCGGCGAAGACTACGCGCGCACCGAGCCCGAGCCGCCGCACCAGCGCCTCGGTTTCGGCGGGGACCTGCGCCGGTCCGAGCAGCAGGAGATGCGCGGTTGCGGGCAGCCCTGCCAGGGCCTCGATGGCAGCGTGCGCGCCTTCGCGCAGCCAGTCGCTGCCCGACCACAGGAACAGGGTGGCGCTCCCGTCGATGCCGTGGCGGTCAAGAATGGCGGGCCGATGCGCACGCAGGCCGGGGGTCAGGACATCGACATCGACCGGCAGCGGAATGACCGGCAGGCGCTCCTCGGGCAGGCCGTAAGCATCGCGCAATTCGTCGCGCACCAGCGGTGACGGGCAGATGACCGCCGCGAGCCACGGGTTCGCCAGCATCTGCCGCTCGGTGGCCAGGAGATGGCGCCAGTGCGGGCTGGCGGAGAGCTGCCAGTGGCGGCCGCGTGGAGCGGCCTCGAGTTCGAGCGCAAAGCGGGTGGAAAGAACGCCCTCGTCCGCACGATAGACGTCGCAGCAGGGCAGCGGCGCGTGCGCCTCGACCAGATTGGCTTTTGCCTTGCCGATCACGCGGCAGACCTCGCGGGCGAAACCGGCGTCGCGCCACCACCGACCGACATGAACCGGGTTGCAGATCACCTGCTCGATCAGTTGCAGCCGCGTCGGCGCGACCTCGCGCGTGTACAGCGAGATCGCGACGTTGCGCTCGAGCAGGGCCTCCAGCGCCGACTCGAGAAAACGTTCGGTCGGTCCTTCGGGCGCGTAATCCTGGCGGATGATCGCGAGGCGCATCAGGAGGCGCTGCCGGCAGACACGCGTCGGCGGACTGGAAGCATTGCAGGGGCGTCCGCGGCGAACCGGCGGACATTCGGCGGCAAATCGGACATGGCCCCGCACGATAGCAAAATTTCCGCTCCCCCGGCAGGGTGCCGCCGCGCGCTGCAGCCCGCCGCTGCCGCCGGCGTATTCGCCGCGGGACATCGCCGTGCGCCGGGGCGCGGTTCCGGTACAATTCTCCGACGACCCGCGCCGACCCGCCACGAGCAAGCAGGCGAACGCGCGCTGCGCCGGCCCGTTCCCCGATCCCGCCCGCCATCTGTCATGCCCATCGATCCCGTCACCGCTGCCGTCAAGGCGCAGATCCTCGCCGAAGCGCTGCCCTACATCCAGCGCTTCCACGACAAGACGATCATCATCAAGTACGGCGGCAACGCGATGACCGAGCCGCAGCTGAAGGCGGGCTTCGCGCGCGACGTCGTGATGCTGAAGCTCGTCGGCATGAACCCGGTGATCGTTCACGGCGGCGGGCCGCAGATCGGCGATCTCCTGAAGAAGATGGGCATCGCGAGCGAATTCCGCCAGGGCATGCGCGTCACCGACGACAAGGTGATGAACGTCGTCGAGATGGTGCTGGGCGAGCTCAACCAGGAGATCGTCGGCCTCATCAACCAGCACGGCGGCAAGGCCGTGGGGCTCACCGGGCAGGACGGCGCGTTCATCCACGCGCGCAAGATGCTGCTGAAAAGCGAGACCCAGGACGGCGAGCTGATCGACATCGGCCTCGTCGGCGAGATCGAGCGCATCGATCCCGAGATCATCCAGCTCCTCGATTCGCGCGATTTCATCCCGGTGGTGGCGCCGATCGGCGTCGGCGGCGAGGGCGAGGCCTACAACATCAACGCCGACCTCGTGGCCGGCAAGCTCGCCGAGACGCTGAAAGCCGAGAAGCTGGTGCTGATGACCAACACGGTGGGCGTGCTGGACAAGAACGGCAACCTGCTTTCCGGATTGACTGCCACCGAGATCGACGGCCTGTTCGCCGACGGCACGATCAGCGGCGGCATGCTGCCCAAGATCGGCTCGGCGCTCGACGCCGTGAAGAACGGCGTCAAGAGTTCGCACATCATCGACGGCCGCGTCGAGCACGCGCTGCTGCTCGAGGTGCTCACCAACGAAGGCGTGGGGACGATGATCCGCGCCGACGACGCCGAAGCCGTGCATCCGCGGTTCGGCGCCTGACGCTTCCGGTTGCAGAGGCACGGATCCGCACCATGGCGCCCAAGACCGGCGAACGCCGACTGCAGATCCTGCAAACGCTGGCCACGATGCTCGAGAACCCGCGCGGCGAAAAGATCACGACCGCGGCGCTCGCGGCGCGCCTCGACGTCTCCGAAGCGGCGCTCTACCGGCATTTCGCGAGCAAGGCGCAGATGTTCGAGGGCTTGATCGAGTTCATCGAAACCACGCTGTTCACGCTGATCAACAAGATCGCCGCCGAGACCACCGACGGGTCGCTGCAGGCGCAGCAGATCGTCGGCGTGCTGCTCGGCTTTGCCGAGAAGAATCCCGGCATGACCCGCGTGCTGATCGGCGAGGCACTGGTCAACGAGGACGCGCGGCTGCAGGCGCGCATCAACCAGCTCTACGAGCGCATCGAAGCGGCGTTGCGGCAGGCGCTGCGCATCGCGCAGGCGGGCGGGCAGTGGCCCGGGGATCCCGGTGCCGAGGCCGGCGTGCTGCTCGCTTATGTGCTCGGGCGCTGGCAGCTCTTTGCCAAGACCGGCTTCAAGCGCGCGCCGCAGGACGGTTGGGAGGCGCAGCGGAAATTCCTGTTCGGCTGATGGCCCGCCGCGACGCGATTCGCTGTGGTAGGAGCGTTGTAGGAGCGACTTCAGTCGCGAACGCGGCATGCCAAATGCGTTCGCGACTGAAGTCGCTTATATGTCGGTTTCCTTGCGCCGATTGATCACCGCCCGCGCGCCGTGGATCAGCAGCGTGCGCAAATACACGTCACCCCGCTTGCTGATCCCCAGCAGCTTGACGTGGCCGCCAGTCCCGATCTGCCGCGGCACGATGCCCAGGCAAGCGGCGAACTCGCGCCCGGAGCGGAAATTCTTCGCGTCGCCGATCGTCGCCACCGCTGCCGTCGCGGTCAGCAACCCGACGCCGGGAATGTCCTGCAGCCGGCGGCTGGCACGCTGCGCCGGTTCCTGGTCCCCCTTGCTCCACCGCTTGAGCTGCTGCTCGATGGCGTCGATATCCTGCGTCAACTCTGCCAGCCGCGCCTGGTGCCGGCGCAAGGTGGTCAGCAGCATCGCCGGCAACCGCAACTCCAATTGCGCCAACTTCTCCGGCAGCAGCTGCAGCGCCCGTTCCCGCCCCACCGGCAGCACCACCCCAAACTCGTACAGCATCCCGCGCACCTGGTTGCTCTGCATGGTCGCAGCTTCACCAACTGCTCGCGCATCCGGTGCAGCGCCAGCACGCTCTGCTGGCCCTCGTCTTTCAGCGCCACGAAGCGCATCTTGGGTCGCTGCACCGCTTCCCAGATCGCATGCGCATCGGCCACATCGGTCTTGTTGGTCTGCACGAACGGCCGCACCAACTGCGCCGCAATCAGCTTCACCTCGTGTCCCAAGGCCCGCAACTGCCGCCCCCAGTAGTGCGCACTCCCACACGCCTCCATCGCCACCACCCCCGGCTCCCGATTGGCGAAGAACGGCAGCATCTGCTCCCGCCGCAACCGCCGCCGACATACCTCACCCGTCTCCATGTCCACCCAGTGCAATTGAAATACCGTCTTTGCCAAATCCAACCCAAATGTCGTAACCTTCATGTCGAGCCCTCCTTACCCTCAGTGGTCGTGTGCAGCACCACCACTTTGGCACTCCGATGCCGTCGGGTACAGCGAGGGCTCCTTCGCCCTCTCCCCACCCACGGCGGGAGGGAGGCGTCCACAACAGCTCCTACAACGGCTCGCACTTCTCCACGCCGTCCCGGCAGCCGCACACCGGGCACGCCGGATCGCGTGGCACGCGCACCTCGCGCCAGTTCATCGCCAGCGTATCGAGCAGCAGCAGCCGGCCGGCCAGCGATTCGCCGACGCCGGCGATGAGCTTCAGCGCTTCGGCGGCCTGCGTCGCGCCCACGATGCCGACCAGCGGCGCGAAAACCCCCATCGTCGCGCAGCGCGTCTCTTCGAGTTCATCGCTTTCACCGAACAGGCAGTGGTAGCACGGCGAAGCGGCGTCGCGCGGATCGAAGACGGCAACCTGGCCGTCGAAGCGGATCGCCGCGCCGGAAACGAGCGGCGTTTTCGCCGCCACGCAGGCGCGGTTGACCGCGTGGCGGGTGGCGAAGTTGTCGCAGCAGTCGACGACGACGTCTGCGGCGAGAGCCAGCGCCGCGAGTTCGTCGGGACCCACGCGCGAGGGCACGGTGACGATCCGCACGTCGGGATTGATCGCCGCCAGGCGCGCGCGGGCGGCGGCCACCTTGGGCGCGCCGATGTCGGCGGTCGCGTAGAGGATCTGGCGCTGCAGATTGGTGAGGTCGACGCGGTCCGGGTCGCACAGCGTCAGCGTGCCGACGCCGGCGGCGGCGAGAAACTGCGCGACCGGCGCGCCGAGGCCGCCGACGCCGACGATGACCGCGTGCGCCGCCGCAAGCCGCTGCTGCACGTCGATGCCGAACTCGGGCAGCAGGATATGGCGGCTGTAGCGAAGGAGTTGTGCGTCGTCCATCGGGGAAGAGATTCCGGCAGTGCGGCGATTATCACGCAAACGGCTGACGACAGTGCAGGCCGTTCGCAAGATGGGTATTCGCAAGATGGGTTGAAGTCGGCGAGGAGTACGCCTGGCATTGTCGATCCGGCATCAAGATGCCTGAACCGTTCGTCCTGAGCTTGTCGAAGGGCCTGTCCTAAGCCTGTCGAAGGAAGCCTGTCGAGACGGCCTGTCCTGAGCCTGTCGAAGGAAGCTTGTCGAAGGGCTTCGACGGGCTCAGCCCGAACGGAACCAGATACATCACTATGATCCGGCATGAACGGAATTGAACCGTTCGTCCTGAGCTTGTCGAAGGAAGCCTGTCGAAGGAAGCCTGTCGAAGAAGCTTCGATGGGCTCAGCCCGAACGGAACCAGATACATCACTATGATCCGGCATGAACGGAATTGAACCGTTCGTCCTGAGCCTGTCGAATGGAAGCCTGTCGAAGGAAGCTTGTCGAAGGAAGCTTGTCGAAGGAAGCTTGTCGAAGGAAGCTTGTCGAAGGAAGCTGGTGCGAGGAAGCGGTCGAAGGAATTCGACTGGCTCAGCCTGAACGGAAGCTCACACATCACCGTGCCGGGTCAATGGGCAAGAGGATACGCAAAGCAAAAACGCAAGGGGCCGCGCAAACACGCGGCCCCGTTGAGGCGTTCATCCGTTCTCGGCGGAGAGACTGCCACCGGCGCGAGGCTCAACGCCCGCGCCGGCCTGCCATCACTGCTGCCTGCCGCCCTTGATATTGCCGGCGACGCCGCCGGCAACGGCGCCGACCGCCGCGCCGGTCCAGCCGCTGCCCCCGGCGATCGCCGCGATACCCGCGCCCGCCGCGGCGCCGATGGCCGCGCCGCTCATGGTGCCCTGCTGCTGCGCGGTCATGTTGGTGCATCCGACCACGCCGGTGACGGCCGCGATCGCCACAATCAGTCCGATTCGTTTCATGTCCCGTCTCCGTCAGTTGGCTTTTTGAAGTCCAGGCACGACCATCTCGAACCAGATGGTTTCGAGGACCGGGCGCTGCAATTTGGCCGGATTCGCTGCATACCACTTGTCGAGCCCCTGGCGGACGCTGTCGAGGGTCTGACCCTTCAATCCCCTGGCAAAGCGCGGGACGAAGCTCTGGGCGTCCGACGGCGGATTCGCTCCCTGATAGGCGGCTTCGATCTGGAGGGAATTGGCGATACCCAGGAGGTAGGCCTTCTTCACCTGTTCCGTCGATTGCGTCCAATGGTCGCCGGTCACCACCGGGATTTCCTGCGCGCGGGCACTGCCCGATACGACCGCCAACATCATGCACGCGGCGAATAACGTCGCGCGCAGTTCTGATTTCATTGCCATTGCATTCTCCATGAGTTCGGTTCCTGGATAAACCACCACGCGTCACCCGCGATGCATGGGCGCCGTTGCTGGCCCGGGATTATAAGGCGTAACGGCCGCATTGCCACGCTCTCGATGCGCAGACGTTGTCGGAAGGCCAAGCCCCAGGAAGCTGAACGCACGCGCCATCCCGAGCGCGCCGGTCAGGGGGCGGCTCCTCGGGATCGATGGAACGCGCTCCATGCGTCACAATGGCGTCTTGCGTTGCAGGGAAGCGTCGTGCGTACCTGCAAGCGCGCCCGAGACGCGAACGGAACGCAGGATGCGGCTGCTGCTGGTGGAAGACGACGTCATGATCGGCGAATCGGTGCTCGATCTGCTCCGCGCCGAGCACTATGCGGTCGACTGGGTCAGGGACGGCGAGATGGCCGAAACCGCGTTGCAGGCGCAGGTCTACGATCTGGTGCTGCTGGACCTCGGCTTGCCCCGTCGGGACGGCCTGGAGGTGCTGCGCTCGCTGCGCCGGCGCAAGGAACGCGTACCGGTGCTGATCGCCACGGCGCGCGACTCGGTCGAGCAGCGGATCGAGGGACTTGATGCCGGGGCCGACGATTACGTGCTCAAGCCCTACGACCTCGACGAGTTGCTGGCGCGCATCCGGGCGCTGCTGCGGCGCGCGTCGGGGCGCGCCGAACCGGTCTACGAGCACAAGGGGGTCAGCATCAACCCGGTCACGCGCGAAGTGATGGTCGGCGATCAGCCGGTGACACTTTCCGCACGCGAGTGGGCCATCCTCGAGCCGCTGCTGGCGCGGCCGGGCCTGGTGCTTTCGCGCGCGCAACTGGAAGAGAAGCTCTTCAGCTGGAAAGACGAGGTCAGCAGCAACGCCATCGAGGTCTACATCCACGGCCTGCGCCGCAAGCTCGGTGCCGAACTGATCCAGAATGTGCGCGGCGTCGGCTACATGGTGCCCAAGGCGTGAGAGGCTGAGCCCCGATCCCGCTGCCGGTGATTTCAACTTTTCATCGATCGCTGCCCACATGACGATGACGCTCGGCCATTCGTTGCGCGCCCGCCTGCTCTGGTTCCTGCTGGTGGCCATCTCGCTCGCCGCCGCCGCCCAGGGACTGGTGACGTACCGCACCGCCCTGGCCGAGGCCGACCAGATATTCGACTACCACATGCAGCAGATGGCGATGTCGTTGCGCCCGGGCCTGGCGGTCGCGAGCCCCGGCATGCCGGCAGGCGCGCTTGAACTCGAAGAGAATTTCGATTTCGTCGTCCAGGTGTGGACGGCCGACGGACTGAAGGTGTTCGAATCGACGGCCCGCGCAGCGCTGCCGCAGCGCGCGGTGCTCGGATTTTCGGACGTCAACGCGAACGGAACCACCTACCGCGTGTTCTCGGTGCAGACGCGATCGCAGGTGATTCAGGTCGCGCAGGATCTCGCCGCGCGGCGGGAGATGGCCGGCAAGCTGGCGCTGCGCGCGGTGAGCCCGATCGTGCTGATGGTGCCGTTGCTGATGCTGGCGGTCTGGTGGGTGGTGAGCCGCTCGCTGGCACCGGTGTCGCGGGTGCGGCGCCAGCTCGCGGAACGGCAGGCAGACGATCTGTCGCCGGTGAGCGATGCGGGACTGCCCGACGAGGTGCGTCCGCTGGTGCAGGAACTCAACCTGCTGTTCGGCCGGGTGCGGCATGCCTTCGAGGCGCAGAAACATTTCGTCGCCGATGCGGCCCACGAACTGCGCTCCCCGCTGGCCGCGTTGAAACTGCAGGTCGAGGGCCTGCAGCGAGCGGCGGGCGACGACGCGCGTGCAATGGCGGTGGCGCGACTTTCTGCCGGCATCGACCGCGCGACCCGGCTGGTCGAACAGTTGCTGGTGCTGGCGCGGCAGGAGGCAAGCCTCGCGGCCGGAACCCGGGCCGAACCGGTCGCACTGCTCGAAATCGGACGCCTGGCCGTGACCGACGTGATCGCGGCAGCGCAGGCGCGCCGGATCGATGTCGGACTCACCAGCGCCGACGAAGTGGTGGTGTACGGTCATGCCGACGCCTTGCGCATCCTCATCGGCAATCTGCTCGACAACGCGGTGAAGTACACGCCGGTCGGGGGAACCGTCGATCTCGCGATCAAGGCGAGCGCAGCCGGCGCGGAGCTGTCGGTGGACGACAGCGGCCCGGGCATCGCCTCCGAAGAGCGGGAGCGCGTGCTGGATCGCTTCTATCGGTTCAACGGAGCGGAAGCCTCGGGAAGCGGCCTCGGCCTCGCGATCGTCAAGGCCATTGCCGACCTGCACGGCGCGACGCTGGCGTTGGACAAGTCCGAGCGTCTGGGCGGGTTGCGCGTGGTGGTGACGCTTCCAGCGCGTACGTCCCCGAGGCGGCACCGCCGCGGCGGCGGCCTTCAAGATCCCGACCTAAGTATCGGGCCCTACATTGTGACCGTGGAACTCCACAGCACACTGAAAGGGACAACCCATGAACACCCGAATCTTCACTCCGCGCCGCCTGGTCCTGGCACTGGTTGGTGCCGGCGTGATTGGCCTCGCGGGCACCGGTGCTTACAACCACGGATTGGCGACCGCCGCCGCGGCTGCGCCTGCCAACGCGGCCGCCGTTGCGGCGCCTGCGAATGCGACGGCCGCCGCCGCGGTCCCCGCAAGTGCGATCGCTGCAGCGCCTGGCGTCGCGCTGCCAGACTTTTCGCAACTGGCGGCGCGCAATGGCCCCGCGGTGGTGAACATCAGCGTCACGGGCGTCGCCAAGGCCGGTGCGGATCAGGGAGAGGAGGGTTCGCGCGGGGCGCCGGGCATGGACCCGAACGATCCGTACTTCGAGTTCTTTCGCCGCTTCCAGGGGCCCAACGGCGGCGCACCCGGCGAGCGGCAGATGCCCGTCCGCGGCCAGGGATCGGGCTTCATCGTCAGCGCCGACGGCATCATCCTGACCAACGCGCATGTGGTGCGCGACGCGACCGAGGTCACCGTCAAGCTGACCGACCGGCGGGAGTTCCGCGCCAAGGTCCTGGGCTCCGATCCCAAGACCGATGTCGCCGTGCTCAAGATCGACGCCAAGAACCTGCCCGTCGTGCCGCTGGGCAGCACGCGCGATCTGAAAGTGGGCGAATGGGTGCTCGCCATCGGCTCGCCGTTCGGACTCGAGAACACGGTGACGGCCGGCGTCGTCAGCGCCAAGGGACGCGCGCTGCCGGACGACAGCTACGTGCCGTTCATCCAGACCGACGTGGCGGTGAATCCGGGCAATTCCGGCGGGCCGCTGTTCAACACGCGCGGCGAGGTGGTCGGCATCAATTCGCAGATCTACAGCCACACCGGCGGCTACCAGGGGCTGTCCTTCGCCATTCCCATCGAAGTGGCCACCAAGGTCAAGGACCAGATCGTCGCCACCGGCCGGGCGAGCCATGCCCGCCTCGGCGTCGCCATCCAGGAGGTGAACCAGAACTTCGCCGATTCGTTCAAGCTGGACAAGCCCGAGGGGGCGCTGATCTCGAACGTCGAGAAGGGCGGGCCCGCCGATCAGGCCGGATTGCGCTCGGGTGACGTGATCCGCAAGGTCAACGGCCAGGCCATCGTCTCCGCGGGGGATCTGCCCTCGATCATCGGGCAGGCGATGCCCGGCGAGAAGGTCACGCTGGACATCTGGCGCCAGGGCCAGCGCGAGGAGATCACCGCCAAGCTGGGCGATGCGGGCGACAAGTCGAAGGAGGTCGCCAAGGCCGACGGTGCCGCCACGAAGGGCAAGCTCGGCCTCGCCTTGCGCCCGTTGCAGCCGCAGGAAAAGCGCGAGGCCGGCGTCGAGGAAGGGATGTTGATCGAAAACGTAGGAGGCCCCTCGGCACAGGCCGGGGTCAAGGCCGGCGACGTGCTGGTGGCGGTGAACGGCACGCCGGTGGCGAACATCGATCAGGTGCGGGAGATCGTGGCCAAGTCCGACAAGTCGGTGGCGCTGCTGATCCAGCGCGGCGGCCAGCGCATATTCGTGCCGGTTCGCGTCGGCTGACCGGCGCTGCACGCGCAGCACCGCAGCAGTGAAAGGCGGAGAGGTCGCGGTATGGCGATCTCTCCGCCCGCTTTCGTCAGGGAGGCGCCGCAGTTCCGGCAGGGGCGGCACGCAGGGGCTGCCCCTTGTGCGAACCGAACCGGTACGAGTACGCCCACGTGAATTCCGCGCCGAACAGGAAGATCTGCGCCGAGTAGTACACCCACAGCAACACCACGACGAGGGACGCGGCGGCGCCGAAGACCGACGAAATGCCGCTCCGGCCAATGTAGGCGCCGATCAGGAACTTGCCGGCGAGAAACAGCAGCGCGGTGACCACCGCACCGATCCATACATCTTTCCAGGCGACCTCGGCCCGCGGCATCGATTTGTAGATCATCGCGAACACCGCGGTCGACAGCAGGAGGCTGATCGCGACGTCGAGCGCCTCGGCGATGGTCGCCCATTCGCGGAACACGGGGCCCCACAACCGGCTCAACGCAGCGACGCCGGCGCTGAAGGCCAGCGACACCATCAGGAGGAAGCCGATTCCGAAAATGAGCCCGAAGGACAGCAATCGGGCGCGCAGCAGGCCCCACCAGCTGGAGGCGCCGGTCCTCGGCGGCGCGCGCCAGATGCGATCGAACGCGTCCTGCAGTTCGGCAAAAACGGACGTCGCGCCAACGAACAGAAGGACCGTGCCGAACGCGGTGGCCATGACGCTTTCGGCGGGTCTTCCGACGCTTTCCAGCAGGCCCTGGACTGCCAGCGCACCTTGCGCGCCGAGCATGCCTTGCAGCTGGTCGAATAGTTCGCCGCGGGCGGCTTCGGCGCCGAAGGCCATTCCGGCGACGGAAATCACGATCAGCAGCAGCGGGGCAATCGAGAACAGCGTGTAGAAGGCCAGCGCCGCCCCCATGCTCTGCGCGTAGTCCTGCATCCACTTGAGGGCTGCGGTCTTGAACAGCTCCGACAGGTGCCTGCCGATCATGCGCGCATCCGCGGTTGCCCTGGACGATCGAGCGTCCGGAGTGGTCGCGCCCCGATCGGCAGTGTCACAGCTGGCCGTTTCGCGACAGCAGCACGGCGATGGGCCGCGTCCCCGCGAACTCCGAGAACACGATCGCCATGATCGCGGTGATCGGCACCGCCAGAAAGGCGCCGGGGATGCCCCACAGCCCCGACCAGGCGGTCAGGCTCACCAGGATCGCGAACGGGCTGAGATTGAGCGAGCTTCCCATCACGTAGGGGTCGAGGAAGTTGCCGATGACGAATTGAAGGACGATCAAGGGCACGAGCAGGGCAAGCACCCCGCCCGGGTCCGCGAACTGCACGATCGACATCACTGCCGGAAACAGCACGCCGAGAAACGAGCCGATGTAGGGAATGAAATTGAGGACTGCGATCAGCGCCGCCCAGAAGGCGGCGAATTCGAGCCCGAACAGCGCCATCACCCCCCAGCTGGCCGCCCCCAACAGCAAACTGATCAACGCCTTGAGCGCCAGGTACGACCCGATTCGTGCATTGATATCGGTGGTGATCTGCCGAATCCGGTCGACATTGCGCGGGTTGCTCGAGAGGTTGGCGAGCTTTGCCGCGAACGAACCCTGCTCGATCAGCAGGAAGCTTGCATACAGGGCCACGGCGAGAATGGTCACCAGGATCGAGGACGCGGAGGCGACCATCGATCCCAGAAGGCTCTGGACGTTGATCGTCGCGAAAAGATCCTGGCGCAGCGTCTCCCACGTCGGCTCGGTTTCTATGCGGAAAAGCACGGCCAGCTTCTGGATGGTGGCGAGCACGGATTCCTGGTACTGCGGGGCAAGCGCCACGACGCTATCCCGGTTGGCGATGACCAGATAGACGACGCCGCCCAGCACGAGGGCGAAGATCAGGGCGGACAGAACATGGCGGACCCGAATCGACAGCATCCGGCCGAGGAAGGGCACGCCTTGCATCAGGCGGGTCAGGCCGACGATCACATAGACCACGAGCACGCTGAAGACGATCGGGACAATGACGTCCTTCCCGATGTGGAGCACCCAGCCGATGATCAGGGCAAGGATGCTTCCGTGGACAACGACTTGAAGTCGGGTGTTCTGCATCGCGATCGGGAGGGTCAGGCGCAGCGCGAGAGCCGGGGTGCTGCGCGCTAGCAGGCGCCTGGCCGCGGATTCCCCCAAGGTGCCGCGTCAGGCGAGCGCCTTGGCCTTGAGCTTGGCGAATTCGTCCGCGTTGATCGTGCCGTTGTCGAGCAGCGCCTTGGCGTCGCCGATCTGCTCAGCGGGGGATTTTCCGGCGACTTGCCTGATGTAGGCTTCGGCGTCCGACTGGACCCGCTGCGATGCCGTCCGCTGCCGTTCCGTCATCCCCCTGCCGCGGGCAATGATGTAGAGCAGCGCGGTAAGGAACGGCAGGAAGACCAGCCCGATGATCCAGAGGACCCGTGAGCCGCCCCCGAGCGAGGAATCGCGGAACAGGTCGACGACCACCTGGAAGAGGACGATGAGGTAGGCCATGAAGACAAAGCTCGACAGAATCAACAGCATGACATCCCAGAAATTGCTCATGGCGGTTCTTCCTTTGGTGGTTGGTATGGGTGTGGGCGAAAGTGCCCGAGACTGACGCCGGATGAAGTTTCGTTCGGCAATACTACCAAAGCGCTCCGCGGTCTTGCCGCGCGCGAGTCGCATCCGTCGAGCGCCCCGACTAAGGGCCGGCGAACGATTGGGACTCCAGATCGTCAGGGAGGAACGTGGACAGCAGGGCTTCGAGGCGCACCGGGATGCCTGGCGATGGGGTTGCGGCGAGATTGCGTCCCGTCGGGCCCGAGGGTCGATTGATGCCGTCGTCGACCCGTTCGAGCAGATACGGGAAGAACGGATTGGAGGGAAGGCGTGTCAGGAAATCCTGGTCGACCACCAGCGTGCCGCGCTCGCCGCGTGCGGCCATGGCGCCGAGACTGAAGCCGAACTCGGGCCGCGCCTTCGGGTCGGGCTTCAGCCCATACAGCGGGTCGTCCATGGGAATCGGGATCGCCAGGTGCGACAGCGAAAAGACGCCGGGCGGATAGGGCAGGTTCAGCGCGCGGTCCGCGGTTTGCAACTGGCCCGGGGCGATGCTGCGCTCGACCGTGGCGTCGCTGTCTTCACTCGCGTTCACGATCGACGTGAAGCGATACGGCTGCGGGGACGTCGGCGTCAAGCCGATCGAGCGCGACATAGGCGGAGGGGCGCAGCAGCGGGCCGAATTTCACCGTGCGGTTGACGTCGAAGAGAACGATCTCGCTGCCATTGTCGGGCAGCAGCGAATACAGCGCCGTCAGGATCGCCGGCGTGCTGACGGTGAAATCGACCACCGACTGGAAGGTCAGAACCGGCGGCAGGGTTCCGAGCTGACCGGCGCGCGCGAGGCGCTGGATCTGGGTTTGCAGCGCATCGGTCATCCGATACGACTGGCGGGCGCCGTTGACCGGGAACGAGTTGTACTTGAACGGATTGAACTCCGGCACGACGCTGAGCCAGGCCGCGTTCGCGAACGGCGGCAGCACCGCGGGGAGGCCCGCCAGGCCGGCAAAGCGCGCAAAGCGCGTGATCCCGATCATCGGCGTGATCAGTACGATGCGGTCGGCCCGGGGCAGCTTCGGATCCTCGATCACTTCGAGCGCGTATTTCATTGCGAGCGCGCCGCCATTCGAAAACCCGACCAGGTGCAGCGGCCCTGGGGCGGGCGCACGCCGGCGTGCCTCGCGGATGGCAAGCCGCGTGGCGGCCATCCAATCTTCCCAGCGCACGTTGGTCAGGCCGGCCGGCACGGTGCCGTGCCCCGGCAGGCGGACGCCGATCGCGACGAAGCCGCGATCGCGGTAGAGCTTCGCGACGTGCCGCAAGCTGTACGGCGAGTCCGTCAGCCCGTGCAGCAGCACCACGGCCCCGATCGGCTTGCCGTCGGGTTCCATCACATACGATCGGTTCCAGTCCTGGGCGAAGCGCGCCGGATAGACCGGGCTTTCCGTGAAGTAGCGGTTGATCGGCACGCGCGCGTCCGGATCGAGCTTCTGGCTGACCTCGGCGCGAACGCTTTCGAAGATGGCCCCTTCCTGCGCGAGATAACGGGCCCAGTCGGCGCCGTCGAGGTCGCTCTGGTGCAGCTCGGCCGGCACGAAGGTGTGCCAGGGCTGCAGCGCGGGGCCGCTCAATGCCCGATACGAGCGCAGCGCGAGCATGGCCGCGCCGGCCACCACGACCCCGATCAGCACCCACTTCAAGACCCTCTTGATACCCATTTGCATCGTCTCCCGTTGCGCCGAAGCGCCTGGATCGCGGTCACGTCGAACCGGCCACAAGGACGCAATATAAGGGCAATTGGAGCTTGGCGGGCGCCGTCGGGATCAGTTCATGCATCCACATGTAGAATCCGCGTGAATGCGTGTCGATCGACGCCAAACTGCGCCGCCGGTGCCTATCGGCGCAAATCGTCATGAACCGGGATCAACGCCAGTGAGCGTCAGAACCAACCTCGGGTGGCTTGCCGCCGTCGCGCTGCTGCTGTGCGCTTGTGTTGGGGGCGCACCCGCACCCGTCTGGGCCCAGTCCCCGACCGCCGGCGCCGACACCCATCCCGCACCGACCGAGGCCGCGGCACAGGCAGGCCCATCGATCGGCCGATATCCCGGCCCGTGCCGACGCCGACGAGCAGTACATCCAGGCGATCACGCGCCGGGCCGAGGTTCCCGACGTGGCTCGGCGCTACGAGCAGGCGTTTGCGCGCCAGTCCGCCGCCATCCGGCAACTCGTGGAGCGGTCCAACAAGAGCGATCTCGCCTTGCTGTCGGTGCGCCGGCTCGAGAGCCTGCAACGCCACTGGCTGCTCTACGAGCGGGCCGTCGCGCAGACGCGGGCGGAACTGGCCCGCTCGATCAACGCGAAGTCCGAGGACATGGCCGACCTCGCGGATCGTCGCGCGATCTGGCAGGCGACCGGCCAGACCCCGGTCGGGCTCCCGCGCTGCTGGAGCGCGTCGACGAGTTGATCGCCAGGATCGACGAAGCGGAAAAGCTTGTCTCGGCGCCCCTGACCAAGCTGCTCGATCTCGGACGTACGGGCAGCGCGTTGGCGACTCAGGTTCAACAGGGCGTCGCCGCGGTGTCGCACATGGTCGAGGATCAGGACCGACGACTGGTGGCCATGGACACGCCGCCATTGTGGCTCGCCCTCGGCGAAGCCGAGTCGCTCGAGCCGGTGAGCGTCGGGTTCAACCGGAGCCTCGAGATCGAGCGTGCGTTCGCGAGCGACTACGACGCCGCGAATGCGCGCTGGCTGCCGGCACTCGCGATCGGCGCCGTGCTGCTGTTGCCGGTCATGGTCTGGCTCAGGCGCCGCGCCCGGCTGCTGGTAGCCGCCGGGGAGGCGAGCGAACCGTCGATGCGGGCGCTGTCGCGGCCCTGGGCGGCCTGGCTGCTGCTCGTCCTCCTCGGTGCCGTCGCGTACGACATCCAGGGGCCCGGTGTTCGCCAGGAAGCGGTGATGCTGCTCGCCTGGGTACCCGTGCTCGCGCTGGTCCAGCGGCGCGTGCTGGCCCTCGTCGGCCCCTGGGCCTACCTCAGCGCGGTGTTCTATTTCGTGAACGTGGTGGCCTCGCTGCTGCTGGGCAATCAGCTGCTGTACCGTGGCTTCCTGCTCGCCCTGAACCTGGTCATGTTGCTGACGCTGGCGTGGAACATCCTGCTCACCCGGCGCGGCGCCGCGGACGCAGCGCGGCCGAAAAAGGGACGGGCCCTGGCCGCTCTCGCCTGGGTTGCCTGCGCCGTGCTGCTCGTGTCGGCGGGTTCCAACATCATGGGCAACGTCTCGCTGGCGACGATGCTCACCGCCGCGCTGCTCGACAGCAGTTACGCCGCGCTGGCCCTGTAC
>CAVPXB010000005.1:0-160487 GCA_963709525.1 uncultured beta proteobacterium
CGCATGCCGGCCCAGAAACCGCGATCAAGGCCGCACCCGGCGTCAGCGATGCTCCTCGAGAGCCGATTCAAATTGGTTACCCACTTTGGTGACACCGGACAAGAGGAAGCAAGTCGATCACATGACGCATCTGTTCGCACGTCTCCGCATTCGCGCCCTCGGCGTCGCGGCTCGCCTCGCGCCTGCGCCGACGCCGTTCATGCTGACCGGGCCGGGCTCGTCGGTCGAGCTCGCCCGATTGATCGCCGATCGCGGCGCTCGGTCCGTCCTCGTCGTGACCGATGGCGTGCTCGTGAAGCTCGGGGTCGTCGCCCCGGTGTTGAACGCGTTGAAGGAGGCGGGCCTCGCGGTGACGGTGTTCTCGGAGGTCGAGCCCGATCCGACCATCGGCATCATCATGGCGGGGATCGAGCAGCTCCGGGCGTCGGGGGCGACAGCGGTGCTTGCGGTCGGCGGCGGCTCGCCGATCGACGCCGCGAAGGCCATGATCGCATGCTACGCGAGCGGCCGTCGTCCGCAGGACCTCGATGGCTACTTCAAGGTCCGCGCCCCCGTCGTGCCGTTCTTCGCGGTTCCGACGACGGCGGGCAGCGGCTCGGAGGTGACCGTCGCTTCCGTCGTCTCCGATCCGGGGGCCGGGCGGAAGTTCGCCATCGTCGACAACAAGCTCGTTCCAGCGGCGATCGCGCTCGATCCGAACCTCATGGTCGGCCTGCCGCCGCACGTGACCGCAGCCACGGGTATGGACGCGCTCACGCATGCGATCGAGTCCCACCTCTCGACGCTCGCCACACCGGCGACGCGAGCCCTGTCCTTGGCCGCGGCGCGCGCGATCTTTCGCGATCTGCCCCGGGCTTTCGAGGACGGTCGCGACATCGCCGCCCGGCAGAGCCTTGCCGTCGCGTCCTGCCTCGCTGGCCTCGCCTTCACCAGGGCGAGCGTCGGCTACGTCCACGCGATCGCCCACCAACTCGGCCCGCTCTACCACCTCCCGCACGGGTACCTGAACGCGATCCTGCTCCCGTACGTGCTCGACTTCTACGTGGACGGCGCCGCCCCGCGGATGGCGGAGCTCGCGCGCGCATGCGGGCTCGGGCGAGACGGCGAGGACCCCCGGTCCCTCGCGATGAGTCTCGTCGTCGCGATCCGACAGCTGAACGCGTGCGTCGGCATCCCGCCAACGATCGAGCAGATCGCCGACGCAGACATCCCCGAGATCGTGCGGCGTGCGCTGGCGGAGGCGCACGGGACCTACCCGGTGCCGGCGTACATGTCGGCCGCCGACTGCACGACCGTCGTGCGGCGCGCGGCTGGCCGAGCCGTGGTCGCGGCGACGGATCATCGCGCACGCGCGGTCGGAGCAAGGCCCGGGAAGGAGGAGGTCTGAGCCATGGAGTCGTCTGCCCTCACCCTTGCCCAGTGCCTCGAACAGCAGCGCGCGGCCCATCGAGCCGATCCGTACCCCGACCTTGAGCAGCGCAAAGGCCACCTCGCGGCGCTGCACCGGTTCCTCCAGGAGAACGAGGCGGCGATCATCGAGGCCATCGACGCCGACTTCGGCGTGCGACCGGCGACCGAGACGCGCCTGCTCGAGCTCTTCCCGGTGCGCCAGGGCATCCGCGACGCTACACGGCATATCGCGAAGTGGATGCGTTCACAGCGCCGATCGGTCGACCGACTCGTCTTTCCCGGCGCGAGGAACCACGTCGTCCCCCAGCCTCTCGGGGTGGTGGGCGTGCTCGTTCCTTGGAACTTCCCGATCCAGCTCTCGTTCGGTCCGCTCGTCGACATCCTCGCCGCCGGCAACCACGCCATGGTGAAGATGTCGGATCGATCCGTCCACCTCGCGCGCCTCCTGATCGAGGTCTTTCCGCGCTACTTGCCGACCGAGAAGGTCGCGTTCTTCGAAGACCTCGGACGCGGCCCGGAGTTCTCGAAGCTTCCGTTCGACCACATGATCTTCACCGGCTCGAGCGGCGTCGGACGCGCCGTCATGGCTTCCGCGGCGGCGAACCTTTGTCCGGTGACGCTCGAGCTCGGCGGCAAGGCCCCGGCGGTGGTCGCGCCCGACTTTCCGCTCGCGACCGCCGCCCAGCGCATCCTCTGGGCCAAGTGCATCAACGCCGGCCAGGTGTGCGTCAACGTGGATTACCTGTTCTTGCCCGAAGGGAGCATCGACGCGTTCGTCGCGCATGCGAAGCGGCTCGTCGCAGAGCGATATCCCGATCTGAACGGCCCGGACTACACCACGATCATCGATCAGCCTGCGTACGATCGGCTCGTCGCGACGCTCGAGGATGCGAAGGCGCGCGGAGCGACCGTCATCAACCTGGCGCCGGACCAGCAGCTCGATGCCCGTCGCCGCAAGCTCGCCCCGCACATCGTTCTCGGGGTGAGCGACGAGATGACGATCATGAAGGAGGAGATCTTCGGGCCGTTCTTGCCGGTCAAACCGTATCGCGAGGCCGAAGAGGTCATCGCTTACGTCAACGGTCACGACCGCCCGCTCGCGTTCTATCCGTTCACCAACGACAAGCGACTCGCCCAGCGGTACATCACCGAGGTTCTCTCGGGCAGCGTCGGCGTGAATGAGGCGATCGTGCAGGTGGGGCAGCACGACCTGCCGTTCGGCGGCGTCGGCGCGAGCGGCATGGGGCACTACCATGGCTACGAGGGCTTCCTGACCTTCTCGAAGCTCCGGCCGGTCTTTCGCCAGGCGCGCTTCTCGTCGATCCAGGCGGCGCTGCAGCCGCCCTACGGAAAGCGCGCGAAGCTCGCCCTGGATTGGATGTTCAGGTTGCGAGGCTAGCAGTCGCTCGATGATCGGACATCACGCCGCTTGCGACCGCGCCGCCTGAGGTAGCGCGCCGCCGTCCACGACAGGCGGTAGCGGTCCAGGTCGTCGACGGGTAGGGAGGCGCCCTTCGACTTGCGCTCAGTTTGACTCCGCGGCGACGCCGCCTCAGCGCGTCAAGCCAAAGCCATGGAGTTTCCTCGCGGCGGTGCCGAACTGGCCCAACTGGTAGACGGCTGCGCCTGCCGGCGAGAATGTGAACGACTCAAACGGCTCGGCCAGCATCGGGTCGAGGTATTCACGCGGCGCAATGCCCGTGGTCACGTGCGGACTGAATTGTTCGCCGGCTGACTTCTGCACAAACGTCGACACATAGTCGATCAGCAGCGGGTCGATGACGGGATCATCCGGCGTGGTGGCGAAGGCGGCCGAGCCTCCGGTTGCCACCGCGAACGGAGCCACGGCATCGATCAATGCCCGCTGCAGCTCGCGCAGTTCAGGACTCGGCCTGGCGACAATGCCAGCCAGTCCCACGCTGCCGCTCGGGATGTAGTAGTACCTGAATGCCTCCATCCGCAAGCCGGGCACATCGGCGCCGGCCAAAACCTTCCCCGCTGCGGCATAGATCTTGTCGAGGTCGGCCGTGCGAACGAAGCGCTGCAAAAGCGTGACGTGCGGACGATGCCTCGCATCCAGCGCGAAACCTCGCGGGAAAACCTTGAGCAGCCGCGCGTTGTTCGCTTCGGCACGCTGAAGCATCGTGGCGTCAGGCTCCAGCAGGATGTTGATGGCGGTGACCGGACCGGGCTCGAAAGGGAAGACCTGCTTCCAATCGTTCTTCATGCTGACCACGGTCCAACCGGCCCCCTTGGCCTGCTCGTAGAGGGCCGGCGTGAAGGCCCCGATCGGCGGCGTGGCCATGCCCAGCACCGGGCCGTAGGCGTATTCACGCGCTGCGTCATCGTGCAGGACGAGCAGCCCGAAGCGCACGCCGCTACCGCCCTGCGTGTATTCCAGCATGTGCTGGTCGCCGACGGAGTTGCCGAAAGCTGCAAGGGGCGCGCGGCCGATATGCTGGTGGATGGTGACCGGCTTGCCGGCCTTGTCGTTATTGAAGTTCAAGTGCGGCAGGCGCATGAGAACCGGCTTTCCGTCGCGCAGCTCGAACCGGGTCTTGATGCTGCTGCCAATGACCTGCTCGGGTGTGACGCCGTAGACGCGCTCGCCCCATTGGCGCACGAACTCGATGCCGCCGCCCGTGACGATGTAGTTCCTGAACCCGTTGGCGCGCAGGTAAGCGAGCAGTTCGAGCATCGGCGCATAGGTCATTTCGGTGAAGAGCTTGCCGTCTGTCCGGATGCCTCGCGGTGGCGATCCAGTCCTCCACGATCCGCCCGAACTCCTCGGTGCTCATTCCCGCGTGGGTGGCCATGACGATTTCGAGAAGCTCGTGGTCACCGCCGGCGAGAGCGGCCCTCAGATCCCCCTTGAGCAGCGAGGCGAACGGCTCCTGGGTCTCCCACTCGGGGTGCTGCGAGGCCAGCGCCTTCACACGGTCGAGCGCGAAATACGCCTGGACGGGCGCCGGCTGCTCGCACCAGAGCGTCCCGTCGTTGTCGAAGGTGGCGATTCGTTCGGGGACGGGGACAAAGGATGGCGAGCCTTCCGTTGTCACCTTGTCGACGAAGCTGAAGATACTCTGCTTTGCCGGCCCGTCGTTCCAGGAGGGAAGAGGGTCGGCGGCGAAGGCCGCGTCTGCGGACGACAGCAGACCGGGCAGGACTTCGGTAGGTGAGTCTTTCTTCAAGGCAGTCTCCCAGGGTGTGTTGACATGCACTCTGAGCGCACGGGAAAAGACCCGGGCGACCGATCGATCGGCGCCCGGGTCTGCTGAATCAGCGCGCCCGGCCGGACGGCAGGACGCGGCCCCATCGCTGCGGCCGATGGGGCGGGCAGGTCAATGTGCCGCCGCCGCTGGCTGCTTCCAGGTCGCGCATCACGGCATCCAGGTTGAACGAGGCCGGCTTCTGCCGCGGCGGGAACTTCACGAAGTTCTCGATCTGGCTGGCGACCACGCCCTGCATCATGTAGATGATGTAGGCATGGGAGATCATCCAGTCGTAGTAGGTGTTCGAGTTCTCGTCGGCCCGCTCGAACGGGTCGCGCCGCAGATTGAAGAGCTTCGGGATCCGCAACTTCACGAACGGCTCCATCCAGCACGCCAGTTGCTTGGCGCGCTGCTCCATCAGCACCACCTTCCAGTCCTGCATGCGGATCGCCAGGATGTCGCCGTCGTCGCTGATGTAGAAGAAGGAATTGCCGCGGGCTGTCCTTCACCTCGCCCTTCAGGTAGGGCAGCATGTTGAAGCCGTCGAGGTGGACCTTGAAGGTCTTCTTGCCGGCCTTGTGGCCCTTGAGAAGCTTTTCCTTGATGTCCGGCTCGCCGGCGGCGGCGAGGAAGGTCGCCATCCAGTCCTGGTGGGTGACGATGCCGTTGAGCACCGTGCCGGCCTTGAACTTGCCCGGCCAGCGCACGAAGCACGGCACGCGCCAGCCGCCTTCCCAGTTGGTGTTCTTCTCGGAGCGGAACGGCGTGATGCCGGCATCCGGCCAGGTGTTGTAGTGCACGCCGTTGTCGGTGGAGTACATGACGATGGTGTCGTCGGCGATGCCCAGCGCGTCGAGCTTGTCCAGCATCATGCCGACGTTCTCGTCGTGCGCCACCATCACGTCGTTGTAGTCGCCCTGGCCGCCGCTCTTGCCCTTGTGCTTCTCGGCGCAGTGGGTGCGGAAGTGCATCGCCGTCGTGTTGTACCAGAGGAAGAACGGCGTCTTGGCCTTGTGCGCCTCGTCGATGAAGCGCAGCGCGCGCTCGGTCACCTCGTCGTCGATGGTCTCCATGCGCTTGATCGTCAGCGGCCCGGTGTCCTCGACCGTCTGCCCGCCCTTGCCGTCGGCCTTGCAATGCAGCACGCCGCGCGGCCCGAACCTCTTCTTGAACTCCGGGTTCTTCGGGTAGTCGGGGTCCTCGGGCTCTTCCTCGGCGTTCAGGTGGTACAGGTTGCCGAAGAACTCGTCGAAGCCGTGCATCGTGGGCAGGTGCTCGTCGCGGTCGCCGAAGTGGTTCTTGCCGAACTGGCCGGTGGCGTAGCCCAGGGGCTTGAGCAGCTCGGCGATGGTCGGGTCTTCCTTCTGCAGGCCGTTGGTGGCGCCGGGCATGCCCACCTTGGTCAGCCCGGTGCGGATCGGGTTCTGGCCGGTCATGAACGCGGCGCGGCCCGCCGTGCAGCTCTGCTGCGCGTAGTAGTCGGTGAAGGCCACGCCCTCGTTGGCGACGCGGTCGATGTTGGGCGTGCGGTAGCCCATCTGGCCGCGGCTGTTGTAGCTGATGTTCCACCAGCCCACGTCGTCGCCCCAGAGGATCAGGATGTTGGGTTTTTTCGTTGCCATGGTCTCTTCCTTTCAGTCGTTGCACAAATTCCGGATCGGCTTCGAGCCACCCGGTTCCAAAAAAGCAATGTCCGTCTTCACGGCACCGTTGCGCGGTCGACCCCGCTGAAGGGCGAACCCGGCGCGTTGTCGCCGTGGCAAAAGCGGAATTTCCTGCCGCTGCCGCAGGGGCAGGGCTGATAAGCGCCGCGCCTTGGCATCCTCGCCGGCGATCCACGCCATCACGTCGGCGGGCGGGCGGCTCTGCCGCAGCAGTTGCACCATGACGTTGAAGGTCGGTCCGGTATGCGTGAAGAAGAGCTCGAGGCCCGGGCACAGGTAGTTCTGGCCCGGTTCACCGTCGCGCGACAGCGCGAACCGGTCCTTCGGGCAGCCGCCGTTGCACCAGTTGCGGACCTTGCAGCCCCGGCACTGCGCCGTCAGCGTGTCCTGCTTGTCCTGGCCGAACTTGCGCTGCTCCGCGGACGCCACCAGTGCGAGCATGTGCGTCTCGTGGATGTTGCCGAGCTTGTATTTGGGCTCGACGAAGTGATCGCAGGAGTAAAGATCGCCGTTGTGCTCCAGCGCCGGGCCGTAGCCGCAGGTGGGCGCATGGATGCACAGCAGGTGGCGGCCGAAGAAGGCCTCCAGCGTGACGTCGAAGAGCTGCACGAACACTTCGCCCACGTCGTGGCGCACCCACTCCTCGAAGATGTCGATGAGGAAGCGGCCGTACTGCTCGGGGCCCACCGTGCGCTCGGTGACCAGGTTGCCGGTCTGCGTATAGAGCAGGCGCTTCTTGCCGGCCTGCTCGCTCCAGCCCTTGTTGGCGATCTGGATCGTCTGTTCGGTGGCGCGCTCGATGATCGGGATGAATTGCACCCACTTCGCATGGAGCTCGTCGCGGAAGAAGCGATAGACGGCGCGGCCATGGTGCTGGTTGGCGGCGTTGACGGTGCACAGGATGTTGAAGTCGACCTCGTGCTTGCGCAGGTATCGCCAGCCGCGCATCACCAGGTCGAAGGTGCCCTGCCCGCGGCGGTCGACGCGGTAGGTGTCGTGCAGCTCGCGCGGGCCGTCGACGCTCAGGCCCACGAGGAAGTCGTGCTGCTTGAAGAACACGCACCAGTCGTCGTCGATGAGCAGGCCGTTGGTCTGGAACGTGTGCTGCACGACCTGCCCGGGCCGGCGATGCTTCTCGACCAATTCCATCGCGCGGCGAAAGAAGTCGAGCTTCATCAGCGTGGGCTCGCCGCCCTGCCATGCCACCGTCACCTGTGGTGCGCGGTGCGACTCGAGCAACTGGCGGATGTAGGCCTCGAGCGTGGCCTCGGACATGCGGCTCCTGTCGTTCGGGTACAGCGCTTCCTTGGACAGGAAAAAGCAGTACGTGCAATCGATGTTGCAGGTCGACCCGCTCGGCTTGGCCAGCAGGTGGAAACCCGGCGGGCCGTTCGCGGGCAGCGGCGGGGACATCACGGCAGGATTGGCTTCGGCGGACAAGGTCTGGTTCCGTTGGATATTGGATGCGGGATCGGATCGGTCGATGCGGTAAAGCCGCTACACCAATCGCAACAGCACGGCAAAGAAGGCGAACACGCCGACCAGGATGATCACGAACGAAACGGCATAGAGCGGTGTGTTCTTGCCCTTCCTGGTCACGCCCGCGACGGCCGCGAAACCGTCGCTCCACAGGTAATGCAACGTCCACCGGTACTCCAGGACCGAAAACACTGCCGCCATGACGCCACCAAAGATCAGCGCCAGGCCCAGCAACCACGCCGCATTCGGAAATTGGACGCTGCCGACCTCGGGTGCATTCTGGAACTTGTAGAAAAACTGGAAAAGTCCGAAACCGAAGCCGATCAGCGAGACGGCCGTGCGCATGTACGCCATCATCGTGCGCTCGACCGCAAGCCGCGTGCGCAGCCAGGCAAAATGGCTTTCCGCGGTCACGTGAACGTCGAACCGGCGGGAATGTTCGCTGGCTTGTTCGTCACTCATCGTCGCTCTACCTTGCCATGCCCGGCGGCGTGCTTGTCGAGCCAGGCGGTGGCCGCCGCCACGGCCTGGTTGAGGGCCGCACCCAGTCTGCGGCGTGGCCACGAAGACGTTCTCCTCGCCAAGAACCTCGAGCATGCCGGTCTTGGCGAGCTGATCGCGAACGACCGGATCGACGCCGACCAGCATCAGCTTGCTCTCGTGCTTCTGCAGCGCCTCGCTGTAGCGCTGCAACACGGTCATGAACGTGCTCCCGATCTCGCTCTTGCCGCGCAGGTTGATCGCAACCACGGCGTGCGTGGCGTTGCCCACTTGCGGCAGCAACTCTTCCATGCTCTTGGCCGCGGCAAAGAACAGGCTGCCATAGACATGCAACAGGGTGAACTGGTGGCTGGGCAACTGTGCCGGCGGTGGCCGCTCGAGCGGAAAGCCTTCCGGTTGCAGCACCCATTGGGTGACGACGACTTTGTTCGATTGGCGAAAGACGTGCAGCACGATGCTGAGCGCCATGCCGAACAGGACCGCGAATTGCAGAGGCACCGACCAACGTGGCGACAAAGGTGACGAGCATGACCGCCCGCGAGATCCGGCCGGTCTTCCAGGCCATCACGGCCTGTTCCACGCGCAGGCCCTGGAACCCCGCGACGATCAGCAACGCGGCCAGCGCGGGCATGGGCACCCGCTCCACCAGCGGCCCGGCCAGCAGCACGATCAGGGCCACGAACAGCCCGACGAAGATGTTGCCCCAGCGCGATCTGGCCGCCGGCGCCCATGATCAGCGCCGTGCCCGAGACCGAGCCGCCGGCCGGAATTCCGCCGGCCAGGCTGGTGGCGATGTTGGCAGCACCCTGGCCCAGGAAGTCGCGCGACACGTCCGGGTAGCGTCCGTCGGGGTTGGGCGTGCCCTGGCTGACGCCTGCGCCCTGGACCAGGCCGATGATGGCGATGGACAAGGCCGGCAGCCAGCAGCGACAGGACCAGCGACAGCTGCGGGCAGCATGCGAATTGGGGCAGCTCACGCGGGATGGCCGAAATGTCGCCGACCGTCGGGACCGCGGCGAAGTTAGGCGGCCGAGGGCAGCGCCGGCAGGCTCAGCACCGCCAACAGCGACCGTCGCCACAGCAATGGCGATGATGAAGGCAAAACGCTGCAAGGCCTTGAGCCACAGCAGCCCCACGATCAGCGCCAGCGTGAACACGCCGATGGTCGTGGCCTGCAGGTTGATCTGGCCGATGCGCAGCAGCAGGTCCAGCGCCTGGGCCACGCGGTTCGAGAATCTGCTCTGGTAGCCCGTCAGGTCGCTCAACTGGCCCAGGATGATCAGCACGGCCACGCCGTTGAGAAAGCCGGTCATCACCGCGTTGGAGACGAAACGGATCAGGAAACCCAGCCGGAACAGGCCCGCCAGCAACTGGATCACGCCCACCAGCAGCACCAGCACGATCAGCGCCTCGGCCCTCTGGCCGGCGGGAAACTCCGCCAGCACGACGCCGGCGGCCACGGCCAGCGCCGCGGTGCTGGACACGTTCATGAAGACCGAGCTGCTGAAGATGGCGCCGACGGGCACGGCGACCATCAGCGTAAAGATGCCCAGCACCGGATTGACCGTGGCCAGCAGCGCATGGCCCATCGCCTGCGGCACGTTGACCACCGCGAAGGTGAGCGCGGCGACCAGGTCGGACGCGAGATGGCTGCGCTCGGGCTTCAGGCGCTGCACGGCGTCCCGAAGCTGTTCCATTCGTGCCGGCTTGGTCATCGTTGGCCGGACATCCACCGGATCACCGGCTTGCGCCCGCGGATTGGCGGCCGATCCACCAGCGCGCGATCCGCGAAATGATCCCGCGCAGCGCCACATAGGGCACGAAGGCGAGCAGCAGTGCGATGATCACTGCCTCGGCGGGATGAAAGGTCTCGAACTCGATGAATTGATAGATCGCGTCCATGACGAGGCCCAGCAGAATGATGCGCGCGGTGGCGATCACCGCTTCCTGCAGGCGACCTGCGCGCTTCGCGGGGTTGGTGAGAACCGTCTCCAGAAAGGGAGCGCGTCCCGACCGGGCGTCCTTGACGCCATCGAAGAAGGCGGCAATCGTCGCCATGATGGGCTGCAGGATGAAGCGAAAGGTCATCGGACCGCTCGCACGCTCAAGCAGGTTTTGCCAGATGCGCGCGCGAACCTCCGCCGAGAAGCCGTACTGCGCCAAACCGACGACGACGAAGGCCACCATCAGCACGACCACCAGTCGAGCCAGGAAGAGCTTGGACTTGGATACTTCTTCTGTCATCGCCCGAAGTCCTTCTTCCGCACGACGGGCCGCAGCCCGAACAGGTGGGTGAAGGTTGCAAACGCCCCTTGCCGCGCACGCGAGGCCTGGCGGCCTGCGCTCACCTTCTACGGTGCATTGGGCGACGCCTTTTGCCAGCTCGCGTCCGGGTCGTACGTCTTCATCGCCCGGGCGGCGGCATCGGTGTTCGGTCCGAGGCTCTTCTGGTACACGATCCCGTCCTGGTTGACGATGAACGTCATTACGCCGGTGTCGTCGTATTTCGCCGGCCACGCGACGAGCGCATAGCCTTCGGTCATCCGGCCGTTCTTGATGTAGCTCTTCGCCCCGCCCGGCGCGTTCTTCCCTTGCGCCGTGAGGATCTTGTACAGGTACCCGTGGTACGGCTGGCCGACTTTCGCGTCCGCGAACTCCGCACCGAGCGGGCTCTCCGGCTCGCCGGGCAGCGACGCCCAGTACAGGCCGTCGCGCTTGCCCGGCGAGGACAGCGGTCGCGTCGCGTACTCGAGGACGCCGTCGCCGTTCCAGTCGCTCTGGCGGTACTCCTTCTGCGCGTCCGTGTAGGCGAGCGCCGCCTGGATCGCGGCAAGCTCGTTGCGACCGATGCGACGGATGCGCATTTCCTCCGGCGCCCCCTTGGTGTCGAAACGCCAGCCCGCCGCGGTCTTCACGATCGGAACCGGCAGCGTCCAGCCGTTCTTACCCACGCCGAGAAACGCCTTGTCGCTGCCCGCCGGCACGATTGCGTGTCCGCGCGCCCACGCCGCGAGAAAGTCGGTGACGTCCTCCGGATCCGTCTTGCTGGAGGGGAAGTACCTTTCGAAATCGGAACCGGCCACCGCCTTGATGGCGTCGCGGTCGTGCCGCGCGATGCCGTCGACCAGAGCCTCCGCGGCGGCCTCGGGCGTCGGATAGGCGTTCTGCGCGAAGGCGGACGGCGCGAGCGCGAGCGATGCCGCCACCGCAGCGATCTTCAGAATGTGCTTGAAATTCGTCATGTTCGTGCGCTCCATCTCAACGTCCCCGTCCGCCGCCGCCGCCACCGCCGCCGCCACCACCACCCGCCACCGGATGGGCGCACCGCCGCCGCCCGCCGCCGGACGCGCGCCACCGCCGCCGGCCGCCGGACGCGCAGCACCACCACCGCCACCGCCGGAACGTTGCGCCGCGGCCTGGCTCGCCCTGCCGCGATCCATCTGGGCGCCTGCCTGCGGGCTGTTGGCACCCCGCAGCGCATTCTCGCGGCTCGAGGACTGGGCACGCTGGCGCGCCGCGTCGCGGTCCATGTTCTGCGCGCGGCTCTGCGCGGCACTCCGGTCGATGTTCTGCGCCCGGTCCTGCACGGCGCTGCGGTCGACGTTCTGGGCACGGTTCTGCACCGCACTCCGGTCGATGTTCTGCGCCCGGTCTTGCACGGCGCTGCGGTCGACGTTCTGGGCACGGTTCTGCACGGCGCTGCGGTCGACGTTCTGCGCCCTGTTCTGCACGGCGCTTCGATCCACGCTCTGCGCGCGTTCGCGCGCCGTTCCACTGCCGGCGTCGATGCCGCGGTTCTGCATCGCCTGGTTGGCGCGATCGCGACTGGCCTCACGGCTGGCGTCCCTGCCGCGGTACTGCTCGCGGTTGCCGGCATCGCGCCGGTTCTCGAGGTTCCGGCGCGTCGCATCGCCACCGCGGTACGGCGTGTTGCCGCGCCGGTCGGGATTGTGGTTCCAGTTCGCCGTCCGATTGTTGACGTCGATGCGGCGGTTGACGTTGATGTTGTTGAAGTTGTTGACGTTGATGTTGACGCTGTTGTGGCCCCAGCCCCCGCCCCAGCGAACGCCGCCCCACAGCGCGTTGGTCACGCCGATGCCGACTCCCCACGCGATGCCGGTCGCGATGGGCCGCGACCACCAGAAGCCGGGCGGCGGCGGGAAGAAGAAAGGCGGGTACGCCACCCACGGCCACGGTCCGTACACGACCGTCGGGTTGAACGACGGCACGAAGACCACCGACGGCTGCGCCGGCTCGATCACGATGATCTGCGGCGGCGGCGCCGACTGCTGGACGACTATCGTCTGCGTGGCCGACGGCGGCGCAGGCTCCGGCGCCTGCATCGACACCTTGACCTGTTCGTTGGACTTGAGATTGCCCGCGGCCTGCGCCTTCTGGCGGAGCCGCTGCACGGAGTTCATCACGTCGTCGGGTTGCGCGAGGAACGCGTCGCCGATGTTGCGCACCCAGTCCGGCTGCCCGCCGAGGGTGACGAGCACTTCGGGAAACGCGACCAGCGAGGCGACCGAGGGGTCCCAGGGCTCGTTCTCGACCATCTTCACCGCGTCGTCGCCCTTGGCGTCCGGATGCGCCCTCGACCATGCGGCCGCCGCGGCGAAATCCTCCGGATAGGTCGTGGCCATCAGCAGCTGGGCCAGCAACGAATCAGGGTACAGCGCGATCTGCGCCGTCATCTGATCGAGCTGCTCGTTCGAGAACGGCTTATCGGCGGATTGCGCGAGCGCATGCGCTGGCAGCGCCAGGACGAGCACAGCCACGAAGTACAGCAGCGTTTTCATGATGGACGTATGCACGATATTCCTCGAAGGCTGGTGTTGCTCTCTGCAATCTCTTGGTTCGTCAGGGGCGTGCCGCCGCCTCACGGAGTGTGGTCCCGCCAACTGCCTGCCGCTGCCGGACTGACGTCGCTTTCTGTGTCCACTCGAGCCGATGAATCGCTGCCGCCGTGCTCGGCGGCAGCGCATTCTATCCGATCGACAACGTGCTCTTCAATTTGCTTCGGCGCGCACCGGGTTGTGCGCGTCGATCCTGCTCACCGCGGCTCCGGTGCCGGGCCAGGATCCCTGGACAGCTTCGACCCGGACTATTTCGTCGCCTTCGCGACATCGGCCAGGAAGGAAGTGGCCTTGGGACTTGTCGCCGTCCTGCGGATCAGGATGTCCGGCGGAAGCAGATTGCTCCCACCGAAAAACGCGTCGTTCCAGGGGACATTGGTACTCACAACCGTGCCATCGAGATTGAGACCTCCGAACACGCCCCTCGCGCGCGTGAACGTAATCAGGTCCGCCGTGACCGTGGACCCCGCTCCGGCGCCCACCGGACCCGCGGCAACGCTTGCGTCGCCGCCGACCTTGAAGGAGGTCGACAGCAGCGAATTGAATCCCCTGTCGGTCATCACGACGATGATGACCTCGGACACGTCGATGCCCGCCTGGAAGCCCACGCTGGCAGTCGCCAGATTGTAAAACGCCGGTCCCGCCCAGGCGCGCCCATCTCGCGCAACCAGAACGCCACGTCCGCCCGAGCCACCGAAAATGAAGCCCGCCCTGACGACCTGCGGCGCGATCAGGAGTGCCCTCGCCCGACCGAGGTTGTCCTGGATCCACGTCTGGGCCGGGTCGCGGATGAAATTGCTGAGCGTCGTTTGCGCATCGGCGACCAGCCTCTCCGGCTCGGCCGGCGAAACCGATTGCGTAGCGCACCCGGCCAGCGCTGTCGCCGCCAGAATACCCAACGCGTTGCGGCGCGAAGGACTATCTATCAATTTGGATGTCATTATCGAAGTTCCCTCAAGAGTCCTGCGTTGATTGAAGATCCAACTATACGCGTTGCTGGTCACGGTTGCGCGACGCACCCGGCGGCGCCGGCCATGGCTTGCGCGGCGTGAATTATCTGGTCGGGAAGGCGCCGCACGCCACGCAGCCGAAAAGCGGGCGCGCAGGTTCCGCGCTGAGTTTGCCTATGCTTCCGCCAAAGCCTTGACCCGTCCGGAACCTATGGCCTTTGCCAGCGTCGCATGGTCCTTCTGCGTCTGGTCGGCGTAGGCCAAGGCGAATGTGCCCAGCGCACGGTCAAAGGTATCGCTTTTGCCCAGATAGCCGCTGATCGTGGCGGCGTCTCCCGATTTCGCATGGGCGCGCGCCAAAGTCCAGCCGCACACACTCGCGTAGCGCTTGAACTGCACGGCGCTGAACCCTTCCACCGGCAGGGACATCTTCATGTCGCGCAACTGCCGCACGTAGAAGTCGTGGCCGCGCCGGCCGCGCACCCAACCCAGGAAGATGTCGCTGGACGATTGCATCAGCCGCTGCCCCACGACGACCCGCTGGCCCTGGTTCGCGTAGGCGCTCTTCCCGGCATAGGGTTCGAGGACGGAGCCGACCGCCTCCTTGAACTGCAGGATCAGCGGATGACCGTCTTCGGAGAACAGCAAGCCGATAAAGCAGCGCGTCCCGACGCTGCCGATGCCCACCACTTTCAGCGCAATGTCTTCCAGGCGGTAGCGGTCCAGCAGGACGCGGCGCTCGTCGGACAAGGAGTCGCGGTAGTCCGCCGCCGCCTCATGAACACGCTGTTCGAAGTCAGGCTCGGCAACGTGAAACAGGATCGGCGGCTGGTCGACGATGCGGTGGAGTCCGTCGACCAGCGTCGTAATCTTGGGAAACAGATTCTCGAGGACGCGTTCGCGCGCGCGGTCGGCGACCTGCTGCCGGAATCTTCTCGCCTTCTCGTCGGGTGCCGCCTCGATCAACGTCTCCGCGTCCAGGCGCTGATACCAGACCTCCAGTGGCCTCATTTTCGAGCACTCGCGCAAATGCTCCCGATAGGCACGCGCGCACGCCAGGACTGCGCGCTGACCCGCGGCGTCGGACAGGCGATTGTCCCGCGCCGCGATCTGGAAGCTCACGACCAGGCGCTTCAAGTCCCATTCCCAGGGTGCCGGAAGCGTCTCGTCGAAGTCGTTGAGGTCGAAGACGAGGTTACGCTCGGGCGTTGCGAACATGCCGAAGTTCAGCAGATGGCAGTCGCCGCACGCCTGCACGTTGATGCCAGTGGCAGGCGTGGTGGCGAGGTCGCGTGCCATCAGCGCCGCGGAGCCGCGCAGGAAGGTGAACGCACTGCGGACCATGCGTCCGTAGCGGATCGGCACCAGGTCCTCGAGCCGTCCGCGGTTCGACGCTTCCAGTATCTCGACCGGATCCCGGCCCTGGCGCGGCGCCTTCCACTCTGCGTGGCTTTCCCGCGCGACATGCTCGCGGAGCGCTTTGCCCGCCGCGAGGCGCTCCGGACGGGCGTGAAAACCGGCAAGGGTTCCCGCATTGGGCTGCAGCGTTCTTGCCATCCTGGGTTGCTTCCTGGGCGTCATGAGGAGCGCATTGTCGGCGAGGGTTGGCGATCACGCAATCGCCTCATGTGTTTCTCGGCAGTGCCTCGTGGCCGCGGGCTTGCCACGCCAGCCAGGCGAATGTTGCCGCGGGAATTACCGCTTCCGCGCATCTGGATCCGGCCTTCCACACAGGGGCTCAATTGGCCAGCGGCTGGTATTGCTTCAGCTTCTCGACGGTGCGCCGCCACGCGTCGGCAGCGTCATCGCGACGATAGGCGCGCATCGGCTCGCCGCGCGCACCGGATTCCAGGTTGAATCCGTGGTCGGCTTCCGGGTAGACGACGAGTTCGAATTTCACGCCGGCTTCCCTGGCGGCCGCTTCCATCGCCTGCGCGGTCTCGACCAGGCAGCAGCTCTGGTAGCGGTCGCGCTGCGCCGCCATCACCAGCACCGGGACCCGGAATCGCTTGACGAACCAGCTGATCTTGTCCACCCAGGACTTGGTGTAGGGGTAATACGCGATCACCACCGAGACGAGGTCCTGCATCGGCGTCGCGTTGTAGAGCGCCCCGCCCCCGCCCAGCGAGAAGCCGATCACCGCAGCCTTGCCCGGGACGACGGCCGGCGATTTCTGCGCCCGCTCGATCGTTGCCTTCAACGCCGCGGCGCCGGTGAGCTGGGGGTTCAGGATGTCCTTGCCGTCGAGCAGGACCGCGTAGTAGCCGAGTTTCGCGAGTTCGGCGGCATAGGGTTGATAGGAATTGGGGCCGGTCTGTCCCGAAATGACGACGACCAGCGGACCCTTCCCGCTCGCCGGGGCGTACGCGGTCTGGGCGGGCCCTTCCGGCCCCGCCTCGGTCGACACGCCCTGCGCCTGAGCCATCGCCGCCACGACGGCGAACAGCCCGCCGATCAAGCCGCTCCGCGCGGTACGGAGAAACCCTGATCCTCGAAGTCGTGCAGTCGTCGTCGTTGCCATCGTGCCTCCTCCGGAATTGTCCTATCCTAGTGCTCCGCTTCGCAGATATCGGCACCGTAAAACGCGCCTTCCGGTCCGTGGCGGCGTTGCAAATCCTCGCAATAGCATGGGCTATTGCTGCGGTTTGCGCCTTGCCACGCATCGGAATCCATCGTTTTCCCTGGTACCTCCATCTGCGAAGCAGAACACTAGCGCGGATGCGGCTTGCTCGCAGCACGGGCGTGGCAACGCCATGGCGCGTGCGTCGCCAACGCTTTCGGCCACGATGCGCGCGGCGATGCTACCGCGCGTTGGTGAGGCGTTCGGCGCGTTGCCAGATGAGGCGAGTTGCCGAAGCTTGCGACCCTCGATGGGGTCGAGCGCGACCTCGTCATGGTCGGCAGGTGCGCAGGAGGCGCTACAATTGGTCCATGACGTGTGCCGGACCCGTCGGCACACTCGTGTTGCATAAGGAGGAATGGATGTTCGAACCCGTTTCCATCCCGTTTGGGGCCAAGATGTTGTTCAACACGCTCAAGGTCAAGCCCGGTGTCAGCTTCGATGACGTCGAACTGGCGCTGGGTGAAATGTGCAACGTCGTCAAGGATACCTACGGCGGAGACAAAGGTGGCTTCATCTGCGGCCAGGTTTTCAAATTTTCCGGTTTCGTTTCGGATGAAGGGTCTCTGAACGAATCCAGGACCGCCGACGACCACATTGTCATCGTGACCTATTGGCGGTCGTTCGAGGAGCATGAAAAATCACATGCCGACCAGGTTTTCATCTCCAAGTTTTCCGCCATGGCTGAAATGTGCTCCGACAGCAAGGAACTCGGATACGACATGCTGTGGCAAGGCGAACCGGAGTAGCTAATCGAACTTTCTCTTGTCGAGCTCGGCAAGACGTTTTGCGATGTCTTCTCTAAAGGGGCAGAAGACATCCAGCACAATCGCATCTTCTTCCATGGTCTGGATTCGATGCTTGACATTCCTGGGAACGTAGGCGAATTCTCCAGGCTCCATAATTCGCACTTCTCCGTCTACTTCCATTAGCATCTTTCCTTTGATCATGATGGAAATCTGATCATTGGGATGGGTATGGGGCTCGGCTTTGATTCCCGCAACCGCACCATGAAGACCGAGCATGACGTCTCCGAGAATGATGCCTCTTCGACTCATGCCTGCTGGGAGGGTAGGACCTGGCTCTTCATCTTGCGTGATTTCATCCCATTTGTGAAAAAACGACATAGTTGAGCTCTCCTTGCTTGATGGATGGTCAGTTCAGCTTTCCTTGTCCGCCGCCGACGCTGAATCTGCCCGCGCCCAACAAGGCGACGGCCAAGGCGGTGAAGAAGTAGAAGCCCTGCAGTTCCAATGCCCAGCCGCCATTCCTGGTGAGTTCGCCGAGTTGGCCGGCGTGAACCAGCAGCACTGCGACGACCATGTTGACGGCCACGACTACTGCGGCTGGGCGAGTCCACAGGCCGATGATCAGCAGCAGCGGCGCCAATACTTCGCCGACAAAAACCAGATAGCCCAGCGCCGGAGGCAGGCCCGTCTTGGCGATCAGACCGAGAATGGAAGCGGGGCCGGCGGAAATCTTGGCCACCCCGTGCAGCAGCATCAGGATGCCGATGGTCAGCCGAAGGACGAGTTTCCCGAGGTCGGAGGAGATCTGCATCGCTGGGTCCTGTCGATGTCGCAGCTGCGACGGAATGGATACCAAGCCTACCGCGTTTGTCAATGCAGAGAATACCCGACTTGCCGGCCTGGGTCGTTTCGCGACCGTCGCGGAATCTGCCGCCGCGCAACTGGTGTTTGGGGCTGACCGCAAGGCTGCTAGGGTAAGATGAGCAAACCCGGAAGTCGGACGTGGAAACCGCCTGTAATCGAGCCATCGAGGAGCGCATCGCCGCCTGGTGCGCTGCTTCGCAGATATCGGCACCGTAAACGCGCCTTCCGGTCCGCGAGTCAATCGCGGGCCTTTTCTGCCCCATGCGCTACATCCTCACCCTTTCCTGCACCGACCGTCCGGGCATCGTCGCCGCGGTGGCCACCTTCCTCGCGAGCGAGGGCTGCAACATTCTCGACAGCGCGCAATTCGACGACGTCGATACCGGGCGTTTCTTCATGCGCGTCGTCTGCGCGCCGGTGGTCGACGGCGTCACCCTCGACGGTCTCACGGGGGCTTTCGGGTCGGTCGCGGCCGGTTTCGGCATGGACTGGCAGCTGCGCGATGCGGCGCGGCGGATGCGCGTGCTGATCATGGTGTCGAAGCAGGATCACTGCCTCAACGACCTGCTCTACCGCTACAAGGTCGGCGCGCTGCACATGGAGCCGGTCGCGATCGTCTCCAACCACCGCGACAGCTACCAGCTGGCGGCGTCGTACGACATCCCGTTTCATCACCTGCCGGTGACCGCGGCGACCAAACCCGCGCAGGAGGCGAAGCTGTCGGCGCTGGTCGAGGAACACGGCGTCGATCTGGTCGTGCTCGCGCGCTACATGCAGGTGCTGTCCGACGACCTCGCGCGCAAGCTCGAAGGCCGGGCGATCAACATCCACCACGGTCTGCTGCCGTCGTTCAAGGGGGCCAAGCCCTACCACCAGGCGCACGCGCGCGGCGTCAAGCTGATCGGCGCAACCGCGCACTACGTCACCGGCGTCCTCGACGAGGGCCCGATCATCGAGCAGGAGGTGGCGCGCGTCGAGTACAACATGCGCGCCGAGGATCTGGTGGCGCTGGGCCGCGATGTCGAATGCCAGGCGCTGGCGCGGGCCGTGCGCGGTCATCTCGAGCACCGCGTGTTCCTCAACGGCCATAAAACCGTCGTCTTTCGCTGAGGCGATTCGGTTCCCGGTCAATTTCATGGGGAGAATCTTCATGCTACGCGTTCCCCGCCGGCTCATCGCGGCGGCCTGTCTTGGCGCCACGGCACTCGCGCGCCGCGTGAATATCCTGGGCGCCGCCGGTTAGCATGACCCTGGCCGCCCGCTACGCGTTCCTGCGTCGGCTCGCCTCCGCGGCGGGCGCGCTGGCGCTTGAATTCTGGCGCGAGCGAGAAAAGCTGGTCGTCGAACTCAAGGGCCCGCAGGATTTCGTCAGCCGCGCCGACCGCGAGGTCGAGGCGTACATACGCGGCGAGATCGCGGCGGCGTTTCCCGACGACGCCTTCCTGGGCGAGGAAACGGCAGCGGAATTCGACGGAAACACCGCGCGGCTGTGGATCGTCGATCCGATCGACGGCACCACGAATTTCCTGCGCGGGCTTGCCTACTGGAACGTGTCGATCGCCTATGTCGAGAACGGCACGCGCATGCTCGGCGCCGTCCATGACCCGGCGCAGGATGAACTGTTCCACGCGCGTCGCGGGGGTGGTGCGTGGCGTACCGACGCGCGCGGCGAGCACCGGCTTGCGGCCGCAACTACACCAACGCTGCGCGGTGCGGTCGTCGCCGTCGGCCACCACGACCGGCATCCCGATCCGCGCTTTGTCGCGATTCGCGACGGACTGATGGGTGCCGGGGCGTCGTATCGCAATTTCGGTGCCGCTGCGCTGCAACTGGCGCACGTCGCCGAGGGGCGGCTCGACGTCTACATCGAGCGCGAGCTCTCGGCCTGGGATGCGATGGCCGGGTTGTTGCTGGTCGAGGAAGCCGGCGGCTACGCGGCGCCGTTTCCCGGTCCGGCCGGACTGACGGCGAAGGCGCCGGTGGTGGCGACAGCGTCCGGCATCGCCGACGAAGTCAACGCGATCATCGCCGCCGCCGACTGAATCCGCGGCGGGTTGGAGCGCCGCGGTCGCAACGGCAGGTCAGGGTTTGCCCTTCGCGAAATCGCCGGCAAGCGACCACGCGAAGCCTTCGGGTTTGACGTACTTTCTCAATGCCGCGTTCACGTCCGCTGTCGCAAGCGCTTCGATGGCGGCGTCCAAAGTGGCATTGTTGTTCCAAGTGCGGCCCAGGAACGCCTGCGAAACCAGTGCCGAGCCCAGCACGCTGTCGTTGGTTCGGGCGATGCGCCGCTGCTGCATCACGGCCTTCTTCGCGTCGGCGACTTCCTTGTCGGTAATCCCGTCCTTCACCGCTCGCGCGATCTCCTCGGCGATGCCGCGTCGCACGCGGTCGAGGTTCTCCGGTGCAAATATGGCGTAGACGTAGATGGAGCTGTTGTCATCGAACGGCGAGGACTGGAATCCCGAGCCTGCGCCATAACTCAGGCCTTCCTTCTCGCGCACGCGGTCGGTTATCCGGGACTCCGGCGAGGCGCCCAGAACCTGGTTGGCGATCAGCATGGCCGGAAAGTCCGGCGCGAGATCGACCATCGGCACCGCCAGTCCACCCATCAGCATCGCGTTCGCCTTGTCGGGGGTCTCCGCCTTCAGCGTGGCAGGTGGCGTCGGCCGAAACGGCTCGGGGACCCGGGCGTAGGCCGCGGGGCTCTTCCAGGTGCCGAAGAGCTCCGCGACGAGCAGCTTCATCGGCTCGGCGTCGAAAGCGCCGACGATCGCCAGCTCGGAATTCGCGCCGCCGACGAAATCGCGATGAAAGGCCTTCACGTCGTCCAGCGTCACCTGGTCGAGCCGCGCGAGTTCTTCGTCGAACGTCGGCTGATAACGGACGTCGCCCGCGGGCCACGGATTGTCGTGGCGCGCGAGGGCGCGCTGGGCGATGGCTTGCGGGTCGGTCTTTCCTTCGTCGATGCCCGTGCGTGTTTCGCGTTTCAGCTTGTCGAACTCGGTTGCCGGAAAAGCGGGTCGCTGCAGGACTTCGGCGGCAAGGCGCAGGACGTCGCCGGCGTGCGCGCGCACGGTCTGGCCTTGCGCCGTCACCCCGGTCTGCCCGCCGGAAAAGCCGAGCTTGGCCTTCAATTTGTCCTTCGTGTCTTCGAACGCCTGCCGGTCGCGCTGGGTCGTTCCGCGATTGAGCATCGATGCCATCAGGTTGCCCGTGGGCGCCTTCCCGAACAGTGACTTTTCGTCGCCCTGATGCAGCCGCAACTGGAACTGCACGGTTTCGCCGCGCGTCTTCTTCGGCAACAGCGCGACCTTCATGCCGTTGGGCAACGTGAATCGCTGCGTGCGGGCTTCGAGGTTCGCCGGCGTCGGATCGAAAGTCTCGCCTGCCGCAACCTCTACGTCACCCTTGTAATCCCTGACCAGTGCGGCGACGTCGACGGCGGGTGTCGCCGGCGCGCGGACGGGCTTGGCATCCGGAACGAACTGCCCCAGCGTGAGATTGGCGGGAGTGAGATATTCGAGCGCGACGCGCTGCACATCGGCGGCGCCAAGCTGGCGCCAGCGGTCGCGCTGGATGAAGAACAGGCGCCAGTCGCCGATCGCGATCGATTCCGACATCGTGACGCCGAGCTTTTGCGGGTCGTTCATGATGATGTCGAAATCCTTCAGCGCCTTGGCCCTGACCCGGTCGACCTCGGGCTGCGTGATCGGCTTGTCGCGCACGCCGTAGAGCGTCGCGAGCATCGCCGCCTTCGCCACGTCGGCCGAATCCCCCAGCGGCACCTGCGCCCAGAAGATGAGATTGCCTGGGTCGCGCAGTTCGAGGCTCCAGGCTTCGACCGCGCTCGCCTTCTTCGTCTCGACCAGCGCCTGGTAGAGGCGGCCGGCCGGTTCGACGGTCATCACCTCGCCGAGGGCGGAAAGCGCAGTGGTATCGGCATGCGCGCCGGGGGCGGTGCGGAACAGCGCGCCAACGAACTGCGCGCTGCCGACACGGCGTACGGTCACGCTGCGCTCGCCATCCTGCACCGGCTCGGTGGTGTACAGCGTGGGAAGCGTCCGCGCCGGCTTCGGGATCGAACCGAAGTGCCGCGCGATCAGTTCGAGCGTGGTGTCCGGATTGAATTTGCCGGCGACGATCAGGACCGCGTTGTCGGGTTGGTAATACGTCCGGTAGAAACCCTGCAGCCGCTCGATGCTGACGTTCTCGATGTCGGATCGGGCGCCGATGGTGAGGTTGCCGTAGTTGTGCCAGTCGTAGGCGGCGGCCTGCATCCGGCCCCACAGCACCAACCGGGGGTTGTTCTCCCAATTCTCGAACTCGTTGCGCACCACCGTCATCTCGGTGTCGAGATCCTTCCTCAGGACGAACGAGTTGACCATCCGGTCGGCTTCCATCTCGATCGCCCACTGCAGGTTCTCGTCCGACGCGGTGAAAGTCTCGTAGTAATTGGTGCGGTCGAAGAAGGTCGAGCCGTTGAACTGCATGCCGCGGCGGCCGAGTTCCTGGAAGATGTTGGCGCTCTTCGGCGTGCCCTTGAACACCAGATGTTCGAGCAGGTGCGCCATGCCGGTCTCGCCGTAGCTTTCCTGGCGCGATCCCACGTTGTAGGTCACGTTGACCGTCGTCGTCGGCTTGGTCGCGTCGGGGAAGAGGATGACCTTGAGCCCGTTGGCGAGCGTGTATTCGGTGAAGCCCTCGACCGAGGCGCCCTGGGTGACGCCGGGCGGCAATGCCACGGCGGCGGTGAGCGGAAGGAACCAGGCGAGAAGGGCGAACAGAACGCCCAGCACGGGGAAGGAGGCAGAACGACGCATGAGACACCACACAGGAAAATGGGCAAGGGCGGGAGTATAGCGACCGCGGCTGCGCCGACGCGCCGGAAGCTGCGGGCGGGCGGCGGTTTCGGCCGTCATCCAGAGCGCTTGGAACAACTTCTCGTCCGAAAGTTCTCCCGTCCAGGTGTCGCCATTGCGGTGGGCGGTGCCAGCGAGGACCACGGCGAAACCCGAGATTCGCCTGGCGAAAGACCGACTTCCGAGGAGCGCCTTCAGGCAATGCTGTTGACGTTAGCGTAAACGGCAAGTACCAGCCAGCCTGGCGCCGATGACGTCACGTAAACGGATCGCGACGCCTGACCCAGAGTAAGCTTTCACCGACGCCTTTCCTCACGCCGCGAGGTTCGCGATGAACGATCTTTCTGCTGCCCGCCCGCCGATGGTTTACAAGCCGACGCACAAGGTCCGCTTCGTCACCGCGGCGAGCCTGTTCGACGGTCACGATGCGTCGATCAACATCATGCGGCGCATCCTCCAGGCCGGCGGCTGCGAGGTCGTCCACCTGGGCCACAATCGCAGCGTCGAGGAGATCGTCAACTGCGCGCTGCAGGAGGACGCCCACGGCATCGCGATCTCGTCCTACCAGGGCGGGCACGTCGAGTTCTTCAAGTACATGATCGATCTGCTGCGCGAACGCGGGGCGGGCCACATCAAGATCTTCGGCGGCGGCGGCGGCGTGATCGTGCCCGCCGAGATCCGCGAACTGCACGACTACGGCGTCACGCGCATCTTCACGCCCGAGGACGGCCAGCGCATGGGCCTGCAGGGGATGATCAACGAGGTCGTCGCGGCCTGCGATGTCGATCTCGGGCGCGACCTGTCGGTGGACCTCGGCGCGCTGACCTCGGGCGACGCGCATCTGCGAACCCGGTCGCTGGCGCGTCTCATCACCGGTCTCGAGGGCAGGCACGTGCCGGCGAAAGCGCGCGATGCGCTGCTCGCCGCTGCGGCCAGGGCGAAGACGCCGACGCTGGGCATCACCGGCACCGGCGGCGCGGGCAAGAGCTCCCTCACCGACGAGCTGGTTCGCCGTTTTCGCCTCGACCAGCAGGACAAGCTTCGGATCGCCATCATCTCGATCGACCCGTCGCGCCGGAAATCAGGCGGCGCGCTGCTGGGCGACCGCATCCGGATGAACGCGATCGAACACCCCAACATCTACATGCGCTCGCTGGCGACGCGCGAGGCGGGCAGCGAAATCAGCAAGGCGCTGCCCGACGTGATCGCCGCGTGCAAGGTCGCGGGCTTCGATCTCATCGTCGTCGAGACCTCGGGCATCGGCCAGGGCGATGCCGCGATCGTGCCGCTGGTCGATGTTTCGCTGTACGTGATGACGCCCGAATTCGGCGCCGCGTCGCAGCTGGAAAAGATCGACATGCTCGACTTCGCCGACTTCATCGCCATCAACAAGTTCGACCGCAAGGGCGCGGCCGACGCGTTGCGCGACGTGCGCAAGCAGTATCAGCGCAACCACGAGCTCTTCCACACCGCGTCCGACGACCTGCCCGTTTTCGGCACCATGGCGGCGCGTTTCAACGATGACGGCGTCACCGCGCTGTACCAGGCGCTCGTGCCCCGCCTGGCGAAGCACGGACTCGCGCCGGCGCCCGGGAAGCTGGCCCCGGTCGCCGGCCGCCATTCGACCGGGCAGAACGCGATCGTTCCCGGGGCCCGCGTGCGCTACCTCGCCGAGATTGCGGATGCCGCGCGCTCGTATCAGCGCTGGGCAAAGGAGCAGGCGCGCATCGCCCGCGAGCGGCAACAGCTCAAGGCGACCCGGGAGATGCTTGCCGCAAGCGCCGACCCCGAGCGAGGCTGCGCGCAACGAGGCTGCGACAACGTCGATTCATCGACTGCTCGAACAGCGCGAGGCGAAACTCGATCCGCGGGCGAGGAAGCTCCTCGACATGTGGCCGCAGACGCGCGCCGCCTACGCGGGCGACGAATACGTCGTCAGGATCCGCGACCGGGAAATCCGCACCGCGCTGACCAGCACCACGCTGTCCGGCACCAAGGTTCGCAAGGTGGCGCTGCCGTCGTTCGAGGACGACGGCGAGATCCTGCGCTGGCAGTTGAAGGAAAACGTGCCGGGGAGCTTCCCGTTCACGGCCGGCGTGTTCGCGTTCAAGCGCGAGAACGAGGATCCGACGCGGATGTTCGCCGGCGAGGGCGACGCGTTTCGCACCAACCGCCGCTTCCACCTGCTCGCCGACGGCATGCCTGCGAAGCGGCTGTCCACCGCCTTCGATTCGGTCACGCTCTACGGCAACGACCCCGACCGGCGGCCCGACATCTACGGCAAGGTCGGCAATTCCGGGGTGTCGATTGCCACGCTCGACGACCTCAAGGTGCTTTACTCGGGCTTCGACCTCTGCGATGCCGCGACCAGCGTGTCGATGACCATCAACGGCCCCGCGCCGTCGATCCTCGCCATGTATCTCAATGCGGCGATCGACCAGCAGCTCGCGAAATTCCGCACCGACAACGGCCGCGAGCCGACCGACGACGAGGCCGAGAAGATCCGCGAATGGACGCTGTGCACGGTACGGGGCACCGTGCAGGCCGACATCCTGAAGGAGGACCAGGGGCAGAACACCTGCATCTTCTCGACCGAGTTCAGCCTCAAGGTGATGGGCGACATCCAGGAATACTTCGTCCATCACGGCATCCGCAACTTCTATTCGGTGTCGATCTCCGGCTACCACATCGCCGAAGCCGGGGCCAATCCGATCTCGCAGCTCGCCTTCACGCTGGCCAACGGCTTCACCTTCGTCGAGGCCTACCTCGCGCGCGGGATGCACATCGACGACTTCGCGCCCAACCTGTCGTTCTTCTTCTCCAACGGCATGGACCCCGAGTACTCGGTGCTGGGTCGCGTTGCGCGGCGCATCTGGGCGGTGGCGATGCGGAACAAGTACGGTGCCAACGAGCGCAGCCAGAAGCTGAAATATCACATCCAGACCTCCGGCCGCTCGCTGCACGCGCAGGAGATACAGTTCAACGACATCCGCACCACGCTGCAGGCGTTGATCGCCGTCTACGACAACTGCAACTCGCTGCACACCAACGCCTTCGACGAAGCGATCACGACGCCCACCGAGGAGAGCGTGCGCCGGGCGATGGCGATTCAGCTCGTCATCAACCGCGAATGGGGTCTCGCCAGGAACGAAAACCCCAACCAGGGCGCGTTCATCATCGACGAGCTGACCGACCTGGTCGAGGAGGCGGTGCTGAAGGAGTTCGAGGCGTTGAGCGAGCGCGGCGGCGTGCTGGGGGCGATGGAGACGGGCTATCAGCGCGGCAAGATCCAGGAAGAGTCGATGTATTACGAGCACAAGAAGCACGATGGCAGCTACCCGATCATCGGCGTCAACACCTTCCGCAATCCTCACGGCGAGCCGGTGCCCGACAAGCTCATGCTCGCGCGCTCGACCGACGAGGAAAAGCAGTCGCAGCTCGCGCGCCTCGCCGACTTCCACGCGCGCAACGCGGGTGCGGCGCCCGCGGCGATCGCGAAACTCAAGCAGACGGTGATCGACAACGGCAACGTGTTCGCCGAGCTCGTCAACACGGTGCGCGTCTGTTCGCTGGGTCAGATCACCAACGCGCTGTTCGACGTGGGCGGGCAGTACCGGCGCAGCATGTGAGCCGAACGACGAGAGCTCATGCAGTTCGGGCCTGAAGGCCCTCCTACAAAGAGCGCCGCGATGGTTCTGTAGGAGCGGCTTCAGCCGCGATAGCCTTCGGGCCGTATTGAACCGGCATGAATAGATTGAACCGTTCGCGCTGAGCTATGTCGGAGCGGCTTCGACAGGCTCAGCCCGAATCGAACTTACACATCACGGTGCCGGATCAATAAGGCCCTCCTACAAGGCCAGCAGCCGCTTCAACTCGCCGCTGTCGATGAGCTTCTGCAGATCGGTCGCGCCGCCGATCAGCGTGCCCTTGACGAACACCATCGGGAACGTCGGCCAACCGGTCCACATCTTGAGCGCGTTGCGGCGGTGCCAGTCGCCGAAATAGCTGCCGTACTCGAGGTACTGGTGCGCGACGCCGGCAGCCGCGAGCGCGCGGCGCGCCTTCTTCGGAAACGGATTCATCGCCATTCCCACGACGACGACCTCGTGGGCCGCGATCGCCGCCTGCACTTCGGCGACGATGTCGGCGTGATTGCTCGCGACCCGGTCGCGGATGGCCGGGTGGAGGTGATCATGGTCGAGAATGCTGCGGGACATGGGGAATCTCCATAACGGCAAATGGCAAGACTACCCGAATCGTGGCATGGTGGTCGTTCCGAGGGCCTGCACGACTGGTTCCTGGCGGGGGCGGGGGGTTTGACAGCCGTCGCCGTTGTCGCGAATGATCGGCCTTTCAGGGTCGCGACGTTGCGGCGTTGCCTGTGACACGCGGGTGCGAAAGGAGCTTGATGTTGTGCCGAATCGACTGCGTTGTCCGCCACGCTGACCGCTCCGCTCGCGGGCCGCACCGCATGAGCTCCCGGCCCTGACCGGCGGCTGCTCCCGCCTCATACCTGCGCCGGCATGGTCAACGACCCTTCCCCCGATCGAGCGCGCGCGCACGACAAGCCGCCCATCCTCGACGTTGGCGTTGGCGACGCCGAAGCGCCGGCCAACGCGATCCCCAACATCCTTGCGCGGCTGGTCGAGACCGAGACCTGGCGCGACGCGGCAACCGTGGTGATGGGCGCGTTGCTGATCGGTTTGGGCGTGTGGTCCTACACCGGTGTTCGCGACTCGATGGGCGAGACACAGACGGTGAGCCTGGAAGCGTTGCTGGGTACTGTCGTGCGCGGGCTCGACGTCTGGATTGCCGAACATCGTACCGACGCCGAGCGGCTGGCTCGCGACCCTGATCTGGCGGAACAGGCGGCGCGGATCGCGGCCATCACCCGCGAACGGGGTGCGCAAGAGGCATGCGCGTCGCCCGAGGCAGGCAGGTTGGGGCTGGCACTCGCCGGCTATCGGACGATTCCCGGCGCGGTGATGCTGCGTGTGGTCGATCGCACGGGCCAGGTGCTGGCCGCGAGCGACGCGACGAACTGTGGCGCGCGCCTCCGGGGTTCGGCCTTTCGTGCGCGCCTCGATCTCGCGTTCGATGGGACGACGCAGTTCGTGCGGCCCGATCCGGACCCGCTGCTGTCGGCGCCCGCGGTCGGCAAGACGCGCCACCCGATCGCCTGGTTTCTTGCGCCGCTGCCGGGAGGCGCGCTTGCGCTTGCGTTGGGTGTCGTTGCCGACCGCGATCTCGGCACCGTGTTCGGTGCCGCGCGGCCGGGGGCCACCACCGAAGTCTATGCTTTCTCGGATGACGGCCTGATGCTGACGCCGTCGCGGTTTGCCGACGATCCGGCGATGGTCGGACCTGGCGCCGAGCCCGGGGCCGAAGCCGCGCCGTTCAGTATTGCGGTACGCGACCCTGGCGGCGACGTCGGTGCCGGCCACACGCCGGCGCTCGAAATCGCTGCCCGGCCCCTGACCCGTGCGGCAGCGCTTGCGGTCGCCGCTCGCGGCAAGCCCGCCGAGAACGAGCGCCGCGGCGTCATCATCACGCCCTATCGCAGCTATCGCGGCGACGAGGTGATAGGCGCCTGGCGCTGGCTCGCGCGCCATGACGTCGGCGTGGTCGCCGAGATTACGGCCGCCGAGGCCTTCGCGACGATGCGCTACCTGTGGGTGAGCTTTGCCGTCATCGGCGGATTTGTCGTGCTGTCGCTCATTGCGGCGCTGAGTTCGGCGCTGTCGCTTTCGCGATTGCAGCGCCAGTTCGGACGCCTGCAGCGCCTGGGGTCGTACACGCTGGAGCGGCAGATCAGCGAAGGCGGGATGGCGACCATCTACCTTGCCCGCCACGCGTTGCTCAAGCGCCCGACGGCCATCAAGGTGCTGAAGAAGCACGTCGCCACCGACGAGTTCATCCACCGTTTCGAGCGCGAGGTCCAGATCGCGAGCCAGCTCTTCCATCCCAACACCGTGCAGGTCTACGACTTCGGCCGCACCCGCGAGGGACAGCCGTATTACGTGATGGAGTACCTGGACGGCGTCACGCTGGCCGAACTCGTCGCGCACTCGGGGCCGGTGCCGCCGGGCCGGGCGATCCACGTGCTGCGGCAGGTCGCCGCCGCGCTGCGCGAGGCGCACAAGCAGGGAATGATCCACCGCGACGTCAAGCCCGAGAACGTGATGCTGTGCCGGCGCGGCGAGGACGACGTCGTCAAGCTGCTCGACTTCGGTTTGGTCAAGAACCTCGAGAACGCGTGGAAACACGCGACATCACCAAGCAGATCAGGATCCTGGGCACGCCGCGCTACATGGCGCCCGAACGCATCGTCAACCCGACCGATGTCGACGCGCGCTCCGACATCTACGCCCTCGGGGCCGTCGGCTATTTCCTGATCACCGGCAAGTCGATCTTCGACGGCGACGACAACCTCGACATCAGCAACCAGGTGCTGCACGCGCCGGCACCGAGGGCGGCGGAATCGGGTGTCGCCGGCATTCCCGACGCCCTCGATGCGCTGATCGCGGCGTGCCTAGAGAAGGACCGCGCCCGGCGGCCGCAGAGCGCCGACGCGGTGATCGAGGCGCTGGATCGCATCACCACGCGATTGGCCTGGACGCAGGTCGATGCCGCGGCGTGGTGGGCGCGCTATCGCGAAAGCCGCAAGCCCGCCGACGAGGTCGCCGTCATGCCGCCGACCTGAAATCCCGCCGCCGGCGCCGGGCGAAAAAAACCCGGCCGAAGCCGGGTTTGGGGCAGGGAGATATCCCCCGCCAGATGCAAACAGAGCGTTTAAGCGGTTGTCTTGCGCCGCGCGAGGCCGAGACCGGCGAGGCCGATGCCGAGGAGGGCGAGGGTGCCGGGGAGGGGAGGTACGGGACGATTCACGGTCGAAGCGAAGTAGTCGCGGCGTGTAGGTAGGTCGATGAGGTAGTCTGTTGTGGAGCATTGCGAACTGAAAATTACGTCCAGCCAGGCGCGGCACCGGTGTCGACGAGACGACGAGCATAGCGTCTGCGAGATGTCGGCGCTGTCTCCGCTTGTCGCCGCCGCTGAAAGCGTCCGAGGCGATAGTGAGTCGGCATCGAGCATGATTTCCCAAATGGCAAGTTGCATTGCGGCCGATTTCACGGCTCCGGCCGTGCAGGGTCCAACGAAATCGCCGAGCTACTGTTCCCGAGGAAATTGACCCGAACTACTTGTTGGGTAGATTCTCCAACAGCGAGTCAACTGATCAGGCGTTCACGAGCTCAGCCCGACCGGGCGGTAGTGCGCGGTATAGGCCATAGGCGTAGCTGCGCCGTGCCCAATGCTGCGAGATCGATGCAGAAGAAACGGAAGAAATTGTCGTTCGCGTTGCCGTCGGTGTTGTCGAAGAAGCCCGTACATCGACCCGGCCGAATACGCCGCCGGCACTCGACCGGCGGAGCTCGGCAACGATGATTGTCGCGCCATGACCCCGGGGCTTGCCCTGCGTAGTTCAAGTTGCCATTGGCGCCGCCACTGTGAACGGATCCGCCTGCGCCACCGTCGCCCCGACTGCAAACGTCGCCAGGATCGCACCACGAAGAATCTTGGAAAACATGAAAACTCCTCAAAGAAATCGCTGGTAAACAATCTTGACGGCTCGAAACACGGGCACGGTATTTGTGACTGCCGCGCTGCGTCACTCGCCTGTTGCCCAACCACTAAGCACGATCCGGGCCATGAATTTATAGTCAATAAAAACAGTCGCTTATTGTTGAAATCTACAGGCAATGTAAAGATTTCCGACACTGTTTCTGTGGGCGACAAATTGCATGAACGGTGTTGTTCTGGGCAGAAAATGCGAATTCGCGCGATTTCTTCCGGTCGTTGGGAGGCCAAAACCGGCGGGTGCGGGCCGGCAACGCGGTGCGCGATTGCGGTCGCAGCGCGCGGCCAAGGGCGCATTTCGCCGCACCGCAGCGCAGCGCATAATGAACGCCTCACGAATCGAACGGGCGGGCGATGATGGATACGATCCGGAAAGTCGCAGTCATCGGCGCCGGCACGATGGGCCACGGCATAGCGCAAGCCTGCGCGGTCGCCGGGGTCGATGTCGTGGTGGTCGACGTTGCCGAAGCCGCGGTGCTGCACGGCCTGGCTGCGGTGTCGACCAGCCTCGAACGGCTGGTGAAAAAGGAAAAACTCACCGCGCTGGCCAAGGACACGGCGCTCAAGCGCATCCACGGCACGACCAACTACGCCGCGCTGGCCAATTGCGATCTGGTGATCGAGGCCGCCACCGAAAACGAGACGCTGAAGAAGGAAATCCTGCAACGCGTCGATGCCCTCGCCAAGCCGGCGGCGATCCTGGCGTCCAACACCTCGTCGATCTCGATCACCAGGCTGGCGGCGGCCACCAAACGCCCGGCGCAGTTCCTGGGCATGCACTTCTTCAATCCGGTGCCGATGATGGTGCTGGTCGAACTGATCCGCGGCCTGCAGACCGCGGACGAGACCGTGGCGACCGTCGAGGAGTTCGCGAAGCATCTCAACAAGACGCCGATCGTCGTGCGCAACAGCCCCGGCTTTGTCGTCAACCGGCTCTTGTGCCCGATGATCAACGAGGCGATCTTCGTGCTGCAGGAGGGGCTCGCCACGGCCGAGGAAATCGACAACGGCATGAAGCTCGGCTGCAACCACCCGATCGGCCCGTTGGCGCTTGCCGACATGATCGGTCTCGACGTCATGCTCGCGGTGATGGAAGTCTTCGCGCGCGACTTCAACGATTCGAAATACCGCCCGGCGCTGTTGCTGAAGGAAATGGTGGCGGCGGGCTACCTCGGCCGCAAGTCGGGCCGCGGCTTCTATCACTACGCCTGAGAGGATGCGCGATGAGCTTTGAGATGATTCTGCTCGAGGAGAAGGAACCCGGCATCTATCTGCTGACGATCAACCGGCCCAAGCAGCTGAACGCGCTGTCGCCGCAGGTGCTCTACGAAGTCTCGGCTGCGGTCGCCGAGGTGGCGGGGCGCGCGGACGCGCGGGTGTTGTTGTTGACCGGTGCGGGAGAGAAGGCCTTCGTCGCCGGCGCCGACATCGCCGCGATGAGTTCGATGACGCCGATCGAAGGCCGCGAGTTTGCGCTGAAGGGGCACGCGACGCTGCGCGCGCTGGAGCTGGCGCCGTTCCCGGTGATCGCGCTGGTCAACGGCTTTGCGCTGGGCGGCGGCTGCGAACTCGCACTCGCCTGCGACTGGATCGTCGCTTCGGAAAAGGCGGTGTTCGGCCAGCCCGAAGTCAACCTCGGCATCTGTCCCGGGTTTGGCGGCACGCAGCGGCTTTCGCGCGCGGTCGGCAAGTCGATGGCGCTGGAAATCGTGTGCACCGGACGGCAGGTGAAGGCCGACGAAGCGCTGAAGATCGGCCTCGCCAATCATGTCGTCGCGCCCGAAGCGCTGCTCGAACAGGGTCTCAAGCTCGCGCGGATGGTGGCACAGAAGGGGCCCGTCGCCGTCAAGATGAGCAAGCATCTGGTGCAGCGCGGCCAGGATATCGACCTCGCCAACGCCAACGCGATGGAGGCGGACGTGTTCGGTTTCCTTTGCGCGACCGATGACAGGCGCGAGGGCATGGATGCGTTCCTGGCCAAGCGTCCACCCAGGTTCGCGGGTCGCTGAACGGTGATCTGTGAAGTCCCGTTCGGGCTGAGCCCGTCGAAGCCCCTTCGATTGACTCAGGGCAGGCCCTTCGATTGACTCAGGGCGAACGGTTCGTTCCTGTTCATGCCGGATCAATGATCCAGCATCAGCCCTCGAACTGCCGCAAGCCCTCGAGCGACAGCACCGTCACGCCGCCGTACTCGACGTGGACAAGCTGTTCCTGCTCGAGGCGCTTCAACGCCTGATTGACGCGCTGCCGCGAGAGCCCGGCAAGCTGGCCCAGTTCTTCCTGCGAGATCGGCAGCAACGGGCCGATACCCGGATAGAGATGCGGATTGAACATGCCCGCGAGGCTTCGCGCGAGGCGGGCATCCGGGCCCAGCAGCCGGTCGTGCTCGACCATGCCGATGAACTGCCCCAGCCTCTCGTTCAGCTGATGCAGCAGGAAGCGGTTGAACGCGACGCTGTTGTCGAGCAGCGCCATGAACGTCGCCCGCGGCATGTACGCGATGTCGCTGTCGCGCAGCGCGACGATGTCGTAGCGCCGCGGTTCATCCTTCAACAGCGAGCCTTCGCCAAACCAGCCGCCGGTGGGCACGCCGACAAATGTCGTCGGCTTGCCGTCGGACGACACGTTGGTCATTTTCACCAGACCGTCGATGACGCCGATCCAGTGCTCGACGGGTTGTCCCTTGCGGCACACCAGCGTGCCGACGGAACAGTGACGGATGACGGTCTCGGTTTCGACGCGGGCGAGAAGATCCGCAGGCAGCGCACGCGCCCACGGTGTCATCTCCAGCATGTCCTTGAAGCGCTTCATGGGGGTCCGGTCGGGCGCGGATTCGGATGCGATTGTCGGTGCGATGACAACGCGGTGCGTCGGCACGTCGTAGAGTCCTCGCACACGAACCGGGATTCTACCCGCAGTTGGAGGCAATCGTCGTTGCGACGACAATTGCATGGGTTCCCGGTTCGGCAAGCGCTGTTGCGTTACCTGCCCGTTGCCATGGTCATGCACAAGACCTAAGATGGGCGAATCGCCGGAATGAGCCAGCAAGGGGCATCGAACCCCGGGCCGCCGGCAATCTGGTCCCTGCACAAGGACGGATGGAGGAGATGGAACCAACGCTCGACACGTTCCCGCGTCTGTTGCTGCATCACGCACAGGCGCGCGGCAACCACCCTGCAGTGCGCGAGAAGGATCTCGGCATCTGGCAGACCTGGACCTGGAGCCAGGTCGCGGACGAGGTGCGCGCGCTGGCCTGCGGGTTGGCGGCGCAGGGTTTCAAGCGCGGGATGCATCTCGCGATCATCGGCGACAACCGGCCGCGCCTGTACTGGTCGATGGCCGCGGCGCAGCTGCTGGGCGGCGTTCCGGTGCCCCTCTATCAGGACGCGGTGGCCGAGGAAATGGTCTACGTGCTGAACGACGCCGATGTTCATTTCGCCGTCGTCGAGGATCAGGAGCAGGTCGACAAGCTGCTCGAAATCCGGGACCGCTGTCCCATGCTCGAGCACATTGTCTTCGACGACCCGCGGGGACTGCGTCACTACGCGGAGGCGTTTCTCCACGGCTACGACGACATCCAGGAGCTCGGTCGCGCCCATCACGCCGCCCACCCCGACTTCGCGGCTTCCGCGGTGGCCGAGGCCCGGACGGAGGACGTGGCGGTCATGATCTATACGTCCGGAACCACCGGCAAGCCGAAGGGCGTGTGCCTGACGCACCACGCGCTGATCGCCGCCGCCCGCGGCGGGGTCGAGTTCGACCGGCTGACGCCCGACGAGGACGTGCTCTCGTACCTGCCGATGGCGTGGATCGGCGATCACCTCTTCTCCTACTGCGAGGCGCTCGTCGCGGGGTTCACGATCAACTGCCCGGAGTCCGGGGACACGGTGATGACCGACCTGCGGGAGATCGGGCCGACGTTCTACTTCGCGCCGCCGCGCGTGTTCGAGAACCTGCTCACGCAGGTGATGATTCGCATGGAGGATGCGGGAGCGCTGAAGCGCTCCGCATTCCACTACTTCATGGACGTGGCGCGCCGCTGCGGTGCCGAGATCCTGGACCGCAAGCCGGACATTTCGCTCGCGGACCGCCTGCTCTACGCGCTCGGCAACCTCCTCATCTATGGCCCGCTGCGCAACGTGCTCGGCATGAGCCGGATCCGCGTCGCGTATACGGCCGGGGCGGCCATCGGGCCCGACCTGTTCCGCTTCTATCGCTCGATCGGCATCAACATGAAGCAGCTCTACGGCGCAACGGAGACCTGCGCTTACGTCTGTCTGCAGCCCGACGGCGACATCAAGCTCGATTCGGTGGGCAAGCCCGCGCCGGGTGTCGAGGTGAAGCTGGGCGAGAACGGCGAAGTGCTGGTGCGCAGCCCGGCGATGCTGAAGGAATACTACAAACGTCCGGATGCCACCAGCGAATCGATAGACGGCGACGGGTACTTTCACACCGGGGACGCCGGGATCTTCGACACCGACGGTCACCTCAAGATCATCGATCGCGCCAAGGACGTCGGCAAGCTCGCCAACGGCGCGCTCTTCGCGCCGAACTACGTCGAGAACAAGCTCAAGTTCTTCTCGCACATCAAGGAGGCGGTCACTTTCGGCCACGGGCGCGACCAGGTGTGCGCGTTCATCAACATCGACATCTCGGCCGTCGGCAACTGGGCCGAGCGGCGCGGCATCCCGTATTCGGGCTACACCGATCTCGCCGGCCGCGAAGAGGTCTGCGACCTGATTCAGGAGTGCGTCGAGAAGGTCAACGCCGAACTGGCGCATGACCCCGTCCTCTGCCACTCGCAAGTGCACCGTTTTCTGATTCTGCACAAGGAGCTCGACCCCGACGACGACGAGCTGACCCGAACCCGCAAGGTGCGCCGCGGCTTCATCGCCGAGAAATACGGGGTGCTGACCGACGCGCTCTACGGCGGCAAGAAGAGCCAGTTCATCGAAACGCAGGTGAAGTTCGAGGATGGCCGAACCGGCGCGATCAGTGCGGACTTGAGGATTCGCGACGCCAAGGTGTACGAACCTGTCGCGGCGGCAGCCTGACCCCGTCGTGGCGCGGGCGGCGATCTCTCCAACGACAACCGGGCCTTCCGAATACTGATCATGTCTGAACGGACGACACAGGACCGAGTCACACTCCACGACACCATCGGTGCGATGGAGGTGGATTTCACCGGGGTTTCGTTCACCACCGAGGCGCACGTCAACGAGCTCTATGACGAGGTGGACCGGCGGATGGCGGCGACCGGCAAGCGGTGGTACTTCCTCGTCATCTACACGGACTGCGTGATCGTGCCCGAGGTCTGGGACCTTTTCGCTGCGCGCGGGAAGGCCACCAATATCAAGTACGGACTGGGCACGGTCCGTGTCGGGACCAGCGCGGGCACCCGCGAGACCATCCGCCAGCGAGCGCAGCGCGAGATGTTCCGCGCGAATATCTACGACACGCGCGACCAGGCGATGCTCGCGCTCGGCGAAATGCGCAAGCGGCGGGAGACCCTCGGCGGCGGGACCTCGGCGGCGGAGTCCGGCGAGGTGGCGGCCATCCTGCGCGTCGAGGACATCCATCTCAATTTTGGCGGCGTCAAGGCGATCACCAACGTCGGCTTCGAGGTCAACCGCGGCGAGATCTCGTCGATCATCGGTCCCAACGGTGCCGGCAAGAGCTCGATGCTCAACGTGATCAGCGGGTTCTACCGCCCGTCGCGAGGCCGTATCTATTTCGAGGGCAAGGACCGCACGCACCTGGCCGCGCACGACGTCGCCCGCCTGGGTTTCGCCCGCACGTTCCAGAACATCGCGCTGTTCAAGGGCATGACGACGCTCGATAACATCATGACCGGGCGCTCGCTCAAGTTCAAGAGCAACTTCCTGACCGACGCGTTGTACTGGGGTTTCGCGCAGAGGGAGGAGACCGCACAGCGCGAGCGCGTCGAGAAGATCATCGATTTCCTCGAGATCCAGGCGATCCGGAAGACGCCGGTCGGCAAGCTGCCCTACGGCCTGCAAAAGCGCGTGGAGCTGGCGCGGGCGCTGGCGATGGAGCCCAAGGTGCTGCTGCTCGACGAGCCGATGGCGGGAATGAACGTCGAAGAGAAGGAGGACATGGTCCGGTTCATCCTCGACGTCAACGACCAATGGGGCACGACGATCATCCTGATCGAGCACGACATGGGCGTGGTGATGGACATCTCGCATTTCGTGGTCGTCATGGATCACGGCGGGAAGATTGCCGAGGGAACGCCGGGCGAAGTGAAGGCGGACCCCGTCGTGATTCGCGCCTACCTGGGAGCGCACTAGGGTGATGCCCCCGAAGCTCACTGCGTTCGCCTCCCCCCGAGGGGGCGCTCGGCGCCCTTCGGGCGGCCGTGCGGGCGCCGAGGAACGACCCCCGAAGCTCACTGCGTTCGCCTCCCCCCGAGGGGGCGCTCGGCGCCCTTCGGGCGGCCGTGCGGGCGCCGAGGAGAGGCAATGAACTGGCAGTTCTTCGTGGAAGTGCTCGTCGGCGGGCTGCTCGCCGGCGTCATGTATTCGCTGGTGGCGCTCGGCTTCGTGCTGATCTACAAGGCTTCGGGCGTCTTCAACTTCGCGCAGGGCGCGATGGTGTTCTTCGCCGCGCTGGCGTTTGTCTCGCTCACCGAGCGCGGCATGAACTTCTGGCTCGCCATCGTGGTCACGCTGGCATTGATGGTGGTGCTGGGGATTGCAATCGAGCGCATGGTGCTGCGGCCGTTGGTCAACCAGCCGCAGATCACGTTGTTCATGGCGACGATCGGGCTGGCATTCGTCCTGGAAGGGCTGGCGCAGCTCTTCTGGGGGGCGCAGCCGCACGGCCTCGAGCTCGGCATACCGGACGTGCCGATGCAGTGGCTCTCCGACAACGCGAACATCAATGTCAGCCAGTTCGACGTGTTCGCGGCGGTCGTCGCCGGCGTTCTGGTGGCCACATTGGCCGTGTTCTTCCAGACGACCCGCATAGGCCGCGCGCTGCGCGCCGTGGCCGATGACCACCAGGCGGCGCTCGCGGTGGGCATTCCGCTGCGGCAGATCTGGGCGATCGTGTGGACGGTCGCGGGCTTCGTCGCGCTGGTGGCCGGCCTCATGTGGGGTGCGCGCAACGGCGTGCAGTTCGCGCTGACGTTCATCGCGCTGAAGGCCTTGCCGGTGCTGATCCTGGGCGGCTTCGAGTCGGTCGCCGGCGCGATCGTCGGCGGGCTCATCATCGGCGCGTCGGAGAAGCTCGCCGAGGTCTATCTCGGACCCTTCGTCGGCGGTGGCATCGAGTCCTGGTTCCCGTATGTGCTCGCGCTCGCCTTCCTGCTGATTCGGCCCGAGGGGCTGTTCGGCGAGCGACGCATCGAACGAGTCTAGGGGAGGCCAGCCGTGCTCTATCGCGAAGCAGGTCAGTTCAAGACCACCTACCCGGCCGACCAGCAGGTCTTTCCGATCCGGCAGGACCGCATCGCCTTCGGCGTGCTGCTCGTCGTCGCCTTCGGCGTGGTGCCCTTCTTCGCCAACCAGTACTGGCTGTCGGCCATCCTGACGCCTTTCCTGATCCTCGCGCTGGCGACACTGGGATTGAACATCCTCACCGGTTACGCCGGCCAGCTGTCGCTGGGGACCGCGGCGTTCATGGCGGTGGGCGCATTCATGGCGTACAACTTCGAGCTGCGATTGCCGTGGATGCCGGTCCTGGTTTCCTTCGCGTTGGCCGGCCTGTGCGCGGCCGCCGTCGGCATCGCGTTCGGCCTGCCGTCGCTGCGCATCAAGGGTTTCTACCTCGCCGTCGCGACGCTGGCCTGCCAGTTCTTCGTGCTGTGGGCGTTGCAGCGCATCGGTTGGTTCACCAACAACAGCGCGTCCGGCGTGATCACGGCGCAAAAGGTCGTGATCCTCGGCTACACCTTCGAGTCGCCGGCGGACAAGTACATGCTGACGCTTTGCGTCGTTTCGGTGCTCGCGGTGCTGGCCAAGAACATGCTGCGCAGCGAGACAGGGCGCAAGTTCATGGCGGTGCGCGACATGGACATCGCCGCCGAGGTGATCGGCATCCGCATGATGCAGACCAAGCTGCTGGCCTTCGCGATCAGCTCGTTCTATTGCGGTGTCGCCGGCGCGCTGTACGCGTACACGTACCTCGGCACCGTCGAGCCGGAGGCGTTCAACCTGGACCTGTCGTTCCGGATCCTGTTCATGGTGATCATCGGCGGGGTGGGCAGCATCCTCGGCTCGTTCATGGGCGCCGCCTTCATCGTGCTGCTGCCGATTTTCCTCAATACCGTCGCCGGGCCGATCGAGCATCTGCTCGGCGTCACGCTCCCGGCGGGGCTCATGTCCAACCTCGAGCTGATCGTTTTCGGGGCGCTGATCATCTTCTTCCTGATCGTCGAGCCGCATGGCCTCGCGCGGCTCTGGCAGATCGGAAAGGAGAAGTTGCGTTTGTGGCCGTTTCCGCACTGATGTTGCATCACACCTTGATCCGCGGGCATGCCCCGCTTGACGCACTGTTTGCCTGAATCTGGTCGTTGACACTGGGTTGCATCTCGCCAATGTTTTTGCGAGGCTGGCCCGCTAATGAAGCTGCAGTCATAGGAGGAACACCATGAAGCTGAAGCACTTGAAGTCCGCCCTGCTGGGTGTCGCGTTGCTGGGGATCGCGGCGACCGGCCACGCACAGAACGAGCAGTTCATTCCGATGGCCGGGTACTGGGTCGGGCCGTACGCGGCCGGAGGCTCCGGGATCTACGGCGGCTTCATCGATTACCTCAACATGATCAACAATCGCGACGGCGGCGTGAACGGCGTCAAGCTCACCTACGAGAAGTGCGAGACCGAGTACAACAACGCGCGCGGCGTCGAGTGCTACGAGCGCCTGAAGAAGAAGGGGCCGACCGGCGCGACGGTGTTCCACACGCTGTCGACCGGCATCACCTACTCGATCATCGACAAGGCGACCGAGGACAAGATACCTGTGATCTCGATCGGCTACGGTCGCACCGACGCGTCCGACGGCCGCGTGTTCCCGTACATCTTCCCGCTGGTGACCAACTATTGGTCGCAGAACACCGCCAAGATCAAGTTCATCGGGATGAAGGAAGGCGGGATGGACAAGCTCAAGGGCAAGAAGATCGTGAACGTCTATCACGACTCGGCTTACGGCAAGGAAACGATCCCGGTGCTCGACGCCCAGGCGAAGACGTACGGCTTCACCGTCACGCACATCCCGGTGCCGCATCCGGGCAACGAGCAGGGCGCGCAGTGGCTGCAGATCCGCCAGATCAAGCCCGACTGGGTGATCCTGCGCGGCTGGGGCGTGATGAGCGCAACGGCGCTCAAGGCCGCGGCGAAGGTCGGCTTCCCGCGCGATCGAATGATCGGCGTCTGGTGGTCGGGCGCGGAAGAGGACACCATTCCCGCCGGCGACGCGGCAAAGGGCTTCATCGCTGCCGGCTTCAACGTCTCGGGCGCCAACTTCCCCGTGATCCAGGAGATCAAGAAGGCCGTGTACGCCAAGGGCAAGGGGGAAATGGAGGACCAGTCGCGCATCGGGTCGGTCTACTACAACCGCGGCGTGGTCCACGGACTCATCACCGTCGAAGCGATCCGCACCGCGCAGGCCAAGTACGGCAAGAAGCCGCTGACGGGCGAGCAGATCCGCTGGGGCATCGAGAACCTCAACATCACCGAAGCGCGGCTCAAGGAACTGGGCGCGGCGGGCTTCATGCAGCCGCTGAAGGTCAGCTGCGCCGATCACGAAGGCGGCGGGGCGGTCAAGTTCCAGCAATGGGACGGCAGTCAGTGGAAGGTCATCACCGACTGGATCCAGCCGGACAAGCAGCTGGTGCGCGGGATGATCGAGCAGTCGGCGGCCGGCTACGCGAAGGAGAAGAACATCACGCCGCGGGATTGCAGCAAGGAAAGCTGACCCTGCACGCGGGACGCGGCGGCGGTGCCGCTGCGTCCCGATGACCCGTGCCGACGCGCGGGATCGAGCGTCATCCGCGCCGACGGCCGGGTCCGTCAGCCAGACCAACATCAACGGGTTCCCTCATGCCTGCCGCCGCCCCTGCCGCACAGTCCGAAAATGCCGGCTACCTGTCGATCAACAACATCGAGGTCATCTACGACCACGTGATACTGGTGCTGAAGGGGGTGTCCCTTCACGTGCCGGAGGGAAAGATCGTCACGCTGCTGGGTGCGAACGGCGCCGGCAAGACGACGACGCTGAAGGCGATCTCGAACCTGCTGCGCGCCGAGCGCGGCGACGTGACCAAGGGGACGATCGAGTTCATGGGCCAGCGGGTCGATCAGCGCACGCCCAACGAACTGGTGCGCATGGGCGTGTGCCAGGTGATGGAGGGCCGGCACTGTTTCCAGCACCTGACGGTCGAGGAGAACCTGCTGACCGGGGCCTTCACGCGCCGCGTCAGCCGCGCCGACATGAAGCGCGATCTCGAACTGGTCTATACCTACTTTCCGCGGCTCAAGGAGCGGCGTTCGAGCCAGTCGGGGTACACGTCGGGCGGCGAGCAGCAGATGACCGCGATCGGCCGCGCGCTGATGGCGCGCCCGAAGATGATCCTGCTCGACGAGCCGTCGATGGGCCTCGCGCCACAGCTGGTCGAGGAGATCTTCGAGATCGTCCGCGATCTCAACACCAAGGAGCGCGTGTCGTTCCTGCTCGCCGAGCAGAACACGATGGTGGCGCTGCGCTTTGCCGACTACGGCTACATCCTGGAGAACGGCCGCGTGGTGATGGACGGTGCGGCGAAGGATCTGGCGCAGAACGAGGACGTCAAGGAGTTCTATCTCGGATTGTCGACGGCCGGGCGCAAGAGCTTTCGCGACGTCAAGCACTATCGCCGCCGCAAGCGCTGGCTGGCGTGATCGGCCGCGTATTGGTGAAATTGGCGAAATTGGGGTCAGATACGATTTTCTTGAACGCTGGGCTGCACGCCGAGTGCGACAGTGAAAATCGTATCTGACCCCAATTTCGCCAATTTCAGGACACGACGATGACCGACCATTACGACGCTCTCGAAACTCGTGATCCGGAGGTGCGCGAGCGCGAACTGCTGGCACAGCTGCCGCGCCAGATCGCGCACGCCAGGACCTGCGCCCCGGCGTTCGCGACGTTGCTGGCGGCGATCGATCCTGCTGCAGTGACGACCCGCGCGGCGTTGGCAGGGTTGCCCGTCACCCGCAAGTCGGAGCTCTTCGAGCAGCAACAAGCGGCGCGGCCGTTCGGCGGCTTTGCTGCCACGCGCTGGGGCGAAGCATTGCGGGTGTTCGCTTCCCCCGGTCCGATCTACGAGCCGGAGGGTCGGGGGCCGGACTACTGGCGCCTCGCGCGCGCGCTCCACGCCGCCGGGTTCCGGCGCGGCGACCTGGTCCACAATGCGTTCTCCTATCACTTCACGCCGGCGGGTTCGATGCTGGAGAGCGGTGCGCACGCGCTCGGCTGCACGGTTTTCCCGGGCGGTGTCGGGCAGACCGAGCAACAGGTGCAGGCAATCGCCGAACTCGGACCCGCGGGCTACACCGGCACGCCATCGTTTCTCAAGATCATTCTCGACAAGGCCGACGAGTTGGGTGTGGCGGTGCCCACGTTGCGGAACGCGCTGGTTTCCGGTGAAGCGTTCCCGCCGAGTTTGCGCGATGCGCTCGCCGCACGCGGCATCAACGGCTACCAGGCTTATGCCACCGCCGATGTGGGGCTGATCGCCTACGAGACTCCCGCACGCGAGGGATTGGTGATCGACGAGGGCGTCCTGGTCGAGATCGTCCGTCCGGGAACGGGCGATCCGGTGGCCCCAGGCGAAGTCGGCGAAGTCGTCGTCACCAGCCTCTTCAACGTCGACTATCCGTTGATCCGGTTCGGCACCGGCGACCTGTCCGCATGCTGCCCGGGTCGAGCCCCTGCGGGCGTACCAACCTGCGGATCAAGGGCTGGTTGGGCCGCGCCGACCAGACGACCAAGGTCAAGGGCATGTTCGTGCATCCGGCGCAGGTCGCGGCGATCGTCAAGCGCCATCCGGAGATCGGGAACGCCCGGCTCGTCGTCGACAACGCGACCGGTGCGGACCGGATGACGCTGCACGTTGAGGTGCGAGGCGATGGCGCTGCGCTGGCCGATGCGCTGCAGGCGTCGATTCGCGAGGTTACCAAATTGCGCGGCGAGATCGCTTTCTGTGCGAAGGGCGAGTTGGCCAACGACGGCAAGGTCATCGACGACGTCCGCAAGTACGATTGACCGAAATCGAATTGGGGTCAGATACGACTTTCGTGAAATCGTATCTGACCCCGATTTCTGGGCGCGCAGCTTCAATCCCAGCGCACGATGCCCGACCATGCGGTGAAGAGGATCACCAGGCCGAAGGCGATCCGATACCACGCGAAGGGCAGGAAGTTGTGGTGGCTCACGTAGCGGATCAGCCAGCGTACGCAGACGAACGCCGAGACGAACGCCGCGACAAAGCCGACACTGAACGCGGGCAGGTCGTGCGCGCGCAGGAAATGGCCGTCCTTCCACAGCGTGTAGGCAGTGGCTGCGAACAGCGTGGGGACGGCAAGGAAAAACGAGAACTCGGTCGCGGCGGTGCGCGACAGCCCGAACAGCATGCCGCCGATGATCGTCGCCCCCGAGCGCGACGTGCCGGGCAGCAGGGCGAAGCATTGCGCCACGCCCACCTTCAGCGCGTCCTGCCACGTCATGTCGTCGACGCTGGTGACGCGTACTGCGCCGGGCGAGACCTGTTGCCGCCGCTCGGCCCAGATGATCACCAGCGCGCCGATGACGAAGGCGATGGCGACCGGGACGGGCGCGAACAGATGCGCTTTGATTGCCTTGCCGAAAAGAAATCCCAGCCCGGCAGCGGGGATGAAAGCGACGACGAGGTTCAGGGCGAAGCGCTGGGCGCGCCGCTCTGAAAAAAGGCCGGCGATCACGGAACCGAATCGCCCCCGGTACTCCCACACAACCGCCAGGATGGCGCCCGCCTGGATCACGATCTCGAACATCTTCGCCTGGTCGCCGGTGTAGCGCAGCAGCGATCCGGCGACGATCAGATGCCCGGTGCTGGAGACGGGCAGGAATTCGGTCAGGCCTTCGACAACGCCGAGGACGAGTGCGGAGAGAAAGCTGAGCTGATCCAACGCTGGGCCCTGCCGATGCGAGGTGGAAGACGACGGGGAACCCGCGGGTCCGGGTCTGGCCGAAGGCGAATTCTAACCTGCGTCACCGCGACCATCATCGCCTCGCCGCGGTCAGCAACAGTTCGTTCGGGCCTTCCCACGCCGTCGTGGTCGCAAAAACCTGCAGGCGCTTCTCCATGTCGGACCACGCTGCTTCGGCGGTTGCGGCGTCCAGGGTGCCGAGGATTTGCTGGACGGGACTCGCCGAAGTTCGAATGAAGTCGAGATAGTCCGCGGCCGACGGGAGTCGGAAGGGCGCATCGATTTTGGTCGTGGCGACGTCCTGGAACCCTGCGCGCCTGAACATCTCGTCGATCAGACCCGGTTTGCCAAGACTCAGCAAGCCCCCGGGCTGGTAGGGATCGCGGGGAGGGAGCCCTGCGTGCCTGAGCGCGGTCGACATCAGCGTCGCGATGCAGGGGTTGGTCTCCGGCCGCGAGAACACCATCGTGCAGATCCCGCCTCCGGGCTTCAGCGCACGATGGATTTCGCGCAGCCCCTGGGTCGGATCCGGAAAGAACATGAGACCAAGCCGGGATATCGCCGCGTCGAAGCTGGCTTCTTCGAGTTGCAGGCGTTCGCCATCCGCCACTCGCGTTTCGACGTTCCGGTACCCGGTCCGAAGCGCGTTGACCTTTGCGTACTCCAGGATGGTGGGCGAAAGGTCGGTGGCGAGCACCATGCCCTGAGTCCCCACGCGTTCCGCGATGTCAAGCGTCTGGTCGCCTGCACCCGCGGCGACATCGAGTACACGCGAGCCAGACCTGATCCCCGCCATGTCGAGCATGGCGTCGGTGGCGCTTCGCAGCCATGCGCGAATCTGGGGGGTATACTCATTCCAGCCTGGCGCGGCCTTCTCCCATTGGTTTCGGGCGGCTGCCTTGAAGGTTTCCGAGTCCCGCTGAGCGGCAGTTTCCATGGCGTGCTTCCTTCACGAGATAACGTGCGAGGAATGTAACCGCCTCGACCTGTCCGCGTAAGCCGCAGGATTGCAACAGGGGGCCGCGCAAGTGCATAGCTCGCCAATGTTCGACTGGGACGACCTCCGCTATTTCCTGGCGGTCGCGCGTCATCACAGCACGCTTGCGGCCGGTCGGGCGCTGAAGGTGAACCAGTCCACCGTGCAGCGCCGGCTCGTGGAACTCGAGCGGCGTATCGGACGTCCGCTCGCAAAACGCCACCCCACCGGCTACCGTTTGACGGAACTTGGCCAGGAGATGGTGGCCTATGCCGAACGCGTCGAGTTGGCCGTGCTGGCGTTCGAGCAGCACAGCGAAGCATCCAGGCGCGACGCTGTCGGCGTCGTCCGCCTGACGTGTCCCGAACCCCTGGTCTATCGCATCACGCAGTCGTCACTCCTCGAACGCTTCCATGCGCGGTATCCCGAGGTTCGGGTCGAGTTCGTCATGAGCGACAGGTATCTCGACATTACCAAGGGGGAGGCGGACGTTGCGCTGCGGTCCGGCGACACCGACGACAACGAACTCGTGGGGCGCAAGATCGCCGACTCGTTCTGGGCCGTCTATGCGAGCAGGAAATATGTCGAGCGGCACGGCAAGCCAAACCGGGTCGAAGATCTCGAGCTGCATCCGCTCGTCGGATTCGATGACACGATGACCCATCACAGGGCTGCAAAGTGGCTACGGCAGGTGGCGCCGAATGGCAAAGTGGTCGCCCGCAACAACAGCGTTCTCGGATTGCTCTATGCGGTGAAATCGGGCATCGGAGTCGCGCCACTTCCGACCGCACTCGGAGATGCCGAGGCCGATCTGGTACGGGTGCTCGGACCCATTCCCGAGCTCGCCCGGATTTGGCGCCTGCTCACGCACCCCGACCTGCGCCATACGCCGCGCGTATCGGCCTTCTTCGACTTCATCGTCGATGAGATCGAAACGCTGCGACCGATACTCACCGGATAGATGTCGTGCGTTCAGGGGGCCGTCGGGCACGCGATCGAGATGCCGTGGAGCGAATCAGCCCGGCTTCGACCTGGTGAGCATCGCCATCGCCTGCGCCACCAGGTCGTTGCTGTCGGCGGGCACCTGCCCGTGCGGTGTCATCTGATCGATGATCTGCGGCAGCATTGCCGCGAGCCCGCCGGCGGCTTCGCCCTGACCGATGCCGAGTTGCTGCGCGATCTGCCCGAGTTGTCCCTGCCCGAGCACCTGCTGCAGCGCATCGGCGGTGATCGGCTGGTTCTCGCCGGTCGACACCCACGACTGCGCCTGCTCGGCGTAGCCCGCCTGCTTGAACTTGCCCAGGATGCCCTCGATGCCCCCGTGCTGCTGCAGCATCTGCAGCGCCATCTGCATCAGCGGGTTCTGTTCCTGCGCGCCGCTGTCGCCGCCCGTCATGCCGCCCAGGACCTTACCCAGCAAACCGTCCAGCAATCCCATGATTCACTCCTCGATGATGGGCGCGTTGCGCCGATGGCCAGCCCAGGCTCGACACCTGGGGCAAGGGACTTCGTCTCAAGCGTTGCGAGTCCGCACGTGCAGATGCGCTTCGGCGGCAGGATACCCGGCAGCGCCAAAGGTCGCGCGGATGGTCTTGTTGGTATCGAAGTAGACCTGCCAGTAGTGCGCAGTGTTGCAGAACGGCCGCACCGCGAGGACCGGTCCGCGCTCGTTGAAAGTCAGGATCTCGACGTCGGGCTTGGGCTCGGCCACGACATTGGGAATCTTTGGCAACGACTCCTTCAGCCGGCGGATCGCGTCGTCGGGGTCGACGCTGTGATCGAGCTGCGCGGTGAGCTCGACGCGACGATAGGGGTTGTGGGAGAAGTTCTTGATCGTGCCGCCCATGACCTTGGCGTTGCCGACCATCGTCTGAACGTTGTCCGGCGTGTCGATGGTGGTGGTGAAAAGGCCGAGGACGCGCACCGTGCCCTCGACTTCGCCGGCGACCACATAGTCGCCGACCTTGAATGGGCGCAGCACGAGAATGAAGGCGCCGGCGGCGAAGTTCGACAGCAATCCGCCCCAGGCTGCGCCGATCGCCACACCGAGGCCCGCCACCAGAGCGGCAAAGGACGTCGTCTCGACCCCGAAGTAGCCGAGGATCGCGACGACCAGGATGATGTTGAGCGCGACGGTGAGGATCGAGCCGATATAGCGGATGACGGTCGGTTCGACCTTCTGCCGCTCCAGCGCGCGCATGATGAGGTTGGAGGCGAAGCCGATCAGCCAGCGGCCGACGATGTAGACGGCAATGGCACCGAGCACCCTGAGGCCGAAGGCGACGAGCATCGGCTGGGCGGTGTCGAGCCAGCTTTGGAACTTGTCCATGTTCAGATCCTGTCGATGTAAGGGCAATGGGCACGCGGAAAGGGGGTTGCCCGCCGCGAGCGAGCGCGCATTGTGAAAGCAAACGGGATTTCAGGCAATTGCGATTTAGGGCCGCCGCAATCGCGCTCCCGATCCGGCAGCGCTGCGCGCGATGGCCGCAACAACAGGGTCGTTACGACGGCGAGTCGGGGGTCGTCCCGAGTTCCGTGCAAAGCCGGGTCACCGTGGCGCGCAATGCCGCGACCTGTTGCTGCAACGTCGCGACATTGGCCCTGAGTGCGGCGAGTTCCGTCACCGCCACGTGTTCGCCGGGCGCCACGGCTGCCATGGCAAAGTCCTCTGCCGCAGGCGCACCGGACAGCAGATGCGTCCAGCGTGTTTCGCGCGCGCCGGCCTGGCGCGGCAATGTGGCAACCAGGGCCCCCGCCGGCCGGGCGGCAAGCTCGTCGAGAAAGCCTTCGACGGCGGAGATGTCGGCAAAATGATGCAGCCGCTCGGAATTGATCCGCAGCTCGCCAACGGTCTGTGGTCCCCGCAGCATCAGGGCGGCGAGCAGCGCCACGGCCTGCGAGGGCACGCCCAGCACGCGGTCGACGTTATGGGCGTAGCGCATCACGCGGCCGCCGCTGGACTCGATCACCAGCGACAGCGCCTTCAGGTGGTCGATCGTCGCCTGCACCTCGGCATCGGTCGCGCTGAGGAGCGGATCGCGACTCGACTTCTGGTTGCAGCCGGCGGCGAGCGCGTTGAGCGTCAGCGGGTAGGTGTCGGGCACCGTGTGCCGCTTCTCGACCAGAACCCCGAGGACGCGGGTTTCGAGCAGCGATAGTGTGGGCAGGGCGGTCGGGGTCATGGAAATGCGGTCTTCGGCGCGTGTTCGTCGATTGTAATCCGCGGACGGGCAAGAAACAGCTCCGGCGCTTGGGCTCTCGCCGCGGGCGCGGTATCGTGTCGACCTGAACCCGGCCAGGAAAACCCATGACCACCCCCTCCGAAGTGACCAACATGGCGCTGTTCTGCGATTTCGAGAACATCGCGCTGGGCGTTCGCGACGCCAATTACGAGAAGTTCGACATCGGCAAGGTGCTCGAGCGATTGCTGCTCAAGGGCAGCATCGTCGTCAAGAAGGCGTATTGCGACTGGGACCGCTACAAGGCGTTCAAGGCGCCGATGCACGAGGCGTCGTTCGAGCTGATCGAGATCCCCCACGTGCGCCAGTCGGGGAAGAATTCGGCCGACATCCGCATGGTCGTCGATGCGCTGGATCTCTGCTACACCAAGGCGCACGTGGAGACTTTCGTCATCATCAGCGGAGACTCCGATTTTTCGCCGCTCGTCTCCAAACTGCGCGAGAACAACAAGGTGGTGATCGGCGTCGGCGTCAAGAATTCGACGTCGGACCTGCTCATCGCCAACTGCGACGAGTTCATCTTCTACGACGATCTCGTGCGCGAAAAGAAGAAGCCGCCGCCGCGCAAGGCGGTGGCGAAAACCGCCAGCGGCAATGGATCGAAAGCTGTACCCAAATCGGCGCCCGGGCCGAAAGCGGCCGCGCCCAAGGGCGACGAAGAACGGCACCAGGAAGCGCTCGATCTCATCCTCGAAACTGTCGAGGCGCTGTTCGCCGAACGCGGCGACGAGGAAAAGATCTGGGGCTCGATGATCAAGCAGGCGTTGAAGCGCCGCAAGCCCGGGTTCAACGAGTCGTTCTACGGCTTCCGCTCGTTCAACGGCATGCTCGAGGAGGCCGAGCGGCGCGGCAGTCTGGCGCTGGAGCGCGATGAGAAATCCGGGGGGTATGTGGTGCGGCTGGCGGGGGGCGAAGAGTAGCCCTCCCTGCATTGAACGCCGCCCCCCGCGCCCCCATTATTGGTTCGGCAGAGTGACGTATGGAGTTCCGTTCGGGCTGAGCCCGTCGAAGCCCGTTCGATTGACTCAGGACTGGCCCTTCGGCAGGCTTCCTTCGACAAGCTTCCTTCGACAAGCTTCCTTCGACAAGCTTCCTTCGACAAGCTTCCTAGGACGGGCCCTTCGACAGGCTCAGGACGGGCCCTTCGACAGGCTCAGGACAGGCCCTTCGACAGGCTCAGGACGGGCCCTTCGACAGGCTCAGGACAGGCCCTTCAACAGACTCAGGGCGAACGGTTCAAGACTGACTCAGGGCGAACGGTTCAATCCTGTTCGTGCCGGATCAATAAGGAGACAAGGTTGCGGCGCACCCGGGAGGCGGGCGTCGCGGTGCGTGTCCTCCGCCTCCCGCCCACTGGCGAGGCAAGCCATGCGCGACATTAGACCGGCGGCGGTCGCCGGGCAGTTCTACCCGGGGTCACCGGCAGCGTTGTCCGGCGAGTTGGGGACGTTTCTCGGTGCGGCGGCGGGAGCAGATGCGGGAGCGACCGTGCCCAAGGCGCTCGTCGTCCCGCACGCGGGCTATATGTACTCCGGCGGCGTCGCCGCCAAGGCGTACGCCCGACTTGCCGCCGGCCGGGACACCATACGCCGCGTGGTGCTGCTCGGCCCGACGCACCGCGTTGCCGTGCGCGGCCTCGCGCTGCCGGCGGCGGGAGCGTTCGCGACGCCGCTGGGCGTGGTCGAAATCGACGCCGAGGCGGTGGCGCTGTTGCGCGATTTGCCGCAGGTCACCGAAAACGCCGCCGCACACGCGCAGGAGCACTCGCTCGAAGTCCAGTTGCCGTTTCTGCAGCGGATGCTGGCGCAGTTCACGCTGGTCCCGCTGGCCGTCGGCATGGCGTCCGCCGATGACGTCGCCGCGGTGCTCGACCGGCTCTGGGGTGGCCCGGAGACGCTGATCGTCGTCAGCACCGACCTGTCGCACTACCACGGCTACGCCGACGCGCAGCGCATCGACCGCAGCACGGCGCAGCGCATTCTGGCGCTGACGCCGACGCTCGACCATGACGAGGCCTGCGGGGCGACGCCGTTGAACGGGTTTCTCGTCTGCGCCCGCCGCCGCGGCCTCGTTCCCGAGCTCCTCGACCTGCGCAGTTCCGGCGACACCGCCGGCGATCGTTCGCGCGTCGTCGGTTACGCGGCATTCGCGTTCGAGGAAAGCTGCGTGGATGGAGCGCCAACGGCATCGCCGCGGAACCCGCCATGAGTGACCGTGAACTTGGCTATGCGCTCCTGTGCCACGCCCGCGTGGCGATTGCCGAGCGACTGGGGATGCCGGCGACATCCGCGCTCGGGCACGACGCGCTGGCGCGGCACGGGGCGACCTTTGTCACGCTGATGCGGCACGGCGAACTGCGCGGCTGCATCGGTACTCTGGAGGCATTCCGCGAGCTCGCGATCGACGTGCGCGAAAACGCCGTCGCAGCGGCATTTCGCGATCCGCGGTTCCTCCCCTTGCAGTCGACCGAACTCGAATCCACGAGCGTCGAGGTTTCGCTGCTGGGTCCCTCGGAACCGGTGCCGATGGTCGACGAGAAGGATCTCCTTGCCCGGCTGCGCCCCGGGATCGACGGCGTGATTCTCGAACATGGGGGCCGGCGCGCGACCTTCCTGCCGCAGGTGTGGGAGTCACTCCCCGAACCGCGCGAGTTCGTGGCCGCGTTGAAGCGCAAAGCCGGTCTGCCGGTCGATTTCTGGAGTTCGCGGCTGAACGTTCGCCGCTACGAAGTGCTCAAATGGAAGGAGAGCGAATTCTCCACGAGCAAGGAGGGGCGATGAGCGAGTTTCCCGGCCGTTGGTGGCACGCGCTCGACGACGGGCGCATCCAGTGCGACCTGTGCCCGCGCGACTGCCGCCTGCACGACGGGCAGCGCGGCGCGTGCTTCGTTCGCCAGCGAAGCGGCGACGCCATCGTGCTGACGACCTACGGCCGCTCGTCCGGATTCTGCATCGATCCGATCGAGAAGAAGCCGCTCAATCACTTCTACCCCGGCTCGTCGGTGTTCTCGTTCGGCACCGCGGGATGCAACCTTGCGTGCAAGTTCTGCCAGAACTGGGACATCTCGAAATCGCGCGAAATGGACACGCTGATGGACGCCGCGTCGCCCGAGGCGATCGCCGGCGCGGCGGCGACGCACGGCTGCCGCAGCGTCGCCTTTACCTACAACGATCCGGTGATCTTCGCCGAGTATGCGCTCGACACCGCCGACGCCTGCCATGCGAAGGGCGTGGCAACCGTCGCCGTCACGGCGGGCTACATCGGTGCCGGGGCGCGCCAGGAGTTTTTCGCCAGGATGGACGCGGCCAACGTCGACTTGAAAGCCTTCACCGACGAGTTTTACGTCAAGCTCTGCGGCGCGCGCCTTGCGCCGGTGCTTGACACGCTGGTGGCCATTCGGCACGGCACCGACTGCTGGCTGGAGATCACGACGCTGCTGATTCCGGGCAAGAATGACTCGGATGCCGAGCTGACGGCGATGTGCAGGTGGATCGCGCGTGAACTGGGCGTCGACGTGCCGCTGCATTTCACGGCGTTCCATCCGGATTACAAGGTGACCGACATCGCCGCCACGCCGCGGGCGACGCTGCGGCGCGCACGCGCCATCGCGCGCAGCGAGGGGCTTCATTTTGTGTACACCGGCAACGTCCGCGACCCCGAGGGCGGGACCACCTATTGCCCCGGTTGCCAGGCAGCGCTGATCGAGCGCGACGGGTACGACATTCGCGCCTGCGCAGTCACCCCGGAGGGGGTGTGCCCGCGTTGCGGCGCGGCGGTGGCCGGGCGGTTCGAGGTCTTCAGCGGCGCGTTCGGAGCGACGCGGATTCCGGTGCGGATGGCGCCCGCTTCGATGTCCTTGCGCGGCCGGTAGCGCTCGGCGCGCCCTCAGCAGGGCAGCGCCTCTGCGTGATCGAGTTCCTCGATGGCCGCGGCCAGCCTTGCCGCCAGCGCGGGCACGCCGAAGGCTACCGCCGCCGACAATGTCTCGCCGGGGCCGCTATCCCCCATGCCGATGCCGAGGAAACGGCCTGCGGGTGGGGCGGCGCGCAGCAGTTCGACCAGCGCCATGGTCTGCTCGAGAACCAGCTCCCGCGACGGACGCGCCGAAGGGTTCGCGGAATGTCTGGCGCGGGCTCTCGACATGGCGACGATGTCGGACAATGGCAATTCGATGATCGAGCCGGGTTCGATGCCGGTCACCGCGTCGACGATGATGCAGGGCGAACGCGCCGCCTCCCGCATCCTGGCCGGATCGAGCTGGCCGGGATGGATCAGGTGAGCGCGCGCGCGGACCTTGGGGGGCAGCAGCCGAATCGCGCGAAACGGGGCACCGTCGTCGCAGTGATCGAGTTCGCCGCAGAGAAAAACCGGAATGCGCGAGGTCATGAGGACGGGGTCTGGAGCGTAAAGACCCTATCGTCGACCTTATGTTGCACTGCGTCAATACGTACCTGCGTCCGGTTTGATTCCGGACAAGGCGCGGATCCGGCGGGCGCCTGGCGCCCCGTCCGGCCCGGCGCCAAGACTCTCGGCCTCTCAGCCCTTCAAGTAGACTTCCGCACCTTTCTGGACAAACTCCACCGCCTTGATTTCCAATCCCTTTTTCAAAGCCTCGGTGTCGGAGAGCCCCTGTTTCGCCGCGTAGTCGCGCACGTCCTGGGTGATCTTCATCGAGCAGAAGTGCGGGCCGCACATCGAGCAGAAGTGGGCGAGCTTGGCGCCGTGCTGCGGCAGCGTCTCGTCGTGGAATTCGCGCGCCTTGTCCGGGTCGAGGCCGAGGTTGAACTGGTCCTCCCAGCGGAACTCGAAGCGCGCCTTCGACAGCGCGTTGTCGCGCATCTGCGCGCCCGGGTGGCCCTTGGCGAGATCGGCCGCGTGCGCGGCCAGCTTGTAGGCCATGATGCCGTCCTTGACGTCGGTCTTGTTCGGCAGCCCCAGGTGCTCCTTGGGCGTCACGTAGCAGAGCATCGCGGTGCCGTACCAGCCGATCATCGCCGCGCCGATGGCGCTGGTGATGTGGTCGTAGCCGGGCGCGATGTCGGTGGTGAGCGGGCCCAGCGTGTAGAACGGCGCCTCGCCGCACAGCCGCAGCTGCTCGTCCATGTTGTGCTTGATCATGTGCATCGGCACGTGGCCGGGGCCTTCGATCATCACCTGCACGTCGTGCTTCCAGGCGACCTGCGTGAGCTCGCCGAGGGTCGCGAGCTCGGCCATCTGCGCCTCGTCGTTGGCGTCGTAGGCCGAGCCCGGGCGCAGGCCGTCGCCCAGCGAGAAGGCGACGTCGTAGGCCCTCATGATGGCGCAGATGTCCTCGAAGTGCGTGTAGAGGAAGCTCTCCTTGTGATGCGCGAGGCACCACTTGGCCATGATCGAGCCGCCGCGCGAGACGATGCCGGTCATCCGCTTCGCCGTCATCGGGATGTAGCGCAGCAGCACGCCGGCGTGGATGGTGAAGTAGTCGACGCCCTGCTCGGCCTGCTCGATCAGCGTGTCGCGGAACATCTCCCAGGTGAGTTCCTCGGCGCGGCCGTCGACCTTCTCCAGCGCCTGGTAGATCGGCACGGTGCCGATCGGCACCGGCGAGTTGCGCAGGATCCACTCGCGCGTCTCGTGGATGTTCTTGCCGGTCGACAGGTCCATCACCGTGTCGCCGCCCCAGCGCGTCGCCCAGGTCATCTTCTCGACTTCCTCGTTGATCGACGAGGACAGCGCCGAATTGCCGATGTTGGCGTTGATCTTCACCAGGAAATTGCGGCCGATGATCATCGGCTCGCTCTCCGGGTGATTGATGTTGGCGGGGATGATCGCGCGGCCGCGGGCAACTTCGTCGCGAACGAACTCGGGGCTGATGAACTCCGGCGTCGCGGCGCCGAAATTCTGCCCCGGATGCTGCCGCGTGACCATCGCCGGCAGCGTCGCCAGCATGCGCTCGCGCTGCAGGTTCTCGCGGATCGCGACGAACTCCATCTCGGGGGTGACCACGCCCCGGCGTGCGTAGTGCATCTGCGTGACGTTGGCGCCGGTCTTCGCGCGCAAAGGCTGCCGCGCGAGGTCGAAGCGCAGCGTGGCAAGCTCGGGGTCGGCAAGACGCGCGCGGCCGAAAGCCGACGTCGGTCCGTCGAGCGGCACGGTGTCATTGCGCTCGGCGATCCAAGGCGCTCGCAGAGGGGCCAGCCCCTTGCGAATGTCGATCGCGACGGCGGGATCGGTGTAGGGGCCGGAAGTGTCGTAGACGACCAGTGGCGGATTCTTTTCGGTCCCGAACGAGGCTGCCGTGTCGCCCTGAGCGATCTCGCGCATCGGAACTCGCAGGTCCGGGCGCGAGCCCTCGACGTGGATCTTGCGCGAGTTGGGCAGCGGCGCGACCGCGGCGGCGTCCACCTGCGCGTCACGGGCGTAGAAACGGTCGTTGGCGTTCATCGAACTCTCCTCCGGCAACAGCATCGGTCGCACGCGAGGCGCGGGCGACGGCGTGGGCGGAGAGCGCGGGAGGAAAGCGGAAGGCCGGCAGATGAATCGCGGGTACGCTTCCCTGCGCCGGCATTATCCGCACAGGTACCAAGGGTGTGATCTCACCCTCCGCATGCCGGCTCGCGGTTGCCGAGCCGCCACGGGAAGGACCCCCAGCGTCGCTGCGGACGTTACGCCAATTCCGCTATTGCCACAAGGCGTGGAAGTGGTGAACGGGTCCGTGGCCGTGGCCGATGTCGAGCTGATCCGCCGCGACGATCGCCGCGGCGAGATAGGCCTTCGCGCGTCGTGCGGCCGTCGGCACGTCCGGCGTTTGCGGCAACAGCGCCGCCAGCGCGGCGGACAGCGTGCAGCCGGTGCCGTGCGTGTTCTTCGTCTCGATGCGCGGTGCCGACAGCTCGATCATGCGGTCGCCGTCGAACAGGAGATCGGTCGCGTCGCCGCCGGGGAGGTGGCCGCCCTTGAGCAGCACCCAGCGTTCTCCGGCGTGGGTCATCGTTTCGCGCAACCGCTCGGCCGCGCGCCGCATCTCCTTCACCGAGTCGGGGGCGCGCGTCTCCAGCAGCGCCCCGGCCTCGGGCAGGTTCGGCGTGATGATGGTCGCCAGCGGCAGCAGCCCTTCGCGCAGCGCGCCGACAGCACTGCGTTCCAGCAGCGCATCGCCGCTTTTCGCGATCATCACCGGGTCGACGACGATATGCGCGGGACGCCAATGATGCAGCCGCTCGGCGACGACCTGGATCACCGGAGCCTCCCCCACCATGCCGATCTTCGCGGCATCGATCCGCACGTCGGCGAACAGCGTGTCGATCTGTCGGCGTACAAAATCGGCCGGCACCGGAAACACGCCGGTCACCGCCTGGGTATTCTGGGCGGTGAGGGCCGCGATCACCGCGCAGGCGTAGGCGCCGAGCGCGCTCATCGTCTTGACGTCGGCGAGCACGCCGGCACCGCCGGAGGGGTCGACACCGGCGATGGTCAGCGTATTGGGATGCGGGCGGGTCGCGGACATGGGGGCCCTCGGGTTGAACGACGCGCGTATGTTACGCGAGCGCAGCGCAGCCGACGGGCCCATTCCAATTCCAATTTCAGGCCAGGCGTGGCGTTGTCGACCTCCCTCCGTTCGATTCGGCGCGCCCTTGCGGCGCAATTCAACCGGAAACGGAATAAGATGCCGGGCTTCGATCTTCAATCACCACGGCATCGTTCATGAGCGTTCCTGCGCCGACCCTCTTTCTCGACCGCGTCCATGGCCGCCTGCACGACGGCGCGGGCCTCGTGTTCGACGGCGCTGCCCATGCGTGGCGCGGCGCCCCGCGCGTCTTCGGGGGCGATCCGATCACCGCGGTGGCGGCCGTGCGCTGGCTGCAGAAAGAGAGTGGCACGCCATCGCGGTTGACGATAGGCGTGATTGGCGGCCGGCATGCCTCGATTGCCCAGTTGGCGGCGGCGCGCGCGTTGGGCGAGGCCTTGGCCAACATGGGCCTGGTCGCGCTCTGCGGCGGCCGGCGCGGCGTCATGCTCGGCGTGTGCGAGGGGGTTGCGAAAGGCGGGGGAATCAGCGTTGGCTTGCTGCCCGGGGACACCATCGCCGACGGCAATCCGATCGTGACCATCCCCATCCCGACCGGAATCGGTCTCGCGCGCAACGCTTTGATCGCGCGCGCGGCGGTGTGCCTGGTTGCCATCGGCGGCAGTCACGGAACGCTGTCGGAGATGGCGTTCGGGATGCAGTTCGGCAAGCGCGTATTTGCCCTGGAAGGCGCGCCCCACGTCGAGGGCTGCGAAGTCGTCCCCAACGTCGTGGCGGCGGTCGATGCGGTGGCGCGCGTCGTGCTCGCGCTCGACGGTGAGGCCGGGTTGCCGTACTCGCGCGAAGAAGCGTAGCGCCGGGGGTCGGCATCGCCCGTCGGGCGACGATTTTCGCTACAATTCACGCTTTTGCGGGTGTAGCTCAATGGTAGAGCAGAGGCTTCCCAAGCCTACGACGAGGGTTCGACCAGCGGTCCGAGCAATGTGAGGACCGCGCAGGACGCGAGGCGCGAAGCGGCTCGCGGTCCCGGAGCGTAAGCGGAGGGATCGTTCGATCGCCGTAAGGCGAGCGGACGACAATCCCTTCACCCGCGACTGGGTTGGCAAGAGGCAGCAGAATGCGGGTGTAGCTCAATGGTAGAGCAGAGGCTTCCCAAGCCTACGACGAGGGTTCGATTCCCTTCACCCGCTCCAATCGCTGGGGAAATTGGGGTCAGAGACGTAATACGTAAATCCGTATTACGCATCTGACCCCAATTTCCCCAATCTCCGCTTTCGCGCGGCCGACCCGCCGGGACACCGCCCAGGCGTCGTAAAGGGGATAGAATCACGGATCAGACAGCCAAACACGCCCGTGAACGACTCCCCCCCATCGCCGAAGCGCGCACTGCCTCCCGATGCCGAAGCGCCGGTGTCGCAGAAAATCCGTGCCCGTCTCGAAGTCGCGGGAAAGCGCTACCACGCCAACGACAACATCGCGGAGTTCATCGAGGCGGGCGAACTCGCGCAGCTGCAAAAAGAGATCGAGGGCAAGCTCGCCGGCGTGCTCGAGAGCCTGGTGATCGACACCCGCCGCGATCACAACACGCAGGAGACGGCGAAGCGCGTGGCCAAGATGTACGTGCACGAGATCTTTCGCGGCCGGTACACGCCTCCGCCGCCGGTGACCGAATTTCCGAACGTCGAGCGGCTGAACGAACTCCTGATTGTCGGGCCGATCACGGTTCGCAGCGCCTGCTCGCACCACCTGTGCCCGATCATCGGCAAAGTGTGGATCGGCGTGTTGCCGAACGAGCATTCGAACCTGATCGGCCTGTCCAAGTACGTCCGGCTCGCGGATTGGGTGATGAGCCGGCCGCAGATCCAGGAAGAGGCGGTCACGCAACTGGCCGATCTCCTGTCCGGGACGATGAAGCCCGACGGCCTTGCCATCGTGATGGAGGCCGACCATTTCTGCATGCACTGGCGCGGCGTCAAGGACGCCGACTCCAGGATGATCAACAGCGTGATGCGCGGCTCGTTCCTGAAGGATGCGAACCTGCGCCGCGAATTCCTTGCGCTGATCAAGAACCGGAACGCCTGACGCCCTCGGTGTCGGATCCCTCGAGAGGTAACGATGCTCGTTCGATTGCTCTATGCCAGCCGGGCCGCGCAGGCGGTGACGCAGGCCACCATCGATTCCATCATGCAGCAGTCGCGCGCGCACAACCCCGCCCATGGCATCACCGGGATTCTCTGCTACGGCGGCGATGTGTACATGCAGGTGCTGGAGGGCGGCCGCACGGCCGTCAACGGGCTGTACAACCGCATCGTCAGCGACGCCCGCCACCAGCAGGTGATGCTGCTGCATTACGAGGAAGTCGGCGAGCGCCGTTTCGCCGCCTGGACGATGGGCCACGTCAATCTCGCCACGGTCAATGCGTCGACGCTGCTCAAGTATCTAGAGAAGCCCGAACTCGATCCCTTCGCCGTGTCGGGCAAGGCGTCGATGGCGCTGCTCGAAGAACTGATCGCCACGGCAGCCATTGTCTGCCGGGCGGGGTAGCCGGCGTGACCTTGTCGAGCGCGCTTTGCGCCGGACCGGGCACGGCCCGCGACGCGTCCCCGCGTCACCACTGATCGGGGCGCAGCGCGCCGGCTGGCGTGGATGCGCTGCAACTGCGGGATAGCCGATGGTTCAGTTGACGTCCGATCCGACGGGCAATGCCCCGGCCACCTGGTCACCGGTGGGCGACACCGTGCGCATGCCGTGGACCGCGGAAGGCGGCATTACCGACACCGTCGTGCGACCGGCACTGGCCGTTCTGTTCCGGATGGCGGTGGGCCCCGGCGCCGATTTCTATGTCCCGCATTTCCTGCGTCGCGAAAGTCATTCGCGGGCTGCGCCGGGGTGGGTATGGCCGGCATTCTTCTTTCCGGCAGGCTGGGCTTTCTACCGCAAGCTGTGGTGGGTCGGCGTTGCCTTTGCGCTGTTGCCCGCCATGGGCCTGGCCGCGTTTCTCGCCGCCGGCGAGTTTCTGGGCGGCAGCGAGGCAGTCTGGTGGGCTGCGTTGTTGTCCGCCGTCGCGATCGTGCCGGGGTTCGCCGCCGCGATGCTGGCCATTCCGTTGTTGCATCGGCAGGTGCGGCACCGCGTCCGGCAGGCGGAAGCGGCGGGCGAACGCGCCGATCGTGTTGCCACCTTGCTCGCCGAGCGGCAACCGACGTCGCTGCTGCACGGCGTGTTGCTGGGATTCGCCGCGCTCGCCATGGGGTTGGCGGTCGCGTTGCCGGCCCTGCAGAGCCAGCGCGATGACCTGGCCGTCCGCGCCCGTGTCGCGACCAGTCTGGCCGCGGTCGCTCCGCTGCGCCAGGCCATCGCGGACAGCCGCGAGCAATCGGTGGCGGTGTCCTCGCTGCTGAAGCAAGCCATGCTCGCGCCGGATGTTCTTGGAGCGGCGGGGCTGGAAGTGGTCGCGGTGGATCCCGCAAATGGCCGCTTGCGGCTCACGTTCGCGCCTTCGATCGCGCCGCTGGCCGGCAAGTCGCTGGTGCTGGCTCCCGTGATCGATGCGCAGCAGCAGCTGCATTGGCTGTGTGTGCCGATCGACATACCGCCGCGGCTGATGCCTCCTGAATGCCGGCGCCGCTGACCTTGCGGCAAGCGGATCTCCACCGTCCCCGAGCTGCGAAGGCCCGACGATGACGCGGGTGCGCGGCCGCGGCCATGTGCCGTTGAACGCGATCCTCCTGATCGTGATCGCGTGGCACGAGCGGCGGCAGGTGCAGCGCGGCGTTGCGGAACCCACGGCGGTCGATTGAAGGCGCGCGCAGTCGAAACTCCCGACGCGTAGAATCCACAACGCGCTTCGACCATTACCTCCATTTTCAGGCTCGAACATGAACACGACTTCACGACTGCGGATTGGCTTCATCGGTATTGGCCTCATGGGCCATGGCATGGCCAGGAACCTGGTGACCAAGGGCTTTCCGCTGACGGTGCGCGCGCATCGCAACCGCGCGCCGCTCGACGACCTCGTCGCGAGCGGGGCGGTCGAAGTGTCCACCAATGCCGATGTTGCGCGCGCGTCCGATGTCGTCATCCTGTGCGTGACCGGTGCACCGCAGGTGGAGGAAATCGTGCTCGGCAAGGATGGCATCGCCAGCGTCGCCCGGCCCGGACTCGTCGTGGTCGACACTTCCACCAGCGAGCCGTCGATGACCGCGCGCCTGCGCGACGTGCTGGCGCTGTCCGGCGTCCGCTTCGTCGACGCGCCGTTGTCGCGAACGCCTGTCGAGGCGGCGGCAGGGCGCCTCAATATCATGGTGGGCGCCGACGACGCCACCTTTGCCGAGTTGCGGCCGGTGTTCGAGCGATTCTGCGAGAACATCATCCACGCCGGTCCGCCAGGCCACGGCCACGCGCTGAAACTCATGAACAATTTCATTGCCCAGGCGATCTGCACGGCGACCGCAGAGGCTTGCGCGGCGGCGGCGAAATCGGGCGTGTCGCTGCAGAAACTGTACGACGTGGTGTCCGCGGGCGGCGCCAACTCGCCGCTCTTTCGCTCGATGCTGGGGCCAATGCTCGAAAATGGCGGCGATCTTGCCGGGGTCAAGTTCGAGCTCGACAACGCGCGGAAGGATATGCGCTACTACACGCATTTTGCCGAGTCGCTGCCGGTGTGCGCGATCGTCGGCGAGGCGGTGCACCAGAGCCTGGTCAACGCGAGCCTGCAGGGTTTTGGCGCCAAATATGTGGCATCGCTGATCGAGGCGCAGGAGAAGCTCTCCAACGTCGCGATCGTTCCGCGCGCCCGGTGAGCGCGAACCTCGATTCAGCGAAGGGGCACGCGTGAAACCGCCGGAACTGCATGGCTTCGTCGAATTCGCCGAGCGCATGGCGCGCGCTGCCGGCGACGCGATCCTGCCCTATTTTCGCGCCCCGATCGCGGTCGAGGACAAGGGCGGGGCACGCGGTTATGATCCGGTCACGGTCGCCGATCGTGCCGCCGAAGACGTTATCCGCACCGAAATCGCCGCGCGCTATCCCGATCATGGCATCCGCGGCGAAGAGCACGGCTGGGAAAAGGGCGACGCCGACTACACCTGGATCATCGACCCCATCGACGGCACGCGCAGCTTCATCATGGGGCAGCTGCATTGGGCGACGCTGATTGCGTTGAACGACGGCAAACGCCCGATCGTCGGGGTCGTGCACCAGCCTTTCGTCGGCGAGTCCTTTGTCGCGGCGGCGGGTCGTGCGGCCGAATGGCATCGCGGCAGCGAGCGACGCGTGCTGCGCACCCGGGCGTGCGGAAATGTCGAAGAGGCGCTCGTCGCCACGACGGATCCGCGACATTTCACCACGCCAAGGCAACGAGCCGCCTACGCTGCGGTGACCGCGGGCGCGAAGCTCGTGCGGTATGGCGGCGACTGCTATTGCTACACGCAGGTCGCGATGGGACTGACCGACATCGTCATCGAGACGGGGCTGCAGGCCTATGACGTGCAGGCGCTGATCCCGTTGATCGAAGCCGCCGGGGGCGCCATCACCGACTGGACGGGCGGCCCCTGCCAGGAGGGCGGCGATGTTCTGGCCTGCGGCGATCGCCGGCTGCATGCAGCGCTCGTCGCACGCATCGGTGCGGCGCTCGAAGGCTGAAGGTCTCGCCCCGCTGCGCCAAGCGCTGGTTTCGAAAGGTGATGCGCCAAGCGCCTGTTTTGGCTAGAATTCCAAAGTTCTCTCCGCCTTGGAATGTCAGTGCTTACTCCGCTTGGGTTTACGTTGCTGCGCCAGTTGGCCGACGGTGATTTCCACTCCGGCGAGGATCTTGCCGCCAAAGTGGGGCTGACGAGGGCCCGCGTGTCGCAAGTGCTGAAGGACGCCGAGGCCGCGGGGCTGGCGCTCGAGCGGGTCAAGGGTCGCGGCTATCGTCTGCTCGAGGCGCCCGATTTCCTCGCTGCGGACGCCGTGCGTGCGCGCCTGTCCGAACTGGCGCAGAACCGCCCGGGCGCACCGTCGCTCGCCATCGAAATCGTCGATCAGATCGAGTCGACCTCGAGCGAGCTCAGCCGCCGCTCGCAGCGTCGCGACATCCATGGCATGGTCATCGCCGCCGAATGGCAGACCGCAGGCCGGGGCCGCCGAGGCCGCAGCTGGACAGCGGTCGCTGGCGGCAGCCTCACGTTTTCGCTCGGCTGGCAGTTCGAACAGGGTGCCGGATTTCTCGCCGGTCTGTCGCTGGCCATCGGCGTCGCAGTGGTGCGCGCTCTGGAGGCAGAAGGTTTTGCCGGCATTGCCTTGAAGTGGCCGAACGACCTCGTCCATCGCCACCGCAAGCTCGGCGGCATCCTCATCGATATCAACGGTGATGCGCTCGGGCCATCGACGACGGTCATTGGCGTGGGCCTCAACGTTCGGCTTCCCGCCAACGTGCGCGTGGACATTCCGGTGGCGGTGACCGATCTGGCGACCGTGGCCGGCAAGAAAGCCCCGCCTGTCAACCGCAACTACGTATTTGCGCGCCTGCTCGACCAACTCACGGCCGTGCTGCAGCAGTACGCTGCCGAGGGTTTTGCCCCGTTTGCCGCCGAATGGCAGCATCGACACGCTTATCAGGGCAAGATGGTGAAGCTGCTGCTGCCGGACGGCGCGACGGTGACTGGCAAGGTCGCCGGCGTCGATGCCAGCGGCGCCCTGGTGCTGGCGGATGGTCCGCGGCGCGCCCGCTTCCTGTCCGGCGAGATATCGCTGCGCCGCGCCTGAGAGGCTGAGAGTCTTTCGATCATGCCCGTTCATCACGCCAGAAGACGCCCGCTCGTCGTTGCAAATGCTCGCCATAGCCCGAGCTATGGCTGCGCTTTGCGCCTCGATCGGACGCCTTCTGGCGCGCTGCTCGGACACGCCCGAAAAACTCTCAGCCTCTGAGGGGGCGCCCGGCGCAGACGCCGTCGGTGCACCTGTCGCTGATGCCTTCCTCGCGTTCGCCCTCGTGAGCCTCGTTCTCGCCATCGACATCGGCAACAGCCGGATGAAATGGGGGCTGCGCGGCCCGCATGGCTGGCGTGCGCAGGGGGTGACCCCCAACGCCGAGATAGGCGCGCTGGCCTTGCGCGACTGGCACACCCTGCCGCGACCGATGCGGGTCGTCGGAGTCAACGTGGCCGGCGAGGCGGCGCGCGTGCGGCTCGAAGCCCAGCTCGCGCGCTGGCGTCTAACTCCCGAGTGGATCACCGCGTCGGCGGCAGCTTGCGGTGTGACCAACCGCTATGCGCGGCCGGCGCAACTCGGCGCCGACCGCTGGGCGTCGCTGTGCGCGGCACGCCGCCGATCGCTGGCCGACGATCTCTTCCCGCCGGCCTGCGTCGTGGTCAATGCCGGCACCGCGGTCACGGTCGATGCGCTCGATGCCGACGGCGTGTTCCAGGGCGGATTCATCCTGCCGGGACTGCGCCTGATGCTGAAGGCGCTGGCCGAAAACACGGCCGGGCTGAAAATCGCGCCGGGCGAGGTCAGGCCCTTCCCCGACAACACCGCGGATGCCATCACCTCCGGTGCCATGAACGCCGTGTGCGGGGGGATCGAACAGATGCGCCGCCAGATCGATTCACGCCGCCCTGACTGCGTGCGCTGCTACCTGGCCGGAGGTGCAGCGAGCGAAATCGCCATTCACCTCAACCCGCCGCTGGAGGTCGTGGATAATCTGGTGCTGGAAGGTGTGCTGGCGCTCGCCGGCGCGTTCTGACTGGGAAAGATCCCTTGCGCACGCTCGTCATTCTGTTGATCCTCGCCAACCTGACGCTGCTGGGCTACACCTGGCTCGACCGCCGCAGCAGCGGTGAAAGCGCGCGGCTCGCCGAGCAGGTGAACCCGGAGAAGATCCGGTTGCTCGCCCCGCGCGAGGTGGCGAACCTGGGGCCGGCGAAGATGGCGGCGCTGCCGGACATCTGCGCCGAATGGGGACCCTTTGGCGATGTCGACCGCGCCCGCGCGCTGGCCGATCTCGAACCTCAGGCGCTGGGTCGGCTGCTCACCCAGCGACGCGTCGAAAGCGCGACCGGTTGGTGGGTCTATCTGCCGCCGGCCGCGAACAAGGCGGCGGCGGAGACGCGCGCCGCGCTGCTGAAAGCCGCGGGCATCAGGGATTTCTTCATCGTCGACAGCGGGCCGCAGCGGTTCGCGATTTCGCTGGGCGTCTTCCGTACCGAAGACGCTGCCAATGCCTACCGCGCCGACGTCGCCGCCAAGGGCTTCAACAATGTCCAGGCCGGCGCCCGGCAGCAGACGAGCATGGCGACGATGCTGGTGATCCGCGATCCGCGCGAGCCGCTGATCAGTCGGCTGCGCGAACTCGCGCCGTCCTATCCCGGCACCGAAGCGAAGGTCGGGCCCTGCGAGAAGAGCGGCTGATGCCGCGTGAGCCTCGTCCGGTGCGTGGGACCGCGCAGCCGACCGCGGGCGGCCGGCGATCGAAAGGTGGCGCGTGAACCTGCTCACTACAGCGCAAGCCGATGCAATCAACGCCGAAGTTGCGCGAATCGAGGCGCGCACCGGCGTCGAAATTGTCGCCGTGGTGACGGCGAAGTCGAGCCACTATCCGCAGATCCCGTGGAAGGCCTTCGCTCTGGGCGTGTCGCTCGCCGCCGCTGCGGCGGTCATCGGTGACCTCGTGCGTCCCGAGTGGCCAGCGCCGCATTCGGCGTTCCTGGCTGTCATCGCGATGCTCGGCGCCGGCGCGGGTCTCGCCCTCTCCACGATATTCGTGCCCGGGATTGCGCGCGTCTTCCTGCGCGGGCCGCGGCGTGATTTCGAAGTGCGCCAGTGCGCCCGCGAGATGTTCCTGCGGCACGAGGTTTTTGCCACGCATGACCGCATGGGCGTGCTGCTGCTGGTGAGCCTGTTCGAACGCAAGCTCGAGATCGTCGCCGATCGGGGTTTTGACGGACGCGTGGCCGCCGTGGAGTGGCGCGCGTCGATCGAGCGGATGGCGCCGCTGGTCGCCACCGAGGGTCCTGCCGCCGCGTTGCGCGAAGGCCTCTCGGCGATCGAGGCGCTGCTGGTGGAAAAGGGCTATGGTTCGGCGCGTCCCGGGGCCAACGAGTTGCCCGACGCGCCGCGCGAGGAGCGCGCGCCATGAGCCGCGCGCGATGGCTGCGCTGGAGCGCATGTGTGCTCGTCGCGATGTTTGCGGCGGCGTTTGCGCGTGCGGCAGAAGTTCCCTATCTCACCGGGCGCGTCGTCGACAACGCCGAAATCCTGCAGACGGCGACGCGCACGTCCCTCGGCGCGGCGCTCGAGGCGCATGAGCGCGCCACGGGCAATCAGGTCGTCGTGCTCACGGTGCCGACGCTCGATGGCGAGAGCATCGAGACGTTCGCCACCCGGGTGTTCGACAGCTGGAAGCTGGGACAGAAGGAGAAGAACAACGGCGTTCTGCTGATCGTGGTGCCCAAGGACCGCCGGATGCGCATCGAAGTCGGCTACGGACTCGAAGGGACGATGACCGATGCCGTCGCGGCCCGCATCATCCGCAACGTGCTGACGCCGCCGTTCAAGAACGGCGATTACGATCGCGGGATCCTCGAGGGCGCTGCCGCCATCGTCGCCGCGCTGAACGGCGAAGCCGTGCCTGCGGAGCCGGAGCATGCCCGCAGCAGCAACGCGACTTCCCTCGGCGAATTCGGCATGGACATCGAACTGCCGCCGTGGCCGATGCGCATCCTGCTGGGCTGCTTTGTCTTCGGCATCATCGGCACCTTCACGGCGATCGGCATCATGACGCCGGGCGTGGGCTGGTTTCTCTACCTCTTCCTTATTCCGTTCTGGGCGATGTTCCCGATCATGATCTTCGGCCCGCAGGCGACGCTGGGGCTGCTTGTCGTCTACCTCGTGGGTTATCCCACCGCGAAGCTCGTGCTGTCGAGAAAGCCGTGGTACCAGAAGGCCGCTGCCGACCTCAAGGCCACCGGTCACGCGAGGGTCGGCGGATTCGTCCTGGGCGGTGGATCGGGCAGCTGGTCTTCCGGGGGTGGCAGCAGCAGCAGCAGCGGAGGCGGTTTCTCCGGCGGCGGCGGCAGTTCGGGCGGCGGCGGCAGCTCAGGGAGCTGGTAGACCGCCGAGGGCGATCAGAGCCGTGCGCTGATCGCGAACCGCTGCGCCGAGCGCGTGTCGACGAAGGCGGGCGGCTCGATCCGGACGTCGCGAAAGCCCGCTGCGGCGACCAATGCGGTTGCCTCGTCCTCGCTGTACCAGGTGAGCGCCAGCGTCTCGTCCTCGCGCGCGAGGATCATCGGGCCGGTGCGCCTTTCGTAGCGGCTTCTGACATCGATGCGGCGGCCCTCGACGTCGACCAGGGTCTCGGAGCGATGGGCGATCTTGAGGCCTTCGTATACCGTCACGGTGCGCGCCTCGACGACAGGCGCGCCCGGAGGATGCACCGCTTCGTCGGGAACGAAAAAATCGAGCAGCAGGATGCCCGGATCGACCAGGTGGGCGCGGATGCGCTCAAGAGCCGTGCGCGCGAGCGTCGGATCGACGATCAGCTGCAACGAGCCGGCGGCGATGAAAGCCGCCTGGTAGTGATACGGCAGGTCCAGCGTCGTCGCGTCCTGCAGGAAGAGCGAAGTCTCGAAACCGATGTCCTCGAGCCGCGCCTCGCAACTGGCGAGCATCGCCGCCGAGTTGTCGCAGCCGTGGAGATGGACGTCGGCATCGAGCAGCGGCAGCAGGAGCCGCCCCGATCCGCACATGACTTCGAGGATCGCGCTGTCATCGCCAGGCAGCCGCTCGAGATACCAGTCGACCTCCGACTGCGGGGCGAGCGGCTTGTCGGCGTCGTAGAACTGCGTGCAAAGCGGACCGTAGGCGGGCATTCAGGACTGCTCCCAGGGCAATCCTTGCATTCGCCACCCCGACAACGTATTGCGATGATGATGGTCGTCGAGGGGCCCCTCGAAACCTTCGAGTACGTTGTAGACCTCGGTGAATCCGGCCTGCTCCAGCGCCTGGCCTGCCGACACCGAGCGCTGTCCGCTGCGGCAGATCACGACGACGGGGCGGTTGACGCTGGCGATCTTGCGCACCTGGCCGACAAAATGGGGGTTGACGTCCCAGTCGGGGCCGTCGTTCCAGGCGACATGGTGCGCGCCGACCGGACGGCCGACGAACAGGTATTCCATCTCGCTGCGGCAGTCGACGAAAACCGCATGCGGATGCGCGGCAAGAAACTCGAAGGCCTGGCGCGGGGTCAGGTGGTTCATGTACTGCAATCTAGCACGTCACCGCGCAATGTCGATAGCCTCGGCGTGCGCTGCAGGGGGAATGCTAAAATCAGCGAGCTGCCCGGACCTTCCGGGATCTCCGACCGCGACGCCCCCGATGCAACCCGACCGCAGCACCGAACTGACGGCCCTGCTGGCCCGCCGGATCCTCGTCCTCGACGGGGCGATGGGCACGATGATCCAGCGTTACAAGCTCGGCGAAGACGAATTTCGCGGCGGCCACGACGGGTGCCTGCGCCACCATTCGCACGATCTCAAGGGCGACAACGACCTCCTGGTGCTCACACAACCGGACGTCATCCGCGAGATCCACATGAGCTACCTCGAGGCGGGCGCCGACATCATCGAGACCAACACCTTCGGCGCAACGTCGATCGCGCAGGCCGACTACGCGCTGCAGGACCGGGCGTACGCGATGAACCTCGCCGCGGCGCAGCTCGCCCGCGAGTGCGCTGACGCGTGGACGGCAAGAACCCCCGACCGGCCGCGCTTCGTCGCCGGCGCATTGGGGCCGACCAACCGCACCGCGTCGATCTCGCCCGACGTCAACGATCCCGGCGCGCGCAACGTCAGCTTCGACGAGCTGGTCGCCACCTACACCGGCGCGATCGAAGGCCTGGCCGAAGGCGGCGCGGACATCCTGCTGGTCGAGACCGTGTTCGACACGCTGAACGCCAAGGCGGCGCTGTTCGCGGTCGAGAGCTACTTCGACCGCGTCGGCCGCCGCCTGCCGGTGATCGTCTCCGGCACGATCACCGACGCGTCGGGACGCACGCTGTCGGGGCAGACGACCGAGGCGTTCTGGAACTCGGTGCGCCACGTGCGTCCGCTCGCGGTGGGCCTCAACTGCGCGCTCGGCGCGGCGCTGATGCGCCCCTACATCGAGGAAATGGCGCGCGTCGCCGACACCTTCGTCTCCTGCTATCCGAACGCGGGGCTGCCCAACCCGATGGCCGAGACCGGCTACGACGAGACGCCGGAGCAGACGGCGCGCCTGATCGACGACTTCGCCCGCAACGGCTTCGTCAACATCGTCGGCGGCTGCTGCGGCACGACGCCGGCGCACATCCGCGCCATTGCCGATGCGGTGGCAGAGCTTGCACCGCGTGCGCTGCCGGTTGCCGAGCCCGTCGCCGCCTGAAACCTCCCGAGCCCCGACCTGTGGCTGCTTCCCCACACGGCGCGATGCGCCTCGCCGGCCTCGAGCCGCTGGTCGTCGACGACGACTCGCTGTTCGTCAACGTCGGCGAGCGCACCAACGTCACCGGTTCGCGCGTCTTCGCCAAGCTGATCCTGGCCGGCGACTACGCCGGTGCCGTCGAGGTCGCGCGCCAGCAGGTCGCCAACGGCGCACAGATCATCGACGTCAACATGGATGAGGCGATGCTGGACTCGAAGGCGGCGATGGCGCGCTTCCTCTGCCTCATCGCCGCCGAGCCCGACATCGCGCGCGTTCCGGTGATGATCGACTCGTCGAAGTGGGAGGTGATCGAGGCGGGGCTGAAGTGCGTGCAGGGCAAGCCGATCGTCAACTCGATTTCGTTGAAGGAAGGCGAGGCCGAGTTCGTCCGCCAGGCGCGGCTGGTGCGCCGCTACGGCGCGGCGGTGATCGTCATGGCCTTCGACGAAAAGGGCCAGGCCGACACCTTCGAGCGCAAGGTCGCGATCTGCCAGCGCTGCTACGACATCCTGACGCGCAAGGTCGGTTTCCCGCCCGAGGACATCATCTTCGATCCCAACGTGTTCGCCATCGCCACCGGCATCGACGAGCACGACAACTACGCGGTCGACTTCATCAACGCCACGCGCTGGATCCGCACGCACCTGCCGCACGCCAAGGTGTCGGGCGGCGTGTCCAACGTGAGCTTCTCGTTCCGCGGCAACGAGCCGGTGCGCGAGGCGATCCACACGGTGTTCCTCTACCACGCCATCCGCGCCGGCATGACGATGGGCATCGTCAACGCCGGGCAGCTCGGCGTCTACGACGAGATCCCGGCCGAGCTGCGCGAGCGGGTCGAGGACGTCGTGCTGAACCGCAGGCGCGCCGACGGGCAGAGCCCGACCGAGCGCCTGGTGAGCTTCGCCGAGACCTACAAGGCCAAGGGCAAGGCGGTGGTCGAGGACCTCGCCTGGCGCAACGAATCGGTCGAGGCGCGCCTCGCGCACGCGCTGGTCAAGGGCATCACCACGTACATCGTCGAGGACACCGAGGAGGCGCGGCAGAAGTTCGCGCGCCCGATCCAGGTGATCGAAGGCCCGCTGATGGCCGGGATGAACGTCGTCGGCGACCTCTTCGGCGCCGGCAGGATGTTCCTGCCGCAGGTCGTGAAGAGCGCGCGGGTGATGAAACAGGCAGTCGGCCACCTCGTCCCCTACATCGAGGAGGAGAAGGCGCGCTCGGGCGAGGCCGGCAAGCCCAAGGGCACGATCGTGATGGCGACCGTCAAGGGCGACGTCCACGACATCGGCAAGAACATCGTCGGCGTCGTGCTCCAGTGCAACAACTTCGACGTCATCGACCTCGGCGTGATGGTGCCGGCGATGAAGATCCTCGACGTCGCGCGCGAGCGGAACGCCGACATCGTCGGCCTGTCCGGCCTCATCACGCCGTCGCTCGAGGAGATGGCGCACGTCGCGCACGAGATGCAGCGCCTGGGCATGACGCAGCCGCTGCTGATCGGCGGGGCGACGACCTCGCGCGTGCACACGGCGGTCAAGATCGCGCCGCACTACGGCGGCGTCACCGTCTACGTCCCCGACGCGTCGCGCGCCGTGGGGGTCGCGAGCAACCTGCTGTCCGACGAGCTCAGCGACGGCTACGTCGCCGAGGTCGCCGCCGACTACGAGAAGGTCCGCGCCCAGCACGCCGGCAAGAAGGGCCCGGCGCTGATCCCGCTCGCCGCGGCGCGCGCCAACGCGTTCACGACCGACTGGGCGCACTACGCGCCGCCGGTGCCCACGTTCATCGGCCGGCGCGAGTTCCGCAACGTCGATCTCGCCGAACTCGCGCGCTGCATCGACTGGGGGCCGTTCTTCCAGACCTGGGAGCTGTCGGGGCCGTTCCCGGCGATCCTCGACGATGCCGTCGTCGGCGAGGCGGCGCGCAACGTCCACGCCGAGGGGCAGGCGATGCTGAAGCGCATCGTCGAAGGGCGCTGGCTCGCGGCGAACGGCGTGGTCGCGCTGCTGCCGGCGAACTCGGTCGGCGACGACATCGACGCTCTACGCCGACGAACGCGCGGACGCAGCGTCGGCGCTGACCTGGCACAACCTGCGCCAGCAGAACGAGCGGCCGCCGGGCAAGCCCAACTACTGCCTCGCCGACTTCGTCGCGCCGAAGGCGCTCGGCGTCGACGGACTACCTCGGCGCCTTCGCGGTGACGGCGGGGCTCGGCATCGAGAAGAAGCTCGCCGAGTTCGAGGCGAAGCACGACGACTACAGCGCGATCATGCTGAAGGCGCTGGCCGACCGGCTGGCCGAGGCGTTCGCCGAGTGGCTGCACCGCAAGGTCCGCCGCGAGCTGTGGGGCTACGCGCCGGACGAGGAGCTCGACGCCGCCGCGCTGATCCGCGAGGAGTACCGCGGCATCCGGCCCGCGCCCGGCTATCCGGCGTGCCCGGACCACGCGGTCAAGGCGCCGCTGTTCGACGTCCTGCGCGCCCGCGAGCATCGGGATGGCGCTGACCGAGAACTACGCGATGCTGCCGGCGGCGGCGGTGTCGGGCTTCTACTTCGCGCATCCCGAGGCGCGTACTTCGCCGTCGGCAAGATCGGCGACGACCAGGTGGCGGACCTGGCCGCGCGCAGCGGCCGGCCACTCGACGTGCTGCGTCGCGACCTCGCGCCCAATCTCTGAAGCCGCCCGGAGCCCCCGATGCCGACATCACGCCTCGTTGTTCTGCTGCTCGCCTTCGCCGTCAGCGGAAGCGTGCAGGCGCAAGGCGCGGCGCCGTCGCCGTCGCCGTCGGGAGGCGACGAGACCACCGGCCGGATGCTGTACACGGCGCAGTGCAGCGGCTGTCATCTCGCGCAGATGCACTGGCGCGACCGGAAGATCGCCGTCGACTGGGCGACGCTGGTGCGGGAAGTCCGGCGCTGGCAGCAGAACTCGGGGCTCGCCTGGGGCGAGGACGAGGTTCTCGCGGTGGCGCGCTATCTCAACGCGACCTGGTACCACTTCCCGTCGGTCGCGGGCAAGGAACTCGCGCAGCGCAAGACGGGGTCGAAGCCGTAATTGTCGCTGCGATGGGTCAGCCCGTCGAAGCGTCGCCGAATGGCCCGCGCGCGCAGTGCGGCTCTGAACCCGGAATTTCCGGGAATGCGCAATGCGGACTTCGGCGGACGCTATGCCGCGGCAGCCTTCGGCGGGCTCCACAGGCCGTTGCACGCGCCGCGCGCCGGGTCACCGGCGGGCAGCCTGGCGCAGACGTCGGCAAGTTGCGTCCGCAGCCGTCGCACCGAGTCCTGATGCTGCTTGCCCTTGTTCCAGGCCAGCAGCTTTTTGGTCATGCGTTCCAGATACCGGCGGTTGCGATCGTAGAACGTGTCGGGCGCCGCTTCCAGCTCGCCGATCACCTGGCCCGCGGCCTTCTCGATGCGCGCGGTGGCTTCCGGCGTCAGGTCGATCAGCGCGTTGACGTAGCCCACGCCCCACTGCAGCCGCGTCGCCGGTCCGCTGGCGGCAGCGTAGGCTTTCTCCGCCCAATCGACGGCGCCCGACCTTGTCGCCGCGCTTCCTGGCATTGCTGGCGAGGCCCAGCATCGCGTAATAGGGCGTGTTCGATCGCGCGAGTTCGGCGGTGAGCAGCGCATCGGACTCTTCGAGCAGGCCGGCCGCCGCGAGCACGTAGGCGGCGGCGTTGATCACCGTCTCGCGGGCGTAGGGGTTGACCGTCTCCTTGTCACCGCGCGCCGCCGCCTCGCGCGCGCTCGCGACCAGCGGTTCGGGCAGCTTGCCGTCGGGCGCGTCGAGCTTCGCGAGGTCGATGCGCGCAGCCACGGCGGACAGTCGGTCGCTGGCGGAGAGGCTCGGATCCGCGGCGAATTGCCGGAGCACCGCGTCCCAGGCAGCGACGACGGTGGCACGTTCGACCGACTTGGGCAGGGTGACATGGCCGCTGATTTCCCGCGCGTACCCGGCCACGAGATCGAAATCCTCGCGCGCGAGCTTGGGATCGGCGAGCAGCTTCACGAGATCGTTGCGCGCCGCCTTGTCGTCCCCGGGCTTTGCACCCGGCGCCGTCGCCGCGGCGGCCATCGCCTTCAGCTTGAGGCGGGTCGCGGTGGCCGCCTGCTCGGCCGGGCAGGCCTGCGCCAGCCTGCGCAACGTCGAGGCGACGTCCTTCCTGGCGACCAGCGTCTGCTCGTCGGTGTCCCACGAGTAATAGGCCAGCATCCGCCAATCCTCCGGCGTGAGCTTGGCCTCGGCGCCGCCGCGGCCGGCGGCGAGGGCCGCGGCCAGCGTCGTCTTCACCGGGCGCGCCCCGTTCATCCCCAGCGCCAGGACGCGCATGTACTGGTCGGCATCGACCTCGCCGGGCAGGCGCGTGATCTCGGTGCCATCAGGGGTGAACAGGATCATCGTCGGATAGCCGCCGATCTTGAACCGGGCGCCCATCCGCTGCGCGCTCTTGCTGTCGCCGTCGAGGTAGACGGGCACGAAGAAGCGCGAGCGCTCGATGAAATCCTGGCGATTGAAGATCGTCGCCTTCACCTGGTTGCAGGGCGGGCACCAGACCGCGCCCCAGTACAGGAACACCGGCTTGTTCTCCGCTTTGGCCTTGGCGAACGCGGCATCGACGTCGCCCTTTTCCCACGCGATCTCCACGACGGACGCGGCGGGTGCGGCGACCGGCGCGGTCGCCGTTGCGGTCGCGGATGCTGCGGTCGTCGGGGTGTCGGGTGCTTTTGAGCAGCCGGCGAGGAAGAGCAGCAGGGCGAGACTGAGGATTCTGGGCATGATCGCGGGCACGCGCAGGTTGGACGCGGACGATTATGCGCCATTGCCTCGGGCCAGCCCGCCGGAGCTGTCGCCGCGCGCACCGGGACGCGCGCGGCCGGCAGGAGGCGTTACCATTAACCATTTCGGTTCCCGGAAAGGCGGTCGGCGATGTTCGTCTATGGCAAGGATTGCAAGGTCGAGGACCTCGGCAATGGCGTCACACGCAGGATCCTGGCGCACGACGGCGGGATGATGCAGGTCGAGGTCGCATTCGAGGCGGGCGCGATCGGGCCGCTGCACTCGCATCCGCACGAGCAGCTCACCTACGTGCTGTCGGGGGCCTTCGAGTTCACGATCGGCGACGAAACGCACGTGGTGCGCGCCGGCGACACGCTGTACAAGACGGGCGGCGTCATGCACGGCTGCCGCTGCATCGAGAAGGGCGTGCTGCTCGACACCTTCACACCGCAGCGGAGGGATTTTCTGCCGTCCTAGGAGCCTGTCGGACTTAGGTCATCGTAGCGAGCCGGATGGGAGAGCGAGGACAGATTTTCACGCTTTTGAGGCGCATGGCGGGACCATGTAACGAAAAAGCGGGGAAATATGGACCGCTATCCCACCGGCGCAGTAGATGAACCCTAAGTCCGACAGGCTCCTAGCACGCCGAAAGGCGGGCGACGCGGGATCTATCCCGGGTCGCGCAGGCGGCCGGCCGGCTCAGCGACCCAGCGTCGCGATGAGAAGCAGCCGGTTGGATTGTCGACGGTTGCGGCGCTCTTCGCGTACGTGCAGCGGAAGCGAACGTTCCACTTCGGCGAAATAGTCGTCGTAGCTCTCGAAGTAACCGCCAACGCGCACGAACAGCGTCTGCAGAAGGGACAACAGGGAGGGCTCGGCAGATGTTCGTCCGAGCGTTTCGCGGCGCACGAACCGCATTTCCGGGCAGATGGTCTGGGCAGTGGTCATGAGGGGTTCCTTTGATGGATGAGAAATCGTTTGGCGCCCGGTCCAGGCGACCGGGTACGCCGGAGCAGAAGTCGCGACGTGGCATAAACCGGACCGCGGCTTGCGCGAGTTCCGTCATTCGTCAGCGAAGCTGCCTCCGTGCGGCGCGGGCGAGACCGTCGGCAAACCGGCGCCGAAGTGCCTCCGGAGATGATTGGGGACGCCTTCGTGGGCATCTCCGGTGGGTGATTCAGGCACCGGCCAAATGATTGTGCAATGCAGCAATAAACATACGGGCAGTGACGGTCAGAATCCAATCATACTTTTAAATCATTACGATAATATGAATTGATGGAACTTCTTAGAAATGGTGCAACGCACCAAATCGGCGAGATTATTCCCGTTCTTGGTGCGCGAAAACGGGCGCATGAAATCCCCGGCGCCGGAGTGACCGGAAGCGATATCGCGCACAAAGCAAAGGCCCCGCGAATCGTTCGCGGGGCCTTGATCCCACCACCGTTGCCGGCCGCTACCGGGCCGGCGGCGGCGACTACATCCGTTCGATGATGGTCGCGATGCCCTGCCCGCCGCCGATGCACATCGTGCACAGCGCGTAGCGCCCGCCGGTGCGCTGCAGTTCGTAGAGCCCCTTGACGACCAGAATTGCGCCGGACGCGCCGATCGGGTGTCCGAGCGCGATCGCTCCACCGTTGGGATTGCATTTCGCCGGGTCGAACTTGAGTTCGCGATCGACGCCCAGCGCCTGCGCGGCAAAGGCTTCGTTGGACTCGATGACGTCCATGTCGGACAGCTTCAGTCCGGCCTTGCCCAGCGCGTGCTGCACTGCCCCGACCGGGCCCATGCCCATGACTTTCGGGTCGCAACCGGAGTGGCCCCAGCCGACGAAGCGCGCCATCGGCTTCAGGCCCTTCTTCTCGGCGGCGGATCTTTCCATCAGCACGACGGCGGCTGCCGCATCGTTGATGCCCGACGCGTTGCCGGCGGTGACGGTGCCGTTTTCCTTGGCGAACACGGCCTTGAGCTTGCCCATGCCTTCGATCGACGCGTCGGCGCGGACGTGCTCGTCGGTGTCGAACACGATCGGACCTTTCTTGCTCTTCAGTTCGATCGGCAGGATCTGGCCCTTGAAGTGGCCGGCGGCGATGGCCGCGGCGGCACGCTGGTGGCTGAACACCGCCAGCGCGTCCTGCTCGGCGCGGGTGATGCCATACTTGGTGGCGATGGCTTCGGCGGTGACGCCCATGTGCACGACGTCGAACGGATCGGTCAGCGCGCCGACCATCATGTCGATCATCTTGGAGTCGCTCATCCGGGCGCCCCAGCGCTGCGTCGTCGACGTGTAGCCGGCGCGGCTCATGCTCTCCGCGCCGCCGCCGACGGCGGCTTCGGTGTCGCCCAGCATGATGTAGTGCGCGGCGGTGACGATCGCCTGCATGCCGCTGCCGCAGAGGCGGTTGAGCGTCAGCGCGCCGGCGGAGACGGGCAGGCCGCCGTTGACGCAGGCCAGGCGCGAGATGTACATGTCGCGCGCTTCGGTGTGGATGACGTTGCCGATGACGCACTGGCCAACATCCTGTGGGTCGGCCTTGGCGCGGGCCATCGCTTCCTTGACCACTCGCGCCGCGAGTTCGTGCGGCGGGATGTCCTTGAGGCTGCCGCCGTAATCGCCGATGGCCGTACGTACACCGCTCAGAATGACGACTTCCCTGTTGCTCATGGTGTTTCTCCTGTTGAAGATGGCGACAATGATACTCGCCCGGCGGATCGGGGGTTCCAACCGGTGCTTGAAAGCCGAGGGCTTTCGGCGCGGCAGCCGCCCGCGGGAGGGCTGTCGCCGAGCGCCCTTGGAAGGGGGGAATCCGGCAGCATCGGCGCCCGCTATTGGTGGGAAAATGAACAAGCCGTTCCGCAAGCCACTGGCGGGGCGGATGCAGGAGAGTGCGAGGGAGCATCGGTATGCGCTTCAACATCGCGTGCATCGTTCCGCCGAACTACCCGGGGGTCAAGGCGTTCGATGAACTCCGGGAGACGCTTCGTTGCGCTCTGCGGCGACTCGGTCACGAAGTCATCGAGACCGCGAACGGCTTCCACGCGGACTGCCTCAATGTGCTCTTCGGCGGCCACCTGCTCGGCCGCCATCATCATCAGCAGCTGCCGGCGCGGGTCATCGTCTACAACACCGAGCAGCTGGGTTCAGGCGCGGCGGTGATCCGTCCCCACTACACCGAGTTGCTGTCCCGGCGCCCCGTCTGGGATTACAGCGCCGCCAACCTGCGTTGGCTGGCGGCGAATGTTCCGGACTGCCGCGCCGTGCATCTGCCCGTCGGGTTCGTGCCCGAGCTGCGACGTATCAAGCCGACGTACCGACAGGACATCGACGTGCTGTTCTATGGGGACATCAACGACCGACGGGAAAGCGTGCTTCGCCGCCTGGTCGATGCGCGGATCGGGCTGCGAACGGTGCTCAACTGCTTTGGCGCCGAACGCGACGCGCTGATCGCGCGCTCCAAGCTCGTAGTGAACGTGCACGCCTTCGATACGCGGATTTTCGAAGTCGTTCGCGTGAGCTACCTCCTTGCCAACGGCTGGCCGGTCGTCTCCGAGCTCGATGACCATACCGAGATCGAAACCGACCTGCGCGATGCCGTCGCGGGCGCCCCGGCTGACCGGTTCGCCGAGGTCGTGCGATCGCTGCTGGACGACGCCGTCGCGCGACGAGAACTGGCCGAGCGCGGGCAGCGCATTTTCGAGCGCCGCGACGCCGTCGCATGGACGCGCGCTGCGCTGGCCGCGACGCCTTTGCCCTGACGCGATCGAGCGAGGTTGGGCGCCTCCCTCGCGTCCGGGTAGAATCGCTGCGTTATCGCAACGGGCGGGGCGCGGGCCCATGGCATCGATCATCGGCAGCAATGTCGGCATCCTGATCTGCGGCGGCGCCAGCGCGTGGGCGCTGGTCACGGCCGCCGGACTGACCGTCACGTCGGGAGCGATCGTCGCCGCCATCGTCGGCATGGTCGTGTCGATGACGCTTCGGGTGGCGGGCTCGCCGCTGCCGCACGCGCCGGGGTGGATCCGGTGATTGCAGCCTCGCAGATCGCCGCGCTCGCCGAGCGCCTGATCCGCGCCTACGACACGGCCACGTCGCTGCCGCCCATCGCTGCCGCGACACCGGGTTTCGATGTGGCCGCCGCGTATGACGTGCTGGCAGAGATCGAGCGCAGGCGTGAAGCGCAAGGGTGGCAACCGGTGGGGCGCAAGATCGGCTTCACCAACCGGACGATCTGGGAGCGCTACGGCGTCTATCAGCCGATGACCGCCCGCGTCTGGGCGCACACGCTGCATTTCGCGCGCGACGGCAAGGCAACGCTGGCACTGGGTCGTTTCGTGCTGCCGCGCATCGAGCCCGAGGTGGTGTTCAAGCTCGCCGCACCCGTGCCGCCGACCGATGATCCACGGGCGATCCTCGCCGCGGTCGAGTGGATCGCCCCGGGTTTCGAGATCGTCCAGAGCCATTTTCCCGACTGGAAGTTCACCGCCGCCGATTGCACGGCGGCGTTCGGCCTGCACGGCGCGCTGGTGGTCGGTGAGCCGATGCTGCTCACGGAGGCGAACCGCGCCCTCATCGCCGCGCGGCTGCCCGGCTTCGAGTTGACGCTTCGACGCGGCGACGCCATCGTCGATCGCGGCGTCGGCGCCAATGTGCTCGACAGCCCTGCGCTGGCACTTGCGCATCTGGCGCGCGCCCTCGCCGCATTGCCGCGGTTGGCGCCGCTCGTTGCCGGCGAGGTGATCACCACCGGCACGGTGACCGACGCGTGGCCGGTCGCGGCAGGCGAAACCTGGACCTCCGACTACGGGATGCTCGGCGTTTCCGGGATCGCGCTGTCGTTCACGGCTTGATCGCGCCCGAGCGCACCGGGATGCATCCATCCGGGCAGGTAGAGTAAAATTTCTGCTTGGCCGCTACTCCGAGAGAATTGACATGCCGTCTTTGCGTTCGATTGCCGTCCTGGGCCTTGTCGCCGCATGGCTCGCCGGGTGCGCGGCGCCCGCCACCAACGCCGCAACTGACGAACCGCGCGAAGGGCGTGTCTATCGCACGGGCAGCAACCTGCCGGTGCGCGACCGGGATCAGCCGATCAACGCCATCAATCCGGCGACGATCGACACGTCGATGCCGATGCCCAAGGGGCGCGGCGGCTGATCGGGACCGCGATCAAGCCGTAGTCGCGATGACCTGAGCCCGACCGGCGCCCCGGAGGCCGTCTACCGGTACACGAGCACCGGTGTCTTCGTCCGGACCAGCACTTTCTGCGTCTCGCTGCCCAGCAGCACGCTGGACAGGCCCTTGCGGCCATGCGAAGCCATGACGACGAGATCGCACTTGCGGCGCTTGGCGGTGTCGACGATCACCTCGGCCGGAAAATCGCTGGTGACCTGCAGGCGCGTGCACGCGACGCCGGCCGACAGCGCAGCCTTCTCGATCGCACCCAGGTATTTCCCCGCGGCGCGGTCGATCAATGCGGCGTGCTCGTCGGTCGTCATGTAGCCCACCGGAACGAACTTCTGGTACACCAGCGGCGTCGGCGCCGGGGCGACGAACAGCGCGGTGACGCGGGCGCCGGTGGCCTTGGCCAGCTTGATGGCCGCCGCGGCGGCGCGAGCGGACAACGCGGATCCATCGGTGGGAATCAGGATGTGCTTGTACATGGAGCGGGCTCCTGTCGACGATGTTTACTTGGCGAACGGCAGCACCCAGATCAGCATGCCGAGTATGTAGCAGATCACGCAAGCGACCAGGGTGAACGGAACGCTCCAGGCCAGGAACTCGCGCAGGGAGACCTTGCGGCCTTCCTCGCGCTCGCAGATGTTGAGCGCCGCGAACAGAGCCGGCGCGCCGGCGACCGTGAGGTTGCTGCCGAGCGTGCCCGACCACAACAGCATCCAGTACAGCGGCCACGGCGGCACGCCGCTCGCCTCGAGATCGCGGATCGTGTACAGGAAGGTGAGGATGTAGGCGTCGTGCTCGACGATGCCGACGATCGGGATCGTGACCCAGTACATCAGCGTCGCGCCGAGCGCCAGACTCTGCGTGAACATCGGCTGCAGCTGATGCGCGAGCATCTCGAGGAATTTCATCTTTTCGAGGCCGCCGACCAGCGCGAACAGCGCGATGTAGAAAAAGATCGCGCGCCAGTCGAGCTCGCCCAGGATGTCCTCGAAGCTCGGCGCCTTTACCCGGTCACCCAGGAGTTCCAGTATCAGCACCAGCGTGATCGCCCCCGTCATCGCGATGAAGCCCAGCTTCACGCCGAGCATCTGCCGCATCGCCATCGCCAGCACGGTCAGCAGGAATGCGCCGACGACGACGCTCGCGAAGAGCTTGTTCGGAATCCGGGTCTCGATGCCGATGGCCTCGATATCCACGGCCTGCCGCTTGTGGCTGCGGAACCCGTACGCATACATCGCCCCCAGCGTGATGACGAAGGTCACCATGAGGATCGGAAACGACGAGGGACGCCCGTGATGCCAGAAGAAATCGAAGAACTCGACACCGGCGACGCTGTGCAGCATCTGCGGCGGCAGGTCGCCCAGCAACATCGCCGAACCCATGAAGTTGGCGGCAAAGCCGATCATCAGCACCAGCGGCGTGATCGGCAGCTTCAGCGCGCGGGCGAGCGGCAGCGCAACCGGCGCCATCATCAGGATCACGACGACGTTGTCGACGAACATCGAGATCACGCCGGAGAGCATCGACAGGATCATCACCAGCAGGCCCGGATGCCCGCGCGACAGGCGCAACGCCTGCACCGACAGCCAGCTGGGCACGCCCGTCTTGCCGAAGTAGCCGGCGATCACCCAGACGCTGATGAGGATTGCCATCACGTTCCAGTCGACCAGGCCGAACGCGTCGACATCGGTCATGACACCGATCCAGACCATCGTGGCAACACCGAGCAGCGCGACGATGGCGCTGTCGATGACATTGGAGATGATCAAGATGATCGCGATCGCAAAGATGATCGCGGTGGCCCAGGCAATGGCAGTCATCTGAAGCTTCCCCCGTTTTTCTTGCGCATGCGATCCCGCAACATTATCGGACAAGGCCGGCTGAATTTCGCGCGCGTTGCACAGGACTTAGGCAGTTGCCTTGATCTGGCGCAACCATGTCCAATTGAGTGTCGTCAGCGCACTTTGGAGATGGCGAATGGTGGTAAGCGCCAAGGCGGCGGCTTGCCGTTGCCCGGCCGCCGTCAACCGCTGGCGCGCGGAGTGAAACGCGCCGCGAGTCCGTCCGCTGCGCTGATCAGGAGATGCAGGTCGGTGCCCACGCCAACCATCGTCGCGCCCTGGTCGAGATAGGGTTCGGCCTTGCCGTCGGCGGCGAGGATGCCGACCGCGCGGCCCGCGGCGCGGGCAGTCTGGAACGCCTTGCTGATCGCTGCCTGCACGTCGGGATGGCCCGGTTGCCCGCGGTGGCCGAGGCTTGCCGCCAGGTCCGACGGGCCGATGAACACGGCGTCGACACCCGGAACGCGGCAGATGGCGTCCAGTTCGTCCAGCGCGTTGCGCGATTCGATCTGCAGGATCAGCCCGATCTCGTCGTTGGCGCGGGCCATGTAGTCCTTGTAGCGCGTGTAGTTGCCTGCGCGCGTGCTGCCCGCCACGCCGCGCAGTCCCTCCGGGGGGAACCGCGTCCACGACACCGCTTCGCGCGCTTCGGCGACGTTGCGGATGTTGGGCACCATGATGTTCGGCGCACCCGCGTCGAGCGCTCGCTTGATCCACGCCATGTCGTGGACGGGGACGCGCACCACCGGCGCCGTCGGCGTCCCGCGGACCGCGAGCAATTGCTGGCCGACGATCTGCAGATCGTTAGGCGTGTGCTCCATGTCGAACAGCAGCCAGTCGAAGCCGGAGCAGGCGACGACTTCGACGACCGTGTGATTGGCGAAATTGACCCACAGGCCGATCAGGCGCTTGCCCCCGGCAAGATCATTCTTGAAGGTGTTGTGCGGCAACGTGCTTATGGAGTTCATCGTGTTTGTCTCGTCGGCTACATCAGTCGTTGATAGATCGCGCGCATGTCGGCGCGGGTGATCGGTCGCGGGTTATTGTCCAGCAGGCGGGTGACCTTGGCGGCACCGTCGACCAGGCCCTCCAGGTCGCGGTCGGTGATGCCCTTGTCGCGCAAGCTGCACGCGATGCCGAGGTCGGCATTGAGCGCGTAGAGCGATGCGATCATCTTCTCGCCCGCCGCCCGCGGGGAGAGCGCGTCGACCGAAAGCCCCATCGCGCGCGCCATCGCCTGAAAGCGCTGTTCGGAGCCTTCGAGGTTGAATTCCATCACGAAGGGCAGCAGCATCGCGTTCGAGAGTCCGTGCGGAATGCGGTATTTTCCGCCCAGCGGATAGGCAAGCGCGTGAACCGCGGTCGTGCTCGACGTGGCGATGCACGCGCCGCCGTAGAACGCGCCCAGAAGCATGTCGTATCGTGCCTCGACGTCCTGTCCGTTGGCGTACGCGCGGCGAATGCTGCGCGCGATCAGCCGTATCGCCTCGAGGCCATAGAGATCGCTGAACGGGTTGCCCTTCTTCGAGCAGTAGCATTCGATTGCATGCGTCAGCGCGTCCATTCCCGTCGACGCGGTGACGGCGGGCGGCAGCGTTCGCGTCAGCAGCGGGTCGAGGATCACGCCGTCGGGCATGAGCTTCGGGCTCACGATCCCGACCTTCAGTTCGTCCTCGGGGACGAGGACGATGGCGTTGGGTGTCGCCTCGGACCCGGTACCCGCAGTCGTGGGGACCATCACCGTAGGCAGGCCGCGCGCGGGGATCGGCGCCTTGTCGAGGAGATCGCGCAACGACACCGGGTGCGCGAGCAGGACGGCGACGAGCTTGGCGACGTCCATCGCGCTGCCGCCGCCGATACCCACGACCAGGTCGGCGCCGCCGGCGGCGCGCGCTGCGTCGAAGATCGCCGCAACGTGCCTGACCTCGGGTTCGGGCGGCGTGTCATCCAGTACGGTGACCTGGATGCCTTCGTTGGCCAGCAGTTGCCGGGGGTGATCGACCAGGCCCGCACCGGCGACGCCCTTGTCGCTCACGATCAGTACGCGGCGTCCACCCAGGTCGGTGAGGAGTTCGGGCAGGCGTTCGATGCTGCCGGGGCCGGCGATGATTCGGCTGGCATTGAATAACGTGCAGGTGCCAAGGTTCACAGCAAATGGCTCCATTGGTCTGTGCGGCCGTTGAAGGGGTCAGGCCCGGACCCAGTCCTCGTTGATGCGGACATAGCGAATCCTTTGCCGGAACACCGTGTACGCGATGTGGATTGCCCCGTCGGGTGTCTGCTGTATCGACGGATACGAATACTCGCGGTTCAACTGTTGCGCCGAGTTGTTGGTCATGCAATAGCCGTCCCCGACCTCCAGGTTGCGCTTGCGCGGCCAGGTTCTGCCATCATCTTCGGAAATGGCGATGGTCATCGGTGCGCGCGGTGTGCCCCAGAACGCGGTCCTGCCCAGGCCGGCCGTCGCGATCGGCGCTGCGGGTGCGGCGGCCGTGTCCGCATCATCCTCGATCTCGTCATATAGCGAGACGCGGCGTTCCGTCGCCTGTGCCGCGCTCATGTCGTTATAGACGATGGCGAGATGTCCGTTGGCGAGCCGGATCGCCTGGATCGACGAGTTGTTGTTGGGCAGGGCCGTGGCGTGCGGCTCGCTCCAGTGGCGGCCGTTGTCGGCGGAGCGGCTCATGTAGACATGATCCGCCCAGCGGCTGCGGAAGAAGGCCAGCAGGCCGCCTCCGGACACCTTGACGACGTTCATATGCACGCAGCCGGCACTGCCCGGTACCGGGAATTCGGTCCACGTCGCGCCCTGGTCGGCCGAAATGCGCACCGCGCTGTCGTCGTTGTTGCCGACCCATTTCTCGCCGGGCGTGGTGCCGCAGTGGAACACCGGTACCAGCCAATCGCCGTTGTCGAGCACGACCGCCGGTTGGCGCACGAAGGTTCCCGGAGTATCGAAGAGGATCGCGCTCGGGCTCCACGTCTGGCCATCGTCCCGAGACACCCGGCATTTCACGACCGCCGTGTCCTGGTTGCCGGACTTTTGCGACGTATGCAGGAGCCAGAGATTGCCGTCGGGTGCGACGAACAGGATCGGGTTCTGCTCGGACTTCGTCGCGTCGTCGGACAGCTTGACAGGGAAAGACCAGCGACTCTCGCCCTTGGCCAGGCGCGAGAAATAGATCGAGATGTCCGCAACGCCCTCCTGCGTGCCGCCGAACCAGACACAGCCGATTTCGCCGTTGGGCAACGGCATCAGATTCGCCGCGTGGTTCTGAACGCATTCCGTTGGCAGGTCGGCCTCGAGGCGATCGGGATCTCCGTCGGCTCGATGCAGAGTGCCCGGGAGGTGCCCTGTGTCCGTCATTGCTGATTGCTCCATTGGCGTGGCCTTCGCAGTGGTGTCACCGCGAGGCCAACTCAGAAGCTCCTGCACCAGCACGCGCAGGCGATGAAGCCACGCCACCGGCGTTACGCCGCCCCTCCACCAGCCGCATGGCGTACTCTGCTGCGTCGACCAGGCTATCCGCGTTCGCAATACCCTTTCCGGCGATGTCGAACGCGGTGCCGTGATCGACCGAGGTGCGCAGAATCGGGAGTCCGAGCGTGATGTTGACGCCACTGATTGCTTGCCAGGTGCCGGTGGAGGGATCGACATTGAAGCCCATCAGCTTCACCGGGATGTGACCCTGATCATGGAACATTGCAATCACGGCATCGAATTGCTCGGCGCGAAGCTTGATGAATACGATGTCGCCCGGCCAGGGTCCGGAGATCGCAATGCCGCGCTTTTTGTACTCGGCGATGACCGGCGCGATGACTTCGTCGTCCTCTTTGCCGAGAATTCCGCCTTCACCGGCATGCGGATTGAGCGCGGCGACACCGATGCGCGGACTGGCGATGCCCAGTGCCTTGAGTGCATCCAGCGTGACATCGAACACCCGATGCAGGCGCGCCGGTGTCACGCGCTTCGGCACGTCGGCCAGCGCGCAGTGGGTGGTGACGTGGCTGACGCGCATGGGTCCGTGCGCCAGCATCATCACCGCATCGCGCATGCCGGTGAGGTGCGCAAGCAGCTCGGTATGACCCTCGAACAGGTGTCCGGCGAGATGCAGGGCCTCCTTGGACAGCGGGCCCGTGACGATGGCGTCCGCTTCGCCGTCCTGTATCAACTTCGCCGCGCGCACGACGGCCCGGTATGCCCATTCCCCGCCGGTCGCCGAGATTGTTCCGACGACGACCGCTGTATTGACGGGGCCGACGTCGATCATCCGGTAGAGCGGATACTGATCCGCCGCCCAGGGCTCGAGCTGCCGCTCCGCCCTGGCCATTTCCGCAGCGCTTCCGACGACGATGAATTCGATGCGGCGGCTTTTGACCAGGCCGTGCATCTTCCGCACCGCCTTGGCAATGATCTCGGGTCCGATCCCCGCAGGGTCGCCCATGGTGACTGCAAGTCGAATCGGCTGGGTCATGGTCATTTTTCCTTGTGGGTTGCTTCGCGCCGGACGACCAGGCGCACCATCGTTGAAAGGTCCTCGGGATCGCCGAACGCTCCCGAGCGGGAGTGGACCTGGATTCCGTCCCAGGTGCCACCGACGAGGCGCGCGCAGCCCCAACCGGCACGCAGCGAGGTGCCGGCCATCAGCGCGCGGGCTCCAGCGGCGCGGCAGAGCGCGCGCAAGGTGTCGCCACCGACGACGACCAGCGATGCTGGGCGCGGCGACTCGCGGACGATCTGGTCGAGTTGCCTCGCCAACAGCGCCGCGGCGTCCTGCGGTGGCAGGACGCGATTGGGGGATAGATTGAACATCGCGAAGTCTGGCGGCTCTCCCATCGAACGCAGCGCCGAACGCAGCGTCGATCGAGTTCCGTGGACGGCGACGATCGCGCCGCGTTCTACCGCTTTGATGACGTCCCATTGGCGCTGCACCACGGGATGATGACTCGCGCTGATGAGCAGCACTGGCCCCGGAGGCCTGGCGGGGAACTCGGCCAACGGTCCGCCAGCAGCCAACCCCAGGGATCGCGCTGTCGCCTGAGCCAGCCCGGCGCTGCCGCACCAAAGCCAACGACGCGCCTCGGGGCGCATCTGCATGGCAGCGACGCTGGCGAGATCGTCATCGCAGCGAATTTCGGGGATCCAAACCGACAATCGATCAGCCGGCGCGTCGGCCGACGATATCACCGGCAGCCCGAATACGGCAAAGGCTGCAGCCGGAGCGGCAGCACCAAGGGCCTGGCGATCGACATACGATCCGCCGGGCGGAATCACGCACTGTCGACCTTCCACGGTGATGCGCCCCTGTCCGGGAAAGGCCGGGACGAAGGCGATCTCGCGGAATCCGCCTGCGCGCGCCACGTACGCGCATTCGGCGAACGTGTTCCCGCGCAACAGGCTGTCGACTTTCTTGAATGCGATCTTCGCCTCGCCCAGCCAGCGGAGCGAAGGATCGAGGAGGCCCGGCAATGCCTCGATCGCTACGTCGCGGGTAGCGGTGGCCACGACCGAAACCGGCGACGACGGCGCCACATCGCGCTCCGGCAAGTCGAGAAAAACTGGTACTTCGCCGGCGAACGCGGCGGCGCTGTCCAGTGCACCGGTGAGGTCGTCGGCGAGAATTCGCACTTCGGTCACCGGGGTACTCCAACCAACGTGAGCTTCACGCCAAGCGCCCGCATACGTTCGACTTCTTCCTTGGGCATGCCCTCGTCGGTAATGACTTCGTCGAGTTCGGTCACCGACGCCACGCGCATGAAGGTGCGAGGCCGGAATTTCGAGGAATCGACGAGCAGGCGCTTCGAGGCGGCCGCCTTCAGCAGCGCTCGCTTGACCGCGGCAACTTCCGGTGCGGTTTCCGTCAGTTCGCCTTCCGTCACCGCGTGTATTCCCATCAGCAGGACATCGACGCCGATCGCCCGAGCGCTTTCGATCAATGCGTCCCCCGCCAGGGTGTTGCCACCGTGCCGCAGTACGCCGCCGAGGACATGCACCTGGATCAGCGGGCTGCTGCCCAGGACCTGCGCAATGGCGAGGTTGTTGGTCACCGCCGTCAGGGGGATGTTCTTTTGGACGGCGGCTCGGGCGGCCTCGAGCACGGTGCTGCCGCTGTCGAAAATGACGCTCTGGCGCGGCAGCAACGCGTCCGCGGCGGCCTTGCCGATCGCTTGTTTCTCGAGTGGAGAGAGTTCTGCCGCCGCCGCGTGATCGGGCTCGAAGGTGCTGTATTCCTGCTGGCGGAGCAGTGCGCCCCCATGGGTGCGATCGACCTCCCCTTCTGCCGCGAGAGCATCGAGGTCACGGCGCAGCGTCGACATCGATACATGCAACGCATGTTCCAGCTGCTGCAGCGTCACGGCTCCGTGACGACGGAGGAACTCGACGATGCGTTGCCGACGTTGGGCCGGTAGCAGCGGCGTGGTGTTGAGGTCTTCGGCTGCCTTGATCAACTCGAGCGGAGCCATACGGATCTCCGGAATCTGGGTGGGTCTTGGTTGAGGAGGCGCATGAGATTTTGTGACTCGTTATGAAAGATATTGACAGAGTTTGGTCGTTCATGCAAGATTTCTCCGACGCGGCACTTTGATGGGTACCGTGGTCGCTGAGCTGCGAAACCACAGCGGCAGCTTACCTTCACCAGGAGATGAGACCATGAATCGAAAACAGTTCCTCCTCACGGCTGCGGCTGCAGCCCTGACGGTTTGCTTCAGTAGCGGTGCTTGGGCCGATGACTACCCGACCAAGCTGGTCAGGGTGATCATTCCTTTCCCGCCGGGCGGAACGCTGGACGCGGTGGGCCGTCAGTTGACGCAGAAGCTGGCCGACCAGACTGGTCAGAGCTTCATCGTCGAGAACCGGCCGGGCGGCAATGGGTTCATCGGCGCCTTGGCGGTGGCCAAGGCGCCCGCTGACGGCTACACGCTGCTGTTCAACGCCTCGACCTTCACCACCGGTCCGATGACGGTGAAGGAAGCACCCTTTGACGTGTGGAAGGACTTCAAGCCGATCGCAGCAGTGGCGCAGGCACCGCTGGCCGTTTCCGTCGCCAACAACCTGCCCATCACCGACGTCAAGAGCCTGATTGCCTACGGCAAGGCCAATCCCGGCAAGCTGACCTTCGCCATCGGCTCCTTCGGTTCCGCCGGCAACCTGGCGACCGAATCGCTGCGCAAGGCCAGCGGCATCGAGTACATGATCGTTCCGTACAAGGGGACGGCGCCGGCGATGCAAGACCTGATCGGCGGCCAGATCTCCGGTTTCATCGATCCGTTGCTGGGCGCGATGAGCTTCCACAAGAGCGGCAAGCTGAAGATCATCGCCGTGACTTCCAAGACCCGGGTGCCGACGCTGCCGGACGTGCCGACGGTGGCCGAGACCTTGCCCGGTTACGAGTCTTTCAGCTGGTACGGCCTGTGGGGGCCGGCCAATCTGCCGGCTGACATCGTCGCCAAGCTGAACACCGAGGTCAACAAGGCCCTCGCCGGCGACATGCGCGAAAAACTGCTGGGACAAGGTCTGGTGGTCATGGGCGGCACGGTCGAGGACTTCGTCAAGTTCCAGCGCGAAGAGATGGCGAAGGCGCAGAAGATCATCACCGAAGGCAACATACGTGTCGAATGACCGCCGGCGCGCGGTCGTCACGGGCACGAGCTCCGGCATCGGCCGGGCGGTGGCCGAGCGGCTGCTGGCTGGCGGCTGGCGGGTGACCGGCGTCCAGCGTACGGACGTCGGCATTGCCCATCCCCTGTTCGCGAACATTCAAGCCGACTTGGCCGAACCCGATGCGGTCGAGCGGCTTGCGGCCGAGCTGGGGACGCCCGATGCCCTTGTGCACGCCGCCGGCGTTTTCCGCGTCGGTTCGCTGGGCGAGTTGAAGGTCGACGATGCCCGCCTGATGTGGCAGTTGCACGTTGCCACGCCTACGCGACTGGCAGATGCGTTGTTGCCGCGCATGGCAGACGCTGGCCGCGGCCGATTCGTGATGATCGGCAGCCGGGTTTCGCGAGGCATGCCAAGCCGTAGTCAGTACGCTGCCAGCAAGGCCGCGATGGTTTCCCTGGCCCGCAGCTGGGCGGCCGAAGTGGTCGCGCGCGGCGTCACCGTCAACGTGGTCTCGCCCGCAGCGACCGATACCGCGATGCTGGCTGACCCCGCACGCGTCGCCGCGCAACCGAAGCTGCCACCGATGGGTCGACTGATTCGCGCCGACGAGGTCGCGGCACTCGTCGCCTATCTGCTGTCCGACGCTGCAGCTGCCATCACCGGTCAGGAACTCGTGATTTGCGGTGGCGCCTCGTTGCCGCGTTGAGTCTGGGCCGCAATGCGGGCGGAGCTGCGTAGTACCTGCGGCGCGCAGAATCCCGTCGCGCCGGCGATAATGCGAGGCTGTTCGGCGCCACGACGCGCCGCGGCGCCATTCCTCACGTCCTCGCCATGAACTCCTTTGCTCCCATCCCTTTTCTCCACGTCTACTGGGCCTTCGCATCCGGGTACCTGCTGTCGTACCTGCTGCGCACCGTCAACGCGGTCATCTCGCCCGAGCTCACCCACGATCTCGGTCTCACCTCGAGTTCGCTGGGGCTTTTGACCAGCGCCTATTTCGTGGCTTTCGGCGCCATGCAGTTGCCGGCCGGAATGCTGCTCGATCGCTACGGTCCGCGCCGGGTCGAGCCGGTGCTGCTGCTGATCGCGGGCGTCGGAACCTTGTGGTTTGCAATGGCGGAAAGCGTGTCGTCGCTGATCGCCGCGCGGGCGCTGATCGGCGCCGGCGTGGCGGTGTGCCTGATGGCGCCGATGAAGGCGATCGCCGCGTGGTATCCCGCCGAGCGGCAGGCGTCGTTGTCGGGGTGGGTGATGGTGGCCGGTGGGGCAGGCGCGTTGGCGGCGACGGCGCCGCTCGAGTTCGCGCTGCGCTTCATGAACTGGCGGTCGATCTTCGTCGTGCTCTCGATCGCCGCGTTCGCGATTGCCGCGTGGGTCTGGTGGCGGGTGCCCGACACGACGCATCCGGCGACGAGGGCCGGGTTCGGCGCGCAGTGGGCCGGCGTGCGCAAGGTGTTCGGCGCGCCGCGATTCTGGTGGATCGCGCCGCTGGGCGGTTTCGGGATGGGATCGTTCATGGCGATCCAGGGTCTGTGGTCGGTGCCCTGGCTGATCGAGGTCAACGGCTACGATCGCGCGACCGCCGCTCGTCACTTGCTGGCGATGAGCTTCGTGATCCTGGGCGGCTACGCGTTCCTGGGCCTGTTTGCCACGCAGCTTGCGCGACGCGGCATCCACGCCCGGCATCTGTTTGCCGCCGGTTTCGCATTGAGCGGCGCGGCGCTGGCCGCCATCGTTTTTCAGGTGCCGGCCACCTATGTCTGGTGGTCGTTGTACGGGCTGGGTGCGGCCGTCAACATTCTCGCCTTCTCTGTCCTCAACGACGGCTTCGCCAGGGAACTTGCGGGGCGCTCCAACACGGCGCTCAACCTGCTGATGTTCATCGGCAGCTTCCTCACCCAGTGGGGGGTCGGGGTCATCATCGACGCGGTGCGCGGCGCACCCGGCAACAGCTCGGCGGGCGGTCTCGAGATCGCCTTTGCCATCGTGCTCGCGCTGCACTGGCTCACCTACGCATGGTTTGTATTCGGCTGGCGCCGGCATGCGCATCCGCCTGCTGACCGAATCGGAGCCTGACCGCGATGCACCTGCACATCCTCGGCATCTGCGGCACCTTCATGGGCGGCATCGCCGCCATCGCCAGGACCGCCGGGCACGTGGTGACCGGCTGCGATGCCAATGTCTATCCGCCGATGAGCACGCAGCTCGCCACACTGGGCGTCGGCCTCACCGAGGGATGGGAGCCGGCCCAGCTCGATGGCGTGGCGGCGGGTGCCGACGTGTTCGTCATCGGCAACGTGGTCTCGCGCGGCAATCCGCTGCTGGAGGCGATCCTCGACGCCGGGCGGGCCTACGTTTCGGGGCCGCAGTGGCTGTTCGAGAACGTGCTGCGCGACAAATGGGTGCTGGCGGTGGCCGGAACGCATGGCAAGACGACGACGGCGGCGATGCTGGCGTGGATCCTCGACCATGCGAATCTCGCGCCGGGCTTTCTGATCGGCGGCGTGCCGGCGGACTTTTCGGTCTCGGCGCGCCTCACCGACTCGCCGTTCTTCGTCATCGAGGCCGACGAGTACGACACCGCGTTTTTCGACAAGCGCTCGAAGTTCGTCCACTACCGGCCGCGCACCGCGATCCTCAACAACCTCGAATACGACCACGCCGACATCTTTCCCGACCTCGCGGCGATCGAGACGCAGTTTCATCATCTGGTGCGCATGGTGCCGGGGCAGGGACGGCTGATCGTCAATGGTGGCGAGGCGAGTCTCGAGCGCGTGCTTGCGCGTGGCTGCTGGAGCGAGATCGAGCGCTTCGGCTTCGCTGATGTGCCGGGCACCGGACCGGGCTGGACGATCGCCGTCGACGGGAGCATCAAGCTCGGCGGCGCGCCTCAGGGCACGCTGGCCTTCGGGCAGGCGGGCCGCCACAACCAGCTCAATGCATTGGCGGCGATCGCCGCGGCGCGCCACGCCGGCGTGCCGGTCGCCCACAGTCTCGCCGCGCTGGCCCGGTTCAACGGCGTCAAACGGCGGCTCGAAGTGCGCGGCACCGTCAACGGGGTCACCGTCTACGACGATTTCGCCCATCATCCAACCGCCATCGCGACCACGATCGACGGCCTGAAGCGCAAGACCGGCGCGGCTCGCATCCTCGCCGTGCTGGAGCCGCGCTCCAACACGATGAAGCTGGGCGCGATGAAGGACGCGCTGGCGGGCAGTCTCGCGGCGGCCGACCTCGTGTTCTGCTACGCGGCGAACCTGGGCTGGGACGCGGGGGCAGCGCTGCAGCCGCTGGGCGCCAAAGCGCGCGTGCATGACGATCTCGGGCGGCTCGTCGACGGTGTCGTCGCGGCGCGCGATCGGGCGATCACGTGCTGGTGATGAGCAACGGCGGATTCGGCGGCATTCACGCGAAGCTGCTGGCGGCACTCGGAACCTGACCACCGGATAGCCACGCGCTTTCGGGTGGCAATGTGGAATTTGGCGCGCCTCCCGGGCGTTGCGGGCTTAGAATCCAGTCCTATGGGAAGCGGCCGCCATTTCGATGTAGCGATCATCGGGGGCGGGCTCGTCGGCAGCGCCATTGCCTTCGGCCTGCGCGCGTTGGGGCCCCGGCTCGCGCTGCTCGACGAGGGCGACATCGCCTACCGCGCGGCGCGCGGCAACTTCGGGTTGATCTGGGTGCAGGGCAAGGGAGCGGGGATGCCGCGCTACGGTTCCTGGACGCAGCGCTCGCGTCGTGAATGGGCGCGTTTCGCCGCCGAGGTCGAGGACGCGAGCGGTGTCGATGTGGCGCTGTCGCAACGCGGTGGCATCCATCTTTGCCTCACCCGCGACGAGCTCGACGCGCGCGCGGCCTGCATCGAAGCCTGTCTTGCCCAGACGGGGTTCGAACGCTACGCCGTGGAAGTGATGGATCGCGCGGCACTCGCTCGACAGTTGCCGGGGCTGGGCCCCGACGTTGCCGGCGGCACGTGGTGCGCACTCGACGGTCATTGCAATCCCTTGCGGCTGCTGCGCGCCATGCACGTGGCGCTGCAGCGCGCCGGCTGCGCCTTCAGGCCCGGGCATTCGGTCGCCCGCATCGTCGCGCGCGAGGGCGGCTTCGACCTCACCACGCCTGCCGGGATGGTTACGACCGAAAAGCTCGTGCTCGCCGCAGGGCTGGGCAGCATCAGGCTCGCGCCGATGGTCGGGCTGTCGGCGCCCTTGCGGCCGCAGAAAGGCCAGGTGCTGGTGCTCGAGCGGATGCGCCCGTTCCTGCCGGTGCCGTTGTCCACGATCCGCCAGACCGACGAAGGCACGGTTCTGATCGGCGATTCGCAGGAAGAAGCCGGTTACGACGACAGCGGCAGCACTCCGGTACAGGCGGCCATCGCAGCGCGCGCCCTGCGCGCGTTTCCGGCGTTGCGCGACGTGCACGTCACGCGTGCCTGGGCCTCGTTGCGGGTGATGAGTCCGGATACCGGTCCCATCTACGAGCAGTCGACGACGCAACCCGGCGCATATCTCGCGAGCTGTCACAGTGGCGTGACGCTCGCCGCCGTCCACGCGCAGGTGCTCGCGCCGGCGATCGCGAACGGTCCGCTGCCGGCATCGCTTGCTTCCTTCTCGACGCGGAGATTCGATGTTTCGAAGGCTGCCTGACGATCTCCTGGTCGTCTCCCCGGAAGTGGCCATCGTCATCGATGGTCGGCCATGCACGGCGCGGGTGGGCGACAGCGTCGCCGCGGCGATGCTCGCGGCCGGCCGTGTCGCGTGCCGCACCATGGCGATGACCGGTGCCGCTCGCGGTCCCTATTGCATGATGGGCGTGTGCTTCGATTGCCTGGTGGTCATCGATGGCCGGCAGGACCAGCAGGGGTGCCTCGTGCCGGTGGCCGATGGCATGGAGATCGAGACGCAGCGGGGAGCACGCCATCCGCGCATGAAGGAACACAAGTGAGCCGCCGCTACGATCTGGTGGTCGTGGGCGGGGGGCCGGCAGGTCTTGCCGCAGCGGCAGTGGGGCCGCAGTACGGGATGAGCACCTTGCTGCTCGACGAGCAGCACGCGGTCGGCGGCCAGGTCTACCGCAACGTCATGTCGTCGCCGTTCACGAACCCGCAGACACTGGGCGACGATTATCTGCAGGGCGTGGCGTTGATCGAGGCGTTCCGCCGCTCGGCCGCGACGCAGGTGCAGGTGGCGTCGGTTTTTGCGGTGACGAAAACCGAGGACGGCGCCTGCGAAATCGCCTTGACGGTGGGTGGCGAAGGCGGTCGGCGCACCGAAACCGTGATCGCCGAGGCGGTGATCCTCGCGACCGGCGCGCAAGAGCGTCCGTTCGCGATACCGGGCTGGACCATTCCTGGCGTAATGACCGTCGGCGCCGCGCAGTTGCTGCTCAAGACCTCCGGCATCGTCCCTTCGGGGCGCCTGGTGCTCGCCGGCACCGGCCCGCTGCTGTGGCTGCTCGCGTCGCAGTATCTGCGGGTGGGGGTGGAGATCGACGCGCTGCTCGACACCACGCCCAGGGGACGTTACGCCGAGGCGGCGACGCATGCCCTCGGGTTCCTTACTTCGGACTATTTCGCTCGTGGCTTCAGGCTGCTGCGCGAAGTGCGCTCGCATGTGAAAGTCATCGAGCACGTCACCGCATTGGCCGCCGGCGGCGACGATCGTCTCGCTTCGGTCCGCTACGAAGTCAACGATACGACGCACGAGCTCGCGGCCGACGTCCTGCTGCTGCACCAGGGGATCGTGCCGAATCTCAACCTGTCGAACGCGATCGGCTGTGCGCAGCAGTGGAACGATCTGCAGAAATGCTGGGAACCGACCGTCGACGCGTGGGGCGGGACGTCGGTGCCCAACGTGTTCATCGCCGGCGACGGGGCGAGCGTCGCCGGCGCCGAGGCTGCCGAGGCGTGCGGACGGCTGGTGGCGCTCGCCGTTGCCAACGCGCTGGGCCGGATCGATGCCAGGGCGCGCGACGAAGCCGCTGCCGAGCCGCGCCGTGCAATGGAGCGCGCCACGCGCGGCCGGCGCTTTTTCGACACCCTCTACCGGCCGGCCCACTACTTCCGCATTCCCAGGGGAGACACCGTCGTCTGCCGGTGTGAACAGGTCACCGCGCGGGAAATCGTCGAAGCGGTGGCTGCCGGGTGTCCGGGGCCCAACCAGATGAAAGCCTACCTGCGCTGCGGCATGGGGCCGTGCCAAGGCCACATGTGCGGACTCACGGTCACCGAGATCATCGCCCGCGAGCGCAAGCTGCCGCCGTCGGCGATCGGTTATTGCCGGCAGCGCTTTCCGGTCAAGCCGGTCACGCTGGGCGAACTCGCCGCGATGCCGACGACCGAGGCTGCCCGGCAGGTTGTCGACCGCAATGGCACGCACTGACCTCCCGTCGTGCCGACTCGAAACAAGGCGCATACGGTGATGAGCAGCGAGCAGGATCTGGAGCGCATGGGATTGCAGGAGGCCCGCCTGCGCTTCCTGCGCTTCGATGCGCTGACCGCGTGGGATCTTGGCCGGCGCTTGAAGGCGGCGGCGGAGGCGCGCGGGGTGGCGGTGGCGATCGAAATCCGGATCGCGCGGGAAACCGTCTTCTTCTACGCGATGCCGGGCACGGCACCCGCCAATGCGGACTGGGTGCGGCGCAAGCGCAACACCGTCGAGTTGACGCAGAGGAGTTCCTACGCCATCGGAAACATGCCGCTGCGCGACGGCGAGACCACGCTGCAGCGGATGGGGTTGCCGGGTCGCGACTATGCGGTTGCCGGGGGTGCGTTTCCGCTGTTCGTCGAGGGTGTCGGCTGCATCGGGACGGTCGCGGTTTCCGGCCTGCCGCAGCGCGACGACCATGCGCTGGTCGTCGACGTGCTGGGCGAGATGTGCGGCGTTTCGATGGACGGCATGCGGCTGGATTGAGCGCTCGCAACCGGGCGCTGGGCGGTCGAACCCGGCGAGCGCAGACCCTCAGGCCGACTGCCCGTCTTGCGCGCGATCCGCTTCGAGGCGTCGCGTCTTCTTCAGCCGCCAGACGAAGAGGTACAACGCCAGCCAGGGCAGCACGACCATCAGCACCAGCTCGCTCGAGGGCAGGGCCGACGGGCCCTGAATCATGAAATCGTCCCAGTGGACCAGCGCCGCGAGAAGCAGCACCGACAGGAACATGGTGTTGTAGTCCTTGACGAGCACCCGCCGCCAGTTGAATTCCATGTCTTCCACGGATTTCCGGAAGCCGGTCAGCTTTGGCAGGATGCGGCTGGCGCGGGCACAGTAGGCGTCGAACTCCGCGCCGAACTTGTCGCGGAGGTAGGCCTCTTCGGCGGCGATGATCGCGGCATAGAACAGCATGGTCAGCGGCAGCGCGACAAGGTAGAACTCGGGAGCGTTCACGATCAGCGCCCAGCCCAGGATCATCAGTCCGTTGCCGAGGTACATCGGGTTGCGCGTGTGTGCGTAGACACCGCCCTGCACGAGGTGGTCGGCGTACACCTGACGGTTGCGCCCGCCGCGTACGATGTACTCGTAGCCGATGGTCACCGCGCGCACCGAAAGGCCCAGCAATGCGACAAACACGCCCAGCGCATCCATCCAGGGATCGAGGCCGGCGCTGTCAAGCACATGCCGCGGCGTGGAGATCAGCAGCACGCCGAGCACGATTGCGGTGAAGACGACGCCACGATGGTGAAACAGGAAGCGCCCAAGTTTGACCATCGCCGTCCTAACGGGAAGTCTTGACGCCGAGCAGGCCGGCGAAGTTGTACCACTTGAAGAACACTTCGACGCTGCCGAAGCCGTTGCGCTTCAGGAGTTCGAAGTTCTCGTCGATGCGATAGGGGATCAGCACGTTCTCGAGCGCCTCGCGCTTCATCGAGATCTCGGTCTCGCTGTAGGAATTGCGGCGCTTCATGTCGTAGTAGAACTTGATGAAGAGCCGGTTGAACAGCGAGTCGTTGCCCAGCACCTTCTCGACCAGGATGAGGCAACCGTTCTCCTTCAATCCATCGCAGATCGTGCGGACCAGTCGATCGCGGAAAATCGGGCGCACGAACTGCAGCGTCAGGTTGAGCACGACCACCGAGGCGTTCTCGATCGCACAACCCTCGTTCAGGTCGGCGAGGATCAGCGACGGCTTGCCGTGCGGGGAGGCCTCGGCAAAGCGCAGCGCGGCCTTGTCCAGCATCGCCTCCGAGTAGTCGACGCCGACGAGTCGCACCTGCTTGCCGGCTGCACCGATGGCCGAGGACAGTGTCTCGAGCGTGATGCCGTTCGAGCAGCCCAGGTCATAGACGTTGGTGCCGCTGACGGCAAATTCGGCGGCAACCTCGCCGAGCATGCGCTGGAGTTCCCGGTACTGCGGTATCGAGCGGTCGAGCATGTCCTCGAACACTTCGGCGGTCTTTTCGCCAAAGTTGAAGTCGCCGACGGCCTGGGTCTTCTCGGCAAAGATATCGTCTTTTTTCATGAGGATGGGTCCTCTTCTCCCATGTGTGCCTGCTGCGATTGGAAAAACCGATGTCTAGCCAGCCGGCGCCGACGGCGGCGGGTCAGCGCCGGCTGGAATTGCGCAACCCCGGATTGACCCGGTCGATATCGGACTGGACTTCCGCGCGGGTGCGTTCGTACACGATCTCGCGTCCCATCGCGCTGCCGACGTAGGCCTGCGCGGTGCGCGTGGGCACCAGTTCGCAGCGGACGCTGTGGACGCCTTCGCCGAGGACGACCTGGATGCGCTCGGCCCGCTTGTTCAGAACGACGACGTCCATCGTCTGACCGCTTTGCGTGATGCGTACGGTGATCTTTTCGTCGTTCATCGGGTCCTCTTTTCGGCGGTGGAGGTCTGGAAGATGGTCCGAGTATTGGACGTTCGGTCGTGCGGGTCAACCGTTGGTCTTCCCGTGGCGTCGTGACGGGTCCGCTCGCAACCGAAGGGCGATGGCGGCCCGGAAGGCGGAGTCGCGCACGGGTCCCCTCCGGGCCCCAAAATGGGGGAGGCGTCAGGCGCGGACGTGCGCCGACTGGGCGTAATCCTCGAGCAATTCCTCGAACACCATGGGCTCCTGCTCGCGCAGTTCGATCGCGTAGTCGAGGAACTTCACGACCCCGTCGCGCAGGATCTTGTCGACCTTTGCCTGCAACCGCGGAAAGCGGGCGGCTTCCTCGGCGAACAGGCGATCGGGATTGCGCTGCTTGAAAGTGTCGATGTCCTGGATGAAATGCAGGATGAAGATCATGTCGTGGAAGATGGGCTCGAAGTCGTTCGTCGCCGCCCAGTCGAGGAAGGTCAGGAACACGTGCCGGCTGCGGACATACTCGTCCAGGATGCCGTCGACCACGGCGGGGGACTGGTACCTGAGTTCGGTGATCGCGTCGCGCACCGCGCGCATTTCCTGCGGCGATGCCGTGCGAATCCACTCGAGCGAGATGTGCGGCTGCACGAGTCCTGCGAAATTGGAGATGAAGACGTTGCGCAGTTCCGAGCGAAAGATGTAGCTCTTCAGGTACATGAACTGCCGGCGGCGGGTTTCGCGCTCCCGGCTCGCAAGCCAGCGCTCGACCACGATCGCGCCGACGAGGATCTCGAGCGGGATCGCCGCCATGTGTGCCAGAAACGTCACATGCGTGAGGTGCTCGATCCACAGGAACAGGGCCGACAGCGAGACGAGCCCCGCCCCCGCGAACAGCAGCGTGCTATGACGCTCGGTGAGCAGGCTCTTTTTCATGGCCGTGATGATAGCCGATGGCCGCCGACGTCGCTTCGGGGGGGGCGTGCCCGGACATCAGAACTTGAACAGATCCTTCAGCTTGTTGACGGCGCCCGCGGCGTCGTCGAGCGGCGATGGCGGCTGCTGCGATTGCGGCGGGGATTGCGGCGCGCGCTGCGGACGATCGGCGCTGCGCCGACTCGAGCCGCGATCTTCCGTTTCCATGCCGAGCGGGACCATGCCGACCGACTTGACGCGGACCTTCACCGCCCAGATTGGCTCCCAGGCGATCTTTGGGTCCGTCGGGCGCGGCGGCTGCGCGAGGTTCAGTTCCTCGCCGTAAGCAATGCCGTTGACCATGCCCCCTTCGACGCCCTCGAACACGCCCTTCGGGATCGTGCAGGTGGTCGCGCTCGGCGGAAGAACGACCTTTTCGCCGATCATCCGGCGCACGAAATCGTTGGGCAGGTAGTTCATCAGCCCCCAGCCGGTGTCCTGCAGTTCGCTCGACGACCAGATGATCATCTCGTTGCCGCTCTGGCGGAAGCCCATCGCCTGCAGGAAGTAGCCCTGCGCGCCGGCAATCGTCGGCCACGACATCACCGTCGGTCCGGCGAGCGGCCCCTTGCCGTCGAGTTCCAGCGGTGGCATGAAGTCCTGCCGTTCGCCGATCGCGAAGCGGATGTCGGGAGTGGCGGTGCCGCGCACCAGTTGCTCGCCGCGCAGCGTCGCGTCGGCGGGCACGGCCTTGCGCTCGCGCTCGTTCGGCCAGATGTACTGCATGTTACGGGTCGCGCTCCAGCGCTCCGGCGGCGATCGTCCGGCGAGCGCCTGCCCGAACTGCTGCAGCGACATCTTCTCGGTGTCGGCGATCTTCGGCTGCCCTGGACGAATCGTGTCGCCGCAGCCCCAGTAGATCAGCATTCGCGCCTTGGGCTTCTCGGGCGTCTTTTCGTCGTCGTAAGTCTCGCCGCGCTGCGAAGGCGGCGGCGCGAGCAGCGGCAGCGACGGCCCCATGTTCATCCCCGGCGGAATCATGTGGTCGGCCCCGGGCGCGCCGGTCGGCTTGTGCGACGAGCGCAGCCCGAGCCACAGTTCCTTCTGCGGCCCGCCGCCCATCCCGCCGGGCATCAATGCGCCCATCGCGCCCATGCCGCCGGCCGGCATGCCGGGAATCGACATCGTCCGCGTCGCCACGTCGACGCCGTAGGTCGAAATGGGCGGCTTGGTCTGCTGCGTCTGGCCGTGCACCAGCACGGGAACGAGGGCGGCGGCAGCGAGTGCGGCGGCGCGGGAGGCAGGGATCATCACCAGTCCTGTCGGGTCATCGGGCAAAGGGGCCGCGGCCATTCTAAACGGAGTGCGGCGCGGCGGACACGCTTTCCTTTGAGCGACCCGCCGCCGGAGCGGGCGTCCAGCCTTCGTCGCAGGGCTATACTCGGCCGATGGTCAAACCCACCCTTGCCGGTCAACTTGTCGTCGCGATCTCGTCGCGCGCGCTGTTCGACCTTGCCGAGAGCCACCGCATCTATACCGAGGCGGGCGTCGACGCCTATCACCGCTACCAGGTCGAGCACGAGAACGAAATCCTCGCGCCCGGCCCCGCGTTTGCGCTGGTGAAGAAACTGCTTGGCGTCAATCGCCCCGACAAGCAGTACGTTGAAGTCATCCTGCTGTCGCGCAACAGCGCCGACACCGGCTTGCGGGTGTTCAACGCCATCAAGCACTACGGGCTCGACATCACGCGCGCGGCGTTCACCAAGGGCGAGCCGACGTCGCGCTACGTGCCGGCCTTCGGCGCGCATCTCTTCCTCTCCGCCGACACCGGCGACGTGCGCCGGGCGCTCGATGAGGGCTACGCGGCGGCGACGATCTTTCCGTCGTCGGTGGGGGGCAACCAGAGTGCCGAACTGCGCATTGCCTTCGACGGCGACGCGGTGCTGTTTTCCGACGAGGCCGAGCGCGTCTATCAGGAACACGGGCTCGCCGAGTTCTCCAAGAGCGAAACCGAGGCGGCGCTGCGGCCGCTGTCGGGCGGACCGTTCAAGGACTTTCTCGCCGGGCTGCACCGCATCCAGGCCGATTTTCCCGCCGACCGAAGCCCCATTCGCACGGCGCTTGTCACAGCGCGCAGCGCACCGGCACACGAGCGCGTGATCCGCACGCTGCGGGCGTGGAACATCCGCATCGACGAGGCGCTGTTTCTGGGCGGGCTCGACAAGGGCGAGTTCCTGCGGGCCTTCGGCGCCGATATCTTTTTCGACGACCAGCGCACGCACGTCGAATCGGCGGCAAAGCACGTCGCCGCCGGCCACGTGCCGCACGGCGTGGCGAATCGACGTTGACGAACGCGGTGCGGGCGCGGGATCGGGTGCTGCAGCCGCGCCTGGATCGCGATGTCAGTCGAGCGTCAGGTCCATGACGACGTGGTCGGCGTCGCTGTCGACGACCTTGTGCGCGAGGCGACTGCCGTACCGGTCGGCGAGTTCTTCCATCAGCACGATCGGATACTCGCATCCGATGTAGCGGAACGTGCCGCCCGAGGGCAGATTTTCCATCGCCTCGCAGACGACCTCGTGGCGCACCCGTCCGGAGAGGCAACGGGCATCGAAGGTCTGCAGCGGCGTCGTTGTGCGGCTTGGCGAGAGGCTGGTGGTTTCCATTGCAACGAGTCCAAACGCGCCGACCAAGCCGGCCGGCTATTGGACTATTGCATTGCAACAAATGGTTCGCCTTGCGTGAGATCAAATGCCGTGCGCATGACTGCTGCGACACGATGACGCAGTCACTGCTTGCCGACGATGACGTCGGACGCCTTGATGATCGCCGAAGCGGCGTCGCCGACCTTGAGCGCCAGGTCATCTACCGCTTCGTTGGTGATCGAGGCGGTGACCAATGCGCCGCCGGCGATCTCGATCCGAACGTGCGACGTTGTGGCGCCACGCTTGACGTCGACGACCTTGCCTGCAAGAACATTGCGTGCTGAAAGTTTCATGATTTCTCCTGGGGTGGACTGGGCGCCGAGAATGCGCCTTGGGTTGCCCGCATGACGGATGTCACTTCTTCGCGCTCGCGAAGAAGAGCTGCTCGCCGCCGATCCTGTAGCTGGCGATCACCGCCTGACCTTCGGGCGAGGTGAGCCAGTCGATGAAGGCTTCTCCGTCCGCCCTTTTGACGTGCGGGTGCCTGGCCGGATTGACGAGCATGACGCCGTAGGGATTGAAGAGCTTCTGGTCGCCTTCGACCAGCACCGCCAGTTCGCCGCGATTCCTGAAGTTGAGCCAGGTGCCGCGGTCGGCGAGCAGGTACGCATTCATCGACGAGGCGGTATTGAGCGACGGCCCCATGCCGGACCCGGTTTCCCGGTACCACGTCCCCTTCTGCGTGGCGAGGTCGACGCCGGCATCGTTCCAGTAGCGAAGCTCGGCGGCGTGGGTGCCGCTCTTGTCGCCGCGGGAGACGAAGGGCGTCTGCGCGGCAGCGATCTTCTTCAATGCCGCAGCCACATCCTTCGACCCCGCGACCTTCGCCGGGTCGGTTTTCGGCCCGATGATGACAAAATCGTTGTACATCACGTCGCGGCGGTCGATGCCCCAGCCGTCGGCGACGAACTTGTCCTCGGCGACGCGATCGTGGACGAACACCACGTCGGCGTCACCGCGGCGCCCGGTGTCGAGCGCCTGGCCGGTGCCCAGCGCGACGACGCGCACCTGTATGCCGGTTTTCTGTGTGAACGCCGGCAGCAGGTGTGCGAACAGGCCCGACTGCTCGGTCGAGGTGGTCGAGGCGACAACGATGAAGCGCTCCTGGGCGTGGACGGGTGCCCACGCCAGCGCGCCCGCGGCGAGCAACAGTGCAACGGCAATCCTTCGAGTCAGTGCCATGGGAGTTCTCCTTTGAGATAGGCCGCGGCTTCGGCCGAGTCGGGATGATGGAAAAAGCGGTCGATGGAAGTGCGCTCGACCAGACGTCCGCGATCGAGAAACAGCACCTCGTCGCCCAGGCGCTGGGCCTGGCCGAGGTTGTGGGTGACCAGGACGATCTTCGTTCCCGCGGCGTGGATCGCCTGGATCACGGCCTCGATCTCGCGCGTCGCGCCGGGATCGAGATTGGCGGTCGGCTCGTCGAGGAACAGCACCTCGGGCTGAAGCGACCACGCGCGTGCCAGCGCAAGTCGCTGCTGTTCGCCGCCCGAGAGCACGCGCGCCGGCCGCTCGGCGAAGGCCGCGAGTCCGACGCGATCGAGTGCTGCCAGCGCGCGATCGCGGCGCTCGGCGGACGCCACACCGGCGAGTCCCAGCGCAAAGGTCATGTTGCCCAACACGCTGCGCCGGAACAGCACCGGGCGCTGGAACACCATCGCCTGCCGGCGGGGTTCGCCTCGCGCCTCCGGCACGTTCCAGCGCACTTCACCGCTCGTCGGTTGCAGCAGGCCGTGACACAGGCGCAGCAGCACGCTCTTTCCCGCGCCGTTGGCGCCGAGGATGACGCTACGCAAGCCGTGCTCGAGCGTGGCCGTGACGCCGGACAGCACCGTCTTGCCGCCGGCGATCCAGCCGACGTCGACCAGCGAGAGCGGCAGCAACGCCGGTGCGAGGTAGCGAGTCGAGCGCTCAGCCATGACGCCGCTGCACCGCTTCGCGGGTGAGATGGGCGACGACGTTGAGCGCCAGCACGATGGAGAGCAGGACGAGCGCCGAGGCCCAGCGCCAGCGGCAGGTCGCCCTTCGACGTCTCGAGCGCGATCGCCGTGGTCATCACCCGGGTGACGCCGTCGATGTTGCCGCCGACGATCATCACCGCGCCCACTTCGGATATCGCGCGGCCGAACCCCGCCAGCACGATCGTCACCAGCGAAAAGCGCAGGTCCCACAGCAGCGCCAGCGCGGACGCCATGGGGCCCGCGCCCAGCGATTGCAGCTGTTCGCGCGTCTCCTGCCACGCATCGCCGATCATCTGCCGCGTAAGGGCGGCGAGGAGCGGCGTCACCAGGATCGCCTGCGCGATGACCATCGCCGTCGGCGTGAACAGGATGCCGAGGGCGCCCAGCGGGCCCGCGCGCGACAGCAACAGGTAGACGAGGAGGCCGACGACCACCGAGGGCAGGCCCATCAGCGCATTGAGCGTCACGATGGCCGCACGTCGTCCGCGAAACTTCGTCACCGCGATCAGCGCGCCGAGCGGCATGGCGAGGAGCGTCGCGACGAGGATCGACCCTGCACTGATGCGCAACGACAGGAAGACGATCTCGACCAGCTTGGCATCGCCCAGTGCGACGAGGCGCCAGGCTTCGGCGAATGCCAGCAGGGTCGTGCTCATGCGTGAGGATTGGCGCGCGGAGGGCGTTGAACGAATCGGAGACGCGTCGGCGCACGGTGCGCCACGCGGAATCGATGACCCAGTCTAGGGCCGACGGCGGCGGATCAAAATATGCAATGTCGTGCATAATAAGCACTGCGGCTCGCGGCTATATCCGCTCCCGTTGATCCGGCACAGTGATGGATGAAGTTGCGTTCGGGCTGAGCCAGTCGAAGCTCCTTCGATTCAACTCAGGACAGGCCCTTCGACAAGCTCAGGACAGGCCCTTCGACAAGCTCAGGGCGAACGGTTCAATCACATCAGGCTGCCGAACGATGCGCAAACTGCAACCCGGAATTGCCTGGACCTTCGCCGATCGCGCGGGTCCGCCGCTGGCGCGCGAATTCGTTCCGCTGCTGGCGGGGATCGCCGCCGGGGGCAGCCTGGCGGCGGCTGCGCGCAGCCTCGGCCTCTCCTACCGCGGCGCATGGGGGGTGCTCGAAGCAGCGGAGCGCTCGAGCGGCGCGACCTTCGTCGTGCTGGAACGCGGGCGCGGTTCGCGGCTGTCGCCGCTGGGAGAGCGCCTGGTCGCCGCGGATGCCGCTGCGCAGCAGTTGCTCGTTACGAATGCGGGTGCGCTGAGGGTGCCGCTGCGCCACGCGCTTCCCATGCAGGCGATGGCCAGCACGCTGCGCGTGGCGGCCAGCCACGACATGGCGTTGGCGGCATTGCGCGCGCAGTGGCGCGGGCAGCACGGCGTCGAACTCGAGTTTCATGGCAGTGCCGAGAGCCTCGCGCTCTACGTCAGCGGCGAGGTCGACATCGCGGGTTTTCACGTCGGCGGCCGCGACTCGCTGCTCGTCTCCATGCTGCGGCCTTCGCGCGACCAGCCGGTGCGCTTCCTCAGGCGCTCGCAGGGATTGATCCTGCCCCGCGGCAATCCCCGCCGCGTGAAGGCGCTCTCCGACGTCGCGGCAAAGCGCCTGCGCTTCGTCAATCGCCAGCCCGGGTCGGGCACGCGGCTGCTGCTCGACCGCCTGCTGGCCCTGGGCGGCTTGAGGCCGGCTGACGTCGAGGGCTACGCCAACGAGGAGTTCACGCACGTGGCGGTCGCGGCGACCATCGCCGCCGGCAAGGCGGATGCGGGCGTGGGGCTCGAAGCCGCCGCGCGCGAGTTCGGCCTCACCTTCGTGCCGCTGGTGCGCGAGGACTACCTTTTCGTGTGTCGCAAGCGGGCTTTCCGCTCGCCGCGGGTCATGGCGTTTTGCGCGCTGCTGGCCGATGCCGCAACGCGCGCGGCGGTCGATCGGCTCGCCGGCTACGCGCTCGACGACCCTGGCACGCCGCGCGAACTCGCGCGCCGCGCCGACGGCCGCAACGTGCTGCTTATAGCGCGGTGATGCGCCCCTCGGGCGGGTAGCGCGGATCGGTGTAGCCTGGAGTGGACGGGTGGCCCGGCGTCACCAGCGAGTCGACCAGCGCCTCGTCGTCGGCCGACCACGCGGTGCCGATCGCCGACAGGTAATCCTGCCACTGCTCGAAGGTGCGCGGCCCCGCGATCAGCGAGGTGACGATGTCGTTCGCCCACAGCCATGCAAGCGCGAACTGCGTCAGCGTCCGGCCTGTCTTCGCCGCGTGCAGCGCCAGTTTATCGGCGATCGCCAGCGACTCGGCGCGGAACTCCGTTTCCATGAAGCGCGAGTCGCTCACCGCTGCGCGCGAGCCCTCGGGCAGGCTGCCGCCGGCCTTGTACTTGCCGGTCAGAACGCCGCGCGCCGTCGGCGAGTAGGGCGCGACGCCGATGCCGTAATGATCGCAGGCGGGCAGGACCTCGAACTCCGGCATGCGGTTCAGAAGGTTGTAGTAGGGCTGGCAGATGACCGGCGGCGGAACGCCCTGCGCCTCGCAGGCGTTGACCATCTCGGCGATTCGCCAGCCGCGATAATTGGAGACGCCGAAATAGCGGATCTTGCCGGCTCGGATCAGGTCGCCCAGTGCGCCGACGGTTTCATCCATGGCCGTGTCCGGATCGTCGCGGTGCAGGTAATAGATGTCGATGACGTCGGTGGAAAGGCGCGCGAGGCTGTCGTCGCAGGCGTTGAACAGCCAGCGGCGAGACAGCCCGCCATCAAAGGGTCGCTGCGTCAGCACGTTGCCGACCTTGGTGGCGAGAATCCAGTGCCGGCGCTCGCGCTTGATCAGCGCGCCGACGATGCGTTCGGATTCGCCCTTGACGTAGGCATCGGCGGTGTCGATGAAGTTGACACCGGCGTCGCGGGCAGAATCGACGATGCGCTGCGCGGCAGCCGCATCGGTGCGATCGCCGAAGGTCATGGTGCCGAGGCACAGGGTCGAGACTTCGAGGCCGCTCGCGCCAAGGCGGCGGTATTCGATCATGGACATGGAGGTTTCCGGGGGTGGGTGACGAATCAGGAGATCGCGGGGCGCCGCAACCGTTCGATGTTGGGGACCGGCAGCGCCCGCCGCAGCACGGTCTCGCCCAGCCATTCGGCGGCACGCAGCGCACGCGCCGCGACGACGTCCGGCGGCATCTGCAGGTAATCGTCGTTGTAGACGTCGAAGCTGTAGTCGCCGTAATAGCCGATCGCGTCGAGCCGGGTCACGAAGCCGGCCAGCGCGTCGCTGTGCGCCCCCTCGCCCGGGAAGACGCGGAAATGCGTGGCGGTCGCCGTCGCTTCCTCGGTTGAACGGATTTCCTGCCACATGTAGTCGGACAGTTGCACCAGGAAGATCTGCTCCGGGTCGACCGCGTCGAGGTCATCCAGCGGCACCCCGCTGGCCAGCACGTCGAAGGCGTCGATGGCAAGCCCCAGGTTCGGGCAGTTGGCGCGGAACACGATATCCGCCGCCACGCGAAAGTCCTTCGCCGTGCGGCTCCACGACAGCCCCTTGTACGCGATGCGGATGCCGAGCGGCACCGCCAGCACGGCGAGCTTGGCGAGGTCGCGTGCGATCTTTGCAGGATCGGTGTCCGCATGCGTGGATGTCGACGCTTCGACCAGGACCAGGCGACCATCGATGTCGTGGCACACCGAGAGCATCGACTTGGCGACCGCCACCTTGTACGCGTGCAGTTGCCCGTCGAGGCCCTCGAAGTCGTGCAAGGCCTCGAACCCGGTGACACGCAGGCCGCTGTCGCGGACCGCGTGGACCGCTGCCTGCGTACCCTGCGGATGGCCGACGACTTCGGTGGCCGAAATCATCACCTGCGAAAACCCCGCCTGCCGGATCGCGGCGAGCTTGCTCTCGAGGGAGCCCGCCAGCGACGCGGTATCCATCCCGAAATCGCTGTAGTTCATTTGACGGCCGCCTGGTCCGTGGGGTCGCTCTTCACGAGTTCGAACATCACGCTGCCAAGCGACGCCTTGGTCAGTGCGCCGCGGTCGCTCGAGTGCACCTGCTCGGAGGTGACGAACTCGACGCCGCGCTTTTCCAGCGTGGCGACGGCCGCGACGACGTCGGGCGTGCCGAGCCCGATGCGCTGCAGGTTCTCCTCCATCGGGGCAAAGCGCGCGTTTTCATCCGGCTCGATCAGCTGCATGTAGAAATTGCGGCAGGGGCTCTGCAACAGCAGGCCCTTGGGCATGATGCCGAAGCGCACCTTATTGGGCAGCGCGGTGAAGCCGAAGATCCGCGAGTAGAACTCGACCCAGTCCGCGGTGCGATCGGCGCCAACGTACTGGACGACGCCGAAGAAGTGCAGGCCGTTGGTCGACGGCGGATGCGGATCGACGGTCGGAATGGCGTTGAAGTCGACGTCGTAGATCGAGAACTTGTCGTAGCGATCGACGAAGTAGATGAGACTCTCGCCGACGCCGTGGATGGCGGGGATGTTGAGCTCCATCGCCCGGGCGCGCACCGGGATTTCCCAGGCGCCCAGGTCGAGCGCGCGGCGGAACGCATGGTCGGCGTCGCGAACGCGCACGGCGATGGCGCTGATCACGGGGTGCTCGACCGGTTGCGCGGTGCGCGGCACGTCGGCAGGCTGAGCGTTGACGATGATGTTCATCGCGCCCTGCCGGTAGAGCTCGACTTCGCGCGAGCGGTGCCGCGCGATGGGCCGGAACCCCATCGTCTCGAGCACGCCGCCCAACGCCTGCGGCCGCGACGTGGCGAACTCGATGAACTCGATACCGTCGAAGCCGAGCGGGTTCTGGGGATCGGGAACCGTTTCGCGGTCCATGGCGTTCGTCATCGCAGGTCCTCGTGATCGATCGAATGACCTGCCGGAGAGGCATCGACCTGCGCTGCAACCCTCGCGGCAGTCATCGCGACATCATAGCGTAACGACGCCCCGCGCGACCACGGCGGCGCGCTCGGTCACGACGTTTCCTGCAGGAGCGGCGTCAGGCGCGAACGGCGTTGGTGGGTTGCTGCATGGTGCATGGGCTCTCGTAGGAGCACCTTCAGGCGCGAACACATTGGCGAGACATTGATTCGCGGCTAAGACCGCTCCTGCAAGGTATCGGTCATTGAGCCTGCGCGTCCGGCCGGCGCGGAATCATCAACCGGTGCTCGCCGCGCTGGATCACCTTGCCGTCCTGGTTGACGAGTTCCGACGGCAGCACGACGATGCCCCAGCCGGGCTTCCTGGTCGTGCGCATGCTGCCGACGCGAAACTTCACGTGCACCACGTCGCCGATGAAGAGCGGGCCGGCGAAATCCCAGGTCCAGCCGAGCGACATCCCTTGCCGGAACGCATACTCGGACTGGGTCTTGAGGCCGTCGGTGAGCGCCAGGCCGAGCAAGCCGTGTGCGATGCGCCGGCCGTATTGCGTGGTCCGTGGCGAACGCCTCGTCGAGATGGATCTTCGAGTGATCGCCGGAAATGTCGGCGTAGCCCCGGATCATTGCGTCGGTGATGGTGACCGACGGGCTCACGCACTCGTCGCCGACCTTGGCGTCCTCGTAATAGCGCTCGAATACCATGTTGCGTCTACTCGCTCGAACGGCAGGCCTGTCCTTCGCGGACCGTGCCCGCTTCATTGGTCGCTACATCGCGCCGACCGAAGCGCGCACGCCCGGCAGATTGGTGTCGGCGCCGAAGCCGCAAATCTGCCCCTTGACGACATCGGCGAAGCACGATTGGTGACGGAACTCCTCGCGCGCGTGGACTTATGCTCTTGGATCGATCGCAAGCGCCTGCGCGACCGCCGTTCCCGTCGCCTGCATCACCTCGAGGCAGAGGCCATCGGGCAGCTCGATCCAGTTGCGTCCCTGCGGCATGGGTTTGACGCCCTCCCATGCGTAGGCGGCTTCGAGCGCCGCATCGAGGTCCTCGGTCATCACGCCCAGGTGCGCAAGGCGGCCCTCGGGACCGTCGAATCCGGTGTCGGCCATCAGCTGCACGCCGCCGACGGTCCACACCTGCTTGGGGTTGTCGGCATCGCCGTCGACGGCACGAATGGTCATGCCGAGCGCCTCGCGAAAGAAGCGGATGTGCCACTGGAGATCCTTCACTCGAACCGCGACGTGCTCGACATACGATTTCTTCTGGCAGGTCATTTCGTGCTCCGCCTGAGTTTTCCTGTAGGAGCGGCTTCAGCCGCGAACGCGTTCGCGCAAAATTCATTCGCCTTGATCGACAGCCGGATGCCATTCGCCTCGGCGACGGACATGCCCTCGGCGGTGGTTCGTGCCCGCGCCCTGACAATCCGGTCGCCGCCCGCGTCGCGCAGCGTGAGACCGTTGGCGTTGATGGCGTCGACGTGCGCCTGCCATTGGTCGATCAGCCAGACGTCGTTCCCGGCCTCGGTCAAGACGCCGCCGATGGCGCGGCCCAAGGCACCGGAGCCGAGCATGCATATTTTCACGAATTCAACCTGGTCGCGTGAAGAAAATTTGGTGTCTCGGAATGCTGGCGCTGAAGGAATGCGCGACGTCCCCTGCGCCGCAGGGATCGGTTCATCAATGATTGTCGTGCGTGTTTCGGATGCTCCCAAGGCTATCGATACCGGTGCGGTACGTCTCGCGCGCGGTGGACGCCGCGGCGGCAGAGACTGCCGCGACGGCGGATACGAAGCACGCCACCGGAATCCAGTTGCCTGACCAGTGGGAGAGCAGGACCGCGCATATGGCTGGCGCGAGTCCGCCCACCGCGAAACCGATCTGCGTCCCAAAGGCCAATCCGGAGACACGGACTCGGGTGGCAAACATTTCTCCATAGAACGCGGGCCACACGCCATTCGCGATGCCGTACACCACGGAAAGTGCGATGCCGAAGACGAACAGGAATTCGACACTCCCGGTTGCCGCCGCAGCAAGATAGGGCCAAATCATCGCCGCCGAGCCGAGCGCTCCGATCATGAAAAGGGGTTTGCGCCCAAAGAGGTCCGCGAGATGAGCCCAGACCGGAGTCATGACGAGCCCACATATGCTTCCAACGAGCAGTACCAGAAGCATGGTCGACGCATCGACACCGCCTTGGTTCACAGCGAACGAAAGCGAAAAGACCCCGATGACCGAACTCACTGAGGCAATGCAAGCGCAAAGGGCCACTCGCAGTACATCGACAAAGCCGTCCCGGAACAGCGACGAAAACGGCAAATCTGCTGTGGCCAATGCACCCTGCGCGTTGGCGAACGACGGTGCTTCAGGCAAGCGGGAATGGATCCAAAATGCGGCGCCGGTGATCGGAATCCCGGCGAGAAATGGAATGCGCCATCCCCACTGCAAGAACGCTTCCCCCGGCAATGCGGTGAGCGGCAAAAAGCTGAGCGTCGCCGCGATGAGTCCGGTCTGCGTGCCCACCATCATGAAGCTGGCATAGAACGCCCTGCGCTCCGTCGGCGCATGCTCGAGCGTCAAAGCGCTCGCGCCGGCCTGCTGGCCGCCGATCGAGATGCCCTGGAAAATCCGCAGGCACACCAGCGTTATGGGGGCGACAATTCCCGCAAGTGCGTAGGTCGGCAAAATGCCGATCAGCGTGCTTGAAATGCCCATCAACAGCAAAGAAACGGTCAAGACGACCTTGCGGCCCAGGCGGTCACCCAGGTGGCCGAGCAGCACCGCGCCGATCGGGCGGACAACGTAGGCTGCGCCGAAGGCCGCGAATGCGGCAATCGTCCCCGCGTTGGCGTCCGTGGATGGAAAAAACAGGCTTCCAAACGCCAGCGCGGAGGCCGTGCCGTAGACGAAGAAGCCGTAGTACTCCAGCGCGCTGCACAGGAACGCTGCCAGGGCCGCCTGTCTGGGCCGGTGGAGGGCGGCAGAGTCTTGCTGCCGTTCGGCGGAATAGTGCACTTTCGGGCGGGCGACTCATCTACGGGTTGCGGCCGCTGCGCCAAATCGCTCAGTGTCTTGCGATTGACGGTCGAGGCTTCGCGCCCAAGGAGTCACGATAGGACCCGGGCGTAAGACCCAGAACGCGCTTGAACACTTTCGACAGGCAGCTTTGGTCCGAGAAACCTGTCGCCACTGCAATATCAGCGAGATCGCCTTTGCCCTGCCTGATCAGCGCAACGGCCCGTTCGACACGGCGCGCAAGCACCCACTGGTGAGGTGATGCGCCCGTCGTTGCCTTGAGCACGCGACTGAAGTGCCTGGGGCTGAACCCGACGACGGCCGCCAGGTCCTCGATCGAGAGTGACCGGTCCAGCCGATCCTCGACGAATTCGACCAGACGGCCGTAGGCCGCCGAGGCGAGCGCGTCCGGACGCTCCGCTTTCGCTTCGTCGGGCGCCCGGCTCAGCAACCAGTTCACCAAGGCCACGACGAGACTGTCACCCACCAGCGCTCCCCCCGGACATCCATCCGCGATATCTGCGCTCATGGTTTCGAGCAATTTGTCCACGAACGCGCCCGGCATCGTCGTGTGGCGCCCACGTAGGCGCAGGTTACCGCGATAGGGACGGTGGGCGATTCGCTCGAACTGCTGTGGTCGCAGAAAGAGAAACCGATGCCGGACGGATGCCAGGGAGGCGCGCCTCTGTTCGTCACCGGGCAGCCAGACGCGGAATCCGGCGTCGATCACTTCCCAGGTGGTCGCGCCGGTAAGCGGACGCACTTGCATCGGAAACAAGGTGTTCTGTACGCAGATCAATTGGTGGACATGATCGACAGCACCAGGCTGTCCGATGACATCGCAGAAAAACGCGCCTGTCAGCGCCACCTTTTGACTCGCGCGCAGGAATCGTGGGGGAGCCGCCACCCGCAACAGGTCGTTCGATGCTCGCAGAGGTGGGATGGCGGCTGTGGATTTCATCGGGACAAGCGTGCTGCTCCGGTTGTGCGCGACGTCGAAGCCCGGAGTCAGTCGACAGCGGCGCTTCGGAAACTGGCAACAAGGCAACAAGGATCATACGCGCGCTCGCGCCCGATTTGAACCGATCGCCGCCGATGTCCGGATTCGACCAATGGCCGATTTGTACAAGACGGCGACAATTGCACCTCCTACAGTTGAAGGCAGCATCCGTTGCCATTCGAATCGATGGCATGTTGCTTAACAAGGTCACTCACGAGAGAACGCCATGAAAGACGAAGCGAATACGAGCACTGAACTGTCTCTGGAGTCGCAATCGATCACCGCAGAATCGCAGCCGGTCAAGCTATCGCGACGAACCTTTGCCAAGCTGTTCGGCCTTCAGACGCTGGCAGTCGCCACCGTCCCGCTCTCGGGCTGTCTGGAAAGCGGCAGCAGTGACAGCACTGCCCCCGCGCCGGTCGCCCAGCCGCTTACGCGTGCCGCGTTCGTTGCGACGATCTCCGACTATTTCAACTGGGTGCACTCGTCCGCATACATCGATGCCTACAAGTCGGTGCAACCGACCTTCGTCGATGTCGTCCTGGGGACCACGCCCTACGCGAAGCAGATTGAAACGGCGCTGGAAGAGTCGATCATCAGCAACGCCCGCGGCTATTTCTACCCCGACACGCTGATAACCCGCGAAGACGCCGCAGAGATCTACGCGAAGGCGTTCATGATCCCGGCATCGCCCATCAATGCCCTCGCTGCGTTCACCGACGCCGGCGCGATCAGCGCCGGCACGAGAGCCAGCGTCAACGCCCTGGTTGCGGCCGGCCATATGAAAGGCACCAGTTCCACGCTGTTCTCCCCAAGCGGGAACATCACGGAGAGCGAAGCTAAGGCGATCCTGGCCAGCATCACGGCGGCCATGGTGGCACCGCCACAGGTGATGTGCAAGCCCGGAACCACGGCCCCGCGGCGCTACGTCACCCTATCGACCCCGACCGACGGCGCGACCCTCTATTACGCCTTCACCTTTGACGGCACCGAGCCGGCCGACCCGACCACGTCCGGCACCGAATTCAACTTCAAGAACAATGGCGTCCTGCAGTTCGTCAATCCGCTCAGTTCGACCACCGACTTCCGGAAGTACCGGCTCAAGGCGGTCGCCAAGAAGAGCGGCATGGCCACCAGCGCAGTCCGCGAATTCACCTGGAACATCGTACGGCCACAGACAGGAGCCTTTCAGGCCAAGCTGGTGCATGCGGGCACGAGTACGAGCCCGACGGTCTGGAAGATCAACAACCCGAGCGAGTACTACCAGGCGCACGTCTTCTATATCGAAGGCTCGAACCGCGGGATCGTCTTTGATGCCGGCGAATACGGCTATCAGAAAGCCAACCTGAAGTCATTCGTCGATACGATCGCCACCAAGCCCTACGATTTGGTTCTTGGCCACCATCACCCGGACCATTCCGAACAGGTATCCAACTTCACCTCGGCGGGCATCAAGTTCTACATTAACGCGATCGAGAAGGCGGCTTTGCTCACCGGCCGGCCTGACCAGATCGCTGCCGCCAACGCCTCCGTCGAAATCAAGGATGGCGATGTTCTGGATCTCGGCAATGTGCAGGTCACCGCTTATCAGCAGCCAGGTCATACCAACGGCTTGCTTACCCTCCTGATCAACCAGACTGGCTGGGTTTACGGCTCCGACATGTGGGGCTGCAACCGCGCATATACCGCGGACACCACGCAATACAATGGGGTCAAGGTCGACCTGTTCCTGTCGCTGGCGCAGCAACTCGCGGCCAATTACAGGAAGAGCAGCACCTCGGGCCTGATTACCGAAGTGACCAATGCTCACCAGGAGGTCCCGGTTGGCATGGTCTGCGTCAACAACTTCCTGAAGTGTTTCCAGCAACTGATCGACGGGGGCGATGCCGCATCGGCGCCGTCAATTCGAGGCGGGATCGCCGGCAATCCCACGAGTCCAGGTACCAGGAATTCGCGAATGACCATGGTCGGCGACATGTGGCGGGACAAGAACTGGATGGCAGTCGGCAACTCGCTGGGGACCGGCTTGGACAAGCCTGTCGACTACTTCACCGCGCCCACCACGGCCTACCCTTGCGCGGCCGCCATCGACTACAACGCAGCGGACGGTTACAAGAAGTATTCCGTGCTGAGCAACATCGAGATAAGTGGCGGCAAGCTGGTCGGAGTCGATGTCTACTGGGCGGCACCAGCCAATGGAGTCGCCAACAAGCTGTCCAACAAGTTCGATCCCTGGACGTACTCCTATACGATCAAGGTGCCGGCGGGGACCACCAGCATTGCGATCACGCCAACACCGATGTCGAGCAAGGTCTCCTCGATGAAGGTCAGCGGCACGGCTGTGACACCAGGGTCGAGTACAACGATCGCCGGCTCGGTCGGCAGCACGTTTACGATCGTGATCGTCGCTGCGGATGGAAGTACGTCCAGCACTTATAACTTCACGGTGGTACAGGGGTAGGTAACGTCGATCGGCGGATCGTCGTTGCGCCATGTCAGGGGGCGCCGAGTTCGTTGCGAACCGGGCGCCTCTGTCTGAGTTACCGGACGCGATAGGCCGTCAGGTCTGCAGCGGTCGATAGCACTTCGAGTCGCCAGCACGCGGCCGTTCGAGCAACGCTTCATGCTGGCTGACGTCGATGCTCCGTGATGGTCCGCCCAGGAGATTCCGTCGCCGCGCATGCGACCGCGTGCCGTGACTGCTCCGCCTCGACTTCCGCGTCATCCGGCAACGTACTCGTGGCGCCCTGGCGAGTGCCCGGGCGGTCGCGCCGTCGGCCCCGAAGCCGAACGGAAATGCGCGGATCGCGTCAGCCTGCGTAGCCCATCAGGCGGGGCAGGAACAGCACGGTGGCCGGAATGTAGGTGATCAGCATCAGCGCGATCAGCATGACGCCGAGGAACGGCAGCACCTCGCGCGTCGAGATCGCGCAACGGCACGTCGGCGACCTTGGTCATCATGAACAGCAGCAGGCCGTAGGGCGGGGTGATCAGGCCGAACATGATGTTGGTGATGGCCATCACGCCGAAGTGCACCGGGTCGACGCCGAGCGCCGTTGCGGTGGGAAGCAGCACCGGGAGGATGATCAGGATGATCGTCGTCCCCTCCAGGAAGCAGCCGAGCACCAGCAGGATGACGTTGACAGAGCAGCAGGAAGCCGGCGTGCGACAGCTCGTAGGTCGCCAGCATCGCGCTGACCGTCTGCGGGATGTTCTCGACGGTGATCACGTAGTTGAAGGCGATCGCTCCGGCGATCAGCATGCCGATCGAAACCGTGGTGCGCGCGCTGGAGAACAGCGATGCGTAGACCCCCCGCAGGGTGACGCTGCGATAGAGTACTGCCGACACCAGCAGCGCGTACGCCGCCGCGACGGCGGCGGCCTCGGTGGGCGTGGTGATGCCGCTGTACAGGCAGCCGAGCAGGATCACCGGCATCATCAGCGCCGGAAAGGCCTCCTTGGTGATGCGGGGCATCTCGCGCAGCGGCACGCGCTCCTCAAGCGGGAAGCCGCGGCGCTTCGCCATCAGCACGATCAGCGCCATCTGCACCGCCCCGATCAGCAGGCCCGGGATGACGCCGCCGAGGAACAGGTAGCCGACCGACGCGTCGGACACCAGCGAGTAGACGACCAGCGGGATCGAGGGCGGCAGGATGGGCCCGATGGTGGCGGACACGGCGGTGAGCGCGGCGGCGAAGGCCTTGGTGTATTTTCCCTCGCGCGTCATCAGCGACTGCATGAGCTTGCCGGCGCCGGCGGCGTCCGCCAACGCGGAACCGGACATGCTGGCGAAGATGATGCTCTGCATGACGTTGACCTGCGCCAGCCCGCCGCGGAAGCGCCCGACCACCGCGTTGCAGAAGCGCACCAGCCGATCCATGATGCTGCCGGCGTTCATGAACTCCGCGGCCATGATGAACAGCGGAATGGCCAACAGCAGGAAGCTCGTCGAAAGGCCGTTCAGCAGCTGCTCGGCGGCCGTCGCCATGTCCAGGCCGGCGAGGAAGAGATACAGCACCGAGCCGCCGATCATCGCGTGGCCCACCGGCAGCCCGAGCATGCTGAGCGCGATGATCGCCATCAGGGCGAGGGAAAACGGGCTGGTGAAATTCATGGCGCGGTGCTCGCCCTCGGTGGCCTGCGGCTGGCGCCGTCACCGCGCAGCGCCTCCCACAGCAGCCAGAGGTAGCGGACGATGGTGCCGACCATGAAGAGCACGTAGATCGAGTACAGCCAGTCGAAGCGGATGTTGAGGTAGGACGAGCGCTCGACCTTCATGAAGGTGACGTACTTCCACGTTGCGGGAAGCGACAGGCCATACAGTGCCACGATCGCGATTGAGATGACGATGCTGTCATCGCGCGGCGCGTTTTCGGACTCGCCGCGGAGTAGAAGATGTCGAAGCGGATCTCGTCCTTTTCCTTGAGCGCGAAGGCCGTGCCCCACAGTATCATGCCACAGCCACGTCACCAGCGTCAGCTCGGTCGTCCAGCCAATCGGGAGATTGAAGAAATAGCGGAAGACGATCTGCACCAGGAAGGCGACGAACATGATGCCGAGCAGAGCCGGCGATGATGTTTTCGGCGCGGCGGTGCAACCACGGCCACGCGCCGCTAAGGGGATGGCATGGTCTCTCCCTATCGGGACGCGGCCCCCGCCGGTCGGCAAGCCTGCGATGCGCGGGCGACCACGGGCCGGGTCGCGGCCCGCGGCCGCCGAAGTCACTTCATGGCGTTGATCTTGTCGAGCATCCCCGGCGCCCAGGTCTTCGCCTCGTCGGACGCCAGATAGATCTTCTGCGCATACGCGCGGAAGGCGTTAAGATCGGCGCGTAGACGTCGAGACCCTGCTTCTTGAAGCCTTCGGCCAGCTCGGCTTCGCGCTTCAGGTGCTCCTGCACGCTCCAGGCCATGCGCCTTGTCGGCGGCGGCCTGGAAGGCCTTCTGCTTGGCCGGGCGTCATGGCGTTCCAGACTTCAGGTTCATCGACAGCAGGTCGAAGGCGACCAGGTGCGAGGTCAGCACGATCTGCGACATCACCTCGTAGAACTTCATGTTCTGCACGTTGGGCAGCGGATTGTCCTGGCCATCGATGGCGCCGGTCTGCAGTCCGGTATAGGTCTCGGCATAGGCCATCGGCGTCGGGTTGGCGCCGAGCGATCGGCCGAGGAACTGCCAGGCGTCGCCCGGGGCATGCGCAGCTTGATGCCGGCCATGTCGGCGGGCGTGGTGATCTTCTTCTTCGGCTTCAGTCCCACTTGGCGCGTGCCAAAGAACGTCGGTCCGAGGATCTTGATCTTGAGCTGGTCCTCGGCCATCTTCTTCATCTGCGCGCCAAGGTCGCTGGCGAAGAACGCGAGCACGTGGTTGGCGTCGCGGAAGGATAGGCCGAGGTCAGGACCGACCAGGCCGGCATCTGCTTGGAGATGTCCTGCGGCGCGATGTTGCCGATTTCCAGGTTGTCGCGCTGCAGCGCGACCAGTTCGGTGCCCTGCTTGAACAGCGTGGCGTTGTAGAACGGCTCGATCTTGAAGTCGGCCTCGATGTCCTTCGCAGCATCCGGATCATGTCGGCGCGGATGTCCTTGTCCGAGAACACGGCGGCGAAGCGCAGCGTGGCTTGGCCTGGGCCCAGCCTGGCAGCGCCTGCGATGCGGCCAGGGCAGCGCCGGCCTTCAACACGGTACGACGGTCGATCTTGATTTCCATCACTTCCTCCTCGTTGAAAAAAGCAACTGCCGGGCTAGCGTGCTCGGTTCGAGCCAGCGCAGGATCATGTCCTCCACGATCCGGCAACGGTGGGACACATCCCCCTTCGCGCCCATCTCCCGCTGGAAGAGGGTGCCGAAGGTGTACTGATTGGTGACGTTGAACATCCCGAGGGCGGCGATCGCCATGTGGACGTCGATCGGATCGACGTCGAGGCGGAACAGGCCGTCGGCCTGCCCCCGCGCGAGGACGCCGGAGAGCGTATCGACGATGGGACGATTGACCGTGCGCAGCGCCACGAAGCGCTTCATGTGGCGGCCCTTGGCCTGGTTCTCGGCGACCACGAGCCGCACGAAGTACTCGTGCTCGACGTAGTAGAGGTAGGTGAACTCGACGATGCGGCGGATCGCCTCCAGCGGCGGCAGGTGGTCGAGCTCGAGGTCGGCCTCGGCGTCGCGGATCTCGGCATACACGCGCGTGAGGACCTCGAGATACAGCTTTTCCTTGCTGCCGAAGTAATAGTTGATCAGCGCGCGCGTGGTGCTGGTGCGCGCCGCGATGGCGTCCATGCTCGCCCCCTTGAAGCCGCGCGAGGCGAACTCGGCGATCGCGGCCAGGAGGATCCGGGCGCGGTTGGCCTCGGGCGCCTTGGGCTTGCGCATCGCGGTGGTGCCGGTCGACGAGATCTGCAGGGCCATGGAGCGCTCGGAATTGGCGGAGTCGCAAGCTGAATTTAACAGGTTCGCCAAATCAGGACAATAAAAGGGCCCCGCTTCGCATTGTTGCGGCGCAACAAGGCGAGCCTCCTGCCGCCGCCGCACGCCGGTCTCAGTAGGCGATGTGCGCGACTGCACGCAGTTCGTCGGGCGTCGCGGTTCCGAAGCCGAAGAACTCGAGATAGGCCGGGATCATCTCGAACAGCATGTCGGTGCCGATCTGGTACCGGCATCCCCGGTCCTTCGCCGCCTGCAGCAGCGGGGTGATCTCCTGCTTCATCACCACTTCGCCGACGAAGGTGTCGGGCGAAAGCCGCGACACGTCGAAGGGCAGCGGGTCGCCGGGCTTCATGCCCAGGGGCGTGCCATTGACCACCAGCGGCGTAGCCGGCCGGATCGCTCGACCCGACGCGGACCTCCATCTTCGGATAGTGCGCGCGCAGGCGCCCCGCCAGGCCTTCCGCCGACGCTGCGTCGGTGTCGAACAGCGTCATCGAGGCCGGTCCCTCCGCCGCCAGCGACGCAGAGATCGCGGAGCCGACGCCGCCGGTGCCGACGACCAGGCACGACGACCCCGCGATCTCCAATCCCTTGCGCATCACACCGCGCACGAAACCGGCGCCGTCGAACATGTCCCCGGCGAGCGTGCCGTCGGGCTTCATCAGCAGCGCGTTGCAGGCACCGGCAATCCTGACTGCCGTGCTCGGTTCGTCGAGCAACGCCACCGTCGTCACCTTGTGCGGCATGGTGATCAGCGCGCCGTGGATGTTGGTGAACTTGCGGATCACCGCCAGCGCCGCCGCGTAATCGTCGCCTTTGACGCCCATCGGCACCACGACGGCGTCGATGCCGTTCTTCTCGAACCACGGGTTGTAGATCAGAGGCGCCTTGAACGATTCCGTCGGGTAGCCGACGTGGGCGATGAGCCGGGTCTTGCCGCTGATCATGGCGTGCCTCGCTGATGATGGAAGTATCTTCGGAGTTTTACTCCGGTCGGGGGAAACCACGCGGCAAGACCTGCGATATTGTTCGAACAGCGCACATATCGTACGCTCCACTGTTCCGATGCGAACGCACAATCAATCGGAAGGACCTGCTGCGCTGCCAGGTGCGGCACCGCCGCTCGCAGCCGACGCCGACCGGATCTGGACCCGCGGCTTCGTCGCCTTGCTGGCCGCCAACCTGCTGCTGTGCTTCGGGTTCTACATGCTGCCGTCGACGCTGCCGGCCTATGTCAAGGAGCTGGGCGGAAGCAACTTCGAGGCAAGCCTCGTCATCGGCGTGTTCTCGGTGATGTCGCTCTGCTCGCGCGTGATCTCGGGGACGATCGTCGACACCGCGGGCGAGCGCAAGGTCATCCTGTCGGGCATCGTCGTGATCGTCGCGACGACGGTGGCGTTTGTCTGGGCTCAGGTCAACGCGATCCTCCTGCTGCGCAGCGTGCAGGGGATCGGCTGGGGCCTCGCCACCGCCGCCATCGCCACGGCCGTCTACAGGATCGTTCCCGAATCGCGCCGCGGCGAAGGCAGCGGCTACTATGCATTGACCGTGATCGCAGCGGTGTCGCTCACGCCGCTGGTCGCGATCCTGCTCATGACCACCTTCGACTTCGTCGTGCTGCTGGTCGTCTCGGCGAGCCTCACGCTGACTTCGACCCTGTTGCTGAAGGCGGGACTGTCGACGCTTCCCCGGCCGGCGGTCGACCGAAGCGCTCGCCGGAAGATTTCGCTGACCAGCATTTTCGAGCGCGGCGCGCTGCTGCCGTCCGCGCTCTGCTTCATCCTCTCGATCCCGCTTTGCGGCGTGATCGCCTACCTGGTGCTGTTCGGCAAGGAGCAACAACTGCCGGACGTCTGGGTGTTCTTCATCGGCTACGCACTGATGATCCTGGTGACCCGGCCGTTCATCGGCCGCCTGTTCGACCGCAAGGGTCACGCGGTCATCGTAATCCCGGGCAGCCTGGCGATGATCGCCGGTCTCATCGCGCTGTCGCTCACGCAGTCGACGGCGATGCTGGTGGTGTCGTCGCTGCTCTACGGACTTGGCTATGGTGCGGTCCAGCCCTCGCTCCACACCTGGGCGGTGAACCGCTGCCCGCCCGACCGCAAGGCGGCGGCAAACGGCCTCTTCCTGTCGTCGATCGACCTCGGGTACATCGTCGGCGCGATTGCCCTGGGTCTCATCGCCGAGTGGGCCGGTTTCGCGGCCATGTATCGCTACTCGGCGCTGGCGATGGTCGCTTTCATCGCGCTCTACCTGCGCGAACTGTTCCGCACCGCCAAGCGCCATTGACGAATCGAAGGTGCCCGCCGCGGGGGCATCGTCGACGGCTGTCAATAGGTGGCCCGTCCGCCGGACACGTCGAAGACGGCGCCGGTGCAGAACGAGCACTCCTCCGACGCCAGCCAGTTGACGAGGTCGGCGACCTCATCGGCCCGTCCGAGCCGCCCCATCGGGATTTTCGAAATCACCAGCGCCTTGAATTCGGGCGTGAGCTGCGCCAGAAATGCAGTGTCGATCGCGGCGGGCGCCACCGCATTCACGCGGATGTTCGTCAACGCCAGTTCCTTGCCGAAGGCCTTGGTCAAGCCGATCACTCCGGCCTTGGCAGCGGCATAGCAGGATGCGTTGGCATTGCCTTCCTTGCCGCCGATCGAGCTCATGTTGACGACGCGGCCGCTTCCGCTCTTCAGCATCTCCTTGACCACGGCGCGGCAGCAGAAGAACACGCCGTCGAGATTGAGGGCGATCGTGCTGCGCCAGCCGTCGAGCGGATAGTCGACGAGAGGCGCGATCGGGCCGTTGGTGCCGGCATTGTTGATCAGGATGTCGATCCGCCCGAAGTCGCGCACGACCTCTCCGGTCGCTCTCACCACCGCCGCGTAGTCGGTGACGTCCACCCGGTAGCCCCGCGCTCCGGGCAGGGTTTGCGCCAGGCGTTCGACGCGCTCGGCATCGATGTCCCAGAGCGCACTCACCACGCCGTCGCGCGCCATCCGCTGCGCGATCGCGTAACCCAGTCCTCCGGCGCCGCCGGTAATGACCGCGACCCGTGACGCCCTGTGGGCGGTTTCACCTGCCTGTCGTGTCGGTTGCATTGCGTGTGGCCTCCTTGACCGTGGGTTCGCTTGCTGGTGGCCGGCCGAGCCTCCCGTGACCCCCGCCGGCGTCGGATGAATCGCGATGTCAGGCGATGGTGGCGACCAGCGCCCGCGTCGAAGCGAGTGCCCTTGCGGCCCGTTGCAGCGGAGACAGCGTCCGCGCCAGTTCCGCGGTCGGGGCTTCGATGCTCAACGGGATCCCGCGGGGCAGCGCGCGCAGCATGCCGGCGAGGTCGATGTTGCCTTCGCCCGGGAAGCCGCGCTCGTTGCGCGCCTGGTAGATCATGGTGTCGAAGTCCGCCGGCCGCGGGCCGCGCCCGTCGCACAGCTGGGCGTAGTTGATCAGCGCGCGGGGGACGGCGGCGATGTCGGCCGGCGTGCCCAGTGACCGATCGACGTGGATCGTGTCGACCATCACGCGCGCTTCCGGGCGACCGGAGGCCTCTACGACGGCCACCGCAGATGCGAGAGAGTTGAGCCCCGTCCAGGGGGTGAACTCGAGATTCATGCACAGTTCGTAGCGCGAGCCAAGCTCGCACAGCCGCGCGAGCAGGTCCGCCAGCCGGGCGGGGTCGGGTTCGTCGCCGTTGACGACGACGTTGCGCGCGCCGAGCGTGGCGCCGGCCTCGAGAACGGCTTCGAAGGCATCGATGACGGTCTCGGCCTTCAGGCGCAGCACGCCGAAATCGAGCACGGCGACGCCGCCGTCGCGCAGCGCCGCGATCGTTTCGCGCCGCATCGGCGTGTCGCCGATCATCGGATGCTGGTGCTCGCCGGGTGCGGCCGGGTTGAGGCGCAATCCGACGTGCGTGAAGCCTGCGCGGGCCGCCGTGTCCACGAGCTGCGGGGGTGTGAGTTCGAACAGCGTCAGGTGATCGAGCGAGAGGATGGTCATGGGTGGACACGATGGCCCTGGTGAAGCGAACGGATGTCAGCCAAGTTCCGGCGAGCGCGGCTTGCCGGGAATCGTGGCGAGGACGCGATCGCAGAGCCCGCCGTCCAGTCGCAGATCGATTCCGGTGACGTAGTCTGCATCCGGTCCGGCAAGGTGGACGACCGTGCGGGCGACATCCTCCGGCGTGCCGATGCGCCCGAGAGGGACGGCCTGCAGTCGCTGACGCAGCACGTCCTCGTCGCGATAGATCGGCTCGGTCAATGGTGTGCGAATGAGGCCGGGCGACACGCTGTTGACGCGAACGCCGTCGGCAGCCCATTCCTGTGCGAGCTGGCGGCAAAGCATGACCAGCGCCGCTTTCGCCGGCGAATAGGCGCCGAGACCGGGGAATGGATGGAGCGCCGAAACCGAGGCCACCGCGACGATCGAACCCCGGCTTTGCGCCAGCGCCGGGAACGCGGCACGCGCCAGCAGCCACGTCGCGCGCACATCGAGGGCGAACACGGCGTCCCAGTCCGCGGGATCCAGGGTGGCCAGCGGTCCGCCGCGGGCGATGCCGGCGTTGGAAACGAGCACGTCGAGGCCGCCGCAGGCAGCGATCGCGCTTCGCGCAAGTTGCGCGCAGGCGTCAGGGTCCGCAAGGTCGGCCGCAAGCCCGATCGCCTGCGCGCCGCCCGCGCGCAGCTCGGCCACCAGTGCATCGAGGGAAGCTCCGGTTCTGGATCCGGCCACGGCGATGATCAGATCGGCGTCGCGCGCGCGCGCCGCATCCAGAAACGCGAACGAGGTCGCGCGCCCGATGCCACCCGTTGCGCCCGTGACCAGCACCCTAAGTGCAGGATTCGCCGCCATTGAACCGTCTCAATCCCCGCTGTTGCCTTACTGGTACCTCAGTGAAGCGCATTCTCCAGGATATGTCAATCCGCGCCAAGTGCCTCGGGCGCCGGACCGAGATAGCCCTTGTCCTGGGGAAGCGGCGCCAGTGCAAAGCGAGAAAGCTGGTTGCGCGCGGCGCTCCCAAGGCAGGCGCCCGGGGCGATCGATGCCTTGACAAGTGCCACTCGTTTGAAGTCAACTGAGGTATCAGTATCAAAATTGACCGCAGGCGGCAGATCCTCGTCGGCACGGATACGCGCTCGAGCCAGGCGCTGCGGATCGCAGAACCAGTCGGCGGATTGCCGGCACCGGGGTCGTCGCGTGCGCGGCACGGGAAAAACTGCTGGGAGCGCTTCATGAGATTTCCCCACCTCTTCCAACCGGGTCGGGTAGGCACGATGGAAGTGAAGAACCGGATCATCGGTTCGCCGATGGAGCGGAACTACTGCACTGCGGAGGGCCGGGTGACGCAGCGCTACATCGACTATCTCGAGGCGCGAGCGAAGGGCGGCGTCGGGATGATGTACACGGAGGCGACCTACGTCGATCCGCGCGGCAAGGGGCGCGAGTTTCAGGCAGGACTGTACGACGACGACCTGATCCCGCAGCTCGCCCGGCTGGTGGCTGCCGTGCATCGTCACGGCGGGCGCGTCGGGCCCGAACTCAATTACGGCGGCCGCGTCGTGCATCCGGCGACGAGCGGACTCGAGTCGCGAGCACCCTCCGCGGTCGCGTATGCCGGCGCCGGCGGGTACGTGCCGCGGGCGCTCTCGCGCGACGAGATCGGGCAGCTCGTCGAGCGTTTCGCGGACGCGGCGCGACGCGCGCTCGAGGCCGGGTGCGATTTCGTCGGCATCCACGGCGCGCACGGTTACCTGCTGTCGCAGTTCATGTCGCCGTATTGCAACAAGCGCGACGACGAGTACGGCGGCGACCTGGCCGGTCGGATGCGTTTCCCCCTCGAAGTGGTGCGCGCGGTCCGCAAGACGGTCGGCGACGGCATCCCGCTCGTCTACCGCATCTCGGGCGACGAGCACCAGGAGAACGGGATCACACTTGCCCACGTGTGCGCCATCGCCCCGCACCTCGTCACTGCCGGAATCGACCTGGTCGACGTGTCGGCCGGGATGTACGAGACCAACTGGTGGATCACGCAGCCGATGGAGATGGCGCAGGGCGTGCTCGCCCCGCTCGCGCGCGAAGTGAGGAAGCACGTGAACGTCCCCGTCAGCGTGTCGGGGCGCATCACCGACCCAAGTGTGGCCGAGCATCTGATCGAGTCGGGCACGTCGGACTTCGTGACCATGGGCCGCGCGCTCCACGCGGATCCGGAATTTCCTGCCAAGGCCCGCGACGGCCGGACCGACGAGATCTGCACCTGCATCGCGTGCAACCAGGGATGCAGCGACATGCACTCCAGGGGAGCAGCGATCGTCTGCCTGGTCAATACGGCCACAGGGCGGGAGCGGGAGTACGCCATCCGTTCGACGACGAACAGGAAGCGCGTGGTCGTCGTAGGTGGCGGCCCCGCAGGTCTCGAAGCGGCCCGTATCCTCGCGCGGCGGGGACACGACGTTGTCGTCTTCGAGCGCGACGACGAGCCCGGCGGGCAGCTGATGTTGAGCAAGTTCGTCCCCGGGCGCGAGGAGTTGACGGGGCACCTGCCCTGGCTCGTCGGCGAAGTGGCGCGCGCCGGCGCCCGGCTCGAGGTGGGTGTCGAGGCGAGCGCCGAGACCGTATTGGCAGAGCATCCGGACATCGTCATCGTTGCGACCGGCTCCTCGCCCGGCCTGCCCGCGATCCCCGGCATCATGGACAGTCCGGTCGTCGATCCCTACGAAATCCTACGGCGGCCGATCGGCGGCATCAGGCGCGCGCTGGTGCTGGGCGGTGGCATACGCGGCATCGGCGTGGCGCGCGTGCTGGCGCAGAAGGGTGTCGAGGTCGTGCTGGTGGAGCAGAGCAGGGAGCTCGCAAGCGACATCGGGACACGTTCGCGGCGCTTCCAGGCCGGTGCACTCGATGAGCTGCCCAAGGTGACGGTCCACACCGGCACGATGGTCGAGGCACTGGGCGAGCACGAGGCGACGTTGTGGAACGGCACCGAGCGATGGACCGTGGCGGAGATCGACCTGGTCGTCCCCACGCGCACGCTGCTGCCCGTCACCGCGGTCGCCGATGCGCTCTACGCGCGCGCCCACGGGCCGCAGGTGTACGTGGTCGGCGACTGCACGCAGCCCCGCACCGCGCTCGAGGCGATCCACGACGCCGCGGAACTCGCGCATCGACTGTAATGAAATCGACTGTATCGCTCACCGCGCAGGTAACGGAGCGGATTCGCCAGGCGATCATCGATGGCGTTCATCCTCTCGGCGAGGCGCTCTCCGAGCTCAAGCTCGCCGAAGCGCTCGGCGTCAGCCGCACGCCGGTGCGCGATGCCTTGATGGCGCTGGAGATGCAGGGGCTGATCGACATTCGTCCGCAGGCCGGAAGCTACGTGTTCATGCCGTCCGAGGAAAACGTCGGGGAACTCTGCGAGTTTCGTCGTGTATTGGAACTCATGGCGCTGCGCCTCTGCTTCGCCCGACGCCGGGCAGAGACGCTGCTGCAATTGCGCCTGGCCTGCGACGCGATGGATCGCGCGAAGGAGGCCGACGACCGGCTCGCCGGTGCCCGCGGCGACTCTGCTTTCCACGAGGCGATCGCTCAGAACAGCGGCAACGAGTACCTGATCGGCGCGTACAAGCTGGTCTCCGGCCGTGTTGCCGCGCTGCGCACCCACAACCTGGCCGGCGCCGACAACCTGCGCGAGAAATCGATGTCCGAGCATCGCGCCATCATGCTGGCCTTCGCGAAGGGCGACCTTGATCGGGCGGAGTCGATCCTGGACGAACACATTTCGCGGATGCACAGCGGCTTTCGCGCGGCGCGGCGCCGTGACACATCCGGGCGCATCCATGCGCTCGCCGACGACGCGGCGAATTCCGGCGCTCGCCGCATGATCAAACGTACCGCTGCACCGCCACCGACGAGTCGGCCATTGCGGGAGGACGCCAAATGATCGACTCGGGCAGGGCGGCAATGCTCCTCACCTTCGACGTCGCCGCCGAAGCCATCGCCGAGCACGACGATTGGCACACCCACGAGCACATGCCGGAGCGCCTGGGCATTCCCGGCTTTCTCCGTGGCAGCCGCTGGCTTGCCAGGTCGGGAGCGCCGCGCTACCTGGTGCTCTACGAGGTGGAGGCGATCGACGTTCTGGAATCCCAGCCCTATCTCGTGCGCTTGAACAATCCGTCGCCGTGGACGGCCCGGATGATGAAGCGCTACGTCAGCATGCGGCGTGCGCTCTGCAACGTGGTCGCCGGATCCGGTGCCGGAATGGGGGGAGTCGCCCTGCTCATCCGGTTCGCTCCGGTTGACGGCGGCGCCACTGCCGTAAATGACTGGCTCTTGCAGGCGGTATTGCCGGGGCTCGCCGGACGTCGCGGCATCGCGAGCGCGCATCTCCTCGTTTCAACGCTCGCGCCACAGATGACTATCGAACAGCGCATCCGCGGCAAGGATGCCGGCCTGCACTCCGCGCTGATGATCACCGGATACGATGCCGACGCGATTGCGGAGTTGGGCGACAACGAGTTGCAAGCCGGCTCCTTCGTCGCCCACGGGGCGCATGGTGCCGAGCATGACTGCGGCATCTACGATCACGTGTACTCGCTCGACCGCCTATCGCAACAGCGACACGCTGCCGTCAAATAGCAGCTTCACTCCGATGCTCAGCAGCGCCCAATAGCTGATCCGATAGAAGATCTTCTCGTCCAGCTTGCCTTGAATGATGACGCCGAGCCTGACGCCGACAGGCACAAGCGGCAGCAGCACGAACGCGGTGGCCAGATTGGTAAGGTCGAGTTGCCCCAGAAAGGCGTAAGGGATGATCTTCGCGTAGTTCGACGCGAAGAAGAACCAAACCGTCGTTCCGACGTAGATCTTTCGATCGAGTCTTTGCGGTAACAGATACGCCATGACCGGTGCCCCGCCTGCGTGGGCCACGAAACTGGTCAGCCCGGAGAGACCGGACCACATGACACCACGCCGCCATGACGCAGTTGCGGGCGGTCGATTGCGCGCCCAGCCAAAGATGTTGTTGAGTGCGAACGAGACGGCGATGGCACCGATCAGCAGGCGCATCAGGTCCCGCGGCACCAGGCTGAAGACGAAGAATCCAGCCGTGATCCCGATGGCCAGGCCCGTGAGCAGTATCGGCATGTTGCGCCGGTCGTAGACGCCGCGGAACGCGTGCAGCCCGAAGAGGTCGATGGCGCACAGGATGGGCAGCATCAGCGCGGCAGCCTGCAGCGGCGAGATGACCAGTGACAGCAGCGGAACCGCCATCCCGCTGAACAGGCCGGGAATCCCCGTCTTGGAGATTCCACTCAACAGGACAACGGGAATGGCGATGGCGTAGAAGAGCGGATCGGTGATGAGCATAGCGGTGCGCAGCAGGGGCGCAATTGATCCGGCACGATGAAGTCCGGAAAGGTCGAGTCTGACCCTGCCATTTCACGTTCAGAACATCTCCCCGCCGCGGGACCGGCGGAGGATGTCGTAGATCGTGACCAGGTCGCCGATCGGGATCTGTCCGGGCGCCGACGCCGACTCGCCGACGGCGAAGGAGAGCCACGAGCCGAACAGGCCGCCGACCATCCGCGTCACCGACCCGAGCGGCCCCAACGATATGCTGATGAGTGGGATGCGCGCCTTGTCGTCGGCCTCGGCGGTCGCCGCGAGCAGACGCAGCACGTCGGCGCGGTTGCGTGGCATGACTTGGACCATCGCCACGTCGGCGCCGAGCCGCTCGGCCTCGAAAAACCGGTCGACGAGGTAGTCGTGCCCCGGCGTGTAGCTGACGTTGTGATAGGACAGGATGAGCTTGACGTCGTGCTGCTTCGTGCATTCGCGCACGCGGGTGAGGTGCCCGGGATCGTTGCACATCTCGAAATCGATGAAGTCGACGAGTCTGGTCGCCGCCACGGCCGCGTAGAGCTCGACGACCTCCTCTTCGCCGATCGCGATCCGCTCGCCACCCTCCTTCTCCGCGCGGCGGGTGAATATGATCGGGCGCTTGCCGACGATGTCCCGCAGCGCGCGCGCCGTCTCGATCACCGCGTCGGGGTTGCCGATCGGTTTGAAGAAATCGACGCGCCACTCGACGAGGTCCGGCTTTTGCGCGATGACCTTCGTGGCTTCCGCGAGCACGCGTTCACGCGTCCTTCCGACCAGCGGCGTGCAGAGCAGCGGGGTTTCGCCGCCCAGCTTCCTGCCGCGTGCGTCGATCGCCTTGATGTTTTTTTTCATTTCATGCACTCCGTCTATTGGGTGGCGACAGCGCGACGATTCCCGGTCGCTGTACGTCCGGCACGGTGCTTGTCGCGGGCACTCTTGTCACCAGTGCTGCTGGCCAGATACGCCTTCAGCGTCTCGAGGCATCGCGTCGCGTGCTCGGCATAGCCGACCTCCTCGTGCCGCTCCTTGTTGGGCAACTCGATCGAGTACACGCAGTGCGGGATGTGCGCGAGGATGCCCCCGACGTCGATGCCACCCTCGCCGACGTACAGGCGCGCCTCGCGCAGGATGCGGATCATCTCGGCGCGTTCGGTCGGGATTTCGGCCGGCGCGTCGCACAGATGCGCGAAGTGGAACCACTCGCGCGGCAGGGCGTCGAGATCGGCCGGGTTGTCGTGGGCACGATGGAAGTGGTGCATGTCGACCATCAGCCCTGCGTTGCTCCGCTTGACGGTGCGCAACACGTCGACCGCCTGCGCCAGGTTGGCCACGGCGGCGATCGGGACGTACTCGAGATCCACCGTCAGACCGAAGGGCTTGGCGAGGTCGCAGATCTCGCCGAATTTCTCGATGTAGAACTCGCGCTCGCCGCCCCAGATGCTCGACAGGACGGCCTTGGCGCCGAGTTCGGCCGCCACTTCCATCGCCGGCAGGTATTTCGAGGGATGGAGGCCTTCGTAGACGCGGGCCAACTCGATGTCGTGGACACGGACGCCGGTCGACGCGAGCGCTGCCTTCGTCTGTTTCAGCATCTGCGGGTTGTCGGCCAGCGCGTAGTTGGGCTCGTTGGGCAGCCCCATGAAGATGGGGCGGATGCTCACGTAGTCGTAACCGGCACGCGCCGCGACGTAGGTCATCTCCGGCGGCGGGCAACCCAGTACCGTCAGGTGGGCCAGCGAAAATTCCTGTTTCATGGTGTGCGAACTCCTTTGCATTCATGCTCGCGCAGCGTCGCCGCGCGAGCTTCCGTCAAGACCGTGGCCGCCTTGCGGCGGCGGTCGCGGCGCCTTCGTCCGCCGGCGTCAATCGCCGGTGCTCACGTGATGAACCTTCTTGCCCGGCGAGTAGATGTCCATGATGTTCCAGTGCCCCGCGGTGGGCACCGGCTCGTTTTTCATGTAGACGTCGAGCACGACCGGCTTGTTCATCTTGATCGCCTTCTCCAGCGCCGGCTTGAACTCGGCGGCGGAACCGACCTTGATGCCCTCGACGCCGTAGGCCCGCGCGATCGCCGCATAGTCGGGCGAATAGGTCTTGCCGTCCTTCTCGAACACCGTGGCGAACGTGGTGCCGTAGTGCGCCAGCTCGAGGCCGGCGATGGTGCCGAAGGCGTGGTTGTTCATGATCACCCACACCACCGCGATGTCGTCCGCGAACGCGGTGGCGAGCGCCGCCGGGTTCTGGCCGAAGCCGCCGTCGCCGATCAGCGCGACGACGACCTTGCCGGGCTTGGCGACCTTTGCACCGAGTGCTGCCGGCGAGCCGAAGCCCATGGTCGCAAAGCCGCCCGGGGTGAGGACGCTGCCCGGGGTGTAGACCGGGTACTGCTGGGCCATGCCGTTCTTGTTCCAGCCCACGTCGGTGCACAGGATGGCGTTGCGCGGCAGTACCGCGCGCAGATCGGCGAGGATGCGCTCGGGCCGCATCGGCCAGGCGTCGCTCTCCATCGCCTTCTTGTTCCCGGCGACGAAGGTCTTGCGGTTCTTCGCCATCTCGGCCAGCAGCTTCGGCCGCTCGATCCCGTCCGGCACCAGTCTGCGCGCGACGCGATTGAGCACCGTGAGCGCCGACTTCAGATCCGCGACCGCGCCGATCGCCACCGGGTAGTTGCGCCCGATCTCGGCCGGGTCGATGTCGATGTGGATGAGCCGGGTCGGCGGGAAGTTGAAGGTGTACTTGGTCTCCCACGAGCTGCAGTCGGCTTCGGAGAAACGGGTGCCCAATGCCAGGATCCAGTCGGCGGCCTTGCACTTGTCGTTGATGAACTTGGTGCCCCAGAACCCGGTCATGCCCAGGATCAGCGGGTTGTCGTCGGGGAGCGCGCCCTTGCCCATCAACGTGTGCGCAACGGGCAGCGATAGGTGCTCGGCCAACTCGCGCATCTCCTCGGCCGCGTCGGCCAGCAATACGCCGCCGCCCACGTAGAGCAGCGGGGTCTTCGCGGCCAGCAGCTGCCTGATAATCCTCTCGGCGGTCGCCTCGTCGAGCGACGGCTTGGCCAGCGCCCGGGTGTTGGCGAGCTGGCGCTTGAACAGCGCGGCGTCGATCTCCTTGGAGAAGATGTCCATCGGGACGTCGACCAGCACCGGGCCCGGGCGGCCGCTCTCGGCCAGCTGGAATGCCTTCTCGATGATCTCCGGGAACAGGTGCGGCGAGTCCACGCGCCACGCGCGCTTGACGAAGGGCCGGTAGATCTCGTACTGCGACGCGTCGGCGTGCAGGTTCACTTCCTGATGCGGGTGTTTGCCGTAGTAGTGCGTCGGCACGTCGCCCGCGATCACCACCATCGGGATCGAGTCGAGCGCGGCATTGGCCACGCCGGTGGCGGCGTTGGTGAGTCCGGGCGACAGGTGCGTCAGCAGCACCGACGCCTTCCCGGTGGCGCGCGCATAGCCATCGGCAGCGTGGGCGGCGATCTGCTCGTGCCGGGTGTTGATGAACTTGATCTTCTTGCTCTTCGACAGCGCGGCCAGCACCGCAATGTTGGTGTGGCCACACAGGCCGAAGATGTGCTCGACGCCGCGGGCCTCGAGGTACTTGACGAGCAGGTTGGCGATCTGGTCTTTCACTTTCGTTCTCCTCGGTGGCTCGGCCTTTGCCGGCCACGCTGGGTTGTCGATTCAGTCGGCGGCGCCTCGCCCGGACATCAGGTCGTGATGGTCTCGACCTCGGCTTCCAACGCCGGATCGTAGAACGCGCCGAACAACTCCTCGTCCGACGGCTTGTCTTCCTTGATCGGCACCGACACCCACGTGGTGTTGAGGTAGTGCTTCAGGTGCACGTTCTCGGAAATGATGTTGCCGCCCCAGGTGCCGCAGCCCAGGCTCGAGGTCATCGGCATGCCGTTGTTGAACGCGCCGGCATTGGCTTTCGACTGTGGTTGCCGCACCATGATCCGCGACACCGGCGCGGCCATCGCCAGCTGGTGGATGTGATCCTGGTTGAACGAGTAGATGCCGCAGGAGTGACCCTTGCCGCCGACTTCGTAGATGGCGCGCATCATGTCCAGCGCCTGGTCGAAGCCCTTGTACTTGTAGACGGCCAGCAGCGTGGTCAGCTTCTCGCCGGAGTAGTGGTGCTCACGGCCGATGCCGTCGCCGTAGACGATGAGGAACTTGCGGTCGGCGGGGATCTCGAAGCCGGCGATCCTGGCCAGCTGCTGCGGCGCGATCGCCACCGTTTCGACAGTGCGGTGACGCTCGTCGTCCCACATGGCCTTGCGCAGCATTTCCTTTTGCTCGGGCGTGGCGAGATGGCCGCCTTCCTTCTGCAGCTGGGCGAGCATCGCGTCGAAGATCGACGCCTCGATAATCAGGTTGCCGTCGGCCGAACAGCCGGAACCGAAATCCGAGGTCTTGGACAGCCGGGTGTTGTGTGCGGCTTCCTCGATGTTGGCGGTCTCGTCGATGACCATCGTCGAGTTGCCGGCGCCGACGCCATACGCCGGCGTGCCGGAACTGTACGCGGCGCGGACCATCGGCTGGCCTCCGGTGGCGACGATCAGGTCGGCGCGCGCCATCAGCGCCTGCGACATCGGGATGTTGACCCGGGTCAGGCACTGCAGGATGTCGGCGGGCGCGCCTTCGCGCTCCAGCGCCTCGCGCATCAGGCGCACGGTCTCGAACGACGTCTTCTTCGACCGCGGGTGTGGCGAGAAGATCACCACGTCGCGTGCCTTGATGCCGTAGATCGCGTTGCCGGCCGGCGTCAGGTCGGGGTTCGTCGTCGGCACGATGCAGGCGACGATGCCGGCGGGCTTGCCGTACTTGACGATGCCCTTGTCGGGGATTTCCTCGATGATGCCGACGCTCTTCTGCCGCAGCGCGTCGCGCAGCACGCCACGGATCTTCATCCGCTTGCCCATCCGCGACACCGGGTCGCCCAATCCGCTTTCGGCGATCCCTTCCTTGACCAGACGGGTGAAGGTCTTCTTGTTGGCAACGGCCCAGGCCACCGCCTGGCACAGGCGGTCGACGCGCGCCTGGTCGTAGGTCTCGATGATCGCCAGCGCCTTCCTCGCCCGCTCGAACACCATGTCGAGTTCCTGCTGCTGTTCCTCGTTGATGCCTTTCTTGGGTTCGGGACTGGTGGCCATGTTGTTCTCTCCTGTGATGGTTGGTCCGCCTTGCGGCAGGGTTCTGTCTGCCGCGCTGGTCATTGGAGCCTTGTGTAGGAGCGGCTTCAGCCGCGAACGGCTTCTTCCGCATCTCGATTCGCGGCCGAGGCCGCTCCTACAAATTCTTCCCTTCTATCCGCCGGTTACCGCCCGACGTACCGTCGCCAACACCGCACGCAGCTCCTCGATGGCGATCTGCCCCGGCGCCGAACTGCTCTTGCCGACGGCGAACGTCGCCGCCGAGCCGTAGACCCAGCCCATGATCCGCGACAGCGATCCCACGCCGCCCATCGACATGCTGATCAGCGGGACGCCCAGCGTCTGGCTCGCCTTGTACGTGGCGGCGAGCAGCACCAGGACGTCCTGCGGATCCTTGGGCATCACCGCGACCTTGGCGATGTCCGCGCCGAGGTGCGCGGCCTCGATGAACTTGCCGTCGAGCACCGCGGCTTCGGGGGTGAGCTGGAAGTTGTGGTACGACATGATCATCGCCACGCCGTTCTCGGCCGATACGGCCCGCAGCCGCTTCAGGTCCTCGGTGGCGTTGGAGAGTTCGTAGTCGATCAGGTCGACGCAGCGCGCCTTGCAGGCGGCGGTGTACATCGCCACGACCGACGGCTCGCTGATGGGAATCGGCTGGCCGCCTTCGCTCGTGCTGCGCCGGGTCAGAAGGATCGGAATCGTGCCTGTCGCCGCCTTCATTGCGCGGGCGGTTTCGATCACCTTCGCGGTGTCGCCGATGGCTTCGAAGAAGTCGATCCGCCATTCGAGAAGATCGGGCTTCTTGGGCAGGATCGCCGCCAGCTCGTCCATGACGTCGGCGGGAGTCCTGCCCACGAGCGGCGTGATGATCAGCGGAAAGGCGCCGCCGCCGACAGGCCTGCCGTGGAGTTCAATGGGCTTCGGATGGTTCATCGCGGAGTCTCCTCGTTGTGCGATAGCCGATGGTCGTCACGACGTGGTCGTCGGCGGCACGGCGGTCTTGGACCCCCCGAAGACCTTCGCCCACAACGCGGTCTGCGACAGCAGCGTCAGCGCCAGCGCGGCGACCAGAACGGCCGAGATCGGGCTGGTGAAGAACTCGCTGAAGAACGCCAGCGGCTCGTCGCCGACCGAGATCATCGCCCGCCGGTACGAACTGTCCATCAGCGGTCCCAGGATGATGCCGAGAATGACGGGGCCGACCTGGAAGCCGTAGGACTTGAGGAAGTAACCGAACACGCCGAAGCCCAGCATCCAGTAGATGTCGACCGGATTGTTCTGGATCGCGTAGGTGCCCACCGCCGACAGCACCAGGATCAGCGGAAGCAGGATCGCCTTGGGCGTCTCGACGATCTTGGCGAAGATCTTGACGCCGGTGAGGCCGAGCGGGAGCAGGAAGATGTTGGCCAGCGTCAGGTTGCCCACCGCGAACCAGAAGAGGTGCGGCGTCTCGATCAGCATCATCGGCCCGGGTTTCAAGCCGTGGATGTAGAGCGCGCCGATGATCACCGCGGTCACCGCGTCGCCGGGAATGCCGAGTGTGAGCATCGGGATGTAGGCGCCGCCCACCGCGGCGTTGTTCGCCGATTCGGGCGCGACCAGGCCTTCATAGGCGCCGGTGCCGAACGGCCGCGACGGATTCCTGGTCGTGCGCTTGGCGTGGTCGTAGGCCATCAGCGCTGCGATGTCGCCGCCGGCACCCGGCAATGCCCCGATGATCACGCCGATGGTCGAGCAGCGCAGCCCCAGTGGCAGGTATTTCACCAGCAGGCTCCAGGAAGGCAGGATCTTGCTAACGTCCTGCTTGACCGGCTTGATGTGCAGAAAGTGCATCTGCGCCAGCACCTCGGAAACGCCGAAGAAGCCGATCATCGCCGCGACGTACGGGATGCCGCCGGTCAATTGGACCGAGCCGAAGGTGAAGCGACCCTCCGCCGTCATCGGATCGAGGCCGACCATGCCGAACAGCACGCCCACCGCGCCGGCGAACACGCCCTTGGCCAGCGAGTTGCCGGACAGGCTGCCGACCAGCAGGATGCCCCAGATGGCGAGCAGCAGGTAGTCGCGCGGCGCGAACAGCAGCGACAGCTGCGAGATCATCGGCGCGAACAGCGCCAGCGCGATGATGCCGATGAACCCGCCCAGCACCGACACGACGGTGGTGAGCCCGATCGCGGTGCCCGCCTGGCCCATCTTGGCCAGCGGATAGCCGTCGAGCGCCGTCGCAATGGCCGCCGGCGCGCCGGGAATGTTCAGCAGGATGGCGCTGCGCGAGCCGCCGTAGACGCCGCCGAGGTAGATGCCGGCGATCAGCGCCAGCGCCTCGTTGACGTTCCACTTGAACGTGAACGAGATCAGGATCGACACCGCCATCGTCACCGACAGCCCGGGAATCGCGCCGACGTAGATGCCGGCGAAAGTGCCCGCTGCTGTCAGGAACAGCAGGTACGGACTCGTCCACGACATGAAGAAATACGACAGGGCTTCAGGCATCAGATGATCCCCCGCAGCAGGCCCACCGGCAGCACGACGGAGAACGCCGTCTGGAAGATCAGGTAGATGACGGCCAGCGAAACCGCGCTGACGAGGCTGACGAGGACCGATGCGCCGGTCACCCAGCGCAGCATCGACCGACCAGGAAGACGAACGAACTGACGATGAAACCCAGGGGTTCGAGCGTCAGCATGTAGACAATGATCAGCGCCGTGAACAGCACGATGGGCAGCGGCGTGATCTGGTGGAAGAATTGCCTTCACAGCGGCTGCTCGGGCGTAGTTTCGGGTGCCTTGCCGCGCAGCGTCTTGACCAGGAAGGCCAGCGCGGAGAGAACCATCGCCGGCGACGCCAGCATCGGGAAGACAGCCCGGCGGTACTCCAGACCGGAGAAGCCGGAGATGCGCCACGCCAGCCACAGCGCGGTCAGGCCGAACAGCAGCATGGCGAGGCAAAGGCAAGTTCCCCGGGGCAGGCGTGGATGGGACGTAGGCATGGCGGGGTACCCCGGCAGCGGTCGAGATGAACGAAGGGCGCGGAGGGGCCCGGCCGAAGCCAGGCCCTCTCAAGCGGTTAGGGCCGCGGAATCCCGAACTTCTCGGGCGAAGCCTTCGCGGCGCCGACGTCCTGCAGCACCCACGCGGTCACCGACTGCCACTTCTTCATGAACGCGTCGGCATCGGCGCCGGAGGCGTTCATCATCACGTTGCCGCGTTCCTTCATCAGCGTCTGGAACTGCGGATTGTCGCCTGCAGTCTTGAACGCCTTGACCAGCGTCGCCTTGATGTCTTCGGGGGTGTCGCGCTTGACGAACACGCCGTAGAACGGACCCCAGGGCAGGAACTTGGCGAATTCCGGATAGTCCTTGGTGATCGGCGGAATCGTCGCAGCACCCGCAACCGGCATCGGGTCGAGATCGACGACGGCCAGCGCCTTGACGCGGCCTGCCTTGATGTTTTCGGTCGCGGCACCCGCGCCCACCGGCATCATGTCGACGTGCCCGCCCATCAGCGCGGTGAGGCCGGGGCCTTCACCGTCGAAGGGCACCGAGATCACCTGGAACTTGGTGACCGAGTTCAACATCGAGCCAACGGTGTGCGGCAGCCCGCCGGGGCCGGTGGATCCCATCTTCAGCTTGCCCGGGCGCTTCTTCGCGTCCTCGACGAAATCCTTCAGCGTGTTCCACGGCGCGTCGTTCTTGACGACGATCACGGCGACGCCGCGGCCGAACACCATGACGGGATAGAACTTCTCGTAGCCGAAATCGGCGAGACCGAGCACCTGGTGCAGCTGCGGATTCTCGGCGCCGTAGAGCAGCGTGTAGCCGTCCGACGGGCTGTTGACGACGTTGTTGGTCGAAATGGCACCGGTGCCGCCGGGCTTGTTGACGAGAATGATCTTCTTGCCCAGTGCCGCTTCGGCATGCGGCGTGACCGCGCGCGAAACGACGTCCATCGCTCCACCCGCGCCCCACATGATGACGCCGGTCAGTTCGCGCTCCGGAAATGCCGCCGAGGCGACACCTGCGACCAGTGACAGAGCCGCAGCTCCGAGGATCTTCTTAAATGACATGGACTTCCTCCGTATCGGTGAGATGGCATTCCGAGGCCCTCGTGCGTGTTGGCGATTCCCTCGGCAGAATCGCTACCTGTGCGCGCCGGCTATCGAGCCGGCACGTTGATGCATTGAGCTCCGTTCGCCCTGAGTCGATCGAAGGGCCTGTCCTGAGTCGATCGAAGGGGGCTTCGAACGGCTCAGCCCGAACGGTTTCATCCTGGTCATGGCCAATGATTGAGGCGGGTTGCCTGGCTCGGGCGACTGCGGCAGCCCGAGGAAACCTTCATCACCACGGCGTAGTCTTCGGGAGCGATTTCGATGGGGATCATCGCGGCGGCGCCAGCTGTTGCGGTGGGCGTCATGGCGCCGCTCCCCTGGATCGCGGGAAGGTTCGACGCAAGAGCCGTTGCTGCCATGGCCAGGACACTCTCTCCTCGACCCGCGCACTCGCGGGCCGTCTTCGTTCGCCGACCGGGGCCTCGACCATTCTGCTATCGCAACCCCGACTGCGTCGAGGGGTGTAGCAGGGGGCGAATTTTTTCGCTTGTCTTGCTTCGCCCTGGCCGTCGAACCCGGGTTCCTGTCGGCCGCCACTAGCGAACGACCGACGCGCTCACGATAAGCGCGGACGAAATCCTCGGTCAAGGGCGTATGGCGACAGTACGTTCGCCAAGCGCCCACAATGTGAAGCGAAGACGCCGCGTTCCACGACCCTGCTGGCATTATTTGGGCGGAAGAGGTAACGTAAGGGCGCTGCGCGCCCCATCCGGTCGAAAATGACCATGCGGTGACAAGCGCTCACTTCGTGGCCCATGCGAAAGACATCCATGTTGAAGACGCACCCTTTGGCGCCACCGGTTTCGGAGGCTCGTCCGATCTCGTTGCCACCGGTCCCGGCGCCCACGCCGCCCAGCTTCACCGACCCGGATGCGCTGCCGGCGGAAACGATCGCCCGGTTCCGCGAGGATCCCGATTTTGTGACTGCGCTGGCGCGCGGCCTCGCGGTGCTGCTGGCGCTGTCCGACAAGAAGCGCCGGATGTCGATCGCGCAGGTGAGTCATCGCACTGGCATTCCGCGAGCGGCGGCACGGCGCAGCCTGCACACGCTGGCGAACCTGGGCTTTGTCGCGGCCGACGACGCGCGGCGCTTCTACCTGCGGCCGCGCGTGCTGTCGTTCAGCCACGCGTACCTGTCGGCATCGCCGCTCGCGGTGCTGGCGCAGCCGATACTCGACCGGCTGGGCGAATCGCTGCGCGAAGCCTGTTCGCTGGCGATCCTCGACGGTGACGAGATCGTGTACCTCGCACGCTCGGCGTCGTCGCGGATCATGTCGCCGGCGCTCAATGTCGGCCGGCGCCTGCCTGCGTATTGCACGTCCATCGGCCACGTGCTGCTGGCCCACTTGCCCGACAGCGAGCTCGAGGCGTATCTCGCCCGGGCGCGGTTCCATCCTTACACCGAGTACACGCTGACATCGGCCGACAAGATACGGCAGGTGCTCAACGGGGTGCGCGAAACCGGACACGCCTTTGCCAGCCAGCAGATGGAGCCGCGGCTGTGCACGATCGCCGTCCCGGTGCGCGACTCGGCCGGGCATTACGTCGCCGGAATCAACGTCATCCTGCAGGGTCGATTGCTGTCCGCACAGGATATGTCCGACCAGTTCTTCCGGCCGCTGCACGACGCGGCGCTGGAGTTGGGCTCGCTGCTGCTGCCCTGACAGCTTCCTGCGCGCCGGACGGTATAATCCGCGCCTTTGCCTCGCGGAGCGACGGTGTCGCACTCGCGCGCCGACCGCGTCCGCCACCGGGCGCATCCACTCATCCGTTCCGGGATTCCATGAACGTCTTTTTCGAGGACGACGGCCAACTCAAGGCCGGTGCCGTCCTCGCCGACAACGACGCATCGCTGCAGGTCGAGACGACCTCCGGGAAGCGCGTGAAGGTGAAGGCCGCCGCCGTGCTGCTGCGCTTCGCCGCGCCGTCGGCGACGACGCTTCAGGCCGAGGCGCGCGCGCTTGCCGAGGCGATGGATGTCGATTTCCTGTGGGAAGTCTGCGGTGACGACGAATTCGGTTTCGCCGAACTCGCGACCGACTATGTCGGCCACGCGCCGGCGCCGGTGGAAAGTGCCGGAGTCGCGCTCGCGCTCGCCGGGGCGCCGATGTATTTCTACAAGCGCGGCAAGGGTCGTTACCGCAAGGCGCCGCCCGAGGCGCTGAAAGCGGCGTTGGCGTCGGTCGAACGCAAGCGGCGCGAAGGCGAGCAAATGGCGGCCTGGGTGGCGGATCTGGCGGCCGGACAGTTGCCCGACGCGCTGCGCGCCCGGTTGCCGATGTTGTTGTACAAGCCCGACAAGAACACGCTGGAGTGGAAGGCGCTGGCCGCGGCCTGCGATGCGCAGCAGACGAGTCCGGTGGCGCTGCTCGCGGCCTGCGGGGCGATTCCCTCGACGCACGATTACCATTTCAACGAGTTTCTCGTGCGCGCGTTCCCCAAGGGGCTGGCCTATCCCGCCTGGGGCGAACTGCCGCCGCTGCCCGACCTGCCGGTGGCCGCGGTCCGCGCCTTTTCGATCGACGACGCGACGACCACGGAGATCGATGACGCATTTTCGGTCACCGAGCTGCCGGACGGACATACGCGCATCGGCATCCACATCGCGGCGCCCGCGTTGGGCATCGTGCCGGGCAACGCGCTGGACGCGATCGCCCGCGACCGCCTGTCCACCGTCTACATGCCGGGGCGCAAGATCACGATGCTGCCCGAGGAGGTGGTCGGCGCATTCACGCTGCTGGCCGGTGCCGACCGCCCGGCGTTGTCGCTGTACGTGGATGTCACGCACGACGGCGTGCCCGTGCGCCAGGAAACGCGCGTCGAGCGCGTGCCGGTGGCCGCCAACCTGCATCTCTCCGGCGTCAGCGACGCGTTTGCCAGCGCGCTGCCCGCGCCGGACGATCCGCCCTGGACCGCGGAACTGCGCGTGTTGTGGAAACTGGCGTCGCATCTGGCCGCCGAGCGCGGCAAGGCGGACATCGCGCGCATCGACTACAACTATTACGTCGACTGGGAGGGCGGCGACGACGGCCGGGTGCGAGATCGTGCCGCGCGCGCGCGGCTCGCCGCTGGACAAGCTCATCGCCGAGTTGATGATCCACGTCAACAACAGCTGGGGCCGGCTGCTGGGCCTGGCGCGGGTGCCCGGGCTCTACCGGACGCAGTCCTGGGGCAAGGTGAAAATGAGCCTGCGGCCGGGCGAGCACCAGGGGCTGGGGCTCGCGCATTATCTGTGGGCGAGTTCGCCGCTGCGCCGTTACTCCGACCTCGTCAACCAGCGGCAGATCCTGGCCGTGGTCGCCGGCGAACGCGCGCCCTACGCCGACAACGACGCGGAGCTGTTCGCGGCGCTGGCCGATTTCGAGGTGACGTATTCGCAGTACGCGGAATTCCAGGACCGGATGGAGCACTACTGGTGCCTGCGCTGGCTGCTGCAGGAGGGCGTCGAGGAGATCACCGGAACCGTGATTCGCGACACGCTGGTCCGCTTCGACCGGATCCCGCTTTACGAGCGCCTTCCCGATCTTCCGGCGCTGGCGCAGGACACGGCGGTACGCATCGGCATCGGGCGCGTCGATCTTCTTGCGTCGACGTTGGAATGCCGGTATCTGGGGTCGGTGGCGTAGCCGGTCGGGTTCGCGTCGCGACAGGATCGTCGCGACGCGAACCCCGTGGCCATGACAAGCGCATACAATGGAGAATTGTCCTTCGATGACGTTTGCGATCTTGCGCCGACCGCACGCCCGCCAGAAACCGCAACCGAAGGTCGTACCGCCGCCGGCGGCGCGACCGGAACGCGCACGAACCGCAGCGTCTCTGCCGGCCGCGCGGGCGGCTCTCGGGCATTGGGCAGCGAAGATCGCGGCGCCCCGGCAGGACCAGCTTTTCACCTATGCGCTGGTGCTGTCGATCGCAATTCACGCGGTGGCGCTGGCCATTCGCTTCCAGCCTTTCGATTTGCGGGCGATGCTCGATCGCGGACCGCCGCTCGAAGTGGCGCTGGTGAACGCCAAGACCCGGACCAAACCGACCAAGGCCGACATCCTCGCGCAGGCCAATCTCGACGGTGGCGGGAACACGGACGCCGATCGACGCGCCAAGACGCCGTTGCCGGTGCTGCCCAAGGACAGTCGGGACAACGAGATCACGGTGGCGACGCAAAAGGTCCAAGTGCTCGAGCGCCAGGCGAAGGAGCTCCTGACGCAGTTGAAAAGCGTGCCGGTCCCGACGCCTGCGCCGGCGCCGACCGAAACGAGGGACAAGAGCGAACTCCCCACTGCCAACGAGTTGCTGCAGCGTACGCTCGAAGCGATGCGCCTCGAAGCGCAGATCGCCAAGGAGATGGACGCGTATCAGAAGCGGCCCAAGCGCAAGTTCGTCGGCGCGCGCGCCGAGGAATATCGATTTGCGCGCTACGTCGAGGACTGGCGGCTGAAGGTCGAGCGCGTGGGCAATCTCAACTATCCCGAGGCCGCGCGGCAGCTGCAACTCTACGGCAACCTCCTGTTGTCGGTGTCCATTCGCGCCGACGGCAGCGTCGAGAGCGTGCGCGTCCAGCGCTCGTCGGGGAAGAAAGTGCTCGATGCGGCTGCAGTGCGAATCGTCGAAATGGCCGGCCCGTATGCGCCGCTGCCGGCGGATATCCGCCGCGACACCGACATTCTGGAGATCACGCGCACCTGGACGTTTGCCAAGGGAGACGAGCTGCGCAGCGAATAGCGCCCCCAACTGATCCGGCACCGTGAAGTCTCGCGCAATGGGATGGTTCTGTAGGAGCGGCTTCAGCCGCGAATCAAGCCCGCACAAATGCGTTCGCGCCTGAAGGCGCTCCCACAGACGTTCTGTTGACTGAAGTCCCAAGACTCCGCCCAGGAAACCGCCCGCCATGACCGACCGTTACGCCGTTATCGGCAACCCCGTCGCGCATTCGAAATCGCCGCTCATCCACGCGGCATTCGCGCGCGAAACCGACCAGCACCTCACCTATGGCCGGCTGCTGGCGCCGCTGGACGGCTTCGCGGATGAAGTCGCGCGCTTTGCCGCGACCGGCGGCAGGGGGCTCAATGTCACCGTGCCGTTCAAGCTGGAAGCGTTTGCGCTGGCGCACGAATGCACCGAGCGGGCGCGGCGGGCAGGCGCGGTCAATACGTTGAAGCGCGTCGATGACCGGTGGTACGCCGACAACACGGACGGCGCGGGCCTCGTCCACGACCTGATCGAAAACCTGGGCGTCACCCTGACCGGCAAGCACATCATCGTGCTGGGTGCCGGCGGCGCCGCGCGCGGGATCCTGCAGCCGATCCTCGACGCGCACCCGGCGGCGATCACCATCGCCAACCGCACGCTGGCGAAGGGCGAGGCGCTGGCGCAGGAGTTCGCCCGCTACGGGCCGATCCGGGCGATCGCGCCGGCCGATCTTTCCAGCGTGGCAAGCGAAGTGCACCACGTCGCCGACGTCGTCATCAATGCGACGAGCTACGGCATGGCCGATCGACCGCTCGGCGCCGTCCCCTGGCCGGCGGCAATATTCGCGCCGACGACGTTCGCCTACGATCTCGTCTACGCGCTGGCGGATGAGCCCACGCCCTTCATGCGCCTGGCCAGGGAGGGCGGGGCCGTGCACATGGCCGACGGCCTCGGGATGCTGATCGAGCAGGCGGCCGAGAGCTTCTTCCTGTGGCGCGGCGTGCGCCCGGGCACGGCGCACGTGTTCCCGCTGCTGCGCAGGCTCGCGGCCTGACGCTTCGGGAGGCACGCGCAGCCGTGGCACGCCCCCCGCGCGGTTTCGCGCGCTCGACGCGCCGGGCAGCGGCCTGGCTCGCCGGGGCGGCCGCGCTCCTGGCGCTCCTGTGGCTGGCGTGGATCGCAGCGCACATCGGCTGGTGGCGGCACCACCCGCCGAGCGAGACCTCGTTCATGGCGCAGCGGATGGACGAGGCGCAGACGAAGAGCACGGCGCTGAAGTTGCGCTACCAATGGGTCGACTACGGGCGCATCGCCAACACGCTCAAGCGCGCCGTCGTGGCGGCGGAGGACGCGACCTTCGTCGATCACGAAGGCTTCGACTGGGAGGGCATCGAGCGCGCGCTGGAGAAGAACCAGAAAAAGGGCCGCATCGTCGCCGGCGGCTCGACGATCACGCAGCAACTCGCCAAGAACCTCTTCCTGTCGCCGCGCAGAAGCTACGTGCGCAAGGTCGAGGAAGCGATCATCACCGTGATGCTGGAAGCGATGCTCGACAAGCAACGCATCCTCGAGCTCTACCTCAATGTCATCGAATGGGGCAACGGCGTGTTCGGTGCCGAAGCGGCCTCGCGGCGCTACTTCGGCATCAGCGCCGCGCAATTGTCCCCCGAGCAGGCGGCGCGGCTTGCCGCCATGGCCCCGAACCCGCGGTTCTACGAGCGCAATCAGGGCGCGCCGGGCCTCAATCGCAAGATCGGCATCATCCTCGCGCGCATGCCCTCGGCCGAGCTGCCCTGAGCGCGGTGACGCGGGGCAGGAAAGATGTCCGCGAGGCGCGAATCCGACTAGAATGCGCGCAGTCCCGTTGCCCGTGTCGGTCCGGCATGGATATGATCGAACCGTTCGCCCTGAGTTTGTCGAAGGGCCTGTCCTGAGCTTGTCGAAGGGAGCCTGTCGAAGGGCCTGTCCTGAGCTTGTCGAAGGGCTTCGACTGGATCAGCCCGAACGGAACCTGATACATCCCTGCGCAGGATCAATCGCCGCTCACTTGAACGCGCCCTCACCATGTCCGAGCTCATGGAGACCACCGGCACCGACCGACCCGAGGCGCAGGAGAGCCTGCAGGACACGCTCGCCGAAGTAACGACGCTGCTGCGGCGGCATCGGCTGATCGAAGGGCTCGTCTACGAACAGATGGAGCACGGCCCCGGCGCCGATCGCTCCGACCTCGTCGATTCGCTGGTCTTCAAGCAGGACAAGGCGGTGCTCCAGCACAAGCTGGACACGCTGCACTCCGCCGACATCGCGTACATCCTCGAGGCGCTGCCGCTCGACGAGCGGCTCTACATCTGGGATCTGGTCAAGGCCGACCGCGACGGCGACATCCTGCTCGAGGTGTCCGACGCCGTTCGCGAGTCGCTGATATCGTCGATGGACACCGACGAGCTCGTCGCCGCGGCCGAGACGCTGGAAGCCGACGAGATCGCCGAACTCGCGCCCGACCTCCCGCAGGAGGTGATGGACGACGTCTTCCAGTCGCTGCCGGTCGAGGAGCGCGAGCAGCTGCGCGCGGCGATGTCCTTCGACGACGACATGGTCGGTGCGCTGATGGACTTCGAGGACGTGAGCGTGCGCCCTGACGTCACGCTCGAGGTCGTGCTGCGCTACCTGCGCCGCTTCGACGAGCTGCCGTCGCAGACCGACCAGCTGTTCGTCGTCGATCGCGAGGAGACGCTGCTGGGCGTATTGCCGGTCGGCAAGCTGCTCGTCAACGATCCCGAGATGACGGTGGCCGACGTGATGGAGTCGCCGCGGGTCAAGTTGCTGCAGCACGAGAAGGCGGACGAGGCCGCGCACGCGTTCGAGCGCTACGACCTCGTGTCGGCGCCGGTCGTCGACACCAACGACAAGCTGGTCGGCCGCGTGACCGTCGACGAGATCCTCGACTTCGTCCGCGAGAGCGGGCAGGAAGACCTGCTGGCGCAGGCCGGCCTGCGCGAGGAGGAAGACGTCTTCGCCTCGGTGTGGGCATCGTTCAAGAACCGCTGGGCTTGGCTGGCGATCAACCTCGTCACCGCGTTCGTCGCTTCGCGGGTCATTGGTCTCTTCGAAGGCTCGATCGAAAAGCTGGTCGCGCTGGCGGCGCTGATGCCCATCGTCGCCGGCATCGGCGGCAACTCCGGCAACCAGACGACGACCATGATCGTGCGTGCGGCGGCGCTGGGCCAGGTCACGATCGCCAACGCGCGGCAATTGATCCGCAAGGAGCTCGTCGTCAGCCTGATCAACGGCCTGGTCTGGGGCGGCGTAATGGGTCTGGTCGCGATGCTGCTCTACAAGGCGGTGACGCTGGGGCTGGTGATGGTGCTGGCGATGACGCTGAACCTCATGCTCGCGGCGCTGATGGGGGTGCTGATCCCGATGGCGATGCTCCGGTTCGGGCGCGATCCGGCGCTGGGCTCGTCGGTGCTGATCACCGCCGTCACCGATTCAGGGGGGTTTTTCATCTTCCTCGGGTTGGCGACGCTGTTCCTCGTTTGAAAATCGGGGTCAGATCCGAATTGGGCATTCTGGCCGATCGAGAGGAATGAGCCTTCTTGCCCAATTGGCTCTGACCCCGATTTTGGACAAGATGGAATATTCCCGGGCGCGGGGATGTTCGTTCCATCGCATCCCCCCAACCTCCAGGAGAACCCAATGTCCCGCCGTCACTCAGTCCGATTCACCCTTGCCGCCCTCCTGCTGTCAGCCTTTTCGATGGCGGCCTGGGCGCAGATGCCCGCCGCGGTGAAAGTTGCCGACGGCGCGCTGACCAATGCCGCCGGCATGACGCTCTACACCTTCGACAAAGACGCCGCCGGCAGCGGCAAGAGCGTGTGCAACGGTCCCTGTGCGACCAACTGGCCGCCCTTGGCCGCCCCCGCGGACGCGAAAGTTGCGGGCGACTATGGCGTCGTGACGCGCGACGATGGCGCCAAGCAATGGTCGTACAAGGGGCTGCCTCTGTACCTTTGGGTCAAGGACCAGAAGCCCGGCGATCGTACCGGTGATGGTGTCAACAACGCGTGGCGGGTGGCCAAGCCCTGATCCAGGGACTGGCCTTGCCAGCCGCGGTACGCCCACACCCCCGTGACTAGATGACGACCGCCGCCGAGTCCCCTGCCGGCCTGCCTCACCCGGACCTGGTGGCGGCGATCCCGCGCCTGCGCCGTTATGCGCGGGTGCTGACCGGCGATTCGACGCGCGCCGATGACCTGGTGCAGGACACGCTGGCGCGGGCGTGGGAAAAGCGTCGGCTGTGGCAGGTCGGAACCGATCTGCGCGCGTGGCTGTTCACCATCATGCACAACGTCCACGTGAACCAGTTCGCGTTGCGGCGGCGCGAAGCGCTGCACGATTCGCTCGACGCCGATACCGCGGGCCCCGCGTGGCAATTGCCGGTGCGCCCGAATCAGCTGGAACGGGTGGAGTTGCTCGAAGTCCTCCGCGAGATGGGCAAACTGCCGGTGGAGCAGCGCGAAGTCCTGCTGCTGGCGGCGGTCGAGGAGCTGCGCTACGAGGAGATCGCCACGCTGCTGTCGGTGCCGATCGGAACGGTGATGTCGCGCCTGTCCCGTGCGCGCGAAAAGTTGAAACGACTGCTGGCCGAGCCGCCCGGGGCGCTGAGGTCCGTCAAATGAACACGAGGATTTTGCCGTGAGTACCGCTGTCCATCCGATCGACGACACCGAACTCCACGCCTATGTGGATGGTCAGCTCACGCCTGACCGTGTCGAGGCGGTGGAAGACGCGTTGCGGCGTGAACCGGAGCTGGCGTCCCGGGTGACGAGCCCTGCGCGAAATCAACGGCGCGCTGCGCGACGCGCTGGATCCGATACTCGCCGAGCCGATCCCCGAACGACTGCTCGCCGCGGCCACGGCACCCGCGATGCGCTCGGTCGCCGCGCGTCGCTGGTTCGCGCCGGTATTCGCCGCCGCGGCGATGCTCGTTGTCGGACTGGGCGTGGGCTGGACGATGCGCGGCGCGCTGATCGAGGAAGCCGGAACGCCGACGACGTTTGCCCGTCAGGCCGCGTTCACGCACGCGCTGTATGCGGGCGACGTGCGCCGGCCGGTCGAGGTGTGGGCGAACGAGGAAAAGAGCCTCGTCACCTGGCTCACCAAGCGGCTTGGCCACCAGGTGCATGCACCGGATTTGAATGCGCTGGGCTATGCGCTGGTCGGCGGACGGCTGGTGGCCGGCAACGAAAAGCCGACGGCGCTCTTCATGTATGAAAACGCCGACAAGCAGCGGTTGTCGTTGCAGGTGCGCAAGGACACGCAGCACATCGGCGCCAGGGCAGGCGGTTCGGGGGACACGGCGTTCCGCTATGCGATCGAGGGCGGCGTGGGTGTGTTCTACTGGGTCGACGACGCGTGTGGTTACGCGCTTTCCGGCGCCGCCGACCGCACGCAACTGCTGGCGCTGGCGCGGGTCGTCTACGGCCAACTCGCCGCGCTCGACGCCGCCTCTCTCGCGAAGTGAAAATTCGGCGCATTGCGCAAGACAGTATTCGTCGGGTCAGATACGTAATGCGATCCGGATGCAGATTCGTATTACGGATCCGACGTAATGCGTATTACGTATCTGACCCCAATTTGATCCCCAATTTTCTTTGGAGTAGCCGATGCTGATCCGACGTCCTGCCGACATCCTGCCCTCGGAAATCACCGCTCCGGAGATCTACGCGCGACGGCGCGAGTTCATCCGCTCGGCGGGGGGGCTTCTGCTGGGCGCGGGCCTGGGGTCGGCCGCCCTTGATGCTCCCGCACAGGGCAAGGCGGCGACGATGAAACTCTTCGGCGTCAAGACCTCGCCGCTGTCCACCGACGAGAAGAAGAATTCGAAGCAGGAGATCACCGAGTACAACAACTTCTACGAATTCGGCACCGACAAAGCGGATCCGGCGCAGCACGCGCACACGCTGGTGACGCGGCCGTGGACCGTGGCCGTAGAGGGCGAGGTGAAGAAACCGGGGGTGTTCGACATCGATGATCTGATGAAGCTCGCGCCGATGGAGGAGCGCGTCTACCGGATGCGCTGCGTCGAGGGCTGGTCGATGGTGATTCCCTGGATCGGCTACTCGTTGTCGGAGCTCATCAGGAAGGTCGAGCCGACCGGCAACGCGAAGTACATCGAGTATGTGACGCTGGCCGACCCCAGGCAGATGCCGGGTGTGCGTTCCCGCGTGCTCGATTGGCCGTATGTCGAAGGCCTGCGGATGGACGAGGCGATGCATCCGCTGACGCTGCTGTGCATGGGGCTCTACGGCGAGACGCTGCCCAACCAGTGCGGGGCGCCGGTGCGCGTCGTGGTGCCGTGGAAATACGGCTTCAAGAGCGGCAAGTCGATCGTGAAGATCCGCTTCGTCGACAAGGAGCCGCGCACCGCCTGGAACAAGTCGGCGCCGCGCGAATACGGGTTCTATTCGAACGTGAATCCGGACGTCGACCACCCGCGCTGGTCGCAGGCGACCGAGCGCCGCATCGGCGAGTTCAGCAAGCGCAAGACCACGCCATTCAATGGTTACGCCGATCAGGTGGGCTCGCTGTACGCAGGCATGGATCTCAAGAAGTCCTTCTGACGGGGCTGCCGGTTGGGTTTCAATCCGCCACCGAAAGCGCTGGTTCGAATCAAGGCGGTGTTGTTCGCGCTGGCGCTGATGCCCCTCGCGCGCCTCGTGCTGGGCGCCGTCCAGGGCGCGCTCGGCGTCAATCCGATCGAGTTCATCACCCGCTCGACGGGGACGTGGACGCTGTCGTTCCTCCTCATCACCTTGAGCGTGACGCCGCTGCGCCGCCTGACGGGATGGAACTGGCTCATCCGCCTGCGCCGGATGCTGGGGCTGTTCGCCTTCTTCTACGCGTGCCTGCATTTCACGACCTACGTCTGGCTCGACCAGTTCTTCGATGCGGCCGCGATCGTCAAGGATGTCGTCAAGCGCCCGTTCATCACCGTCGGCTTTTCCGCGTTCGTGCTGCTGATTCCGCTGGCGGCGACCTCGACCAACGCGATGATCCGCCGCCTCGGCGGGCGCAACTGGCAGCGCCTGCACTATCTCGTCTATCTGATCGCGACCCTCGGCGTGGTCCACTACTGGTGGCTGGTCAAGAAGGACGTCACGCAGCCGATGCTGTTCGCGTTCACCGCCGCGATTCTGCTGGGGTTTCGATCCTTCACCGACTGCGCGCATCGAGCGCGCACGTCCGTGCCAGGACCCATTGATCCGGCATGAATATGATTGAACCGTTCGCCCTGAATATGATTGAACCGTTCGCCCTGAGCTTGTCGAAGGGCTTCGACTGGCTCAGCCCGAACGGAACTTCATGCATCACTGTGCAGGATCAATAGTGTCATGTGGAGCCCTACACAATGAACCGCCCGCCATCTGCCCGCATCGGAGACGCCGTTACGGCCATCGACACGCCGGCGCTGGTCGTCGACCTCGACACGCTCGAGCGCAATCTCGACCTGATGGCGAACGCGATCCGAGGTGCAGGAATTGCGTTGCGGCCGCACGCCAAGGCGCACAAGTGCGTCGAGATCGCGCGCATGCAGATCGAGCGCGATGCGGTGGGCATCTGCTGCCAGAAGGTGAGCGAGGCGGAAGCATTCGTCGACGCCGGCATCCGCGACGTGCTCGTCACCAACGAGATCGTGGGTGCGGCGAAACTCGCGCGGCTGGCGGCGCTTGCGCAGCGGGCTGCGGTCGGCGTGCTCGCCGACGATGCGGGCAACGTGGCGGAACTCTCGGCAGCCGCGACGGCGGCCGGCGCGACGCTCGATGTGCTGGTCGAGGTCGACGTGGGCGCGCAGCGCTGCGGGGTGCAGCCGGGCGAGGCGGCGGCACGACTCGCCGCTGCGATCGCGCGCTCGCCTGGCCTGAGGCTGCGCGGCCTCCACGCCTACCAGGGCCGCGCGCAGCACCTGCGGACGGCGGACGAACGCCGGGCCGCGATCGCCGACGCCGTGCGTCTCGCTGCGCTGTCCAGGGACGCGATCGAGCGCGCCGGATTGCGTTGCCCGGTGGTGACCGGTGCCGGCACCGGCACCTGGCAGCTGGAGCGCGACAGCGGCGTCTACACCGAGCTGCAGCCTGGTTCCTACGCCTTCATGGACGCCGACTACGGCCGCAATGCGCTCGCCCCCGAGCAGCACCACTTCGAGCACAGCCTGTACGTGCTGACGACGGTGATGAGCACGCCGGTGCGCGAACGCGCCATCGTCGACGCGGGCCTCAAGGCGCTGGCGTTCGACAGCGGGCCGCCGCTGGTCTACGGGCGCCCAGGGCTGGCCTATCGCAAGGCCTCGGACGAGCACGGGATCATCGACGTCGCGGACAACATGCCCCCTGCCTGCATCGGCGATCGGCTGTGGCTGATCCCGGGCCACTGCGATCCGACGGTCAACCTTTACGACTGGATGGTCGTGGTGCGCGGCGAGCGGGTCGAGGATGTCTGGGCGGTGGCGGCGCGGGGCGCGCTGGCCTGAATGGGGAGCAAGTACGCCCATTGATCCGGCACGGAGGAGATTGAACTCTTGTAGGAGCGCCTTCAGGCACGAAGGCGTTCGCGCACTGGCACGGATTCGCAGCTGAAGGCGCTCCTACAAAGACCGCCATTTCATCCTTCATCGTGCCGGATCAACAGGCCCTTGCGCCGCCTCGCCAAGCCGGCAGCGACCATGAGCTGAGCAGGCCGTTGAAGTCCTCGTCATCGGCGAGCCAATCGAACGACGGGTCGACGCAGGCAGAGACCAGCAGGCGGTCCGCGCGTTCCCTCGCGCGCGTCAGTTGTCGTAGCACCCTCGCCTTGTCGCGCATCGCTCCGGCGAGCATCGCCAAGTGATACGAGGACATGTCCGGGAACTTCTCGCGGCACAGGGCTTCCTGTGCGGCTGCCCCGGCGCGATCGCCGCGCCGCGCCTCAACCATTCCCAGGCACATCGCGGGGGTCGGATTGCCTGGTTGTATCGTATCGGCGGTCCGGTAGAGCTCGGCGGCGCGATCGAGGTTGTCATCCCAAAGCTCGTTGTTTCCGTCGAGCACGGCGACCAACCAAGGCAGCGCGCCGATCGTTCGAGCGGGCCGGCCTTCTCGAGCAATCGCCATTCGCGGCGCGACTCGTCATGGCGGCGGGCGTACGAAAGCGTCGTCGCGACGTTGATCCGCAGCAAATCCGACAGCGGATCGTGTTGTCGCGCCAGCCTGGTCTCCGCTAACGCCTCCTCGAACGATCCGGTGTAACACAGCACGACCGCAAGATTGTGGCGTGCATTGGTGTTATGGGGGCACGCCGCAGGACGCGGCGAAACGCGCGATGGCGGCCGTCGGGGTCGACGTCGTGCGTACCAACGATACTGCCCAGCACCAGCGCCGCATTGGATTCGTCGGGGTCGATGGCCAGCGCCAGTGCGCGGCCGGGCGCGGCCGCGCACAGCGGGGCGAATGCCCGATCCATCTGCAGTGTTGCGTATAGTAGGTCGATGCGAGGAAGCCCCAGGCGGTCGCACATTCCGGGTGCCGCCTGGCAATGGCGTCGATCTCGGGCGCCAGTTGTTCGAGTCCGCCACGGCTCGCGATGGCAGAACATGCGCGCGAGTTCGAGCGCGTGCCGCTCGCTCTGCGTCAACGCGGAGAGATCGAGTTGATCCGGTTCGCCCGATTCGCCTTTGACCGTTGCGGGAAACGCGCGAATACGCGATCGGCAAGCGCGTCGAACAACGCCAGCCGGTTGGCGTGCGCGGCTGCACGCGTCTCTATCCACTGGACGCCGCCGTCGATGGCGCTCAGGAGGCGCGCGGTCACGCGCAGGTCGTCGTTGCCCTCGCTCGCGAGCAGCGTATCGAGCAGCCATTCGACGCCGAGCTTGCGCCCGATCGACCGTGGGTCGTTTGCCTGCCCTTGCGCGGCCGTCACTGATTCGCGCGCAATGACCCGGGGCACGCCAAGCCGGGCGAGGCTGTCGGTCAGGCGGAGCGCGAGCGAAGGCAGAGCAGGTCGAGATCGTTGCGTCCGGTGTCGTTGCAGACGTTGAGAACCGCCAGACCTTGCGAAGCGGTGCTTCCAGGGCATGCGATGAACTCCGGCGCGTAGCGTCCCTTGGGCAGGACGATGCGCAGCCTCGGGGAGGACTTGTAGCACGCGTAGTGCGAACGAGGCGCGCGCGGAGCCTGCCGGCCGTCACCCGGACGATCGGATCGCCTACGGGTCGTAGACGGCGGGGTCGCGGCGAAAGATCTCGAGCGCGATCGCAGTTTCGCGCTGCGCGCCCTCGTCGCCGGCGATGCACTTGTCGACCAGATAGCGCAGCAGCCGCAGGTGGCTCGGCGCCCGGCGCAGCGCGTCTCTTTCGCACAGGCGTGCGCGCTCTTCCTCGATTAGCCCGGCCGTCGGTGAGGGTTTTCCGTACACGACAACACGGTAGCCTATTGAAAAGGCCTCCGGGGCGCGGTTGTAACGTGTTGTTACGTGTGTGCCAGACTACACCGTGAGCTGGGCACTCACAGCGTCACCATCCCCCGCGGCGTCCTCAACATCGCCGCGAACCGCGTGTCGCGGTCGTAGCTGATCGAGATCACGCCTTCGAGTCCCAGCGCCGTCAGCGCCGCGCGCAGCGGCGCGGGTTCCGGATGCGTGCCGGCGAGTTGCGCCAGCGTGACGTTGGACTTGGGCAGCTGCTCCGCGGGGTGCGTCGGCACGTCCCACTGGATCAGCATCGGCACGAGTCCCTTGCCTGGTCGCGCCCCATCATCGGGAATCGTGATCCGCCAGCGGTAGTCGCCGCGCTGCATCGGCTGAACCGTTCCCAGCGGCAACGGCGCCGCCGCGGCGGCGGCTTCGATATCGTTGGTGCGCGCCACCCAGCCCACGAGCCGCGGGCGCTCGGTCAGCTCCGCCTGCAACGCAATGTCGTCGAGCCCGAACCAGCGGGGCCATGGCGGCTTGGGGGCGTCGGGGTCGATCGCGATGATCTCGAGATACGTCTCACCGCCCAGGCGCAGCAGCGCATTGTGCGTGCCCATCGTCGCGTGCTTGCCGCCCGGCACCGGTGTGACGCCCATCATGGTGGCGAGGTTGTCGATGCCGTCGGCCAGCGTGACGGCGGCGATGACCAGGTGATCGAGCGCGGCGTGGAAACGGGGCAGGGGCGTCATCGATGGGGCCGGTGAATCATGCGCTTGCGTTCGTTGAATTGCGCACCAGCGCGCCCAGCAGTGCCGTCGCATCGGGAGCGGCGGGGTCGTTGTACGCGTACTTGGGATCGCCGCCGCTCCACGCGTGGCCGAGTGCACCGACGAACACGTGCTGTGCGACGACGCGATCGTCGTGGCGCCACTCGGTCGTGGTCATCGTGCGGCCGCCGTCGAGGGTCGTGGCGGTGCTCGAATCGGGGTGGGGCAATTCGCCTGCCGCACCTTCCTGCGCGGCGGGGTGACCGTTGAGCGCCAGGTACTGCCGCACGAGCTGTGCCGCATTGACCGGCGCGACGACGTCGTCGCGCCCGCCCTGGATGGCGACCAGCGGCACCGGCAGCGTGCCGGGACCGGTGTCGTCGCGTGCATCCGTTCCGATCTGAACGACATCGCGATCTGCGCCATTCTTCAGAACCCCGAGCGCTGCAAGCGGCGACGACGCGGCACCGCAGGCAATCCCCGAATGCACGAGAACGCCTGCCACGAGGTCGGGGCGCCGCACGCCCAGCACCGCGGCGAGCGCGCCGCCCGACGACAGGCCGGCGACGAACACGCGCATCCTGTCGATGCGATAGCGCCGCCTGACTGCGCGAATCTGGGCCGCGACGATGGCCGTCTCGCCCCAGCCGCGCGCGGTCGCGAAGTCGAACCAGTTCCAGCAGCCCCAGGCATTGGCGCCGTTCTTCTGTCGCGGAAGAAGAACGAGGCAGCCGAGGTCGTCGGCCAGCGTCGTGATGCGCGTGGCGGCGGCCACTTCCTCCGGCGTCTGCCGGCAACCGTGGATCAGAACGACGAGCGGCGCGCGACGCCAGCGCCAGCGCGAATGACCCTTGGGGACGTAGACGAGGTAGTCGCGGCGCGGAAGGATCCACGGCGCGGCCGCCAGGAACCCGCGGACGGCACCCTTGCTGCCGGATTCGAAGCGTCCGGGTTCGGGCGGCTTGCGGCCCGGCAGGCGGTCGAAAAGCGCCCGAATCCTGGCCCAGAGATTGCGCAACAGAGGCATCGTCTATCGGTATCCGGGAAGCGTGCCGGGGTGGCACGAGCTTCGCCTGTGGCAGGTCGGCTCAGGATGAACCCGCATCGAGGACGCATCGCGGACGGTCTTCATGCGCTCGGTTCTCGTTGAATTTTCATTTTCCGACCTTGCTGGGCGCCAGCCGCAAAGCCTTGCGGCGAAATCGCGCGCCCGCGCATGCCCGCATCCCGAAGCAGCAGCTTGTCGCCAGTAACGAGCACCAGGTCTGCCCGCGCTGCGAGCAGCTCCCACAACAACTGATCGCCGGGGTCGGGAGCCGGCGGGGCGGCGACTGGCGTCAACACGATCGCGTGTTGGGCCAGGTCGGTCAGGATGGCCTCCACTTCGGCAACCGTCAGGCCATGCAGTCTGCGCATGGTCGGCCGCACAAGCACCGTGCGGTATTCGGCCAGCAGGGCCTCGGACACGACAAAGGGGAACGCTGCGGCCAGCATGCCGTCCAGGATGCGAGCAACGGGCGATGCTTCGTGCGCGGTCAGCAGACCGGCCACGACCACGTTGGTGTCGATGATGACGGCCGGGTGAGTCAAAGATGAACCTCCGCGCAGCGCGCTGTGGTGTTCGCCCTGGGGGGCGGCCCTGCGGCTCACGGCTTGCGGCGCACCGCTCGAACCTGTTCCTGCGTCACGGCCAGCGCCTGAACTTCGGTCAGCTTGCTGTGTTCTCGCGCGCGGCGCACGAGGTCGCGCGCATCCTGCCGCGACTTGATGCCGTAGAAATCCAGACTTTCATCGATCAGTTGCCCGATCGTCTTGTCGCGCTGCGCAGATGCTTCCTTGAGCGCCCGGTAACGGGCCTCGGAGAGGGTGATGGTCAGACGGCTCATGCCGGCCTCATATTGGTGCTTTGACACCAATATGCTAGCGCAGGCCAGCACTCCTGGCAACGACATGCTGTGAGTCAACACGTAGGCTCAGGACAGGCCCTTCGACAAGCTTCCTTCGACAAGCTTCCTTCGACAGGCTCAGGACAGGCCCTTCGACAAGCTTCCTTCGACAAGCTCAGGACAGGCCCTTCGACAGGCTCAGGACAGGCCCTTCGACAAGCTCAGGGCGAACGGTTCAATCATGCTCATGCCGAATCAATGAGTGCCGTTGACGGTGAGGTGGCAGCTGTAGACCGAACTGGTGGCGCAGATGAAAAGACGGTTGCGCCGCGGCCCCCCGAAACACACATTGGCCACCGCCTCGGGCACCAGGATCTTGCCGATCAACTCGCCGGCGGGGGTATACACGTGCACGCCGTCGGCGGCACTGGTCCAGAGGCGGCCGTCGCGATCGATGCGAAAACCGTCGAACAACCCCGCCGTGCATTCGGCGAACACGCGGGATTTTCCGAGCGTGCGACCGTCCGCGCTGACGTCGAATCGGCGAATGTGGCGCGGACCCGCCGGATCGTGGCTGGCACCCGTGTCGGCGATGTAGAGCACGCGCTCGTCCGGCGAAAAGGCAAGTCCGTTCGGCTTGACGAAGTCGTCCGCCACCTGCTCGACGACCCCGCTTTGCGGATCGACGCGATAGACGCCGCAGGCGCCGATCTCGCTGTCGGCGCGCTGGCCTTCGTAGTCGGACAGGATGCCGTAGGTCGGGTCGGTGAACCACACGCCGCCGTCCGAGTGCGCGACCACGTCGTTGGGCGAATTGAGTCGCCGTCCCTGCCACCGATCGGCGACGACGGTGATCTCGCCGTTGTGCTCGGTGCGGGTAACGCGTCGCGTCAGGTGTTCGCAAGTGACAAGCCGACCGGCGCGGTCGACGGTGTTGCCGTTGGCGTTGTTCGATGGCTGCCGGAACAGCCCCACCGTGCCGTTGAGTTCGTCGAAGCGCAGCATGCGGTTGTTCGGGATGTCCGACCAGACGAGGGTGCGGTGTGCTGCGAACCAGGCCGGCCCCTCGCACCAGCGGCCGCCGCGCCACAGGCGCTCGATGCGCTCGTGCGGAAAGAAGCATCCGGCGAAGCGCGGGTCGATCGCTTCGAAGCCGGTGCCCTCGATCGGGTCGTGATTCATGGGGCTCTCCAGAATGATCGCAAGCTTCAGGTCGGGTCGCGCGTGCCGGCGATGACGATGACCGCGATGATGATGAGACCGGTCAGCAGCATGCGCAGCCCCGGTCCGGCCCCGGCGGCGTTGAGCATTGCCACCAGCAGGAACATGAACAGCGCGGCGCCCCAGATCCCGGGAACGCAAGGGCGGCCGCCGCTGACCGACGATCCGCCGATGACGACGACAGCGATGGTCAGCAACAGATACTCCTCGCCCTGATCGAGCGAGTTGCCCCCGGCAAAGCCGGCAATGAGCGCGCCGGTGAGTCCTGCGAGCGCGGCACAGATCACGTAGGTAATGAGACGTGTGCGCTCCACCCGCACACCCGCCAGGTGGGCAGCGCGCCGGTTCTGACCGATGGCAGCGATGGAGCGCCCGAGCACGCTGCGCTCGATCATGACCCAGACAGCCACGCTGATCGCGAGCGCGACCAGCGCGACCAGCGGGATGCCAAGCAGGCGCAATGCCAGCAGATCGGAGAAGAGCGGCGGCGGCTTGATCTTCAGGCCCCGCCCGACGCTGATGGCCAGCGACATCACGATCATCGAGCCCGACAGCGTGGCGATGATCGGCGGGATGCGCAGCAGGCGGATGAGCGCGAAGTTGAACAACCCGACGCCGACGCCGGCGGCGATTGCCGCGAGAAGGCCGGGCACGATCATCGAATTGTCGCCGTTCATCACGATCATCGACACTGCGCTCGCGAGCGCGATCGCCGACGGAATCGACAGGTCGGCGTTGCCCGGCCCCGTGCTGATCACCAGCATCTGGCCCAGCGAGACCAGAACGGTAAAAGCCGAAAAACTGAGCGCGGCGCTGATGAGATCGCCCGAGCCCTGCCCCTGGCCCGCGACCACCGCAATGCCCCAGGCGAGTGCTGCGGCGACCCAGGATCCGAGCCAGGGTTGCACGGTCCAGCGGCGGCGCGCAGGGCGGTCTGCCGCAGAGGTGGTGCTGGCCGGACTCATGGCTTGTGCTCCAGACGGTCGATGACGGCGCGCAGGCCGAGCACCAGGATCAGGATCAGACCCTGCATGCCGACCTGCCAGTCGGGCGCGATGCGCAGGAAGGTCAGGAACGACGCCGCCAACGTCATCGTGAGGGCGCCGACGACCGCGCCGACGGGCGACACGCGGCCGCCGACGAACTCGCCGCCGCCGAGGATGACCGCGGCGATCGACACCAGCGTGTAGCGCGAGGCAATGTTGGCATCGGCCGACGTGGTCTGGCCGACCAGCAGCAGGCCGGCCAGCACACCGAACACGCCGGCCACCGCATAGACGCCGGCGCGCACGCGCACCAGCGACCACCCGGCGCGCGCGACCGCGGCCGCGTTGCCGCCCAGGCCGCGCACGACGCTGCCGAACGCGCTGCGGGTAACGAGCAGGTGTCCGAGAAGCGCCGCCACGATCGCGATCCAGATCGGCAGCGGCATCAGCGGCGCCTTCCAGAGCATCGCATCGCTCAGCCACGCGGGAGCCTTGCCGCCCGGCGTGGGAAGCAGGATTACGGCGCAGCCGAGCCAGACGAATGACAGCCCCAGCGTGACGACGATGGAAGGCAGGCGGCGCCACTCGATAAGCGCGCCCGCCAACGCGTAGGCGGCGACAGCAGCGGCGAGCGCGCCTACGGCGAGCAACGGCTCCGTGGGCAGCAGCGTTGCCCCGATCGTCGCCGTCAGCGAGACGAAGGGGCCGATCGACAGGTCGAGGTCGCTCACCGCCAGGATCATCATCTGCGCGAGGGTCGCGAACATGATCGGAATGGCGAGGTTCAGCAGCAGGTTGAGGCCGAAATACGACATCGTCCTCGGGTGCTGCCAGAACACCGCTCCCAGCAGAAGGGCGAGCGCCAATGCGGGCAGCAGCGTGCGCAGCAGTGGCGCCCATTGCCGGCCCCCCGCGCGGCGGCCGGAAGCGCCGGCAGGCCGGCGGGCGCCGGAGTTCGCAGCAGGCTCACGCGACCTCCTCGAACGAAAGGCTCAGCACGCGCTCCTCGCTCAATTCGCCGCGCGCGATCTCGCCCACGACGTGGCCGTTGCGGAACACGTAGACGCGATCGCAGTGATAGAGCTCGTCGAACTCGGTCGTGTACCAGATGAAGCTGCGCCCGCCCTGCACCTCGGCGGCGATGAGTTCGTAGACGTCATGTTTGGTGCCCACATCGACACCGCGCATCGGGTCGTCCATCAGGATGATCTTTGCCGGCGACGCCAGCGCGCGCGCGAACAGGACTTTCTGCTGATTGCCGCCGGACAGCGACATGATGGGCAAGCCCGACGTCCGGTGTCACCACGCCGAGGCTGCTTGCTCCAGCGATTCACTTCGCGACGCTCGGCGGACAGATCGATCAGGCCCCGCCGTCGCAAATGCGTCAGTGAACCCACGCTCATGTTGCGCTCGATCGACCAGAGCGGGAATACGCCGTCGGCCTGCCGATCACCGGCGACGAAGGCCGCCGGCACCGTTACCTCGAGTTCGCGGTCGGGCAGCCCGTCGGCGGCATCGCGGAGTCGCACCAGGAGGTCGGTCTGCCCGTGGCCCGCCAGGCCCGCGAGGCCGATCACCTCGCCGCGGCGCACATGCAGTCCCGGATGGCCGCCTGCGTCGCCTGGACGACAATTTCCGCCGCCGTGCCGGACGTGGCGCGACCGGGTCCGGCCGCGCTCGCGCCCTGCTCGTCCTGCCCCATCGCCGCGACCAGGCGTTCGCGGTCGGTCTCGTGGGTCGCGACCGAGTCCACGACTGCGCCATCGCGCATCACCACGACACGGTCGGCAACGTCGAAGATCTCGCGCAACTTGTGCGTGATCAGCACGCAGGTCCCGCCCTCGGTGACGAAATCGCGGATATAGGCCAACAGCTGGTGGCTGGCGCGACTGTCCAGCGACGATGTCGGTTCGTCGAGGATCATCACGTCCAGCGGCTGCTGGCCGCGCGTGAAGGCGCGCGCGATTTCTACGACCTGCCGCTGGCCGATCGGCAGATCGGCGATGACGTGGTCGGGTCGCAGCCCATGGCCGGGAAATATGCGGTCCAGCGTGCCCATCAGCACCGCGCCGGCGCGTTTGCGCCAGCCCAGACCGCCCCGGGCGGGCTGAGCGAGGTGCATGTTCTCGGCCAGCGTGAGGTTGGGACACAGCGAAAGTTCCTGGAATACCCGTCGCACGCCCAGGCGCTGCGCCTCGCGGACGTCCCAATGTGACGTGACCGGGCCGCCACCCACGACCAGTTCGCCTTCGTCGGGCGCCAGCGTGCCGCACAGGATGTTCATCAGCGTGGACTTGCCGGCGCCGTTGTGTCCGACGATGCCGACGCTTTCGCCGCGCCGCAGATCCAGGTTCGCCTTGCGCAACGCCTGCACGGCACCAAATGACTTGCCGATGTCAATGGCCCGAACCAGCGGCTCGGTGTCCGATCGGGTATCCAAGAAAGTAAATCCTCAACTGCGTGTCCATGACGTGCTCGACGCCGCGCACCGGGCACACGATTGCAGCAGCGGGACGCCGGATGCGGAAAATTCCGATGCCCCGCAGCCGCGGATCACTATTTTGCTTTGGCGATGAAGTCGATCACTTCCTTTTGCGAATACTCGACGTTGACGACACCACCAGGCTCGGTGCTCTTCAACGCCGCGTCCAGCGTCTTCTGCGTGACAGTGCTGATCGGCAGGGTCATTTCCTTGGGCACCTTGGCGCCGGAGAGCACCTGCTGCGCGACCCAGAACGCGAACGTCGACGACCCGGCGCGATCGACGCCGACATGGTCTCGTAGCGATTGGCATCGCGCTGTTCCTTCCACCATACCAGTTCGTCGTGGCGATTGCCGAGGAAGATCACCGGCGTCGGCCGTCCCGCAGCCTTGAAGGCCTGGGCGGCGCCATAGCCGTCGCCTCCTTGCGTGGCGACGACCGTGACCGGCGGGAGCGTCGACAGGATGCCCGCGACCTCCTTCTGGGCCACGGTTTGCGTCCAGTTGCCGTGGACCGAGCCGACGATCTTGAATGCGGATGCCTCTTGACGCCGTTAGCGTGCCCTGGTGGATCTCGTCGTCGACGAACACGCCGGCGAGGCCGCGCACTTCGAGCAGGTTGCCCTTGAGGCCGCGGCTGGCGAAGTAGTCGATCTGCATCTCGCCCAACTGCTTGAAGTCGACCGCGATTCGATAGGCGCAGGGCTCGGTGACGATGCCGTCGAACGAGACCACCACGATTCCCGCATCGCAGGCCTTCTTCACCGCGCCGTTGAGCGCCGTGGGCGACGCCGCATTGAGAACGATGGCATCGAAGCCCTGCAAGATCATGTTCTGGATCTGGGCCGCCTGTTCGGTAGCCTGGTTCTCGGCGGTCGTGAAACTCGAGGACTGGCGACCACGCCTTTGGCCACCGCGTCCTTGGTGACCTTGTCCCAACTCTTCAGCATCGCCTGCCGCCAGGAATTGCCAGCGTAGTTGTTGGAAAGGGCGATCTTCTTTTTTGCGGTGTCTGCAGCCATCGCGGAACCCTGCGCGGCCACGACCAGAAGCAGCGCTGCGACCAACATCGTCGGTTTCAATCCGTGCTTATTCATTTCATCTCCTTGGCGTTGGGTTCACTGCCCGAACCGTTGCCTCTCCTCAGATAGCCCTTTCGGTGCCGCGCCCTCTCGGGCGGTCGCCGCCGGTGCAGTGCCGGCAAAGCGCCGCACCAGAGCCGAAAATTTTGTCCGACCGATGACTCTATGGCAACCCGATGCCTACGCCAATGCGGGCATAGGGCCATTTTACGGCCGGCAGCCATGCTAAGGTGACGAGCAATAACTTTCTAATACTATTTTTCGCATGATAGATATCATTAATCGTATCCATTGTCGCCGATCTTGAGGTTCTCTTGGCTACCGCTTACTCGAACTGGTTCATCCGGTCGCGCCTGAAGACCCGGCAACTCGTGCTTCTGGTCGGGCTCGACGAGGAGCGCAACATCCATCGCGCGGCAGAAGCGCTGGGCATGACGCAGCCCGGCGCTTCCAAGCTGCTCCGGGAGTTGGAGGACATGCTCGGCGTAGCGCTCTTCGAGCGGTTGCCGCGGGGCATCCGGCCCACCTGGAGGTGGATCATGACCCGCCACGCGCGCATGGTGCTTTCGAGTCTCAGCCAGGCGCAAGAGGAAATCCTGGCGCTCAAGTCAGGTTTGACCGGACAGGTCAACCTCGGTGTCATCCTGGGTCCCAGCACCACGCTGGTCCCGCGGACGATCATCCGGATCAAGCAGAGTTTCCCGGACGTCCAGATTCACGTCGTCATCGAAACCAGCGACGTGCTTCACCAGCGTCTGCATCAGGGAGCCCTCGACATACTGGTCGCACGGCTGTTCGAACGGCACGACAAGAGCCGCCTCGACTACCAGCCACTGACCCGCGAAGCGGTGTCGCTGGTGGTGCGCGTGGATCATTCCTTACGGCAGCGTGCGCCTGCCCCGGCCCTGCGCGACCTGATGCCGCTGGCCTGGATACTCCCGCTGTCGGGCAGCGTACTGCGCCACCGCTTCGACATGATGTGCCGCCAGGCGGGCCTGGAGCCTCCCAGGAATACCGTCGAGACGGTGGCGCTCCCAATGATCACGAGCCTGCTCCAGCAATC
>CAVPXB010000006.1:0-18365 GCA_963709525.1 uncultured beta proteobacterium
CGACGTCATCCTGGGGCCCACCGCGCCCACGGCGGCGTTCCGCCTCGGAGCGATGTCCGAGGATCCGGTGCAGATGTACCTGAACGACATCTTCACCGTCGCCGCCAACCTGGTCGGCGCGCCGGCGCTGTCGATTCCCTGCGGCTTCACGACCCCGGGTCTGCCCATCGGACTGCAACTGCAGGGCGACTATTTTTCCGAGGCGCGGCTGCTCAACGTGGCGCACCAGTACCAGCAGGCGACCGACTGGCACCGCCGCGCCCCGATCCTCGCTGCCTGACTCCGGGGCCATGATCATGAAATGGGAAGTCGTCATCGGCCTCGAGACGCACGCGCAGCTGTCGACGGTCTCGAAGATCTTTTCCGGCGCGTCCACTGCGTTTGGCGCCGCACCGAACACACAGGCCGCCGCGGTGGACATCGCGCTGCCGGGCGTGCTGCCGGTGCTGAACATTGGCGCCGTCGAGCGCGCCATTCGCTTCGGCCTCGCGGTCGGCGCCACCATCGCGCCGCGCAGCGTCTTCGCGCGCAAGAATTATTTCTATCCGGACCTGCCCAAGGGCTACCAGATCAGCCAGTACGAGATCCCGGTCGTCGCCGGCGGGTCGATCGCCATCGCCATGCCGCAAGGCGAGAAGGTGGTGCGGCTCACCCGCGCGCACCTCGAGGAAGACGCGGGCAAGAGCCTGCACGAGGACTACCACGGAATGACGGGGATCGACCTTAACCGCGCCGGCACGCCGCTGCTCGAGATCGTCACCGAGCCCGACCTGCGGAGTTCCGACGAGGCGATTGCGTATGCGAAGGCGCTGCACGCGCTGGTGCAGTGGATCGGCATCTGCGACGGCAACATGCAGGAAGGCAGCTTCCGCTGCGATGCCAACGTCTCGGTGCGCCCCGTCGGCGAGACCCAACTCGGCACCCGCTGCGAGATCAAGAACCTCAACAGCTTCCGCTTCATGCAGCAGGCGATCGACTTCGAAGTCAAGCGCCAGATCGCGCTGATCGACGACGGCGGCAGCGTCGTCCAGGAAACCCGGCTCTACGACCCCGATCGCAACGAGACGCGCTCGATGCGCAGCAAGGAAGACGCGCAGGACTATCGCTATTTCCCCGATCCCGACCTGCCGCCGCTCCTCATCGGCGAGGACTGGATCGAACGCGTGCGCGCGGGGATGCCGGAACTGCCGGCAGCCATGCAGCAGCGGTTCGCGATCCAATACGCGCTGCCGGCGCCCGATGCGTCCGCCTTGACTGCGTCGCGCGGCCTTGCCGCCTATTTCGAAGACGCGGTGGCGGTGCTGGGTGGCGGGGCCGCCAATGCGAAGCTCGTCGCCAACTGGGTCCAGGGCGACGTCGCCGCGGCCTTGAATCGCGCTGCCATCGGTATCGAGCAGGCGCCGGTGTCCGCGGCGCAACTCGCGCGCCTGCTTTCCCGGATCGTCGACCAGACCATCTCCGGCAAGATCGCCAAGGAAGTCTTCGATGCGGCGTGGGCGGGCGAGCATGCGGGCGACGCCGACGCGATCATCGCCGCGCGGGGCTTGACGCAGATTTCGGACGAGGGCGCGATCGAGAAGCTCGTCGACGAGGTGCTGGCCGCCAACGCGCCGATGATCGCGGAGTTCAGGGCGGGCAAGGAGAAGGCCTTCAACGCGCTGGTGGGCCAGGCAATGAAGGCCACCAAAGGCAAGGCCAACCCCGCGCAGGTCAACGCGATCCTCAAGCGCAGGCTGGCCCGCAGTTGACGCCGCTTCGGACACAAGGCTTTCGCGCCTGAAGGCGCTCCCACAAGACCTTTGCCGGCGCGCGCGCTCGCGGGAGCGGCTTCAGCCGCGAAGCACGGTCCGCGCCCTTGCGTTCGCGCTTGGCCGGGCTGCGGCGAAGGCGAAGTCTCAGAAGATGAGCGCGGCGACGAACACGCCGACCATCGCGAACACGATCGCGACTTTCACGGCGGTGCCGACCAGCGTACCAACCCACGTGGCAAGGCCCACCTTGCCGGCGCGCTTCAGGTCCCGTTCAGCGGCGTACTGTCCGATCGCCGCCCCGGCGAGCGGCATGAACAACAGACCCCAGAGGCCGGTGAACACCCCCGCCAGCGTACCCACGGCGGCGCCCACGATGGCCCAGGGACTGGCGCCCACCTTCTTCGCGCCCAGCGCGCCGGCCACGAAATCGGTTGCCCACGCGAGCGTCGTCATCAGGGCCAGCACCACCAGCGTCAACGCCGAGATGCGCGCGTAGCCGTCGATCCAGGCGGCCAGCGCGATGCCGCCGAACACCAGCACCGCACCGGGAAGCGCGGGCAGCACCGTGCCGATGACGCCGATCGCGATCAGCGCGAGGGCAACAATCCACAACACGACGGTCATCCATTGTCCTTGTTGGCGATCGATGGCGACGACACGACGGGTCCCGGCGAGCGGATGCCCCAGCGATCAGTCGCGCTCGTACCTGGGAAGCGCCACCCCGCAGTCACGGCAGAACCGGGCATCCTGTTCGTGGCCCTCGGTCAGGCACGCGTGGCAGGTGCGCGTGGTCAGGCGCCCCCTGCCGAAGCGCAGCGCGGTCATCTCTGCGCCGACGATGCCCGTGGGAACCGCCAGAATCCCCCAGCCCAGCAGCATCATCACCGATGCGAGCACGCGACCGATGTCGGTCTTGGGCGCGATATCCCCGTAGCCGACCGTGGTCATGGTCACGATCGCCCAGTAGATCGACACCGGGATGCTGGTGTAGCCGTTCTCCGGCCCTTCGACCACGTACATCAGCGTTCCCATCACCAGCACCAGCATGAGCACGATCGACAAGAACACGAGGATCTTGCGCCGGCTGGCGGCAAGCGCCAAACCCAGCGCCCGGTACTCGCCGACGTAGGCGACGAGCTTGAAGATACGGAAGATGCGCAGCAGGCGCAGGACGCGGACGTCGACAAGAAAATGCGCTGCGGGGAACAGGAGGCCGAGATAGGTGGGCAATACCGAAAGCAGGTCGACGACCCCGAAGAAACTGGTCGCGTAGCGCAGCGGGCGCCGGACACAGGCGAGCCGCAGCACGTATTCGAGGGTGAAGAGCGCCGTGAAAAACCACTCGAGCGCCACCAGGGCGACGCCGAAACGGCGCTCCATCGACTCCATGCTCTCGGCGACAACGACCGCCACCGAGACGAGAATGGCCGCGATCAACAGGACGTCGAACCGGCGGCCCGCCACCGTGTCGGCCTCGAAAATGACGGTGTAGGCGCGCAGCCGCCAGCCTGCCAGCGGGCGCCCGAATCGCTCGGCGGCACGTGGCAGGCCGCCGCGGGTCATTGCAGCAGCGCCTTGTAGCGAATGCGGTGCGGGCGCGCGCCCTCTTCGCCGAGGCGCTTCTTCTTGTCGGCCTCGTACTCCTGATAGTTGCCCTCGAAGAAACGCCACTGCGAGTCGCTTTCGCAGGCGAGGATATGCGTCGCGATGCGGTCGAGGAACCAGCGGTCGTGCGAGATCACCAGCACGCTGCCGGCAAACTCCAGCAGTGCATCCTCGAGCGCGCGCAGCGTCTCGACGTCAAGGTCGTTCGAGGGCTCGTCGAGCAGCAGCACGTTGCCGCCCTTCAGCAGCGTCGCGGCGAGGTGCAGCCGCCCCCGCTCGCCGCCGGAGAGCTGGCCGACGATCTTCTGCTGGTCGGCGCCCTTGAAGTTGAAGCGGCCGAGGTACGCGCGCGAGGGCATCTCGAAGCGGCCGACGCTGAGGATGTCGAGCCCGCCGGAGATCGCCTCCCAGACAGTCTTGCCGTCCGGCAGCGCCTCGCGCGACTGGTCGACGACCGCAATGCTCGCGGTGCTGCCGATGGCGATCTTCCCGCCGTCGGGCTTCTCGGCGCCGGTGATGAGCTTGAACAGCGTCGTCTTGCCGGCGCCGTTGGGACCGATGATGCCGACGATCGCTCCCGCAGGCACGCGAAACGACAGGTCATCGATCAGGAGGCGGTCGCCGTAACCCTTGGACACGCCCTTGAACTCGATCACCTCGTTGCCCAGGCGTTCGGCCACCGGGATGAAGATCTCCTGCGTTTCGTTGCGCTTCTGGTGCTCGTGCGACGACAACTCCTCGAAGCGGGCGATGCGCGCCTTGCTCTTCGCCTGTCGCCCCTTGGGGTTCTGGCGCACCCACTCCAGCTCCTTCTGCATCGCCTTGATGCGCGCGCCTTCCTGCCTGGCCTCGGTCTGGAGTCGCGCCTCCTTTTGCTCGAGCCACGAACTGTAGTTGCCCTTCCACGGAATGCCGTAGCCACGATCGAGCTCGAGAATCCACTCGGCGGCGTTGTCGAGAAAGTAGCGGTCGTGGGTGACGGCGATCACCGTACCGGGAAACTTCTGCAGAAACTGCTCCAGCCAGTCGACGCTCTCGGCGTCGAGGTGGTTGGTCGGTTCGTCGAGCAGCAGCATGTCGGGCTTCGACAACAGCAGACGGCACAGCGCCACCCGCCGTTTTTCGCCCCCCGAGAGCACGCCGATCTTCGCGTCCCACGACGGCAGTCGCAATGCATCGGCGGCAATCTCCATCTGCAGTTCGCTGCCGGCGCCCGACGCCGCGATGATCGCCTCGTACTTCGCCTGTTGGGCGGCAAGCTGGTCGAAATCCGCGTCGGGCTCGGCATACGCGGCGTAGATTTCCTCGAGCTTCTGTTTCGCCTCGAGCACATCGGAGAGGCCCTGCTCGACCGCCTCCCGAACCGTTTGTTCGGCGTCGAGGCGCGGCTCCTGCGGCAGGAAGCCGATGCGCATGTTGGGCATCGGCACCGCTTCGCCTTCGAATTCGCGGTCCTCGCCGGCCATGATCCGCAGCAAGCTCGATTTGCCGGATCCATTGACGCCCAGCACGCCGATCTTGGCGCCCGGAAAGAACGACAGCGAGATGTCCTTGAGGATGAAACGCTTGGGCGGCACGATCTTGCCCACGCGATTCATCGTGTACACGTATTGAGCCATGGTCAGGTCGGGAGCGGCAGCGACGACGAAGCTGCAATTATCGCAGCGGAACGCGCCTTTGGGCACGCCTCGTGTGCGGACGCAGGCCGGACCCGCGGCTACTTCGGCGGCTTTGCGGGCGGATTCGAGCCGTTGCGGCCGGCGTCGCCCGCGGGTGCGGGCTTGGCGGCAAGTTTCAATTCGCGCCAGCGCGCGCGATCGGCCTCGTACCGGGCGATTGTCGCTGCACGTTCGGCGCGTTTCTGGGCCATGAGGCTGGCCTGCCGTTCGAGTTCGGCGGCGATGCTTTCGAGTTCCCGGTCCAGCACCGGCGGAACCGGCTTGTCGCGATACGTGGCCCGGCGCATCTCGACCTCGGTGCGGCGCTTGCCGAGCTGGTCGGTGTAAGCCTGCGCCGAGGCCAGGACGGCCTCGATGGTCGCCAGCGTGCGATCGCGCGCCAGGTCGACTTCGCCTTCATCGGTATACGAGGCGAGCAGCGCCCGGTCGCGGCGCTCGGCCTCGTCCCGTTGCTTCGCCGCCTGGCGCGCGCGCTCGTCTTCCGCCGCGCGGGCCCGCTGCTGCTCGGACGTGGGGGGGGGTCAGTGCGGCGAAGGGGAACGCCTTCCTTGCTGAGTTCGGTCGTGCCCTTGTTGACGGCTTCGGGCGGCAGCTTGTCGCTGTAGTGGACGACGCCCTTGTCATCGATCCATTTGTAGGTAGCGGCGACCGCGCCCTGCGCGCCGGCGGCGAGTGCCATGGCAAACAGCAGCACGGTGATGAAGCGCGATCGCGCGCACGCGAACCAACCCGGCTCCGCTCTGCCGCGTGTTTCCGACGTCCGCTGTTGGCTGTACTTCAATTCAGACCGCTCCGTTGAACTGATTCTGGCTTGAGTGCGCGACCTGGCGCCCGCGTCAGGCCCCGGCAACGCCGTACATCGCCCGGTAGGCTTCGACCGCTGCGAGCTGCGAACCAAGCCGCGGCTCGCCGGCGATGAAGCGCGTCAAATCCGCGAGGGTCGCAATGGCGATCACGGGAATGCCGTAGTCGCGCGCAAGCTCCTGCACCGCCGAGGTTTCGCCGCGACCTCGTTCCATACGATCAAACGCGATCAACACCCCAACCGGCCGCGCGCCCTCGCGCTGGATCAGTTCGATCGCCTCGCGCTTGGCGCCGCCATCCGTGATCACGTCGTCGACGATCATCACCCGTCCCGCGAGTTTGGCGCCAACGATGGATCCGCCTTCGCCATGGTCCTTCGTTTCCTTCCGGTTGAAACTGAACGGCAGATTCTGCCCTTTTTCGGCAAGCGCGATCGCCGTCGCCGCCGCCAGGGTGATGCCCTTGTACGCCGGCCCGAACAGATGATCGCAGGCAACCCCCGACGCCAGCAACGCCTGGGCATAAAAACGCCCGAGCTGCCGCAGGCTTTCGCCGTCGTCGAACAATCCGGTGTTGAAAAAATAGGGCGTCTGGCGGCCCGCCTTGGTGACGAATTGCCCAAAACGAAGCACGTCACGTGCCAACGCAAAGGCCAGGAACTGCTGGCGAAAATCGATCATCGCGATTCCACTCGATACCGGTCGGGCGCAGTATACCGCCCGCGCGGCGGTCGGGCCCCGACGAGCGTGTACACTCGCGGCTTCCGATTTTCTTCCCGCGGCCGGCCGGCCGCTTGCATCGTCGATGCGCGTCATCACCCTGAACGTCAACGGCATTCGCTCCGCCGAGCGCCGCGGCTTCGCCCGCTGGCTCGCCCGCGCCGAGCCCTGGGACATCGTCTGCCTGCAGGAGATCAGGGCAACTGCGGACGACGTGCCGCGCCCGCTGCGCGCACCGCGCCGCTCGCACGCAGCGTTCTTTCCGGCGCAGCGCAAAGGCTACAGCGGCGTGGCCACGTACGCCAAAACGCCGTCGCGGTTCGCCACCGGCTTCGGCGTTCCCGAATTCGATGCCGAGGGCCGCTACCTCGAGGCGCATTGCGACAACCTGACCATCGTCAACCTCTACCTGCCCTCGGGGTCGAGCGGGCCGCACCGGCAGGAGTCGAAATACCGCTTTCTCGACGTTTTTCTGCCGCACCTAACCCGCCTGCGCGAAAGCGGGCGCGAGATCCTGCTGTGCGGCGACTGGAACATCGCCCACCAGCCCATCGACCTCAGGAACTGGCGCAGCAACCAGAAGAATTCGGGCTTCCTGCCCGAGGAGCGTGCGTGGCTCACCCGGGTCTTCGACGAGCTGGGTTTTGTCGATGTCTTCCGGCGCCTCGACCCGCGCCCCGAGCAATACACGTGGTGGTCGAATCGTGGGCTGGCGTGGGAAAAGAACGTGGGCTGGCGGATCGACTACCAGATCGCCACGCCCAGGCTCGCCGCCAGCGCCACCGCGGCGAAGATCTACACCAACCGGCGCTTTTCCGACCACGCGCCGCTGATCATCGATTACGACTGGAGCCCCGCGGGGCCTGATCGGGCACCGTGATGTATCAATTTCCGTTCGGGCTGAGCCCGTCGAAGCCCCTTCGATCAACTCGCGGCAGACCCTTCGACAAGCTCAGGGCGAACGGTTCAATCCTATTCATGCCTGACCAATAGCGTGCTGCGCATCACCAACCTCGTTCTCGCGCGTGGGGCCAAGCGCCTGCTCGATGGCGCGAGCATGACCGTTTACGATGGCCACAAGGTCGGACTGATCGGCGCCAACGGCGCGGGCAAGTCGAGCCTGTTTGCCCTGCTGCGCGGCGAGATCGTCGCCGACGCGGGCGACGTCGAAATTCCCGGTGCCTGGACCATCGCCCACGTCGCGCAGGAAACCCCTGCAGTCGACGCTGCCGCGATCGAGTTCGTGCAGGATGGCGACACCGAGCTGCGCGAGATCGAGCGCGAGCTCGCGGTCACCGAAGCCGACCACGCCTCCGATCCGCACGTCGGGGGTGAAGCCTTGGCGGAGCTTCATCATCGCTTCGAGGCCATCGGCGGCTACTCGGCACGCGCCCGTGCGGCGATGCTGCTCTCCGGGCTGGGCTTTCCGACCGAGCGCCACGCCGATCCGGTGGCGAGCTTTTCCGGCGGCTGGCGAATGCGCTTGAATCTGGCGCAGGCGCTGATGTGCCGGTCGGACCTGCTGCTGCTCGACGAGCCCACCAACCACCTCGATCTCGACGCCGTGCTGTGGCTGGAGGACTGGCTGCGCCGCTACCCGGGCACGCTGCTGCTGATCACCCACGATCGCGATTTCCTCGACGGCGTCGTCGACGGCATCGTCCACGTCGATCAGCAGAAGCTCAAGACCTACGGCGGCAACTACTCGCAGTTCGAGCGCGAGCGGGCGCAGCAGTTCGCGCTGCAGCAGGCAACCTACGTGAAGCAGCAGCGGCAGATCGCCCATCTGCAGGCATTCGTCGATCGCTTCCGCGCCAAGGCCACCAAGGCCAAGCAGGCGCAGAGCCGCATCAAGGCGCTGGAACGGATGGAGCGGATCGCCGCTGCGCACGTCGACAGTCCGTTCGAGTTTTCCTTCGCGCCGACCGGGCTGTCCGCGCGCCAGCTGGTTCGGCTCGAGCACGTGACACTGGGCTACGACGGCAAGCCCCCGGTGTTGCCGGACGTCGACTGGACCCTGCTCGCCGGCGACCGCGTCGGCCTGCTGGGACCCAACGGCGCCGGCAAGTCGACGCTGTTGAAAGCGATTGCCGGCACGCTTGTCCCGCAGGCCGGCGAACGACTGACCGCGCAGGGACTGCGCATCGGCTACTTTGCGCAGCACCAGGTCGAGCAGTTGCGCACCGACGAGACGCCGCTGTGGCACCTCGCGCGCCTCGACCCCACTGTACGCGAGCAGGAACTGCGCGATTTCCTGGGCGGATTCGACTTTCGCGGCGACATGGCGACCGCCCCGGTCGGGCGCTTTTCCGGGGGCGAGAAGGCGCGGCTCACGCTGGCGCTGCTGGTGCGCGACAAGCCCAGCCTCCTGTTGCTCGACGAGCCGACGAACCACCTCGACATCGAGATGCGCGAGGCGCTGGCCGAGGCGCTGCAGGATTACGACGGCGCGCTGATCGTCGTCGCGCACGATCGCCATCTGTTGCGCGCGACCACCGACCAACTGTGGCTGGTCAACGACGGCACCGTCGCCCCGTTCGACGGCGATCTCGACGATTACCGCGACTGGGTGCTGAATGCGCGCGCGCGTGCGACCGACCCGCAGGCTGCGGCGAACGAATCACCGCCCGGCAACGCCGACCGCAAGGCGCAGAAGCGGGCGCAGGCCGAAACCCGACAAAGGAGCTATGCGCAGCGAAAGCCGCTGGTCGAGCGTTTGAGTCGCGTCGACAAGACGCTGCACGACCTCGCCACCGAGAAGAAGTCGATCGAGGAATGGCTGCTGTTGCCGGAGGCGTATGTCGACGCCAATCGCGAGGCGCTCAAGGACAGAATCGCACGCCAGGGCGATCTCGCCTGGCAGCTCGCGCGTGCCGAAACGGAGTGGCTGGAACTTTCCGAAGCACTGGAGAAACTCGACGCTTAGTACACCGATTCGTAAGTACGCACACGCAATGAAATCGATGCGTTTCGGGTCAGGGCAAGGCGCAAACCGCAGCGATACCTCGTGGTATCGCGAGGATTTGCAACGCCGCCATGGCCCGAAAGGCGCGATTTCATGTGGGCGTATTTGCGAATCGGGGTACTTGGGATCAGCCTTCACCCGCGCCGGGACGATGAAACAGGTAGACGCCGAAACCCAGCGTATCGCGTCCCCAGCGCAGGTACGCATCGCGCCAGCGGCGAATCCGCTCCAGCATCGCGGGAACTTCGGCATCGTCGGGCTGCTCGCGCGCATAGCGCTCGATCGAGCGGCTGTACTTCCACTCGTACTCATCCCACTCGTCCAGCGATGCGGTGACCGCGTGCATGGGGATCAAGCCGGCGTCGATGCCGGCCTGGACGTTGCCGCGATGCGTGAGGTACTGGCCCTCCGTCCCGCCCAGGAACGCGAGGTAGTCGGCCGCCGGCTTCTGCTTCCAATAGCCCTCGCCCACGAGCAGGTAGCCGCCGGCACGCGTCCAGCCCCGGAGCTTGCCGTAGATCCCCGGCATGCCCCCCGCGATGCCGCCCGCGCCCATCATCACGGTCAGGTGGAAGGTTTCGGGATCCGCTTCGTAACGGCCGATATCCATGTCGTCGAGATGCAGCCGCCCCAGTGCCCCGGTCCACTCGGCGCGCTCGCGCGCGGCGTCGAGCATGAACGACGAATGGTCGATCGCGATCACCGAGGCGCCGAAGCGTTCGATGATCCGCAGCGCGAGCTCGGCGCGGCCGCAGCCCAGGTCCAGCACCCGCGAGTTCGGTTCGAGCGGCAGCAGGTCGAGCAGGCGCTCGATCTTGACCGTCGAGACTGGGTTGCAGTGATCGTGGTCGCGGTGTGCAATCGCGGTGAATTTCTGCCGGTTCATGGCTTGGCCTCCTCCTCCGTTCGACCGGCTCGCGCCGGTTCGTTCCAGGGGGCGATACGCAAGAGTAATGCCATCCCGGGCAGGGCGAGCGTCGTGCAGATCAGAAAGAACGCGAACCAGCCCGTCTGTTCGACGATCCAGCCCGTCGACGCATTGACGACCGTCCGCGGCAAGGCAGCCAGGCTCGTGAACAGCGCGAACTGGGTGGCCGTATAGCGCGGATCGGTCGCCCGTGCGATGTAGGCAATGAACGCCGCGGTCCCGAGCCCCACGCCCAGCGCCTCGAACGCGATCACGCCCGCCAGCAGCAGCGTGTCGGGGCGATGCTCCCAGGCGAGCCACGCAAAGCCGAGGATGGACACCACCTGGACGACGCCGAACACCCACAGGCCGCGGTTGATGCCGATCTTCAGCATCCACAAGCCGCCCAGCATGCCGCCGATGACACTCGCCCAGAGTCCCGCGTTCTTGGCGACGATGCCGATCTGCGACTTGGTGAAGCCCATGTCGAGGTAGAACGGCGTCGCCAGCGCCGTCGCCATGCTGTCGCCCAGCTTGTAGAGAAAGATGAACAACAGGACCAGCAGCGCCTGGCGCCATCCGTCGCGGCGGATGAACTCGCGAAACGGCTCGACCACGGCGTCGGCGAGCGTGCGCGGACCCTTGCGGGCAAGCAGCGGCTCGTCAACAGCGAAGGTGAGCAGCACCCCCGGCAGCATGAACAACGCGGTGATCCAGAACACCGCGGACCATGGCAGGTGGTCGGCGAGGATCAGCGCCAGCGCACCGGGAATGAGGCTCGAGATCCGGTACGCGTTGACGTGGATGGCGTTGCCGAGTCCCAGCTCGACATCGGGCAGGATCTCGCGCCGGAAGGCGTCGAGCACGATGTCCTGGCTGGCGCTGAAGAACGCCACCGCGGTGGCGATGTAGGCGATGGTCCAGATATCGAATTGGGGGTTGAACTGGCCGAACGCCGGAATCGAGACCAGCAGCAGCAATTGCGTGGCGAGCATCCAGCCGCGGCGCCGGCCCAGCAGCGGCAGGGCGTAACGGTCGATCAGCGGCGACCAGAGGAATTTCCAGGTGTAGGGCAGCTGGATCAGCGCGAAGAGCCCGATCGCTTTCAGGTCCACGTGCTCGGAGCGCAACCACGCGGGCAGCAGATTGATGAGCAGGTAGAGCGGCAGGCCGGACGAGAATCCGGTGAAGATGCAGATCAGCATCCGCCGGTTCAGGAGTGCCTCGCGCCAGGTCGGCGGCGGCGCGGACGAAACGGAGGCGTCGGTCATGCCGGATTGTAGCGGGAGAGCGGCTGGCGACGTGATTCAGGTGCAGTGCCCAAGGTTTGACCACGGCAGTCAGCGTCGGATCGACGTTGCTCCTGCCGGCGGAGATCGGCCAACTCCTTCGCCGACGATTTGGTATCGTTGCGCGGTCAAACACCCGAAAGCGCCCGCCATCATGCAGCCAATCCAGCTCTTCGATCCCGCGTCCTGCACCTATACGTACATCCTGTTCGACGAGGCGACGCGCGACGCGTTGATCATCGATCCCATCGACGAAGAGATCGAGCGCGACCTGGCGCAGTTGCGAACCTTCGGCCTGAAGCTCGTCTGGACGTTGGAGACGCACGCGCACGCCGACCACATCACCAGCGCCGGCATGCTGGCCGAGCACACCGGCGCCCTGACGGCAGCGCCCGAGGGCTGCGGCATCACGACCGCCGCCGTGCAACTGAAGGACGGCGATACGCTGCGGTTCGGCGGCGAGGAAATCCGGGCGCTGCACACGCCGGGGCACACGCCGGGAGCATGTGCTACGTGTGGCGCGATCAGGTGTTCACCGGCGATACGCTGCTGATCAACGGCTGCGGCCGCACCGACTTTCAATCGGGCAGTTCCGAGGCGATGTACCGCAGCATCACCCAGGTGCTGTTCGCGCTGCCCGAGGACACGACCGTCTGGCCCGGGCACGACTATCACGGCCAGACGCACTCGACCATCGGCGCCGAGAAGGCGGGCAACGCGCGGTTTGCCGGCAAGACGCTTGCTGAATTCGTCGCCATCATGGCTGCGCTCCATCTGCCTCCGCCCAGACGTATCGACGAGGCCGTTCCCGCGAACCTCACGTCCGGCATCCGGCACGATGCCGGCGGCGGAGCGCTGCTCCACGCCCGGCCCGCGGCCGGCTATGCGGGCGACGTGTCGCCGCAGCTCGCCTACAAGTGGTGGCGCGCCGGCGACGCCGTGCTGATCGACGTGCGCACCGACGCCGAGCGCGAGTGGGTGGGCTTCATTCCGGACGCCATGCCAATCGCGTGGAAACAGTGGCCGGGGATGGCCATGAACAGTACGTTCGACGAAGCGCTGCGTACTGCGGTGCCGAAAGGCAGGAAGGCCGTGCTGCTGTGCCGCAGCGGTGTACGCTCGATCTCGGCGGCCAGGCGTGCGACCGAGCTGGGGATCGAGGCGTACAACATTCTCGAAGGATTCGAAGGCGACCCCGACGAGCACGCGCAGCGCGGCCGCAAGGAGTGGCTGGCGCTTTCACGGGCTGCCTTGGCGGCAGGGATAGGCGGCGCGCCTGGGTCGTGGTCGGCGCGTTGCCTCGAACCTTGCCGGCAGATTGTTCTCCTGCCACGGATTGGCCCCGTCGCTCCATGAATTCGGCGCGACGGTCGATTAGAATCCGCGGTGTGACAGCGTTCGCACAATTCCTCGCCGGCCACCCGGCCTACTCGGCCACGAGCACCCTCGACGAACTGCGGGCGTCGGAGTACGGCCGGCTCGACTCGCAGAAGCAGACGTATCTCGACTATACGGGTGGCGGCCTCCATGCCGCGTCTCAAGTCCGAGAGCACGCGCAACTGCTCGACGAGCACGTATTCGGCAATCCGCACTCGGCCAATCCGAGTTCGACGGACACGACGCAGCTGGTCGAGCGGACGCGCGCCTCGGTGCTGGCCTACTTCAACGGCACGGGCGAGTACACCGCCGTTTTCACCCTGAATGCGTCCGGGGCGTTGAAGCTCGTGGGCGAGTCGTATCCGTTCGACGCTGGCGGGCGATTGCTGCTGACGGTCGACAACCACAACTCGGTCAACGGCATCCGTGAGTTCGCGCGCGCGAAAGGCGCCGTCGTCGATTACGCCCCGCTGACCACGCCCGATCTGCGCATCGATGCCCCCGCCATGGACGCGCTGCTCGCGCGGGCAGACCCGTCGTGTGCCAACCTGCTGGCGTTCCCCGCACAGTCCAATTTCTCCGGCGTGAAGCATCCACTCGAGCTCATCGATGCCGCGCGCGACCGCGGCTGGCGCGTGCTGCTCGACGCGGCCGCGTTCGTGCCAACCAATCGTCTCGACCTCCGCGCGGTGGCGCCCGACTTCGTGACGATCTCGTTCTACAAGATGTTCGGCTACCCCACCGGGGTGGGCTGCCTGCTGATCCGCAATGGGATGCTGAGCCGGCTTCGGCGCCCGTGGTTCGCCGGCGGCACCGTGAACTTCGCCACCGTGCAGGGACGACTTCATGTGCTCGCGCCGCGCGAAGCGGGTTTCGAAGACGGCACGCTCAACTACCTGAGCATTCCCGCCGTGCAGAGCGGTCTCCGCCTTCTCGAGCGCGTCGGCATGGACACGATTCAGACGCGCGTCGACTGCCTCACCGACTGGCTGCTGACGGAACTGCTCGCGCTTCGCCACGCCAATGGGCGCCCCATGGTGCGCCTGTACGGACCGGCCACGTCGACGCGTCGCGGCGGCACCGTGGCGATGAACTTCTACGATCCGAACGGCCGCCTGCTCGATTACCGGAGGATCGAGGAGCTCGCGGGGGCGCAACGCATATCGCTCAGGACAGGATGCTTCTGCAATCCGGGTGCCGGCGAAACGGCCGAAGGGCTGACCGAGGACGACATGCGCGCGGGGCTCGCGGAGGGCGCGGACATCACGCTGCCGCGCTTCCTCGAGGTGATTGCGCATCGCGGCGGCAAGAGCGCCGGCGCGATCCGCGTATCGTTCGGATTGGCGAGCAATTTTGCCGACGCCGAGCGTTTTCTGCGGTTTGCCGCCGGGTTCCGCGATCAGGACACGCTGACGATCGGCCCGGTAACGTTCGACATCGAGTCGTGCCGCGTGATCCGCGACGGAAGCTGACCGCTTATACGGTCACCGGTGCCAATGCGGCGCGCGATCAGGGCCGCAATCCGCTGCGCAGCACCCAGCCCGACTTCTCGAATTCCTGCATCGCCCGGTCGCTTGCGATGCCCGTAACCAGCAGCACCCTCCGCTTCGCCTTCAGTTCCTTGCGCTGCGCGAATTCGGCAGCGGCCTTGTCCCACCAGGCGTAGTCGATCGCGGCCGCGATCACCGGCGTCCCGTCTTCCGCGACGCCCACCGGCACGATGCCGCTCATCCGGAGCTTGGCGAGCCGGGCGTCCTTCCCCTGGTACTGGCCCAGCATCCGCACCGATTCCACGAGGAACCGGACGTAGGTCTCGCCCTGCACCCGGGAGGCGACCTGGATCACGGATTCCGCGCCGGCAATGCCGCCCATCTTTCCCAATGCAATGACCAGCGCGGTCTGCAGCGATGGCGTGAACCACCGGTTGCGCAGGAAATCGCGGGTGGTGCGCGCGCTTACGCCCATGCCAAGAAGCCGCGCCTCGTTCTGTCGGGCCAGGTCGACCGCGGGCTGGTTCCACACGGCATCGCGAACGTCCGTGTCGAATCCGACGACGAGGTTGGCCCCCATCGAGACGGCGCCGATGGCCGTGTTGATCGCGAAACTGCCGGCAAAGCTCGCCGCCGACGCGTTGTCGAGCAGCGGCCTCAGCACCGGGTTGGACGTGTAGGGGTCGATGTTGAGTTGCCTCGCCCAGTCGCGGCGCGCCTTGTTGTAGCCGAAGGGATCGCCGGTGAACGCGGAGGGAATGGTTTCCCCTGCCGGGGCTGACGGGAGGCCGGACACGGCAGGCGAAGCGCTGCTTGTGCTGTCCGCCACCGATTGGGCGCCCGACCGGGCGAGGAAACCGGCGCGCCCCAGCACGTTGCCCAGGCCCTGTCCGACGCTCTCGACGGTACCCCTCGGATCGGCCACCGCGCTCTGCACGAACTGGACCGGCGCCGATGCGGCGCGCACCAGCGAATCCTGGAACGCCTGGCTCTTCTGCACCTCCTGCAGCGCCTCGATCGCCTGCAACTCGTTCACGCGCACCGCCAGCATGTTCACGCCTGCGACGGAGAATTTGCCGAACCTGGACTCGATCACAAAACGCCCGAAGAAGCCTTCCAGTGTTATCGGCTCGGCCACGGCGTGCAGCGGTCCTTTCAGCAGCGCAGCGGGTGCGAGTTCGGCGCCCGCAAGGACGGGCGGGGTCTCGTAGGCTCCCTTGGGTTGCGCGTTCGCCGGCCCGGTCGTGACAAGGGCCACTGTCGCAAGCAGGCAGGCGAGGGTGGAGGCGGTGCGATGTTGCATGGATTCGGGATTCATTGACTCATTTCCTGGAAGCTTGATTAGCAGTTCGTTGAAAATCCGTTCATGGTTCGACAGGCTCACCACGAACGGATACTTGGCTACCGCAGAATCATCACGTTACCGTCCTGAGCTTGTCGAAGGACGAATGATGGATGCACCACCCGCATTTCAACAAAATTGCCAGTGGACAAATAGCATCAGGTGATCACCTAACCGTCCACGATCAGAACTTCCAGTTGAAGTTGGCGGCGAGGAAAAGAAACCTGACGTCGTTGAACGAGCCGACCACGTCGCCGCGACCGCCCAGCGCGACGGGCGCGCTGCCGGCAATGTTCGAATGCAGGCTTCCCCCGTACAGGTATTCGAAGCTCAACCCCCAGTTGAACGTCTTCGATTCCTCCTTCTGGGCGCCGATCCCGAAACGCCAGGCGGCGTTTGCAGGCAGCGCCAGCGCGACGGCGTTGTTGTCCTGGAATCCCGAGTCGTAGGCGATGCCCGCGTTGAGCAGCCACGCATCGGACCATTTGTATTGCGCCCCGCCGGCGACGTGCCAGGTGTCCTTGAAGTTCAGTTTGGTGGTCAGTCCGACGGGATTGCTGGAGTCGACCCCGACGTCCACCTCGCCGAACTTCGACCATTGCTGCCAGCCGACGCTGCCCAGGACGGCCCAGCGCGGATCGATCTCGTGGTAGAAGCTCGCGTTCACGCCCTGCGGGACCGTGACGCCGAGGTCGACGTTCGCATCCAGCAGGCCCCGCGACGCGAGCAAGGTCCGGATTCCGGGGCCGAGATCGCTCCACTGCGGCTGCGCGTTGAAGTCGAGCTTGACCGGCGAGGTGTAGGTGATGCCGAAGCGCGTGCCGCGATTCGCTTCGTAGAGCAGCCCGACGTTGGCGCCGAAGCCCCACGCGTTGTCGTCGAGCGAGAGACTGCCGTCGGACCCGATGATGTTGTTGACCGCCACCTTGTTTTCGAGCTTGGCGACCATCGCGTTGAGGCTGGCGCCCACCGAGAGATTCTCGTTGACGCGCCACGCGGCCGACGGGAGGATCGAGACATCCGAGCAGCGTTCCCTCCTGCGCACGGTATCGTCCAACCCAGCCATCGTCGTACTTCACGACCGATCCGAAGTTGCCGGTGATCGCGAGGCCGATCTTGAAATCCGGCGAAACGCTGTGCGAATAGAACAGGCCGCCGCCAGGCAACCATCCCACCGGATTGCCGCCGGCATTGCCACCGAGCGCCGGCGTGGTTCCCTGCCCGATCGAGAAGCCCAGGTCGCCGTAGAGCAACTGCGCGCCGAGCGTGAGCTGGTCGCCGGAGAGCCGCGTCATGCCGGCGGGATTGGTGAACACGGTCGACGCGTCCTGCGCCCTTGCCGAGTATCCCGCTGACGCGAGGCCGACGTCCGCGGTGCCGACCTCGTAGAGGCTGATGCCACCGGCCGCTGTGGTGTTCGAGGCCAACGCGCCGATGCCCAGCGCGACAGCCGTGATTGAGCGTTTGAAAAAGATCGGGTTCATGAGATCAATGGCCTTCGCAAGAGAGCTGCTCGCGGCGGAAAATACAGCGCGGTGTGGTGTGAATGTTCTACGGTGTGCCCTCGGCCGCCGTCAGCCTGCTCGACGCGGCCTCGCGCTTTTCCACCTGGGCAAGATCACGTTCGAGGAAGAAGTTGACGAAGGTCCGGATCACCGCGATGGCAGCAAGGCGCCCGATTTCATCCCAGCTTGGCGAGAAGGCGGACTCGACGATGTCGGCGGCAAGCTGAAAGGTCAGCCCGCCCACCAGCCAGCGCGCGTACTGAATGTACGCAGCATGGAAATGCTGGCCGGTCGCCGATGGCCTCGAGCATCGCGCGAAAGCTCCGGATGAAAGCCTGCACGGTCCCGAAAGCGACGACCAGCAGTGCCATGGCATGAATGATCACGACCATGTTCATGGCGACGACTGTCAGCGTTTCCTTCATCGAATTCTCCGGGCCGATGGTGCGTATCGATTTGGCGCGCATGCCCGCCCTGTCGGACATGGATCCGTGCTCCTCTTACGAGCGCGTCTCGCCGTCGGCCCAACGTCCCGGCGGGCGCGAGGTGTCGAATACGATCAGGCCATACTACCAGAGCCCCTCGAACAACACCCTCGCGGCGTCGCGTCGAGCCGCCCACGGGGCGATCTCGTTGCTGGTGCGCTTGCCATCGATGGCGTCGAACCGCTGCTTCTGATGCTGGATGCCGGTGGCGCTGATATCGATGCCATCCATGCGACCGCGGCGATGGCTACTTCACGGTCCGCGCTCCGTCTTGCCGTTCTTCGCAATTCCGACTACGGCGGGCAGCAGCTCGGAGGTGACCGTCGCTTCCGTGGTCTGGGATCCGGGGGGCGGGCGGAAATTCGCCATGGTCGACAACAAGCTTTCTCCAGCGGCGATCGCGCTCGATCCGAAGCTCATGGTCGGCCTGCCGCCGCACGTGACCGC
>CAVPXB010000007.1:0-36786 GCA_963709525.1 uncultured beta proteobacterium
CGAACGCGGACGTCGGGAAGCCGCCGCTCCGGAACAGGATCCGCACGTCGTCCGCCTTGATCATGCCGCGATTGACGAAGCGGTCGTAGATGTCCGACGTGATCGTCGCGGCGTCGTAGTCGCCCGACATCACGCCGAGCAGCGACTGGTCGTGCTTGCCCGAGTACACGACCTTGTAGTCCTTGTCGGGCGTGAGCCCTTCCGCCGGCAACAGCGCGCGCGGCGCCATGTTGCCCGAGTTCGACGACGGCGACGTGTGGGCGACCTTCCTGCCCTTGAGGTCGGCGAGCGTCCGGTACGGGCTCGACGCCTTCACGACGACGATCTGGTTGTACGTGCGCGGCCCCTTGTCGTCCCCCTTGATCGCGAACGGCACCGCGCCCGCCAGATTGACGGCGAACCCCGTCTGCCCGCTCGCGAAGCCGCCGATGTGCAGGCGCCCGGCGCGCATCGCCTCGATCTCCGCCGCGTTCGACTGCACGCTGAAGTAGGCGACCTTCTTGTCCGTGCACGCCGCGAGGTACTCGGTGAACGGCTTGAAGAGATTCTGGTAGACGGCCGGATCCTCGATCGGCGTGTACGCGAAGACCAGCGTCGACGGGTTCCTGAACTTCTTCGGGTCCCTGGGCGCGTCGGCGACCATGTCGTTGTTCTCGTCGCAGTACGCGTCGTCGAGCTCGCCGCGGTGCTTGCAGTCGTCGGCGAATGCGGTCGTGGCGGTCGCGGCCAGCAGCAGCGCGCCGATGGCGAGGGCGGCAAGGCGGGGCATCGGTTTCCTCCTGGGGCGCCGGCGGTTCTTCGGACGGAACCGGCTGGCGACGGGCAATGTCATAGGAATGGCGCAAAACTGTAACATCTGGGGCCCGCGCGCGCACGACCCGGCGGTGCACGCATCCCGCCGCCGCCAGCCCCGGGCCGAACGCTGGCGTATCATCGACCGTCTTTGCACACCGCGATCCCGTGGCCTCTCCGCTCAACGTAGTCGTCCTGGCCGCCGGCCAGGGCAAACGGATGCACTCGGCGCTGCCCAAGGTGCTGCATCCGCTCGCCGGCCGGCCGCTGGTTTCCTATGTGATTGCCGCCGCGCGGTCGCTTGCGCCGCGCGCCATCGCGGTCGTCGTGGGCCACGGCGCCGACCGGGTGCGCGCAATGCTCGCCGCGCCCGACCTCGTGTTCGTGCTGCAGGATCCGCCGCGCGGCACGGGCGACGCCGCACGCGTGGCGCTGCACGCGCTCCCCGGCGACGGCGTGACGCTCGTGACGATCGGCGACATCCCGCTCGTGCCTGCGGACGCGCTCGCGGCGCTGGTGCGCGAAGCCGAGTCGGGCCATCTCGCCGTGCTGACCGCGAAAGTGCCCGACCCCGCCGGGTTGGGGCGCATCGTCCGCGACGCGGCGGGCCGCGTGCACGCGATCGTCGAGGAGCGCGACGCCGACGTCGCGCAGCGCTCGATCCACGAGATCAACCCAGGCATCATGGCCGCGCCGACCGCGCTCATGGCGCGCTGGGTCGCGGCGCTCACGCCGGATAACGCGCAGGGCGAGTTCTATCTGACCGACATCGTCGCGGCGGCGGCGCGCGACGGCATTCCCGTGGTCGCGCACGTGGCCGCCGACGAGCGCGACGTGCGCGGCATCAACGACCGCGCGCAGCTCGCCGCCGTCGAGCGCGAGCTGCAGGCGCGCCGCGCGCAGGCGCTCATGGTGCGCGGCGTGTCGTTGGCGGACCCGGCGCGCATCGACGTCCGCGGTGCGCTCGATTGCGGGCGGGACGTGCGCATCGACGTCGGCTACGTGTTCGAAGGGGACGTCAGCCTGGGCGACGACGTGACGATCGGCCCCTATTGCGTGCTGCGCGACGTGACCATCGCCGCCACCGGCACCGCGATCGAGGCCTTCTCGCACCTCGCGGACGCGACGGTCGGCGAAAACTGCCGCATCGGACCGTATGCGCGGCTGCGCCCAGGCGCGACGCTCGCCGAGGACGTCCACATCGGCAATTTCGTCGAGGTGAAGGCAAGCACGCTCGGCCGCGGCGCGAAGGCGAATCACCTCGCGTACATCGGCGACACGGATATCGGCAGCGCGGTCAACTTCGGCGCCGGCTCCATCACCGCCAACTACGACGGCGCCAACAAGCACAGGACCGTCATCGGCGACCACGCGAGCATCGGCTCCAACTGCGTGCTCGTCGCGCCCGTCAGCGTCGGCGCCGGCGCCACGATCGGCGCGGGCAGCGTGATCGCGCAGGACGCACCCGCAGGGGTGCTGACGGTCGCGCGCGCGCGGCAGGTCACGATTCCAGGCTGGCAGCGGCCGGCCAAACCTCCCAAACCCGGCGCGAAGGGCTAGTCGTCCCATGTGCGGCATCGTTGGCGCGGCGTCCGGCCGCAACGTCATTCCCATCCTCATCGAAGGCATCCGGCGGCTCGAGTACCGCGGCTACGACTCGACGGGGCTCGCCGTCCTCGACAGCGCGCACGCCGGCAAGCTCGAGCGGCTCGTGTCGACGGCGCGGGTGGTCGACCTCGACGCGCAGGCGCAGGCGCGGCATCTCGCGGGCACCACCGGCATTTCGCACACGCGATCGGCCACGCATGGCGCGCCCTCGCCGGTCAACGCGCATCCGCACGTGTCGGGCGGCGAGATCGCCGTCGTGCACAACGGCATCATCGAAAACTTCGAAGTGCTGCGCGAGCGGCTGCAGAAGCAGGGCTACACGTTCCACACGCAGACCGACAGCGAGACGATCGCCCATCTCGTGCACGCGCACTGGCACGGCGCGGCGCAGCGCGACCTGCTGCGCGCCGTGCAGCTCGCCGTCGCCGAGTTCCAGGGTGCCTACGCGATCGCCGTGATCTCGTCGCGCGAGCCAGGGCGCGTCGTCGGCGCGCGGCAGGGCAGTCCGCTCGTCGTCGGGCTGGGCGAGGACGACCACTTCCTTGCGTCCGATGCCGCCGCGCTCGTCGGCGTCACCAGCCGCGTCGTGTACCTCGAAGAGGGCGACGTCGCCGACGTGCGGCGCGAGGGCTATGCGATCCACGACGCGCAGGGACAGCGCGTCGAGCGCGCGATCGTCGAGGTGCCCGCGACGGCGGCCGCCGTCGAGCTCGGGCCCTACCGGCACTTCATGCAGAAGGAGATCTTCGAGCAGCCGCGCGCCGTCGCCGATTCGCTCGAAGGGTTCGACGCGATCGACGCCGGCCTCTTCGGTGCGCGGGCCGAGCCGGTGCTGCGCGACGTCGACGCGGTGCTGATCCTCGCGTGCGGCACGAGCTACTACTCGAGCCTCGTCGCGAAGCAGTGGATCGAGACGCTCGCCGGCATTCCGTGCACCGTCGAGATTTCGAGCGAATACCGTTACCGCGACAGCGTGCCCAACCCGAATGCGCTGGTCGTCGTCGTGTCGCAGTCGGGCGAGACCGCGGACACGCTCGCCGCGCTGAAGCACGCGAAGACCTGGGCCACGCGCACACGCTCGCGATCTGCAACGTCGCGACCAGCTCGATGGTGCGGCAGACCGCGCTGACCTTCCTCACGCGTGCCGGCACCGAGGTCGGCGTCGCGTCGACCAAGGCATTCACGACGCAGCTGGTCGCGCATTTCCTGCTGGCGCTGACGCTCGCCAAGCTGCGCGGGCGCCTGCCCGCCGCCGACGAGGCGCGCTGGTTCCGTGGCTTGCGCCACCTGCCGGCGGCGATCCAGGGCGCGCTCGCGCTCGAGCCGCATCTCATCGCGTGGGCGCAGGCGTTCGCGAAGAAGCAGCACGCGCTGTTCCTCGGCCGCGGTCTGCACTATCCGATCGCGCTCGAGGGTGCGCTGAAGCTGAAGGAGATCTCCTACATCCACGCCGAGGCGTACCCCGCCGGCGAGTTGAAACACGGGCCGCTCGCGCTGGTGGACGCGCAGATGCCCGTCGTCGCGATTGCGCCGAACGACACGCTGCTCGAAAAGTTGAAATCGAATCTGCAGGAAGTGCGCGCGCGTGGCGGCGAACTCTACGTCGTTGCGGACCTCGACAGCCACCTCACGGCGAGCGAGGGTGTACACGTGATCCGCGTGGCCGAGTACGCGGGGCTGCTGTCGCCGATCGTGCACGTCGTGCCGCTGCAGCTCCTCGCGTATCACACGGCGGTGCTGCGCGGGACGGATGTGGACAAGCCGAGGAATCTGGCGAAGAGCGTTACGGTAGAGTAATGGCGTGGTCAAGCGCGGCGGGTTGTTGAGATCATCAAGGCGGGTCATCGTCGTGAGGTCTATCGCAGTGCGCGCTAACCAAGCCACATGGCCGCCGCGTTGATCGAATGCAGGGTGTTGCGCCGCGCATCGGTCGACAGTGTTTCCGTAGATCCGGTGTTCGGGTGTGGCATCGCAATTTCGCTGAGCGTGTCCACTGGGTGATTTGCCGGACACGTGGACACTATCGAGAGCGGTCGGGCCGGTCGGCGACATCGACGCATTCACAGTGCTCAGTTCAAGGTGCAGGCAGGCGTGCGGGAGAACATATCGCACGACGGCGCCGTGGCCTGCTGCCGCGCGATGTTGGGCATGCCGCGGTCCCTTCGTCGTGCGCGGATGTCACCACACCGGCGGCAACCGACCGCTTTCGGTATACGATCTTCATCGGATCGCATACAATGATTCATTGACTACCGCTCGATGGATGAGACGCACCGATGGGCGCAGGAGACGGCGTTCCGGTAAATGGCGGGAAGGATGCCGCCCGCACGCGCACCGATCGAATCAGGATCGCGATCGAGCGCGACATCGTCTCGGGCATGCTGCGGCCGGGCACCAAGCTGGACGAAGATACTATCGGCGCCCGGCATGGAGCGTCGCGCGCGCCGGTACGGGAAGCACTTCGGCTGCTTGCATCCAAGGGTCTTATCGAAATTCGCCCGCATGCGGGCGCGTTCGTCATCCGGTACTCCATCGTCGATCTGGCTGAAATGTTCGAGGCCATGGCGGTGCTCGAAGCCGGATGCGCCATGCTCGCCGCGCGCCGGCACAATGCCCAGGACCGGCATGATCTGGCGGCGGCGCACGAGGCCTGTGTCAAGGCAGCGCGCAGCAACGATCCCGAGGAGTTCTACCGCGCAAACGCGCGCTTCCACGAGTGCATCTACCACGCGAGCCACAACGGCTACCTCGTGGCGCAGACCGTCGAGCTGGGCAAGCGACTGGAAGCCTGTCGGAGGGAAGCGACGTTCCATCCCGGTTTGATGTCCGTCACGGTCGCCGAGCACGAGCAGATCGTGAAAGCGATCTTCGAGATGGCCGAGGCGACCGCCGGCAGGCACATGCGCAGCCATCTCGACGCTGCGCAACGACGTCGTGTCGGTGGCGATGGCGGCAACGCTCCAGCCCGCCGATCGATCACGCGGTGTCTTGTCCGCCGAGGTCGATGCCGGTTCTCTGCTGCGCGGCGCGGAGTAGTCGCAGCGCCGCGGCGTTGGCGCCCTCGAGCGCGCGGGTCTCGTCCACGTCCACCATGTGTCCTTCACGCACGCGCACGCGGCCGTTGACAATCACCAGCGACGCGTAGGGATCGCTGCCGGCAAGGAGCACGGCACCGAGCGGGTCGGTGATTGCTCCGGCATGCGACAGCCTGCGCAGCGGGAATGCAGCGATGTCGGCGGCCTTGCCGGCACGAAGCTCGCCGATATCGTCGCGCCCGAGCGCGCGCGCACCGCCGCGCGTCGCCATCCACAATACGTCCTGCGGCGTCATCCATTGGTTTGCCGGCTCGCTGTCCTCGTAACCTCCGATACGATGCAGGACCAGCGCCAGGCGCATCTCGTTGAGGAGGTTGCTCATGTCGCTGCTCGCTGCGCCATCCACGCCGATGCCGACGTTGATGCCATGGCTTCGCCAGTGTCCGACCCGCGCGACCTTCTTGCCCAGGCGGACGATGCAGCGGGGACAATCGCGAGGCTCCGCCGGCGGCACGATGGCCTTCATTTCGTCGGTGTCGAGAAGCGTGGCATGGGCGAACCAGGTGCGATCGGTCAGCCATCCCGAGTCGCGCAGGAAGTCGATCGGACGCCCACCGCGCCGCTGCATCACCGCGCGTTCGTCGGGCCGCGGGTCGAAGTGGACATGCAGGCCGCAGGCGTTCGCGCTCGCGAGGTCGGCGAAGCGGCGCATGAACCGGGGACGCGTGTAGGTGACGCTGGTGGGTCCAATGGCCACCTGCAGCATCGCGCCGGGGGACATGTAGTGGTAGCGATGAATCGTTTGCTCGAGCTTGGGAAAGAGTTCGTCTTCACGATCGAGCAGCCGGTCGATACGCGATCCCATGAGGGGGCGCAGACGTGCCTCAAGGTCGGATTCCATCGTCGGCATGGCGCCGCGCACGAGCACGAACCGGATGCCGGCCTCGCGAACGCCGCGGATCTCCTCCATCGCCATTTCGCCATTCGTCTCGGGCATCAGGTAGGAGAAATCGGCGTTGGTGGTGCAACCGGAGCAGAGGAGCTCGCAGCTGGTGGCCAGCGCTGCCCTGTAGTACGCGTCCGGATCGATTTCCGCCCAGATCGGATAGAGCACCTGCAACCATTCGAGGATCGTGGCTCGCGTTGCCGTCGGTATCGCGCGGGTCAGCGTCTGGTACAGGTGGTGGTGGATGTTGACGAGCCCCGGCGTCACCAGGCAGCCGGCCACGGACAGCTCTTCATCCGCGGCGCACGCAGGGGCCGGCTCCGGCCCCACCGCCGCGATGCGTTCGTTTTCGACGAGCACGTAACCGTCGCGAATGACTCGACGCGCGTCGTCACACGTGTGGATGATGTCGGCGTGGCGCAGGAGCAGGCGTGACATGGGGTCCTTGAGTCGGTGAAAGATGCGGTCGCAATGGCCCTGCGGGGCTCGGGCGCGGGTGGCGGCGAGGTGCCGTCTCCCGCTGCGCAACGTGACAACCAAGCGAGCGGGTGTCAGCCCGTACCGCAGCTCGGGCAGGCATACGCGCTACCGTCCGTCCGGATCCGCGGGTGGCTGGCAGGCCCGGTACACCACGACAATGAACCTCGCCGTCGTCCACATCGACCCGAGGCCGCGGCTGTCCACGACGGCTCGGTTACGTACTGACCGGATGTGGACCCCTGCACCAATATACAATCCATCGTGAAAAGTATATTGTGCCGACGTAGCACAGCAATCGACCAACGTGCCGAAGCTTCAGGCATGTCATCCATCGTATTCACACTGACGGGATCTCCGATGCGCGCGCAAACACTTTTCCGGATCGTCGTTGCACATTTCGCCATCAGCTGGTTCGCGCTCGCCGGCGCGCAGGAACCCGTGCGTATCGGTGTGGTGCAGCCGCTCACCGGGCCGGTGGCCTACGACGGGAACATCTACGTAAACACCGTCAAGATGATCGTCGACGGCATGAACGCGAAGGGCGGCGTCCTTGGGCGTCCGATCCAGCTCGTGATCGAGGATGGCGCCTGCAATCCGGCGCAGTCGGTCAATGCCGCAGAGAAACTGGTGGTGCGCGACAAGGTCGTCGCCCTGCTCGGTGCGTTCTGCAGCACATCGACGGCGGCCACGATGGAGGTCGCCAAGAAGTACAAGGTGCCGCTCATCACCGGGATCTCAACGGCGGCGCAGCTCACCGAGCAAGGCAATCCGTACTTCTTCCGGGCCGTGGCCACCACGCCGATGCTGGGTGATGCCTTCGGGGGCGCGTTGCCGACCGCGGTGAAGGCCAAGCGCTTCGCCTTCCTGGTGCTCAACGACGACTGGGGCCGCTCGATGGTGGCGTCCTATCCGAAGGCGATCCAGAAAGCAGGCGGCGAGATCGTGGCCACCGAGTATTTCCTGCAAAGCGAGCTCCAGTTCCTGTCGCACATCACCAAGATCAAGGCCTCGAACCCCGATGCGATCATCCTTGCCGCGAATACGCAGCAGGCGGTGGGATTGACCAAGCAGATCCGCGAGCTGGGGATCACCGTGCCCCTCATCGGGGAAGGTTCGTGGACCAGCGACAGCTACCTGAAGCTCGCGGGGCCGACGTCGGAAGGCGTATACGGGCTGGTGGAATACCTGTACACCATCAAGAGCCCGATCAACGAGGCGTTCGTGAAGGATTTCCGCGCCAAGCTGAACGAAAATCCGTCGAAGTTCGCGGGTGCCGCACACAACGCGATCAACATCGTGGTGGATGCCATCAAGCGCGCCGGCACCACCGATCCGGAAAAAATCCGCGAGGCGCTGAAGTCCACCGATTACAACGGCATCGTGGGCAACATCAAGTTCGACGACAAGAACCAGGCGTACGGCCAGACCGTTTACCTGGGCCTCGTGAAGAACGGCGTGCCGGAAGTCGTGACCACGGCGCAAATCGCCAAGCCCTGACCCCGGAGCGCGGTGCTTCATGGTCATCCTTGGCCAGCACCTCTTTAACGGGCTGTTGATCGGTTGCGCGTACGCGTTGATCGCGATCGGACTCACGATGATTTTCGGCGTGATGAACATCGCGAACTTCGCGCACGGCGAGTTCTACATGCTCGGCGGCTTCGTCGCCTACTATCTGGTGAGCCTGGTCGGGTTCAACTATTTTCTCGCCTTGCCGACCGCCGTGGTCCTTGTCGTCGTGCTGGCCATCATCCTGCAGCACTCGATATTCCGGCGATTACGCGACGCGCCGTTGATGACGACGACGCTCGTCACGATCGGGCTCTCCATCTTTCTGGAGCATTCGGCCTTGATGCTGTGGGGGCCGCAGCCGCAGTCGATTCCCAACCCGTTCCCCACCAAGCCTCTCAGTTTCTTCGGCATCTATACGACGCCGCTGTACATTTTCTCCATGGCAGTCACCGCGGCGCTGATCGTCGTGGGCCACCTGCTCATCCGGCGCACCCGGATGGGCAAGGCAATGCGCGCGACGTTCCAGAACAAGGAGGCGTCCGCGCTGGTAGGCATCAGGATCGACCGCATCTACATGTACACCTTCGCTTTCGGCGCGGCCCTCGCGGCCGCTGCCGGCGCGGTGCTTGGCGGATTCATCCCGGTGGAGCCGACAGCGGGCGGCATCATCACGTTGAAGGCCTTCATCGTGGTGATCCTGGGCGGGCTCGGCAGCTTCGTCGGCGCGATCGTCGGCGGCATCCTGCTCGGCATCGCGGAAGCCCTGGGCGCCGGCTACATGCCGGCCGGATGGAAGGACGCCATCGGCTTCTTCGCGGTGATCCTCGTGTTGCTCCTGCGGCCGGAAGGCCTGTTCAAGCGTGCTTGACCGGAACGGGCAGCGCCTGCTGACGGCGGCCTTCGGGCTGGTGCTGCTTGCCATCCCGTTCGTGGTGCATGATTCCTACTACCTGCATCTGTTCATCGTCGCCGCCATTTTCGTGATCGTCGCAGTGGGGCTCGACCTGATCGTCGGCTACGTCGGGCAGTTGTCGCTGGCACACGCGGCTTTCTTCGGGCTGGGTGCGTACATCTCCGCGCTGCTTTCGCTGCGCCTCCAGTGGTCGATGTGGATCGGGCTGCCCGCCGCAGCCCTCTTCACCGGTCTCATCGCATTCTTGTTGGGCCTCGTCATCCTGCGCACGCGCGGCCACCGCTTCATCATCATCACGGTGGCATTCGCCGAGCTGATGAAGCTCGTCGCCACCAACTGGGTGGACGTCACCCGCGGCTTCATGGGCCTGCCGGGGCTCAAGATACCGAATCTGTACGTGCCGGGTATCGGCGCCGTCGATATCTCATCCAAGGAGCGTTTCTATTACGTGGTGCTGGCGGCGGCGGTCATCGCGTTCCTGCTTTGTCGCACGATGGTGCGTTCGTCGATCGGACGCGCCTTCGTGCTGGTGCGCGAGAACGAGGGCCTCGCCGAGTCGCTGGGCATTTCCGCCTTCCGCTACTGCATGATCGCGTTCGTCGTCGGCGCCGCCCTCGCGGGCGGAGCCGGCAGCCTCTATGCGCACTACGTGGGATTCGTCAGTCCGGACCTGTTCAATTTTTCGTACGTCACGATCATGCTGATCATGGTGATCCTCGGCGGCAAAGGCACGCTGATCGGCCCGGCGCTCGGCGCGGTCATCTTCACGTTCCTGCCCGAGCTGCTGCGCGAGGCATCGCACTGGCGCATGATCATCTTCGCACTCATCCTGATCGTCACGACATTGTTCATGCCGCGCGGGATCATCTTCCCGCTGCTCGAGCATGTCGTACCCAAGCGTTGGCGCGCACGTCATGTCGACGCTTCTTGAAGCCCGTGGCGTCACGGTCCGCTTCGGTGGACTGACGGCGCTGAAGGACGTGACTCTCGCCGTCGCCGCCGGTGAAGTGCTCAGTGTCATCGGGCCCAATGGCGCGGGCAAGACCACGCTGTTCAACGTGCTGACCGGCCGCGTCAAGCCGACTGCGGGCAACGTGCATTTGCGTGGCCAGGCCATCGAGCGGTTGCCGGCCTTTCGCATCGCGCAGCTCGGCGTGATCCGGACGTTCCAGAAGACCGAGGTGTTCGGCGCGCTGCCGCTGGTCGACGGCGTGGCCGCCGGCGCGCTGGCGCGCGGGGACCCCGACCCGCTGGAGCGCGCACGCGAGGCGCTCGACGTCGTCGGGCTTCTGGGCAAGGCGCAGCTGAGCGCACATCAACTTCCCTATGGCGACCAGCGACTGCTGGAACTGGCGCAGGCCCTTGCCGCAAGACCGGCGGTGCTGTTGCTGGACGAACCCGCGTCGGGCATGAACCACCAGGAAAGCGCGCACATCGTTCGCCTGATCGGCGAGCTGCGGACCCAGGGCCTCGCGATCATCCTGGTCGAGCACAACATGCATGTGGTCATGACGATTTCCGATCGCGTCATCGTGATCAACTACGGGGAGAAGATCGCGGAGGGCCGACCGGAGGAAGTGCGCGCCGATCCGAAGGTGATCGAGGCTTACCTGGGCGTCGACCCCAATGCCAATGCTCGCCTTCGATAGCGTCACGCTGCATCGCGGTCCCACGCGCGTCCTCGACGACGTCTCGCTGACGGTCGAGTCGGGCGAACTCGTGGCGCTGATCGGTGCGAATGGCGCCGGCAAGACCACGGTCCTGCGCACGATCTCGGGACTCCTGTCGCCGAGCACCGGAACGATCAGGTTCCGCGGCGAGCCGATCCAGGGACTGGCTCCCGACGCCATCGTGCGCCTGGGCATTGCGCATTGCCCGGAGGAACGCAAGATCTGGCCGCAGATGTCGGTGCTCGAGCATCTCGAACTGGGTGCGTTCATCCGCGGCGACGCGGATGAAGTGCGCAAGGACATCGAGCGCGTGTTCGACACGTTTCCCATCCTGAAGGAGCGCCGTGAGCAGCTGGCCGGCACGCTGTCGGGCGGGCAGCAGCAGATGGTCGCGATCGGGCGTGCGCTGATGTCGCGGCCCGCGCTGCTTCTTTTCGACGAGCCGTCGCTGGGACTCGCGCCGTTGATGGTGGAGACGATCGGCAAGATGATCGCCGGCATCCGCGAACAGGGGACGACGGTGCTGCTGGTCGAACAGAATGCATCGCTCGCGTTGCGCCTCGCCGACCGCGCGTATGTGCTGGAGACAGGACGCGTGACGGTCTCCGGCCCGGCGAAGGACCTGTTGGCCGATCCCGAAGTGCATCGCGCCTACCTCGGGGGCTGAAAGCCCCCGGCATTCGAAACCAGAGGACCGCAATGAAGCACGAAGTCATAAAAACGCCCGGGGCACCGACGCCCATGGCCCATTACTGCCAGGGTGTCGTGGCCGGCGAGACCGTGTATGCCGCAGGGCAGATCGCTTCGGACTACAAGACCGGCGTCGCTCCCGAGGCACGGCAGGATCCGGCCTTCCCGCATTACGGCTCCGACATCCAGAAGCAGACGCGCTATGTGCTGCAAAACCTTCGTGGTGTATTCGAGGCGGCGGGCTGCGGTCTGGAGGATGTCGTGAAGTCGCAGGTGTTCATGACGGACCTCGACGACTTTCACTATTTCGATCAGGTCTGGAAAGAGTTCTTCCCGTCGCCCCCGCCGCGCACGACGATCGAGGTCAGCGGCTTGCTAGTGCCGGGATGCCGCGTGGAGATCGATCTCACTGCCGTGAAGCCGGGTGTCGAGCGGCGCGTGATCAAGGGTGCCTCCACACCCACGCCCATGGCGCACTACTGTCAAGGCGTGATGGCGGGTGACACGCTGTATGCCGCGGGCCAGATCGCTTCCGACTACCGGACCGGCGTTCCTCCCGAGGCCCGGAGCGATCCGGCATTTCCCTACTATGCGTCTGACATCCAGAAGCAGACGCGGTACGTGCTGGAAAACATCCAGGCGGTGTACCGCGCTGCCGGGTGCGAGTTCGGCGATACGGTCAAGGCGCAGGTCTTTCTGACCAACATCGACGACTTTTGCTATTTCGACCAGGTGTGGCGCGAGTATTTTTCTTCCCCGCCGCCGCGTACCACCGTGCAGATCAGCAAGCTCCTGGTCCCAGGCTGCCGGATCGAGATCGACCTCACGGCAGTGCACGGACGCGCCGCGCGGTCGGTGATCACCACCGCGCGCGCACCGACGCCCATGGCGCATTACGCACAGGCGCTGCTGACGGGCCAGACGCTGTACGCCGCGGGGCAGCTCGCATCGGGTCCGACGGGCGTCGCCTCGAATGCCCGCCAGGACCCCGCGTTTCCCTACTACGGCTCCGACATCCAGAAGCAAACGCGCTACATTCTGGAAAACCTGCGCACGGTGCTCGAGGCGGGTGACAGCGGACTGCAGGACGTGGTCAAGTCCCAGGTGTTCCTGACCGACCTCAACGACTTCTACTACTTCGACCAGGTATGGAAGGAGTTCTTCCCGACCCCGCCGCCGCGCACGACGGTGGAAGTAAGAGGACTTCTGGTTCCCGGATGCCGCGTCGAGATCGACCTCACCGCATGCCAGCGTTGAACCCTGCCGTCGCCGTCCCGGACGCACCGTCGAAACGCAACCCATGACCACGCGCATCGACATTCACAGTCACGTGATCCCCGCCCGGATCGTGGATCAGATCGCCCAGTTCCCGGGCGAATTCGCGGCGCGGATCGACGGCATGGCGTCGGCCCGGAAAGTGGTGCACGAACAGGGCTACGTCTATCCGCTGTTCGCCGAGTTCCACGATGCCGAGGCGAAACTGGAGTCGATGGATCGCAAGCGCCTCGACGTTGCAGTCATTTCGCCCGCGCCGCCGATGTTCTACTACTGGGCCGATGTCGAGCTCGCGGTCAAGGCGGCGCGCCTCGTGAACGACGGCATTGCGGACATGGTGAACGTGAAGCCGAGCCGGCTGCGCGGAATGGCGACCATTCCGTTGCAGCATCCCGATGCCGCCATCGCCGAATTGGAACGCGTCGTTCGCGACTACGATTTTAGGGCGATCGAGATTGGCACGTCGGTCGAGGGCGTGCAACTTGCGGAGCAGAAGTTCCGGCCGGTCCTGCGACGCGCGCAGGAGCTTAAGATCTTCGTCTTCGCGCATCCCTACTACGTTGGGACGAAGAGCGGCCTCGAGGACTACTACCTCACCAACCTCATCGGCAACCCGCTCGACACGACCGTGATGCTGGCGAACCTCATGTACAGCGGGGCGCTCGACGAACTCCCCGACCTGAAGCTTTGCCTCGCCCACGGGGGCGGCTTCACGCCGTACCAGATCGGACGCCTCGTCCACGGCCACCTGGTGCGGCCTGAGGCGCGCAAGCGTTCGACCACGTCGCCCAAGGATCTGCTCCGTCGGCTCTACTTCGACAGCCTGGTGTTCGATCCGCAGGCGCTGCGCTACCTGATCGACCTGGTGGGGGCGGACCACATCTGCATCGGTACCGATTCACCCTTCGATATGGGCGACGAGCATCCTGCCGAGAGCGTGGAACTCGTCCCCGGCATCACCGAGCACGAGCGTCACCACCTGTGCTGCGGGACTGCCCTGCAACTGCTCGGGGAAGGCTCGTCGCCGCTTTGATCGGCACGGTGCCGCCGACGGGACGCCGGTGACACGGTACGCAACGAGAGAGCGATCATGACGACAGACGACATCGGCGGCAGCGTTCGAGAACGGGTCAAGTACGAGCCGATTCACCGTCGCCGCGCATTGCAGCTTCCCGGCGACGCACGGGTCGCCGTGTGGACCATCGTCAACGTGGAGAACTGGCGACCCACTGCCGCGATGCCGAGAGTGGTGCTGCCGCCCCCGATGGGCCAGCCCTTGTTGCCGGATGTGCCGAACTGGGCGTGGCACGAGTACGGCATGCGTGTCGGCTTCTGGCGCTTCCTGGACGCCTTGCAGACCCGGGGGCTGAAGGCGACGTTCGCAGTCAACGGCTCGGCCTGTACCGTCTATCCCGAGGCATGCGGCGCCGCGCGGGATGCCGGATGGGATTTCATGGGGCATGGATTCGTCCAGACTCCCATGCACAAGGTGGAGGACCAGCGTGCCGCGATTGCCGACACGATCCGCGCGATCACCGCATTCACCGGCAAGCCCCCGCGCGGCTGGGAAAGCCCGGGGCTCACCGAGACCGACGAAACGGTCGACCTGCTCGCGGAGGCCGGCATCGAATACGTGGCGGACTGGGTGCTGGACGAGCAACCCGTCCCGATCCAGACGCGCGCAGGAGAACTGATCTCAATTCCGTACACGGTGGAGATCAATGACGTCGTGATGAGCGCGGTGCAGCAGCAGCCGTCGGACGAGATCCTGCGGCGCGGGCGCGATCAGTTCGATCGCCTGTATCTCGACGGCGCCAAGGCGCCGCGCGTGATGGCCATTTCCATCCATCCGTTCCTGACCGGCGTGCCGCACCGGATCAAGTATCTCGAGGCGCTCTACGACTACATTCTGGGTCACGACGGCGTGGTGATGTGGACCGGCGCAGAGATCCTCGACTGGTATCGCGCGCAAGTCGCTAAGTCATCCTGACGCGTATCCGCCGCGACGCGTGCAATCGCGCGATCTCATCCACACAAACGAACGACGCACGTCGGGCAGGCCTGCGGGCGGCAACGACATCATCGCAAACCATTCCGCGCAAAGGGTGCCATGAAACTCGGTCTTGAAGGCAAGTCGGTGCTCATCACGGGCGCTTCGAAGGGGATCGGTCTCGCCACCGCTCGGGCGTTCGCGGAAGAAGGATGTTCGCTGCATCTGGCGGCGCGTTCGGAGGACCAACTAGAGTCGGCGCGTGCGGACCTGTCCCGCGAATACGGCGTCGCAGTTTCGATCCATCCGCTCGACCTGTCGGTGTCCGGGAACATGGTGGCGCTGGCGCGGGAATGCTCGACAGCCGACATCCTGGTGAACAATGCCGGGGAGGTCCCGGCGGGCCCCATCGAAGCCTTGTCCGAGGCCGACTGGCGACGCGGTTATGATCTGAAGCTCTTCGGCTACATCAACCTCACCCGCGAGATGTACCTGCACATGAAGCAGCGCCGCGGCGGCGTGATCGTCAACGACATCGGCAACTCCGGCGAGAACTGGGATTACAACTACATCGCGGGAAGCACCGGCAACGCCGCGCTGATGGCCTTCACCAAGGCGCTCGGTGGCGCGAGCCTTGACTACGGAGTGCGCGTGGTCGGCGTCAATCCGGGCCCGGTCAACACCGAACGCATGGTGAAGATTAACAAGCGCCGCTCGCTGGACCTGTACGGGGACGACAGCCGCTGGAAGGAGTTGTGCCGCTCGTTCCCCGGCGGGCGGGCGGCCGAGGCCAACGAAGTGGCCGACCTCATCGTGTTCCTGGCGTCGCCTCGCGCCGCGTACATCAGCGGAACCGTCGTGACCATTGACGGCGGCATCGCGTCGCGCGGCTCGGTGATCAAATTGGGAGCGAACGCAAATGCACCTGTTTGAGACGAAGAACCGCTATTTCGACGAGCTGTTCAACAATCCGAAGCTCATGTGGCTGGGGCAGAACACCAATCACTTCCCGACGCATCCTGCGGTGGTCGAGGCCATGACGGATTCCATCCGGCGGGAGGAGTATCACGCGTATGCGCCGCCCGCCGGCATCGAGGAATTGCGGCAGCTCATCCAGCAGGACCTTGGCTTGCCCGACGCATCGGTGCTCGTCACCGACGGCGGCGTGGAGGGCCTGTACAACGCATGCCGCAACCTGAGCGAGCCCGGTGTCGATTTCGTGACGACCGATCCTGGCTGGAAGTGGCCGATGGCCTTCGCCAAGGCGTCGGGTGCGCGCATCGTCGAGATTCCGATCTACAAGCCCGAGAACGGCTACCGGCTTACGGCGGCGCAACTCCAGGCCGCAGTCAGCGAGAAGACGCGCATCATCTATCTCGTTGATCCGAACAATCCGCTCGGCGTGTGCTACACCGCCGATGAGATCGAGGCCTTCGCGGGCATTGCGAGGTCGGTGGGCTCCTATTTCATCCACGATTGCACGTACTTCCATTTCGCCGATCGTCATACGCTGGCAGCGCGGTTCTATCCGGAAAAAACGATCACCGTCTACAGCTTCTCGAAGTGGCTCGGCCTTGCCGGCTTGCGCATCGGGGCCATCGTCGCGAATCCCGACTTGATCGAGCAGCTCGCCGCGGCACCGCCGAACAACCTGGGCTGCAACGTGATATCGCAGCGCGCCGCCATCGCCGGTTTGAAGGTGAAGCATGAATGGTTGCCGGACATCAATCGCCGGCAGCGGCGCAACCAGGCGGAAATCGTAAAGGCGGTCCGCGGCATACCGGGGATGGCGGTTGCCGTCTATCCCTCGCAGGCCAATTTCCTGGTCGTGGAATGCATCGACGCCGGCGTGACGCCAGAGGCGCTGGTCGCCGCTTACCAGACCCAAGACATCATGATCCGGCAGGGCGCCTATCACACGCCGACGTTCGGGCATCGCTTTGTCAAGGTGAGCACCACGGTCCCGGAAGCGTGGGTCGATGCCTTCTGTGAGCGCCTGCCGGCGATGGTCGCCAAGGCCCGCGGCATCAGGGATGTTCCGCCCCTTTTCTAGAAGGAAACGCACGTGGCCCACGCCAGTACCGATGATGGGATCCGCCTCCATTACGAGGAAGCGGGCTCCGGCACGCCGATCGTGTTCGTTCACGAATTCGGAGGAAGCTACCGCAGCTTCGAGACGCAGATGCGGCATTTCTCGCGTCATCATCGCTGCATCACGTTCGCGGCCCGCGGATATCCCCCATCCGACGTCCCGGAAAGCGTGGACATGTATTCGCAGACGCGTGCCATGCAGGATATCGCGGCGGTCATGGATGCGGCGAACGTGGCGCGCGCGCATGTCGTGGGACTGTCGATGGGCGGGTTCGCGGTGTTGCAGTTCGGGCTGGAAAAACCGGATCGTGCACTCTCTCTGGTGATCGGCGGCGTCGGGTATGGCGCCGAAAAGCAGTTCGAGGAGTATTTCCGCTCGGTATCGCTCGAAGTGGCGCGCCAGTTCGAGCAGCAAGGCAGCAAGGAATTTGCGAAGACCTATTCGCTCGGCGCCTCGCGGGTCCAGCTGCAGAACAAGGATCCGCGCGGTTGGCGCGAGTTTGCGGACATGCTGGCCGAGCACTCGGCGGTGGGCGCTGCCAACACCATGCGAGGCGTGCAGGCCAGGCGTTCCTCCATCTATGATTGGGAGGCTCGGTTCCGCGCCATGATGGTGCCAACGCTGGTCATGGTGGGTGACGAAGACGACCATTGCCTGCAGCCGGGCTTGTTCCTGAAGAAAACCATTCCGGCGTGCGGCCTGGTGGTGCTGCCCAAGACCGGGCACGCGGTCAATCTCGAGGAGCCGGAGCACTTCAACCGTTTCCTGAGCGAGTTCATCGTCATGGTGGAGGCGGAAAAATGGACCCCGCGCGATCCGCGTGCAACGCCCGCGCAAATCATGAAGACGACATGAGATGAGCACGCGCGCCGCGACCAGAGTCAGCCAGGATCGTCTTTGGGAACGGCACATGCGTATGGCACGCCATGGTGCGACGGCGACGGGCGGCGTGAACCGGCAGGCGCTGTCGCCCGCGGAATTCGCCGCGTGGCGGGAACTCATCGCGTGGGCCCGCAGCCTCGGCCTGGTCCCGTACACCGACCCCATCGGCAACCTCTTTCTGCGACTCGAGGGCGTGGACACCGGGGCCGATGCCGTGCTGACCGGATCCCATCTCGACAGCCAGCCCACGGGCGGCAAGTTCGACGGCGTTTATGGCGTCCTTGCCGGCCTCGAAGCGGTTCAGGCGATCACCGAATCGGCGACGAAGCTGCGGCGGTCCGTCGAGATCGTGGCATGGATGAACGAAGAAGGTTCCCGGTTCGCGCCCGGCATGATGGGTTCGTCCGCGTTCGCCGGTGCTGCCGGGATGGACGATTACCTGCCCCTTCGCGATGCCGACGGCGTGAGCGTCGCGGACGGCCTTGCAGCGGTGCGGGCCGCGTTTCCCGAATTGCCGCAACGTACTTTGGGCCGACCGGTTGCCGCGTACATCGAAGCGCACATCGAGCAGGGCCCGGTCCTCGAGCAGGAAGGCGTCACCATCGGCGTGGTGACCGGCATCCAGGGCAAGCGCACCTTCCGTGTGAGCGTCAAAGGTGAAGAGGGGCACGCCGGCACGCTGCCGCATCGCCGGCGCAAGGACGCCTTGCTCGCCGCCACGGCGATGATCCAGGCACTGGCGGCAGCGACGCACGATAGCGACGACCTTGTGAAATTCACCGTCGGCAAGCTCGATGTCCTCCCCAATGCGCCTTCGGTGATCGCCAGCGCAGCGACGTTCTCCGTCGATCTGCGACACCCCGATTCCTCGGTGCTCAAGCGGCTGGGGGACCTGATGCCCGACCTCTGCTCGGTTCATGCCGGCCCGTGCGCGGTCACGACGGTGGAGTTGACCAACGCGAGGTCGCTCGAATTTCCGGGTGCCATCCGTAGCTGCATCAAGGCGGCTGCGGACCGCCTTGGCATCTCCGCGATGGGTATCCATTCAGCCGCCGGACATGATGCCCGGTATCTTCACGAGATCTGTCCCGCCGGGATGATCTTCGTTCCCTGCAAGGGTGGCATCAGCCACAACGAGGCGGAGTTGGCGACGCCCGAGGATCTTGCCGCGGGGGCCCGGGTGCTGACGGAAGTTCTCGTTGAACTGGCTGGCCCGGCAGATTAGGGTGAGTGGTTGTGCGGAACGCGGTCAGCGCGACGCTTCGTCGCCTGCGCCTTGAAGGGAGGCAACTGTCGATGGGTCGGGCCGGCCCTCGGAAAACGGCCCAATGGCGGCATGCACAGCGTGCCGCCCAGCCTGACCCCCAGCGCCGCATCGCTCTCCACATCGAGGGCGGAGCTAGATCCTAGTGCCACGGCTCCAGATGGCGGCTGACAGAGCCAACGTCGGGTAAGTGCCGCAACATGAGCGTCAACAGCACCCGCGCCTTGCGGCCATCGAGCCAAGCCACGCGTCGAACGCCACGGCGCGTCAGATCGATTTCGCCACCAACGAATCCATAGGTCGACTGCAACGTCTCTCCGGCCAGCGCGCGCGAAGTGAGGATCACAGGAATCGATGCCGCGGCGCGCTCGATGGCGTCGGCAGCAGCACTCGAGACGTGCCCGCCACCGAGCGCCTCGACTACCAGGCCATCGCAGCCAGCCGCTCGCGCGAGGTCCAGCAGTTGGCCATCATCGTCCAGATGCAAGCCTATGAGCGCGACCCGTACATCATTCGGTGAGGGGGTCGGCTTGATGCGCGGCATGGCGACCGGACGGACCAGGACGCGCACGCGATCCTCGACAATGTAGCCAAGCGGACCGGTGAGCGGCGAAGCAAATGCTCCAGGATTGGCAGTGTGCGTCTTGCGAACGTGGCGCGCGGCGTGGATTTCGTCGTTGAACACGACCACCACGCCGAGCCCGCGTGCCTCGGCGGCAGCGGCGGTCAGCGTCGCTGACAGCAAATTGGCCGGGCCGTCCGCACCCGGCAATCCGGGGTTGCGCATCGCACCTGTGACAACGACGGGCAGACTTGATTGTGTCAGCAAGTCCAGCGCGAAGGCCGTCTCCTCGATGGTGTCGGTGCCCTGCGTGACAACCACCCCGGCAAATCCCTCGACCGCGGCCTCGTCGATGGTACGCGCCAGCGCCTCGATATCAGCAAACGACAGATGCGCGCCGGGAACCTGGCGAAACGATCGAGCATGCAAGTCAGCAATGCGGGTCAGCTCGGGGACCGACGCCTTCAACGCATCGCCTGATAGCACCGGCGTCGCGCCATCCGCGTCCACCTTCAACATCGAGATCGTTCCGCCCAGCGAACGAAGCAGAATGCGGGGAAGCGTCATAGGAGCTCATGCTGCTGGTTTGAAATGGTCATCGACTTCGACCCCATCCGGGCGCAGCACCCTACGCTGCGCTGACTCGCGCTTTCAGATACCGATCGAGGATCTGCCCGCCATTCCAGTGAATGACGCCGCGAATACGCGCCATGTAGTCGTGAACCGCCTCGAGATACTTGATCCGGACCGGCTGCCCCGAAATGTAGGGGTGGACGGCGATCGCCATGATCCGTGGTCATTGCTCGCCTTCCATGTGCAAGCGGTCGAACGTGTCGATGCAGTTCTAACGGATAGCCATTTCAAGCGCACCAGCCTGAGTGTGGAAGAGCCGGTAGCGCGGGTCAAGCGGCCATCGTCGGTGGCAACGGGCTGCTCCGCACGCGTGTTGCGGCACTTTCGGGCGGGCGGGGACGCTTTGGCGGCTGCGTGCAGGCAGGCTGGCGGGGGCAGGCGTGAGCGCGCCCGGCGTTGCACACGGGTGGGCAGCGACGGTGACGGTGGTGGCTACCAGGCGATGCGCTGGTCGAACTCGAAGGCCGGGATGGGGGCGCCGGATCGGGGGGCGGCGCGTGCTCGGCGCTGACGCCTCCTACAGCGGCGGGCCGCGGGCGGGTGCGATGCGGGGTGGCGCGGTTGGCGCGGCCGGCTCACCGAGGTGGCCGAGGAGGTCGCGCACGGTGGGGCCGCCGGTGATGAAGGCGCTGATCCGCATCGCGGCGCCACAGCGGGGGCACAGCAGCGGGAACACTTCGTAGATGCGGGCGAGCAGCATGGCCCACGCGTAACGAGCGGCGCGCCGATGCGCCGATTCGGCGGCGGGCTCGTCGTTGGCAGCGGGCGGCGCGGTGGTCGCCCCCGGTGCCAGCGCGGTGACCCCAGGGCGCAGCGGTGCGTTGGGCGCGAGCACGCCGAAGTAGCGGTGGCGGTGAACGCGTGGTGGCGGGACGAGAGCGGCGAGGCGATCGAGCAACTGCATCGGCGTGAGAAGCAGCGGTGCGGTCCCCGCCCGGGCCGGGCTTGGTGCTCTCGCAAAGGAGATGCCCGGGATCGACATAGCCCAATTCGCGCATCGCCTCGCGGAATACACGGGAACGGGCTTCGACCACCTCCGGCGTCCGCCAGCCGATGCGCAGGACCTTGCGCGCGGGCTGCGCGGCGGGCAGACGCGACAGCAGCAACGCGCCGGCCGCTGCCGCGCAGATGAATGCCCGTCGCTTCGTTATTGGATCATCTCGTCGGTCCACACCCTGAAGCTCGCCAGCGTGTTGAGACCAAACGCGTTGCTCAGCGCGACGTCGGCGGCGTCGCGGCCGCGGGCAATGAGGCCACTGCCGGTATGCATAAGGGGATCTGCTCGCACTTTTCAGAACAGTCGCCGCAGCAATTCGTCGCGGTCGAGTTTCAAGTGGGCGGAAACGTCACCGAGAATTCCCGAAAGCGTCCCCACCTTCAGGGGATCGTGCGCCGGGATGGTGACGTGATGCTGCGCAGGCAAGTCTGTCGTGAGTCGCAGGTGGCTGCCAGTCTGACGGGTAATGCGGTATCCAAGCCGCGTCAGCGCCTTGGCGAGATCCGCTCCTGACAGATCTCGCGGGAGTTTCACGCCCCGATGACTTCATCCCGGACGAAATGCAGCCGGATGAGTTTCGGCTGCGCGCCTGGATCGAAGTGACAGCGAACAGCGTCACGCACGCGTTCGTGCAACTCAGGCATCGTCTCAGCCTGCGTGAAGATGGATTCGCCAACCGCCTTGGCGACAAGGCCGCCCTCGGGCGACTCTTCGACAACGAAGATGATTTCGCTCATCCGTTCATTGTAGCGCGTCCGCGATTCATTGCTGGGGCACCTCGTCGGTCCACACCCTGAAGCTCGCCAGCGTGTTGAGGCCAAGAGCGTTGCTCAGCGCGACGTCGGCGGCGTCGCGGCCTCGCGCAATGAGGACGCGCCCGATGCGCGGAATGTTGTTGCGCGGGTCGAACGTGACGGACGGATACGACGGATAGTCATTTCAACCGCACGAGGCCGCGTGTGGGGGTGCCGGTAGGGCGGGTCAAGCGTCCATCGTCGGTGGCAACGGGCTGCTCCGCACGCGTGTTGCGGCACTTTCTGGCGCGGCCGGCTCACCGAGGTGGCCGAGGATGTCGCGCTCGGTCGGGCCGTCGGTGATGAACGCGCTGATCCGCATCGCGCCGCCACAGCGGGGACACAGCAGCGGGAACACTTGCCTGGCCGAGCCGCTCGAGTTTTTCCGTGTTGATCACCGCCGAGCGCGCATCCAGCGGAATCGCGCCACCCGCGTAGCCGGTGCCGCCGCCGCGCGGGATGATCGTCAAACCAAGTACGATGCAGCCTTCGACCAGGCCGCGAATTTCGCCTTCCGTTTCCGGGTAAAGAACCACGAACGGATATTCGACGCGCCAGTCGGTGGCATCGGTGACGTGCGACACGCGCGCGAGCCCGTCGAATGCGATGTTGCTCTTGTCCGTGAAGCGCGCGAGTACGCGCCGGGTGCGCTTGCGCAACTCCGCGGTCTTGCCGAACGCAAGCGCAAAGCGGTCGACGGCGGCGGTCGCTGCTGCAACGAGGCGCGCGACCTTGGGGTCACGTTCGTCGTCAACGACCCAGATGTCGCCGAGCATCTCGAACAGCATCCGCGGCGGACCGGCCGGTCCGCCGCGCGCCGCGCAATTCGGTGAGGAGTTGCCACATGTCCGCCCCGAGCAGGCGGATCACGATTTCGCGATCGGAGAACGACGTGTAGTTGTAGGGAATCTCGCGCAGGCGGGGCGCGTCAGCGGTGGCGTACTGGTCGACGAAGGCGTCGGTGATTGCGTTCATGACGCCGCCAGTTTACCGCGCCACAGTATGCGAGCGACTCGCACAACGCGCGCTCGGGCGGATCGGTCATGGCGTCGGCGGCCCACTCGAACGTTTGGTCAGGAATGCGTGAGCGAGCGGCGACCAGAACGCGAGGGCAAGTATCGCTCCGCTCAGCGGGCCCAAAGGAGAACCCAGGAAACCATCCAAAGGAGAATTGACACGAATACCGAAGAACGGAGATGAAATCCAATATGCAACGACAAGACCAAGGAAAAGATACCGGCTTTAGTTACGAAAGAAGCACAATCCAATCGTTGAAAAGGCGAGGAGCAAGCGCGAGCGAAACCGCGAAATGCACCAGCACGAGCGCCTGGAAAGTGCGAACCCGGATCATCGAAGAGCCTGGTTAGTCATCAGAAGTGGGCAAAACTGTAATGCGTACCGAAGAACCTGCGTTCTCGCTTGATGAATGCAACCTTCGTTCCCGGCTGAAGAAATACCGTGGTATCAAAACTTTGCTCCGTACCGTCCTCCAGATTCGCCCGGCAGTTTATGGACATATGCCCCTGCAATCTCGACAGCCCCCGCGGCAGGAGATCACCTCTCCGCCAACCGTCCGGTCGTCGGGTCCGACAGCGTTCACGACGGGTATTGCGGCGACCACTGCCAATGTTTGTTCCGAAGCGGAAATCACCTTCTCCGCAGCGCGAGCGGCCGCGCGATTTCCACGACGCCTGCCTTCGTCTCTTCCGAGGTGCCGCTGCGGCGTACGCTCAACCGATGGCGTCCGGGCGAGAGCATGACGAACAAATGCGCGCCGACGCCCAGATCGCCATCGATGTCGGAACGCCAAGCGATCGTCTCGCTGCCCTCGCCGCGGGCAGTCGTCGCGGCGAGTTCGACCGGTTTTCCGAATGCAACCCGCGCGGTATCGCGCGGCGAAAGTACGATCAGCGCGTCTCGTCCGGTCGTCACTGGCAAGCGATCAGACACCCAAGATGCTGTGCGCAACCGCTCGCCCACCAGCACTTCCACGATGCAGTCTTTTCCCGGCGGAAGACAGGCAGGATCGATGTCCAATTGGTTCGCGCCTGCGCGGACGTTGAAGGCGGTCCATGACCGTCCGTTGTCGGAGGACGCGCGGACGAAGACGGGCACCTCGTCCTCCTTGGCAGTCAGGCTCCATTCGACGCGCACGGCGAGCGCCGGATCGTCGACGACACGCGCACTGGCCTCGAAGGGGATCGTTTTCCGCGACAGCAGACTGTCTTCGATCACGCGATCGCCGTGGGTCACGGTCATGCGCACCGCGCCGTCGATATTCGGAAGCGTAATCCAGGCGCCCTGTTGCCCCTCGGCGTTCGGCGAGTCCGAAAGCGATGCGATATCGAACGTGTCCTCAAAGATCGGCATGCCGGCGGCGTCGAACAGCGTCGCGCGAATCGGCCCGGGCGGGCCGTTCGGCGGTCGCGGAAGCCGGGGAAACGAGAACGGCAGTTTCGGCCCGCAGAGCTTCTTGATGAAGCCGCTACCCGACAATCCATGAAGGTAGTAGCAGCTGAAGAATTCTTGGGTGGGCGGGCGGAATTCCTGATAGGGATTCGGCTCCCCGCGGCAGCGGCCAGGCTTCGGCGCACCCACCGCCGCATACAATTTCAGATAGTAATGTGGCGAAATCCAGCGCGGATGATCGTAACCCATCACGTCGAAGTCGGTGCGGGGAAAGGCCTTCATCTCGCGCGGGTCGAAACCGACCTCGCCGATACTGCCCCACGGCAGGGCACCGTAACGGGGGAAGGCGAGATCACGATGGGGGTCAGACAGCGGGACCACCGGCGTCGGCGCATGCAGCAATCCCTGCGCATGCCCGAGTTCGTGCGCCGTCAGGCCCGGAATCACATTCGGCGCGATCATGATTCCGCCACCGCCGACGCCGCCGTTCGCACCGGCAGGATTCGGATAGAAACCGAAGTAGACGACGTCGGACGGCAATCCTTCCGAGGCTTTCAAGCGTTCGAGGATGTCCCAGATGGTCCCGGTCGTGCCGATCTCCGCGGGATGGTTCGAATCCCCCTGCGTAGTGAACGCGCCGTCGAAGACTTCGACGGATTCGCGTTCGATGCAGAACCCCGGCATCAGCACCGGCCATGCACGCTGCGCAAAGTCCATCATCTGCCAGAAGTCGGCGATCGTCGGCGGCGCGATATCCAATCCGCGTCCTTTGTAATGCATCCGGACTAGGCGAATCGGTACCAGTGCGCGCTCGACGAACCGCAACTCCTCCGTCGCCACTGCAATCCGACCGAGCCCCGTTCGCGGCTTCTCGAAGATGCTGACGCTCATCCTCCAGGTACCCGCGGTCCATTGCGGCGGCACGAGGAGATTGACCGAATGACCGGCATTCTCGCGCGACGGTGGCGAAGGTACGTCGACGAGATCCGCAGTCGCAGGGAAGGTGATCGACGTCGGCAGGCCGTCCGCGAACAATTTCACGCCGAAACCCGACACCGGAACGCCTGGGGTCGCGCCTTCGAAGTAGACACGGACCGCCGTCGGCTTGCCGGCCACGAGAGGAATGGAGTTATCCACACAAGGCTGCGGATTGCCGGGCGCCCCACAAGCGGGATAACTCGAACCGAAGTATTGGATCGCCTGCGTCAGTTCGATACCGGTGATACGAAACATGAGAACGCCCCTCCGTGCGACATCGCGCGACCTCAATTCGCGCGCGAAACGCTGTCGCCACGCGAACGGAGGATACTAGATCCAACGCCAGTAGTGTCCGACAGAATTCAGCACAGAATCAGTTGGTTGCCGTCGGCGAGCGGTTCCGGGTCTGGCGGCATGTCGGTAAGCAACTGAATCAACGGAAAGTTCTCGACCGGCGTCACGCTGCTGATCGACCCGATGAGCTACTAGTACCTGGTCGGCGCCGAGATCGACTAGCAGGAAGGTCTCGAAGGCGCGCAGTTCGTGATCAAGAACCCGAACGCGACGACCACCTGCGGCTGCGGGTCGAGCTTCTCGGTCTGACCGTACGCTGCTCGCGGTCGTTCCAGACGGGGGCGGCGCGGCCCCCGTTGCATTCCTGGGTCGCCGCCGCGAGCGGCGACGCTACCGAAAGACGCAGCGGCGGCCGCACTCGGTGCGGCACGCGAGCGGCGGCCCCGGCGTGGGCGCGCAATCGGCATCGGTCTGGCACACGGCCGGAACGGATGGCGCGGCCGACGCCTCCATGCAGTACGGCAGCGGTTCGCCGAACGCCTGGGCCGGGGGCACTGGGCGCGCCACGATGCTCAGCGCCTGACTCACCTGCTCTCCGCGCTGGGCGCGCAGGTGCACGGACGTCGCGAGGCTCCGCTGCCCGGCCGTGGGCAGGCGCACGGAGTCGACCGACGAGCGCGGCCCGACGCTGATCGGCGTGATCGCCGCCGTATCGACGACCCACGCCGGATGCAGGTTCAGCGTCCCGAACAGGTCGAAGCGCACGCGCGCGCTCCACGGCCGGTGCACGCAATCGACGGACAGTACGGCCGACTCGGACTCGTGGCGCCGCGGGCCGGCGCGCGTGTCGCACGCATACGGCGGGCCGGTTTCGAACCGGAGCCGAGTGAGGGCGGCGACCGTCGCGAGGTCGATGACGTGCGGCGCCGCGGGCACGTCCGGCAGCGCCGCGCGGTCCACACGCAGACATACGCTTCCGCATGCGCGGTCGCACGTGAAGCCGCTCGCGCAATCGCGGTCGGCGACGCAGGCATACGCGTTCTGTGCGGGCCCGCAATTGGGCATGGGATGGGGCCGCGTCGCCGGCGCCGCGGCCGTCAACAAGACTTCGGCGATCATGAGCCGCGACCCACGGCGCGTGGTCAGCTCGACCTCGAACGAAGGATCCGCGCCGCCGGCGACAGGCGGCCGCACGACCCGCACCAGGTCCGCCGCCCCGACCCGCGGCGTCACGACGAATCTGCCGACAAGCCACGGCGGCATCAGGCCGTAGCGCTCGAACATCCGGAAGCGCGCCGTCACCTCCGTCATCGGCGTCCGGTTCTTCCGGCAGTCGAGGCTCAGGGTCGCGGTTCGATTCGCCGTGTTGCGCTCACCCCACCACCTCGCGATACACCCGGGCACCTCAGGCGCATCCACCAAGAACCAGGCCCCGCGGCTCTTCGCATCGGCCGCGAAGATGGTCCACTCCTGCGCCAGCGCCGGCATCGCGACCGACGTCAACGCGAGCATGCCGACCAGCACCATCGCACGTCCGGTGGTTCGCATCAGTCCCCCTTCCCGGCCGCCCCACGGTGCGCCACGGCGGCCGGTCCGCCTTCGCTCCTAGAGCAGCGACGGCATCGGTGCGGTCGGAGCATGCGCGGACTGGCGTCGAGTATCTCGGCGCGCGGGGACCCCGTCAATCGGAATCGACGCAGGCCGCCGGTCTGCCGGAAGCATAGGCAATTCAACCGCACCAAGTTTCAACGGATCAGGCTATCACGGGCACCAAGGCGTGCCGCGGGGCCTGAACCCGGGCTGTGCGCACGCAGGCATTGCTCCACCACCCGCAGGAACAGGCGCAGAGCAGCACCCTGGAGATCGGCGTCGCGGTGCAGGAAGTAGCGCAGACGCTTGGGCACCGCCAGCACCCACTGGCGCACCGGTAGCGGCGGCAAGACGTGCTCGGTGAGATGCGCCGCCGTCGCCGCCATGCGCCGGGCGTTGCACGACGGACACACGCCCCTGCCCTGGCCCGAGAAGGCTACAGGCAAGTCGTGGCCGCACTGCCCGCACCGGGCCCGGGCGAAGCCATGCGCAAGGATTCCGCATTCCGGGTATCGGCGGAACTCCCATTCCAGCATTATGGCGCCGATGGAGTGGCCGTGTGCGCGGCTGACGACGACGGCTTTGCTCGCGTCGTGAGCACGATGGTGCCGACCAATGTCGTCTTCCCAGGCCCCACCAACAATGGGCAGCCGATAAAGCCGAATCAACCAGCGCCTGATCGGGCTGTCCACCGTTCTTGGGTAACATCAACCAGCGGCTACCCAGATTCGACGGATAGCCATTTCAAGCGCACCAGCCTGAGTGTGGAAGAGCCGGTAGCGCGGGTCAAGCGGCCATCGTCGGTGGCAACGGGCTGCTCCGCACGCGTGTTGCGGCACTTTCGGGCGGGCGGGGACGCTTTGGCGGCTGCGTGCAGGCAGGCTGGCGGGGGCAGGCGTGAGCGCGCCCGGCGTTGCACACGGGTGGGCAGCGACGGTGACGGTGGTGGCTACCAGGCGATGCGCTGGTCGAACTCGAAGGCCGGGATGGGGGCGCCGGATCGGGGGGCGGCGCGTGCTCGGCGCTGACGCCTCCTACAGCGGCGGGCCGCGGGCGGGTGCGATGCGGGGTGGCGCGGTTGGCGCGGCCGGCTCACCGAGGTGGCCGAGGAGGTCGCGCACGGTGGGGCCGCCGGTGATGAAGGCGCTGATCCGCATCGCGGCGCCACAGCGGGGGCACAGCAGCGGGAACACTTCGTAGATGCGGGCGAGCAGCATGGCCCACGCGTAACGAGCGGCGCGCCGATGCGCCGATTCGGCGGCGGGCTCGTCGTTGGCAGCGGGCGGCGCGGTGGTCGCCCCCGGTGCCAGCGCGGTGACCCCAGGGCGCAGCGGTGCGTTGGGCGCGAGCACGCCGAAGTAGCGGTGGCGGTGAACGCGTGGTGGCGGGACGAGAGCGGCGAGGCGATCGAGCAACTGCGGTGGCGTGAGAAGCAGCGGGCCGTTCCCGCCCGGACCCGGTTGGGTGCTCGCGTAGAGCAGGTGCTCGGGACCCAGTTCGAGCAGCCGGTCCAGAGCGAACGGCGGCCGGGCACAGTAACGCAGCCGCCGCTCGCGCCCGGCGCGGTCGGCGGCCGCGATGCGCACCGAGCCATCGCCGGAGAAGCCGCCGCCGTGTTGCCATTGCCCCATCGCCTGCGCGTCAGCGCGCGGGAGCAGGCCGCGGCGCACGAACCCGCGCAACAGCCGCCGACGCACGCCTGCCTGCACGGTGGCGATGGTGTTGGCATCGAGCCCGGTCGCGGCACGGAAAGCCACATCGTCCGCCGGCGCGGGCTCGAACACGCCGGCGAGTCGCATGCGCAGGACTATCCCACCAAGCCCGTGCGCATCATCGTCGGCTTCGCGGCCGGCGGCTCGGTCGACCTGGTGGGACGCGTCCTGGCACAGCGCTTCAGCACGGGCGGTCCCGGCACGTCACCGCACATCTTCCTCGAGATGATGAAACAGATGGCGGGCGTGAACACGGAGCCGATCCACTACAGAGGCTCCGCACCGGCAATCACCGGCATGATCGCGGGCGACGCCGAGTTCTCGGCGAGCTCGATCGCCACCGCGAAGGCGCAGATCGACGGCGGCAAGGCGCGTGCGATCGCGGTGACCGGCACGAGCCCGGCACCGAAGCTCCCCGACGTGTCGACGATCGCGAGCGCGGTCTCCGGCTTCGAGGCGCTGACCTTCCACGGGTTGCACGCGCGCGCCAAGACGCCGCCCGCCATCGTCGCCAAGATCCAGCGCGACGCCGCGAAGGTCATGCAGCGCGACGACACCCGCGATCAGCTCGGCGCGTCATCCCTCGACGTGTCGATCATGACGAGCGATGAGTTCAGCGCCTAGATCGCGCAGCAGGCCGACCAGTGGGCGAAGGTGATCAAGGCGGGGAATGTCAAGGTGGAGTGAGCCTTCCATCGAACACGCGAGGACGCGCCAATCACGCGCGAATCGGCAGCGCCTTCGATTCTCCCGACGCGCACTCGTTGGGGATCGTCAATCACCGCCTGCCCGGACTCGCGACTTCCTTCGCGCGCCCGTCTCGTGGTCACTGGATGGGCCACCGATTTCCGAATCGCCACGTTCTCGACCAGGAAGTCGATGAACGCCCTCACCTTCGGCGAGACGTTCGGTCCCCATAGATAGACCGCATACACCGGCGGGCCGGGCGCCGCATACCGCGTGAGCAACGGCTTGACCATCCCCGCCGCGATGGCATCGCGCGCGATGAACCGGCTCACGCTCGCTATTCCCACTCCGGCGATGGCGGCAACCAGCAGCGCTTCGGAATTGTTGGCCTGGAGGCTGCCGGAAACCGTCTTGCCGTAGACCTTGCCGTCATTGCTGAACTGCCATTCCCGAAGCCGGCCAGTGTGGATGTGCGCATAGGCGAGGCAGTTGTGCCGCTCCAGGTCCTCGGGCGTCCTGGGCCGGCCATGCCGCCGCAGATAGTCAGGCGACGCACATGTTACGAAACCGACGTTGCCGAGCAGTCGTGCGACCAGGCGGCTGTCAGCCACTTCGCCGATGCGGATGTCGACGTCGAAACCTTCGTTCGCCATGTCGACGATCCGATCGCTCATTTCGACGCTGATGGTGAGACTCGGGTGCCTTTCCAGGAAGTGCTGCAGCTTCGGGAACACGACGCGCCGCCCAAAGCCTTCCGTCATGTGGATGCGCAGGCGGCCGTAGGGACCGGTGATGGCACGAGTGAGGAGTATCTCGGCCCGTTCGATCTCGCCCAGGATCTGCTTGCAATTCTCGAAGAAGGCGGCGCCGTCTTCGGTCAAGCCCACCGACCGCGTGGTTCGCTGCAGCAACCCGACGCCCACGTCCGCCTCGAGGCGGGTGATCGCCTTGCTCACGGCGGACGAGGTGAGCCCCAGGCTCGCGGCGGCCGCCTTGAAGCTCTTGAGCTGCGCCACCCGGAAGAACACCCGCAGCGAGTTGAGGTCTTTCATGGCTCAGTAGTGAATCTGATTCATCAATAAATTGAATCTTGGAGCGTAGAACCTTCTCTGGTCAAGGATTAGAGTGTGGGCCGACGTATCGACCAAATAATCCAGGAGGCCACATGTTCCCGACGCTCTTCCGAAGGGCACGCAGATTCTTCGATGTGAAGGGATCCGTTGCCGCAAGTTGCGCCCTCGCGTGTGCGCTCTTCCTGACCGCAGCGGCCGCAAGCGCGCAGGCCCCGTTCCCTTCCAAGCCGATCACGCTGGTGGTCGGGTTCACTCCCGGCGGGTCCAACGACGTGATCGCACGCGCGCTCGCGCCCAAGCTCTCCGAGATCCTGGGCGTACCCGTCGTGGTCGAGAACAAGCCTGGCGCAAGCGGGACCATCGGCACGGCATTCACCGTCATATCCAAGCCCGATGGCCACACGATAACGCTCGGCAGCACGAGCGTGCTATCGATCGGGCCGCACACGATTCCCAACCTTCCGTATCAGCCGAGCGACCTGACCGCCGTGACCACCGTCGCGGCCTCGGCCTCGGTGGTTGCAATCAATCCGAACGTTCCCGCCAAGTCGATGGCCGACCTCATCGCGCTCTCGAAGACGAGACCGGTCAGTCTCGCCTCTGCCGGGCAGGCGGCATTTCGCATCTCAACATCGAGTTCATCAAGGCCGAGACGGGCGGCAACTTCCTGCACGTCGCCTACAAGGGTGCCGCCCCGGGTGTCACCGACGTGGTGGGAGGCCATGTCGACGGCATCATCATGGACTACTCGGCGCTCGCGGAGATGATCAAGCAGGGTCGCCTGCGTGCAGTCGCCGGCTCCAAGACACTGGATGGCATCCCCACGTCGCCCATGGTCATCTCGCCCTGGTACGGCGTCATGGCGCCGGCGCAGACGCCGAGAACCATCATCAACACATTGCACGCCGCGTTCACCAAGGCCCTCGCCGATCCCGAGGTCCGCGCCTGAGTCGAGAAGCTAGGCATCGAGCCTTTCGTTCTCGCAACTCCCGAGGAAGCGGATGCCTACATCCGCGCCGACAGCGCGCGCTGGGGAAAGGTCGTGAAGTCATCGGGCATCAAGTTCGAATGAGTCGCGGCCTTCGGGCGACGCAAGGCAGTCGCACCATTGGCACTGCCCATCCAGCGGCTACATAGCCTGAACGACGAGGTTCGACTTGCCGACGATTGACTCCGTCATTACACGAGCAGCGGCGAGCGCGCCGGACCGCATCGCGGTGCGCGAATGGGGCGGGCGCGAGGTCACCTACGCCGAGCTCGATGCGGCCGTCTCCGCATTCGCCGCGTGGGCGCGGGACCACGGTGTCGCGGAAGGCGAGGCTATTGCCATTCACCTGCCCAATTCGGTGGGCTACCTCGTCGCGCAGTTCGGGAGCTTCCGTGCGGGCGCGGTGGCGGCGTACGTGAATTACCGGTTGTCGGAGACCGAAGCACAGCGCCAGTTCCGCTTCTGCAACGCGCGCCTGATCGTCACGACGCCGGAGAAGGTCGCGCGGTTCCGGCGCGACCCGGCCCTCGCGCAAGCCATCTTCCTCGTCGACGGCGAGGAAGGAGCAAACGGGCACACCCTGCAGCAGGTGATCGCCGCGCGGCAACGTCCTTCGTTCGGCACCGATGGACTGGAGGACCGCGATGCGATCATCCGGTTCACGTCGGGGTCCACCGGTGACCCCAAGGGCCTGATCGTGACGCACCGCGCCTGGCTGGTGCGCGCCGTCTCCATGCAGGCGGAGGAGATGCGGATCCGCCCGGAGTCCACGACGCTGGTGCTGGGTCAGTTGTCGCATCAGGCAGGACTCTTCGTCATTCCCACGTTCCTGCAGCGCGGAACCTTGCTGGTCATGCAGAAGTTCGACCTCGCAAGCGTTGCCGCGATCGTTGCCGCAGGGAACATCTCCTGCGCCCAGGTTGTCCCGACGATGTTCACCCTGATCCTCAACGACCCGCAGGCGCGACGTGCCTTCGCGCAGTCGGGCCTGCACCGGATCGTCTACGGCGGGTCGCCGATCCGCCAGAGCGTGCTCGAGGAGGCGATGGAGCTGTTGCCGGCCACCGAGTTCGTTCAATCCTATGGGTCGCACGAGGCGGGGTCGATCAGCTTCCTCGACGACGCCGGCCATCGCGATCCGGTGCTGCGTCACAGCGCCGGCAGGCCGATACTGGCTGCGCAAATCCGGCTGCATGGGCGCAACGACGAGGGTGTCGGCGAGATCGAGGTCAAGGCGCCTTGGTTGCCCAATGCGCGGTTGACCGCCAACGGCCGCGAACCGATCACCGACGAATGGGCGAGCACCGGAGACCTGGGCGAGTTGGTGGACGGCCACATCTTCCTGCGCGATCGCATGAACGACGTGATCATCTCCGGCGGCTTCAACGTCTATCCCGTGGAAGTCGAGAAGATCGTCGGCAGCCACCCGCAGGTGCTCGATGCCGCGGTCGCGTCCGCCCCCGACGACAAGTGGGGCGAACGCGTGATCGCCTTTGTCGTATCGCGCAACCCGCGCGAGTTCAGCGAGGAGAGCATCCGGGAACACTGCAAGGCCCTGCTCGCCGGCTACAAGGTCCCCAAGGAATTTCACCTGATTCCCGAGATGCCCCTCAACCCGAACGGCAAGCCGGATCGACGCCGGCTGAGCCAGCCGCTATGGGCGGGACGCGCCCGGCGCATCAACTGAGTTCGCCGCATCACCATCGAGAGGTTTCAAGTGAGCCTGATCAGCAAACGAAAGGACAGTGTCGCCGTGGTGGGCGTCGGAACGACCGACTACGGCGCCCTCGCCGGTCACGACGCGACCTCCCTGGGCATCTGGGCGCTGCGCAACGCGGCGGAGGACGCCGGCATCGACCTGCAGGACATCGACGGTTTGATCTGCCAGCGACTGACCGACTATCAGAAGTTCGTGCAGATCACCAACACGACGCCGCGACTGGTGACCGCCACTCCCGGTGCGGGACGAATGACGGGCGGCACCATCCAGATTGCCGTACAGGCAATCCTGTCGGGGATGCTCGATACCGTCGCCGTCGTCTATGGGAACGACGGACGCACGGCAGGTGCGCGCTACGGCGGCAAGGGCGACAACTACGGCACCGGCGCGGACCAGATGTGGTTTCCCTACGGCATGACGTCACCGGGCGCCGTGCACGCCATGCTGTTTCAGCGCCACGCGGCGATGTACGGCACGACCGTCGAGCAGCTCGGCGCGATCTCGGTCGCCTTTCGCAAGCATGCCGGGCTCAACCCTGCGGCCGTGCTGCGCAAGCCGATCACGATCGACGACTACCTCGCGTCCAAGTTCATCTGCGAGCCGCTGCGCCTCTACGACTACTGCCTGATCAACGACGGCGGCGTCGCGATGATCGTCAGCTCGGCCGAGCGGGCGCGCGACGCGCGCAAGCCTGCCGGCGTTCATCGAGGGCATCGGGCGCCAGGACACCTACCGCGGCTCGCCGGTCGGGCTCCCCAAGACCTCGCTGTGGCGCGAGACCATGCCGCGTGCGGCCGAGATGGCCTTCGGCATGGCCGAGGGTCGACCGGGCCGACATCGACGGCCTGATGATCTACGACAGCTTCTCGATCAACATCTGGCTGTCGCTCGAGAACTTCGGCTACTGCGCGCCCGGCGGGGAGGCCGGCGCGTTCACGCAGGGCGGGCGCATCGAGCTCGGCGGCGCGCTGGCCGGTCAACACGCACGGCGGGCACCTCGCCGAGAGCTACATGCAGGGCTGGCTCCACCAGGTCGAGGCGGTGCGGCAGGTGCGTGGAGACCTGGGAGACAGGCAGGTGCCGGATGCGCAGCTCGTCCAGTATCTGCAAGGTGGGCCGCTGTCCACGTCGATCATCTACGGAAGGGATGCATCGTGACCGAGTACCTGAAGCCGCTGCCACCCATCACGGAGCAAAGCCGGCCCTTCTGGGAGGCAACGCGCGCGTGCCGACTGCAGTTGCCGCGCTGCGACCATTGCGGCGCCTTCCACACCTACTTCGAGCCGTGGTGCAGCCAATGCGGGAAAGAAGGCGTGCACTGGGAGGCGCTAAGCGGGCGGGGACGAATCTGGGCCAACTGCCGCTTCCACAAGGTCTATTTCCCAGGCTTTGCCGGCGACTCGCCGTACAACGTGGCCATGGTCGAACTGGACGAGGGACCCAAGCTCATGACGAACATCGTCGACATCCCCACCGGCAACCTGGTCGAGATGCCGATCGGCATGCCGGTCGAAGCCGTATTCGTCGACGTGACCGATGAGGTGACGCTCGTGAAATTCCGGCCCGCGGCTCGCGAACGGGGTTGAGCATGGACCATACGGTTGTCGCCGCGCCGCAGACCGAACTCGGCGAGGGACCGATGTGGTCGTGCAGCGAGCAGGTCCTGTACTGGATCGACATCGTAAAGCGCCGCATATTGCGCCTGCGACCGCAAACCGGACGCGTCGATGTCCGCGAATTGCCCTACGCGCCCAGTGCGGTGATCCCGCGCGCCTCGGGCGGACTGCTCCTTGTCACCAAGAAGGGCATGGCTCGACTGGACTTCGACCAGGCCGAGATCGTATCGCTGCGCGTGCCTCTGGTGGACTTCTCGCGGGAAGTCTTCAACGATGCCAAGTGCGACAGCGCGGGACGGCTGTGGGTTGGAACGCGCGACCTGCATGTGAGCCACCCGACGGGAAGTCTGTTCTGCATGGCAACCGACCACTCGATGGAACGGCATGCGCGTGCGTTCGTGGTCTCGAACGGCATCGCGTGGGGCGACCGAGGCAGGATCATGTACCACGTCGAGTCCAAGCCCGGGCGGATCGACGCCTACGACTTCGACGTGGCGACAGGGTCGCTCGCGAATCGCCGCGTCTTCCGCGATTACGCGAAGGAAGGCGCGGCCGCCTTTCCTGACGGCTGCACCATCGACGCCGAAGGAGGCCTGTGGGTCGCCGAGGTCGGCGATTGGCACATCCGCAGGTATGCGCCCGACGGCCGGCTGGACCGCGAGGTACGGGTCCCCTTCCAGAAGCCGACGAGCGTCATGTTCGGCGGCGCCGACCTCGATACCCTGTACGTCACTTCGATGCGCTTTGGCCTCGATGAAGCGGCGTTGGCCGGCCAGCCCTTGGCCGGCAGCCTGCTGCAGCTCGATGTTGGGGTCAGGGGAGTGCCCGAACCTCAATTCGGCGGATGACCGACATGGATGAAGCCGAGGTGACGCGCGACTATCTCGCGCGCGGATGGAGCGTCTTCACGGACCCGGGTTTCATCAGCCATGCCGGGCCGTTTTTCTACCGCATGGACGGCGCCGGCCCATCCTTTGCTTTTCCCACTTCCGCGAAACACAAGAACAGGAACGACGTGCTGCAGGGCGGCGCGCTGATGACGTTCACGGACCGCGCGCTCGGCGCCACCGCCCGCCACCTGACCGACACGCCCGCGACCGCCACGGTGACGCTGAACATTCAGTTCGTGGATGCCGTCCGGATCGGCGAGACGGTCCGGGCATCGCCCACGATGGTGCGTGCCACTAAGCAGTTGATCTTCATGAGCGGCATCTTCATGGTGGAATCGCGCGTCGTCGCCGTGGTCAACGGCGTGTGGAAGAAGATACTGAAGGCGGGGTGAGATCCGAGTCTTCGCCGATGTAAGCCGCACGACCTCGAGCGATGCGATCCCGGGTCGTCTCGCAGCCACAAGGCCGAGTCTTCCGAGGACACGAAGCGGGCACCGACTTCTTGCGGGAATGGCGCCGGGGGTGGCCGGATCGCGTGGATCCCGGGTGGTGAAGGCTGTCAAGCGTGGATGTTCGGCGGCAACGGGCTGCTGCGCGCGCTTGTGGTGGCGCTTCCGGCCGCGCGATACCGCCGCCGCTACGTCTCCCGCACCGAAGCGATAGTCACGCCTACGGCCCGCACCGCGTCTCCGGAACC
>CAVPXB010000008.1:0-203772 GCA_963709525.1 uncultured beta proteobacterium
TCATCTTGATGACCTTGCCCGTCTGCGCGAATGCAGTTCCGCCGAATGCCGTAGCCAACGCCACCATCATCGGCAGCGCCACTTTCACCAACGTCGATCGTCTCATTGCCTTGCTCCTCATGAAGAAGTGTTGCTTGAAGGACTTGCCGGGGTTCCATCCGCCATCAGACGCGTGCCCTTGCGTTCGACGATGCGCCGGTACGCCTCGGGCTGGCGATGCACGTCGAAGTTGAACGTCGTTTCCTTGAACGAATTGCACAGGTCCAGGTCGCAGCGGGCCAGCGCCAGCTCGTCGCCCTTGGTCGTGCAGGCGGCGACGATCTCGCCCGATGGCGCGACGATGCAACTGCCGCCGATCTGGTCGACGCCCTCCTCCATCCCGCCCTTGGCAACGCCGACCACCCAGGTGCCGTTCTGGTAGGCGCCGGCCTGCATCACGAGCTGGTTGTGGAACAGCGACAGGTCGTCGTGCTCGGGCGCGGGCGGGTTGTGCACCGGCGTGTTGTAGCCGATCAGGATCATCTCCACGCCCTGCAGGCCCATCTCGCGATACGTTTCGGGCCAGCGCCGGTCGTTGCAGATCGCCATGCCGAAAACGCCACCGAAGGCATCGAAGACCGGAAAATCCCGGCCCGGCTCGAAATAGCGCTTCTCCAGGTGCTGGAACTCGCGCCACGGTTCGTGTTCCGCATGACCGGGGAGGTGCACCTTCCGGTATTTTCCGGCGATCCTGCCGGCCTTGTCGACGAGGATCGACGTATTGTAGCGGCGCGCGACGCCGTCCTCGACCGCCAGCTCCGCGTAGCCAAGGTAGAAGCCGATGGAGAGTTCGCGCGCCAGGTCGAACAGCGCTCGCGTCTCGGGGCCGGGCATCTCGCGCTCGAAGAAGGCGTCGACCTCGGCCTCATCCGGCATGAACCAGCGCGGGAAGAAGGTCGTCAGCGCCAGTTCGGGGTAGACGATCAGGTCGCAGCCCATGTGCGCCGCCTCGCGCATCAGCGCCAAGAGCCGCGCCATCACCTGGGTGCGGGCTTCGCTCCTGGAAATCGGGCCCAACTGCCCGATCGCCACGTTTACGAACCGTGCCATTGCGACCTCGTCGATTCGCGAAAATCCATAACACGTCGAACCTTAACAGACAACCGGCGCGATTCGTCATTTGCGCGCAAGAACTAACGCAGCCGATGAGCGCTCCCGTCCTGCCGGCAAAGCCATCCCTGGCGCTGATCATGTATTACGACTCTGACCCCGTCTAGTCGCGCAGCTCGCGTCCGGTGAGCTTGATGAAGAGGTCTTCGAGATTGGCGGGGCGATGCAGGTAACGGACACCTGAACGCGTGGCGAGATCGGCGAGCAGCGGTTGCGCGGTACTGGCGTAGCAGAACGCCGTCTCGCCGGAGAGTTCGAGCCGCTGGGCGAGGGGGTGACCGTGCGCTTCCGCCCAGGCCTTCGCGTCGTCGCCATAGACCTCGACCACTTCGGGTTCGACGTGCTCGGCGATCAGCGCGCGCGGCGTGTCGCAGGCGATCAGCCTGCCGTGGTCGATGACCGCGAGGCGGGTGGCCAGGCGCTCGGCCTCGTCCATGAAATGCGTCGTCAGCAGGATCGTCTTGCCCTGCGACAGCAGTTGCCGCAGGCCGTCCCAGATCAAGTGCCGCGCCTGCGGATCGAGGCCGGTCGTGGGCTCGTCGAGGATCAGGAGATCGGGATCGTTGATGAGCGCGCGGGCCAGCGTGAGGCGGCGCTTCATCCCGCCCGACAGCGTGCGGATCCCGGTGCCGCCCTTGGCGGCGAGGCCCGCGAAGTCGAGGAGCTTCGGGATGCGCTCGCGGATGATGCGCGGATCGAGCCCGAAGTAGCGGCCGTAGATCAGCAGGTTTTCGGTGACGGTGAAATCGGGATCGAGGTTGTCCATCTGCGGCACGACGCCGACGCGGATGCGCGCTATCCGCGCCGCTTTCGGCACCGGTTCGCCGACGAGTTCGATGGCGCCGCTGTCGGGGTCGGTGAGGCCCAGGCAGCAGCGCAGCGTCGTCGTCTTGCCGGCGCCGTTGGGGCCGAGCAAGCCGAAGCACTCGCCGCGACGGATGGAGAACGACAGGCCGCAAACCACTTCGGTGCCGCCGTAGGACTTGCGCAGATCCGCCACCCGCAGCACGGTTTCGGGGACGGGGCCCCATGCGGATTGCGCTGTCGCGGTGCCGAGGACGGGCGCTGCGTTCACTGGACCACCTTCGGGCTCATGCGCTCACGCTCCGGGAATCACCGGCGGTCGGCCGTGCCACATGCCGGCGATCGTGGCGGCCAGTTGTGGCAGGCGCCCATGAAAGAAGTGCCCGCAACCGGGAAAGACGACGATCGGCAGTGCCTGCGGGCGCGCCCAGGCGAAGACATCGGCGAGCGGCACGACGTCGTCCTCCTCGCCGTGGATCACGATGGTGTCGCCCGCCACGGCTTCGACGGGGAAGCGGCCGACCGCGGGGCCGACGAGGACCATGCGCTGCGCGCTTGACCGTTGCGCCACGCGCGACTGAACGTAGCTGCCGAACGAGAATCCGGCAAGCACGACCGGCAGCGCGAGGCCGAAGCGGTCGCGCGCATGCGCGAGCGCTGCCAGCGCGTCGTCGGTCTCGCCGAGGCCGTGGTCGAACACGCCCTCGCTGCGCCCGGCGCCGCGGAAGTTGAAGCGCACGCTGGCGTAGCCCAGCCCGTGAAACGTGCGCGCCAGCGTCTGCGCGACCTTGTTGTCCAGCGTGCCGCCCTGCACCGGGTTGGGATGGGCGACCAGCGCGATGCCGCAGGGCGCGTGCGCAGGCGGGTTGACGACGAGTTCCAGCGCGCCGGCCGGGCCGGCGATGGTAAAGCGCTCGGTGGTCCGCGGCGTCAAATCCGCAGCCTCTCGACCACTTCGCCATGGGCGACGTGACGGTCGATGATTTCGTCGATGTCGGCGCGGTCGACGTAGGTGTACCAGACCGCCTCCGGATAGACGACCAGCACCGGACCTTCCTCGCAGCGGTCGAAGCAGCCGGCGCGATTGATCCGCACCTTGCCCTTTCCGTTCAAGCCCAGCGCCTTGACGCGGTTCTTGGCATAGGCGTGAAGTTCCGCGGCACCCTGGTTGTTGCAGCAGGTTTCGGGGGCTTCGCGCTGGTTGCAGCAAAAGAAGACGTGGCGCTGGAAGTGGCTCATGTGAATCCGGTACGGAGGGCGGCGACGGCGCAGCGGCGGGGCGCCTGCAGGCCGGCGGATTATAGCGGACCCGCCTGCGCCGGCCGACGGCCGCCTCCAATGCATCCGCTATAATCAAAGCTCCTCGCCGGCGATCCCGCCGCCGCTACGCCACGCGCCCGACCCACCCCCTCGCTTGAAACTCTATCGCCGGCTGCTGCGTTACGTGCGTCCGTACAAGGGCGTGTTCGCGGTCGCGATCTTCGGCATGCTGCTGGGCGCCTCGACCGACGTGCTGATGCTGCGGATCATCCAGCCGCTGCTCAACAACATCGGCCAGGTCGACGCCGAAAACACGAAATGGCTGCCGCTGATGATCGTCGGCGTGTTTCTGCTGCGCGGGACCGGCTCCTACATCAGCGAATATGGACTGGCCTGGATCGGTTCGCGCGTGGTGTTCGACCTGCGCTGCGAAGCCTCCGATCACCTGCTGCGCATGCCTACGCCGTTTTTCGACGCGAGTTCGGCCGGCTATCTGCTGTCCAAGGTGACCTACGACTCCCAGCAGGTGGCCGCCGCCGCCTCCGAGGCGGTGACCGCCAGCATCCGCAGCACGCTGACGATCACGTTCATGCTCGCCTATCTGCTGTACATGAACTGGCAGCTGACGCTGATCGCTTTCGCCGCGTTTCCGCTCGTGGGCATCGCGATCCGGAAGATCAGCAAACGGCTGAAGCGCGTCAGCGTGTTGATGCAGGAGCGCATGGGGTCGCTGACCCACGCGCTCGAGGAGGCGATCAGCGCGCATCGGGTGGTCAAGGTGTTCGGCGGCGAACGTTACGAGAGCGCCCGGCTGCGCGGAGCAGCCGACAAGCTTCGCCTTGCCAGCGCGAAGCAGGCGGCGGCCGCGGCGCTGGGCACGCCGATCAACCAGATCATCGTTTCCTTCGCCATTGCGACGATCCTCTGGCTGGCGATCCGGCAGAGTGCCGGGGGCAAATACGGCGCCGGCGATTTCATCACCTACATCTTCGCGCTGATGCAGTTGATGAACCAGTTGAAGACGCTGTCGAACGTCAGCGGCGTCATCCAGCGCGGGCTGACCGCAGCGGAGAGCGTGTTCGCGCTGATCGATGCCCCGCCGGAGGTCGACACCGGAACCGCGACGCTCGCCCGCGCCAGCGGCGGCTTGCGCTTCGAAGCGGTGACGCTGCGTTATTCCGACGACGCACGCGTGGCGCTCGATGGCATCGACCTGGACATCGCCCCCGGGGAGTCGATCGCGCTGGTCGGGCCCTCGGGCGGTGGCAAGACCTCGCTGGTGAACCTGATTCCGCGCTTCTATGCGCCGGGTTCGGGCCGGGTGCTGCTCGACGGGCAGGATCTCAAGTCGATCCGGCTCGCCGACCTGCGTCGCCAGATCGCGCTGGTGAGTCAGGAGATCGTGCTCTTCAACGACACGATCGCCGCCAATATCGCCTATGGCACGATGTCCGACGCACCGCGCGAGGCGATCGAGCGGGCGGCGGCGGCGGCCAACGCGCTCGACTTCATCGGCCAGCAGCCCGCGGGCTTCGACACCGTCGTCGGCGAGCGCGGCATCCGGCTGTCGGGCGGGCAGCGGCAGCGGATCGCGATCGCGCGCGCCATCCTCAAGAACGCGCCGATCCTGATCCTCGACGAGGCCACCTCGGCGCTCGACACCGAATCGGAGCGCCTGATCCAGGCGGCGCTCGATCAGCTGATGCGCGGGCGCACGACGATCGTGATCGCCCACCGGCTGTCGACGATCGAGCACTGCGACCGCATCGTCGTGCTGGAGGAGGGGCGGATCGCGGAGATCGGCCCGCACGCGGCACTGCTCGCGCGGGGCGGGTTGTACGCGCGGCTCCACTCGCGGCAGTTCGCGGACAGGGACGCGGGCAAGAGGTGAAGATCCTCGTCGTCAAGCGGGACAAGATCGGCGATCTCCTGTTGACGACACCGCTCATCGCCCAGCTCTCCCGGGCGCTTCCGGACGCGCATGTGCACGTCCTCGCCAACGACTACAACGCGTGGGTGCTGACCGGGAACCCCGATGTCGAGCGGGTGTGGATCTATACGCGCACACGGCACGCGGGGCGCATGCGCATCGGCGCTGCGTTGAGCCAGTTCCGGCAGTTCATCGCCTTGCGGCGGGAGCGCTTCGACGTGGCCATTGCGGCGGGCGGCGACGAGTCGCCGCGGGCGATCCGGCGCGCGCTGGCGGTTCGCGCGGCGAGGACGATTGCGTATGCGGCCGACCCCGGACGCTATGGCCGCCGCCTCACCGACCCGCTGCCGCCGCCCACGGCAGGGCACGAAGTCGCGCGGATGCTGGGCCAGAGCGCGCCGCTCTCGATCGCGCTCCCGACGACTTCGCCGCTCCCTCGTTTCGCCACGCCGCCGGCTTGGCGCGACGAGGCCGCTGCCTGGCTTGCGAGCGTGGGTTTCGCGCCGGGCCGATATGTCGTCATCGGCCTGGGCGCGCGCGAAATCGAGAAGCAACCCACGGTCGATCAGGTATTGCGCTGGGCTGCGCGCCTCGAACGCGACCGGGGACTGACCACGGCATTGCAGTTCACGCCGGGCGACGCGGGCAATCGGCTGTATCCGGGCAGCGAGGCGCTCGCGCGCGAGGTGGCCGCGCGGGCCGGGCCGTCGCTGCAGCTCATCCCCGAGGGGCTGCCGCTGGCGGTGGGAGTGGTCGATCTCGCCCGCACGAGCCTGCTCCCCGACGGTGGCCTGATGCACATCGCGTCGATGAGCGCAGGCGGCGTCGTCGGGCTGTTTGCCCGGCCCACGGCGCTGGCGTCGCCCGAACGCTGGGGGCCGCAGGGCCCGCGTGCGACGGTGCTGTGCGCGCCGCGGGCCATCGCGGACTTCGATGATGCGGCGGTGTTTGCCGCACTGGCCGAGCGGTTGCAATAGCTGAAAAACCTGCCGGTCAGCGCTTCCGGCGTTCGACCTTCTTCCACCTGCGGTGCATCCAGTACCACTGCTCGGGCCGGCGCAGCACCAGTTCCTCGAGTTTGGCGTTGTAGGCCCGGGTGTTGATGCGGATCGCCTCGCCCGTGTTCTCGTGCTCGGTCGGCGACAACGCGTCCTCGAAGCGCAGCACGTGCCGGCCGTCGGGTTCGCGCCAGCTCGTTGCGGGGAGTACCGGCGCACCGGTGGCGAGCGCGATGATGGCGAGGCTCTTGAACGTCCAGGCCGGGTGCCCGAAGAATTCGCTTTCGATGCCGTCCGGAGGCTGCGCATGCTGGTCGAACGGGAACACGATGGCATCGCCCCTGTTCGAGTTTCTCCAGCATTGCGTCGAGCGACCCGCGCTTGGGGAAGACGCCGAAGCCTGCCTGATTGAAGCGGCGGGTGACGATGCGCTCGAGCCAGGGCGGCTTCACCGGACGGCGGACGAAATGGAAACGCCCCTGCACCTCCGGGTAGTTGCCGATGCCGGCGATGGTCGCGACTTCCCAGTTGCCGAAGTGCCCGGTGAGGACGAGGATGCCTTTGCCCTGCGCCTGCGCCTTGACGAAGGCGTCCAGATTCTCGACCCGCACCAAGGCCTTGATTGCGGCCGGCGACAGCCAGCGAAACTTCAGGAACTCACCCATCAACTGCCACAGGTGGGCGTAATGGGCCTGCGCGAGCGCGGTGATGCCGGCGTCGTCGAGCGCCTCGCCGTAGACGCGCTGAAGGTTGGCGCGGATCACCTCGCGCCGGAACGGGAACAGGCGATACAGCAGGCGGCCCGAAAGCGGCACCGCCACCGTCGCGGGTTCGGCCATCGCGATCGCCGACGCGGTGTGCCGGTCGTGCGTGATCGACAGCGCGATGCGCACGACCCGATGCCGGTCCAGCACCTGCTGCGCCGCCGCGCTCGATTCAACCTGCGGCGCGCCGTAGTTGTCGCGGGACACCGAGAAATCGGCGGCCACGAGGCGGCCGAGCGCGGCTTCGCGCGGGAAGAGCTTCAGGCATGATTCCTTGGCCGCGAAGCGGGCGGCGAGGCTCGCGGCCCGCCCCGGGCCCGCGCCGGCATCGGCGAGTTCCTGCGCCGAGTAGAGCTTGAGAAGATCGGCCGGGGGCGTGTCGGCAAGCAGGCGCTCGATGCGGGCGATCTCGACGTTGTCGATGCCGCAGCGGTTCGCCGGCGTGGCGGCGGCCGTCATCCTGCAGGTGCGCGGCTACGCGCCACGAACGATCACGGCCGCGTTGGTGGCGGCGAAACCCCGACACAGGATCAGCGCCACGTTGCCGCGCGCGCGCACCGCGTGCGACGACAACGGCAGCGGCGCCGAAGCCGGGTCGGGCGAGACATAGGTCGCGATTCCCGGCACGATGCCGCGCGCGAGGGCGGCGAGGGCGAGCACCGTATCCAGGATGCCGGCCGCCGCGATCAGGTGGCCGAACGCCCATTTGAAAGCCGTCACCGGCGGTGGCGCGTCGCCGAAGACGCGGTCGATCGCGGCGGCCTCGGAACGATCGGACGCCGGTGTGCCGTTGCCGTGCGCGACGATCATGCCGATGTCGACGGGTTGCAGGTTCGCGTCGGCGAGCGCCTGCCAGATGGCGCGCGCAACGCCGTCGCCGTCGTCGCGCACACCGACCAGGCCTTCGGCTTCGCAGGCATAGCCGCCGCCCAGGATTTCGCCCAGCACGCGAGCGCCGCGCTCAGCGGCCGACGCCGTGGTTTCGAGCATCAGTGCCGCGGCGCCTTCGCCGAACAGGCTGCCGTCGTGACGGGCATCGAAGGGCAGCAGCCCGCGCGAAGCGAGCAGGCCCATCCGATGGTAGTAGAGCTGCATCTGCGGCTCGATCGGGGCATCGTGACCCACGGCAACGGCGCGATCGGCCTCGCCGTGGCGCAAGGCTTCCGCGGCTTCGATGATCGCCAGCGTGCCGCCCACGCTGTGGTTGGTGATGCAGGCGTTGGGGCCCTTCAGACCATGCTGGATGCCGATGTGCCCGAGCACGTTGTTGGGCAGCGTGCGCAGCAGCCACATCGGGTTGACGGTGTTGGCGAGTTCGCGCCCGAACGCCGGCAGCGCGTCCTTCGCCTCGGTCATCAGCGGGAAGAAGTCGTACTGGTTCTGGTAGTTGCCCCCGCCCGAGCCCACATACACGCCCGAGCGGTCGCTGTAGGCGGCCGCGGCGTGCTCGTCGAGCGCGGCGCGATGAGCGATGATGGCCGAACCCTCGATTGCGCGCCCCGCCGCGTACAGGCCAAGGAGGTCGGTGCGGCGGATGAGCTTGTGCAGCTTGCGGTCTTCGACCAGCGCGCGGGCGTTGAATCCCGATATTTCCCCGCCGTCGCGCACGGGCCAGCCGGTGGTGTCCCACTGTGTGATCGGACCGATCGCCGTCTTGCCGGCCAGCACCGCATCGAGGATCGCGCCGGGCTCCATGCCCGCCGCGCAAACGGCGCCGGTGGCGGTGACGACGACTTTGGTGGGCTTTGCCTGCATGCTGTCGATCCGGTGGGTTCAGGGCGCCGCGGTGGCCGGCTCGCCATCGACTTCCTCGGGATGGCGCAGCACGATGCAGCTGTTCGAGCCGCCGAAGCCGAACGAGTTCGACATGGCGACGCGGATTCGCTGGCGGCGGGGGGTGCCGACGACGAGGTTGAGCCTGCAGTCGGGATCGGGCTCGCGGTAGTTGGCGTTGATCGGCATTTCGCCCCTCGCGATCGCCAGCGCGCAGGCGACGACCTCGACGGCGCCGGCCGCGGCGATCAGGTGCCCCATCGTGCTCTTGGTCGAACTGACGCCGACCCGCGCCACGTCGTCGCCGAACACCACGTGCGTCGCGGCGCTCTCGCTCTTGTCGTTCATCGGGGTCGAGGTACCGTGCGCATTCAGGTAATCGACGTCGCCCGGCACCGCGCCGGCGTCGGCGAGCGCCGCGCGCATGGCCTGGATCGGCCCGTCGCCGTCGGGCGGCGAATCGGTGATCCGGTACGAGGACAGCGAGTTGCCGTCGCCGGCGAGCTCGGCGTAGATGCGCGCGCCGCGCCGGCGCGCCGAGGTCCATTCCTCGAGCACCAGGAATCCCGCGCCTTCGCCGAGCAGAAAACCATTGCGCGTGAGATCGAACGGACGGCTCGCGCGTTGCGGTGTGTCGTTGTCGGGCGATACGGCCGACAGCAGGCAGAATCCGGCCAATCCGACCGGGCTGATCATCGAATCGAAGCCCCCGGCAAGCGCGCAGTCGACGGCGCCGCGGCGGATGAGCTTCAACGCGGTACCGATCGCCTGTCCGCCCGACGCGCAGGCCGTGTGCACCGACGTCGCGTAGCCCTGTATGCCGTAGCGGCGGGTCAGCAGCGCAACGCCGGCGGTCGCCTGGCTGCGACAGAACACCAGCGGGTCGTTGGCCGCCGGGTCGGTCAGCAGGAGTCCGGCATCCAGCGCGCCGTGGGCACCGGCGTGCGCATGCGTGACGGCGAGGTCGACATATTCGGACGTCATCATGCCGGCGCCGACGGCGCAGCCCCAGCGGGTCGCTGTTTCCGGCGTCGGTCGCAGCCCCGCATCGACCAAGGCCTGCTCGGCGGCAGCGAGCGCGAAACGATGGGGTCGGGTGGTGAGCTTGCGCAATTTGCGATCGCCCGCGGCGCAGTCGTCGAAATCCTTGACCTCGGCCGCGATGCGCACCGGGAAGCCGCTGGCATCGAAAACGGTGATCGGCGCGCCGCCGCTCCGACCTTCGAGGAGCGCGCTCCAGGTGGTCGCGACGTCGTTGCCGACGGGCGTCACCAGGCCGATGCCGGTAATGGCGACGCGACGGGGGCTTTTCATCGGCGATTCTCCTCGGCACCGGCGCGGATCTCGACCCGCGCCGTGGCGACGCTCTTTTCATCGGCGCTGACGGCGAGCGCGATCGAGGCGCGATCGCGGGCGCTCTCCTGCAGACTGACCGTGAGGTCGAGACGCTGTCCCGGCGGCGTGAACGAGCGCACCTTGACGCGCGTCATGCTGACGAGGCGCAGCGGTGTTCCCGCTGGCCAGGCGGGCAATTCCGACGCAAGTTCGAGCGCCAACCGGATGCCGGCATCGAGCAGCAGCGTCGCGGGGAACACCGGCCGGCGCGGGAAATGGTCGGCGAAGAACGGGGCCGATGCGGGCACGGCAAGCGTTGCGCGCCGCGACTGTCCGCGCTCCCCCCCGCGGGCGTTGCCACGAGCGCGTCGATGCCGCGAAAGCGCGCGGGCGGCGCGCCTTCGCCGCGGAGCAGCGCGAGGCGGTCACGCAAGGCTTCGGGCGCGTCGAACTCCGCGGTGGGCAGCAGCGGGCCGAAGCAATCGTGGAGTTCGATCACGCGCCGGCCGTCGACCGCGGCCCAGCCCGCGTACGAGACGGCGTCGTCGTCGCAGCTTTCGATGTCGGCGGCGAGCTCCAGCATCGAGCCCGGGGCAACGGGCGCCACGAACCGCGTCTCTCCGGCCAGTGCCGCCACGGGACGGCCGCGAAAGTCCACCGCGTCCATCGCGACCCAGGCGGCGAGTTGCCCGACCGCTTCGGCGACGAGGCAGGCGGGAAACGCGGCGAGCGCAGCGGGAACCAGGAAGCGACCGCGCGCACGTCGGGACGGTTCGAATTCGTCGATGCGATCGACGAACGAAAACGCGGCGAAAGCGTGTGCAGGAGCGGCTTCAGCCGCGAGTTGAGGTGTCGACAAGGGCATTCGCGGCTAAAGCCGCTCCTACAGAAATTCGACGTCCGACGCGCCGGGCGAGCAGCGTCAGCCCGCGGCCTTGGTTTCGCGCTGTGCGCTGATCACGAGCTTGCAGAAGGTGACCGGCGTGAACAGCCGCGGAATCTCCTTGACCTTGGTCGGCGTCTTGAAGCGGCCGGCCGGCACTTCGGACAGGTAGCTCTTCAATTGCGCCATCCCGGCTTCGGTGATGACGCCGTTCTGCTCGAACTCGGCCTCCGAGAGCGTACCGCGGGCGTTCTCGACGATCTTGCCGCGCGGGATCTTGACCTTGTACGAGCGCTCCAGCCGGAACACCATGTCGAGAAAGTCGATCGACTCCGCGCCGAGGTCCTCGATCAACGACGCGTCGGGCTTCACCTCGGCGAGTTCGCAGCCCAGGGCATCGGCCACCATTTCGGCGACGGTCGGGAATACGGAGTTGATTTCGTCTTGCGTGATTGCCGTTGCCATTGTCGTCACTCCATTTTGAAGCCACCATCGATGCTGAACACCTGGCCCGTCACGTAGTTGGCGTAAGCGGAGACCAGGAACCACACTGCGTAAGCGATTTCCTCGGGCTTGCCGTAGCGCTTCAACAGGATCCGCGAGGTGATCTCGTCGCCGGCGAGTTCGCGCACGTCCTTCGACATGTCGGTCTCGATGACGCCGGGGGCGACTGCGTTGACGGTGATGCGGCGCGGCGCGAGTTCGACGGCGAGCGCGCGGGTGAAGGCCTCGATCGCGCCCTTGCTCGCCGCGTAATTGGTCTGGCCGCGCCCGCCCTTGGCGGCGGAGACCGACGACAGGTTGACGATGCGCCCGGCGCGCTTGCTCACCATGTGAGGGGCGACTGCGCGGGTCACGTTGAACACGCCCTTGACGTTGGTGTCGATCACCGCGTCGACATCGGCGTCGTCGAACGCCAGCAGCGGATTGTCGCGGATGGTGCCGGCGTTGTTGACCAGGATGTCGATGCGTCCGCAGCGTTCGACGACGCGCTCGACCGCCTCGGCGCAGGCCGCCGCATCGCGGATGTCCACCTGCAGGGCGGCGATCTTCTGCCCCGCGCCGACACCGGCGGCGACGACCTGGTTCGCCGCCGCGGCGTGGCTCTGGTAGAAGAAGGTGACGTCGGCGCCTTCGCTCGCCAGCAGTTCGACGACCGCCCGGCCGATGCCGCGACTGCCGCCGGTGACGAGGGCGATCTTGCCGGCGATGCCGGACTCGGGAAGGATCGCGCTCATCCGGAAATGGCGAAGCCGCCGTCGACGACCAGCGTGTGGCCGTTGATCATCGCGGCCTCGGGCAGGCAGAGGAGATAGACGGCGCCGGCGACGTCCTGCGGCGTGAGCACCGGCCCGGCCGGCGTGCGCCGGGCGAAATCGGCGAGGAGTTCGTCGCGATTGGGAAAATACGCGAGCGCATCGGTATCGACGACGCCGGCGCTGACGACGTTGACGCGGATGCCGCGGGGTCCCAGTTCCTGCGCCAGCGCGCGGGCGAGCGATTCGAGCGCCGCCTTCGACGCGCCGACAAAGCCGTACGAGGGCATCGCGCGCGCGGCGCCCAGGCTCGACAGGGCGATGATGCGGCCGCCGCTGCCCATGAGATCCAGCGCCCGCTGCGCGAGCAGGTTCAGTGCCAGCGCGTTGGTCTCCATGCACCAGCGCCAGTGCTTCAAGCCCATTTCCATCGCGGGCTTCAACACGCCGCTGGCGGCGTTGCTGACGATGATGTCGAGGCGATCGAAGTGCCGGCGGAATTCGGTGTAGATCTCGTCGACGCTGCCGGGAATGCCGACGCTGCCCTGGATGGCGACGGCGCGCCGGCCGAGCGCGCGGATCTCGGCGCACAGCGACTCGGCCTCGTCGGCGCTGTTGTAGTAGTTGGCGGCGATGTCGCAGCCTTCGGACGCGAGCTTCAATGCCACCGCGCGGCCGATGCCGCGCGCGGCGCCCGTCACGAGGGCGACTTTGTGTTCCAGGGCGCCCGGCATGGTAGGTTTCGCGCTCCGCGGTACGGATTGGGGTCTGGACCGGGTCTCTCGGCCCGGCTTCGGCAGTTCAGCCGACCATTTTACCCTGTCCGGTCAAGGCTTGGCGCCGCGCCGCGCCTGAACGAATCGCTGGGCTTCCAGCGCCCAGTGGCGCTTGATGCTGTGCCAGACATCGGCGGCCCACAGCGCATTGTCGGCCTTCTCCGCGTCCGTCTCCCGCCAGCTCGCTTCCTTGGCGGGATCGAAGGCGTTGATCCACTCGCGCATCGCCGGATCCTCGGAGAGATGCGCGGTCCCGGGCGCGAAGACGTGCGAATAGCTCGCGGGCAGGGTCACGTTGCGGACTTCGGCCTTGCCGTTGGCATGAAAGGTCTTGAGTCCTTCCAGGCCCGGCACGTCCCAGGCGAAGAGGTCGAGGGCGATGCGGTAACCGGTGAAGGAGCCGACGGTGTCGGGGATCGTGCGCACGACGGGGAACACCTGCCAATGGAAGGGCAGCGCCAGCGACCAGCCGCCGGTGCCGATCACCGAGGCGTAGGCGACCGACAGGCCCACCACGGGCCGCGGCTGGCCGGTGAAGGGGTCGACGATGCTGGTGCGCGTCTCGAAAGCGCCGGTCAGCGGATCCAGCACCCGCAGCTCGCGGTCGAATTCGCCCGCCAGCGTGTGCAGGAGCTTGACCACCTGGATGCCGCCCTGGCTGTGCCCGATCAGCATCGGCCGCACCCCCTCGCGCTCGTAGTGCCAGGCGATGACCCCGACCTGGTTGTCGCTGCTCTCGTACGGGCTGCGCGACAGCGTGCCTTCGCCGGGATCGCGGATGCGCTCGACCGGGTAGCCCATCGCCACCAGGAACTCGGCGAACGATTCCATCACCAGATGCACGGGGTAGATGCCGCCGTGGATCAGCATGACGTGCGGCGTCGGTCCGCGCGCCAGCGTCTCGCGGACATCGCGATCGCTGATCCGCTCGGGGTCGAGTGCCAGGATCCGATCTTCGAGCGCACGGTCGAGCGGGGCGGCAGCGCCGGCAGGCGCGGCAGAGGCAGGATGCAGCGGCGCGTTGGCACAGCCGGATAGCAGCAGGACCAGGCCCAGCACGAAGGCCGCCAGCGGCCGGAGGAAGCGAAAACTCATGATTTCAGCGAGTTGAACCCGGCCAGCATGCGGGCGACGATATTATCGACGGCCTCGCGCGTGAACGCAGCGCTTCGCCACGAGATTCCCAGCTGGAGGGCGCCTTGCGTGGTCGAACCCGCAACAACCAGCGGCGACATGGGTCCGGTGGGCACGCCGCGGATGTACTCGGGGGGCTCGCCTGCGCCGACCTCCCGCCACAGGGCGTCCACATTGACGAGGGTGACCCCACCCCAGACCGGGTAATTCTTGGCATGGAACGTCGCTCGCCGCTCGGGCGACATGTAGCGCCACGAGAGTTCGCTGCCGGCGATCCCGAGCAGCGTCTGCAGCCAGAGCTTGCGCCGCTTGGTGCGGTCGGTTTCCTCGTGGATGTCGCGGGCCAGCTCGGGCAGCGAGATCCCCGGCGGCATCGCGTGGGTGATGCGGAACGAGCTCAGGAACTGGCCGAAGGTCTCGGTCGCCGGCGGCTGGAAGGCGCTGCGGATGTTGACGATCGATGCCGCTGCCAGCAACCGCCGGCGCCGGGTCTTGCGTTCTTCGGCCAGCGGCGCCATCGCCTGCAGCAGCAGCGCGAGCAGGAGGTCGTTGAGGGTGACGCCCCAGGCCTTCGTCACCTTGAGCGCGCGTTGCAGGCCCTCGCTGTCGATGCGGTAGCACGCGTACTCGTTGGTCGGCGGCACGTCGTCCCGATAATGCGGGCGCGCCGTGCGCCGGCAGCTCGAAAGCATCGTCGCGAGTCCCGGCAGGCCGCGATAGATCGCGCCGAGGTGCAACCTGAACAGGCGGAGGTAATTCGGGGGAAAGAGATCGAGGGGCCTCGGCGGGGGGGCGGCTCGGTCGCGGTAGCGGTCGTGCAGCGACCGCATCAGGACGACGATCGAATCGCCGCCGGCGACGACGTGGTCGTAGGCGAGTCCCAGCAAAAACGTGGTGCCATCGTCGATCGCGAAAAAACGGAAAGGGTCGAATGGCCCCGAGTGCGGAAATGCCAGGTTCAGGCGGCGCCCGATCTCGCGGTACGCGACCCCGCGGGCGTCGCCGTGTGCGTCGAATACGTCGAGTGCCACCGATGCGGGGCCACCGCGATAGTCGTAACGCCCGCCTTCGACGTCGAGCTCGAATCCCGTGAGACCCAGCAGCTGCAGCGTCGATTCGATCGTGGCGCGCAGCCGCGTGGCGTCGAGCGGTTCCGCGACCCGGACGACGTGCACGGCGTTGTACGGGTGGAGATCCCGCCAGCGCAGCATGGCTTTCTGGAACAGATTGAGACGGCCTCTCACGACGTCGCCTTTTCGGCCGTCGCGAGCAGCAGGCGCTGCGCTTCGCGGCACCAGTGTTTTTTGACGCTGTGCCAGATTTCGGCGGCATGGACGATGTTCGCGCTGTCGATTTCCGCCGAAGGCAGCGCGCGTGGCGCGATCCGGTGCGTAGTCGTCGATCCACGCACGGGTCGCCGGTTGCGCCGCCAGATGGGCGACTTGCGGGAGCGAGATGTGGTTGTACGCGGAGGGAAGGAGCACGTTGCGCACGCGCGCCGTCCCCGTCGCCACAAAGGGATCGACGCTGCCGAAGTTGCCGGCGATCGGATCCCATGCCATCGCAAAGCCGGTGAACTCATCGACGGTGTCGGGGATCCGGGTGAGGCGCGCGAGCATCGACCACTGGCCGAGCATCAATCGCGGCAGTTTGCCGGTGGCGATCGCGGCGGCCCAGGGCAGCTTGAGCCCGAGCACCGGACGTTCGCGCCCCGTGCGCGGGTCGGTGATGGTTGCCCGGGGTTGCGCCTCATCCAGGACCGGGTCCCAGACGGCGAGCGAGTCGTTGAAGGCGCCGGCGAGCTCATGCAGCGTGCGGATCGCCAGCATCCCGCCCTGGCTGTGCCCGATCAGCAGCGGAACGATGCCCTCGCGCTCGTAATGCCAGGCGATGGTGCCGGCGAGCACCTCGCTGCTGCCGAAGCTGCCGTGCGTGAGTGCGCCGTCGCGGGGATGCGCGAGCCTGGCCGCGGGAAAGCCCATGGTGATCAGGAATTCGGCCAGCGGTTCCATCGTCACCAGCGCGACGCTGCCTTGCAGCGCGATGATGCGGGGCGCCGGGACATGGCTCAGGACATCGCGGACGTCGCCGGCTGCGATGCGATCGGGATCGAGACCAAAGAGCCTCGACGCTGTTTCGCGGTCGACGCCCTCGGGGCGCGGCATGGGCGAGCGATCCGGCGCGGGCCACAACGCCTGCGCTGCGACGCCGAAGGGGGCGAGCGCGGCCAGCGCGACGCAGGCACGGCGCCTGCGATCGGGCGCTTCAGGAGCCGAGCCGCGGAAAGAAGCGTCCGGTGCGCGCGATGTAGCGGGCGTAGGCTTCGCCATGGGATTGCAGCAGGTGACGCTCCTCGTTGCGCGCCTTGATGTGCATCAGCAGCACGTGGATGACGGCGACGACGAGCATCGGCGTAGACGGCAGGATCGCGGCCGAGCACAGCATCAACGCGACCGAGAACGCGTAGATCGGATGCCGGATGCGACTGAACAGGCCATCGGTGATCAGGTTGGTATTGTCGCGCGAGGCCTCCATCCGCCAATCCTTGCCCATCTGCATCCAGCAGCGGATGGTGAAGGCGAGGCAGGTCACCGCGCCGACGGCCGCGCCCAGGCGCACGCCCATCGTGAGTCCGCCGGCACGGGCAAATTCGGGCAGCGCGAGGAGTCCCGTCGCGTGGCGCAGCGCCTGCCATGGCAACGTCATCCACAGGATGACGAGCGGCACCCAGACGAGCCACATGGTGCGCTCCAGCGCCTGCTCGGGGACGCCGACGATCTTGCGCTGCTTGCGGCGGATGCGGACGATCATGTAGCCCACGCAGGACCAGTAGATCCAGACCGTTGCCGTCAGCACACCGAGAGGTAGATCCGCCATGGTCTCCGGCCGGCAGGGTGGCTCTGGCGGAGGTCGTCGCTGCGATCCGGCCAGGCTGGTTCGGAACACGGCCCGTACGCGCCGTTGGATGCCCGAATTATACGGGTAGCACGGAGGGCCGAGAAGCGATCTTCACGAGGTCTCGGGGGAGGCATGAACCAGGCGTTCGGCGATCGCCGCCCACACCATCTCCTCGGAGAGCGCGAGCATGCATCTGGCTTCCGCGCAGCGATCGGGACCGTCGCCGGGAAAGCGCTCGCAGCGCCGAACCCACGCGATCTCGCGCTTCATGGTGACTTGCTGGTCGCGGCAGGGAAAATCGGGAATCGTCAGCGCGGTATACGGACTCTTGCGCCAGAAGTCTCCCGCGCCCGACAACAGCGCCGATCCCGGCCCGTAGAGGACGACGGCCGGCACGCCGACGATGCGCGCGAGGTGCGCCACCCCGGTGTCCGGGCAGACGACCAGCTCGGCATCGACGAACAGCCGCCACAACTCGGCCACCGACAGCGATCCCGCGTAACGCGTCCAGCTGCCGGACGGATCGATCGGGTCGAGGAGCTGCGCTTCGCCCGGCCCGGTCGAAAGCGCGACCGCATAACCGGCATCGGTCAGCCGTTTGCCGATGACCCGCCAGCGCCGCGGCGACCACTGCTTGAGAGGCGTACTCGCGCCGATGTGCAGCACGACATAGGGGCGCGGCGGCTGGCGGAAGATCGCTACCGGCGGCTGTGGCCAGTCGGTGCGCACGAACGGAGCAGGCGCGGGCCCGTCGACGAGCAGCGCGCAGATGTCGCCCCAAGCCATCGGGCTGTCCGGATACGCGCGCAACTCGTCGCCCGGCCAGTCCTTCCACGCCGGGCTGTCGCCGGCAAAGGCGACGATCCAGCGCGCGTCGAGTGCGCGCGCAAGCCATTGCAGGCGGTTGTCGCCGGGGACCAGCGCGAGATCGAAGCCCCGCAGCTTCAGCAACGGACGCAGCGTCGACGGGTCGGCGGGATCATAGGCGATGGCCTCGACGCCGTAGGGCATCGTCGCGTACAGGCCCACCCACGGCAGTCGGCAGGTCATGATGATCTCGGCTTGCGGCCACAGCGCCCGGCACTTGGCGAGCAAGGGCGTGACCATCAATGCGTCGCCGAGCAGCAGGTGATGGACGATGAGGATGCGCCGCGGGTTCGTCGGCCGCGTGCGCCGTCGCCAGGCCAGGATGTCGGCAACCATGCGGGCGAGCGCCGACCCGACAACCAGCGGCCGCGCCCACGCCCGGCTCTTCATGGTCAGGCGTCCCCCGCCAGCGCGGCAAGCTGGGCGAGCGACTCGTCGAGGATCAGAAGTTGCAGCAGCTGTTCGCCGAACCCGGGACGCGTTCGCCACGCCGCCACGAAGGCGTCGACGCGCCGCGCTGCGAGCAGCCCGGTCGTCAGCCGGTCCAGCCGCGCCCCAAGACGCGGCAAACGCGGCGCGAGATCGCCCTCGAGCCAGCCGGCAATCGGCGGGTTGAAGCCGCGCTTCTTCTGTGCGAAGGGATCGAGGTCGCCCAGCGCCGCCAGCATCGGGGCAAGGATCTTCTTTGCCGGCGTGGTGAAGCGCTCGCGGGTCGAAAGTCCGATCGTTGCCGCGACCAGCCGATGGTCGAGAAATGGCGCGCGCATCTCCAGACCGTGCGCCATCGTGCAGAGGTCCGCCTTGCGCAGGATGTAGTCGGGCAGGTAGTTGAGGCGATCGATTTCGAGCAGCGTCGAAAGGTCGGAGGGCGCATCGGCGCCGGGCATGCGCCAGTAATGGGCGCGCGGCGCTGCGTCGGGCGCGAGAAAGGCGCGCTCGGCGGGGGCGAGCCCGGAAAAACGCAGCACGTACGCACTCTTCCAGTCGAGGCGCAGTTCCTCGCGCAGCCGTTGCCAGCCGCCGCCGCCGATCCCCGGCGCGATGCCGAGCGACGGCAGCGCGAGGCCGCGCCGCCACCGGGTGCGCAAGTGCTTCGCGTAGCGCTTGTAGCCGCCGAACATCTCGTCGCCGCCGTCGCCGCCGAGCACCACCTTGACGTGGCGCGTGGTCTCGCGCGACAGGTACCAGGTCGGCACGCTGGAAGGATCGGCGAAGGGTTCGTCGAGATCGGCGATGATCTGCCCGAAGTCTTGGTCGATGCGCTGCGGAATCGTCACCGCGAGGTTGGGCAGTCCCAGCCGCTGCGCGGCGAGCGCCGCTCGCTCGCTTTCGTCGAATGCCGTTCCCGGGAACGCCGCGGTGAACGACTGCAGGCGATTGAAGCCCATCGCCGCGAGGCGACAGGCAATCGCCGACGAGTCGATGCCCGAAGAGAGAAAGACGCCCAGCGGTCGATCGGCCACCGTGCGCATGCGGATCGCTGCGTCGAAGGTTGGCAGCCACGCGTCGGCTGTGGGCGCGGGCCGCCAGTATTCGGTCAACTCAGCGCGGCGCGACGCGAGGTCGCAGCGCAGATAGTGCGCGGGCGGCAACCGCGATACGCCGTCGATGATCGTGCGCGGCGCCGGCACCGTGCGGTGGGCGAGATAGGCGTCGATGCCTTCGGTCGAGAATCGGCGTGCCTCGGTCGGCAGCCACGGCAGCACGGCACGGACCGTCGAGGCGAAGGCAAGCCCTTCGGGGCGCTGCGCGTAGACGACGGGTTTCAGGCCCAGGCGGTCGCGCACGAGGTAGACGCAGCGCCGGCGCAAGTCGACGATGGCGATCGCGAACATGCCGCGCAGCCGCTCGATGCAGTCGATCCCCCAGTGCTCGTACGCATGCAGGATGAACTCGGTGTCCGAGCGCGTGCGAAACACGTAACCCGCGCCGCGCAATGCCTGCGCATCGGCTGCCCAGTCGTAGACTTCGCCGTTGTAGGCGATCCAGACGTCCCCCGCCGCGTTGCTCATCGGCTGGTCGGCCTCGGGCGAGGGGTCGATGATCGACAGCCGGGTGTGGATGAGCGCGTTGAGCGTGGGGTCGTCGGTGCGCGTGAGATCGGCGTCGAAGAACACGGCGTGCTCGGCATCGGGACCGCGCCGGCGCAGCGCGGCCCGCATCCGTTCCGCCGTCGCCGGGGCGACGCCGCGGGTGGAAAAGAATCCGGCGATGCCGCACACGTCAGCGTCTTTCCACGACCATCCGGAACACCTGCTCCATCCGGTCGAGCATGATGTCGATGCCGAAGCTTGCCACCGCTCGCTCGCGCGCGGCATGGGCAAATCGGGCCCGCAGCGAGGCGTCGTCGCGCAAGCGGGCGAGCGCTGCCGCGAGCATGGGCACGGATCGCGGCTTGACGATCAGGCCGGTGACGTCGGCCACCACCGCCTCGGCGATCGCGCCGACGGTGGTCGAGACGACCGGCAGCCCGCAGGCCATCGCCTGCATGATGGCCTGCGGCACCCCTTCCTCGCCGTAGGACGGCAGCGCGAACAGATCGAGCGCCTGCAACCAGGGAACGACGTCCTGCTGCTGGCCGACGAAGCGCACGCGGTCGGCGAGGCCGATGCGCGCGAGATGCATGTCCAGTCGGTCGCGATACGGCCCGTCGCCGACGACCAGCACCTGCCAGCCCGTCCACGCGTCGCGCTCGGCAGCGAGCGCCTCGAAGAGGTAATCGTGCCCCTTCCAGTCGCGCAGCGTCGCGACGATTCCGAGGGCCGGCAGGTCGGGAAGACCCAGAAGCGCGCGCGCGCCGCTCGGCGCGCCGGGGACGAAGCGACCGAGATCGATGCCGGTCGGGATCGACGTCATGCGCTCGAGCGGCACGGCGTTGTCGCGCGCCAGTTGCGCGCGCAGGGCTTCACCCGTGGTCACGATGTGCGCCGTGGCGCGCGTGTAGAGCCAGCGCGTCGTCGGGCGATTGCGCACCGTGGTCGACACGTGGCGCGTACGCACGATGGGCGGCGCGCCAGGGAGCGTGGCGCAGGCAAGCGCACCGAGCCAGCTGTCGGTCGAGCTGTGCGTGTTCAGCACGTCGATGTCGCGGCGATGCGCGGCGAGCCAGTGGCGCAGCGCAACCAAAGCGGGCAGGCGTTTTTTCGCGACAGGCAGGCGCACGACCGGAATGCCCATCGCCTCGCCGGCGGGGGCGATCGGCGCTTCGGCAGGGGCGATGAGCGTGACGCGGTGCCCGCGATCGAGGAACCCGCGCGCTTCGGTGAGGATGCGGATCTCCTGCCCGCCCCAGCCGCAGGAGTTTTCGGTGTGCACGATGGAAAGCGAGCCGGTCACAGGGCGAACTCCGGCTCGTAGCGCGCGAACCAGCGTTCGAGTATCAGCAGCACCCACAGGCGCATCGCGTGGTTCTTGCGCCCCGACGTGTGCTCGGCGAGCAGGCGGCTAAGCGCTTCCGGTCGCATGAGGCCGCGGCGCCCGATGCCGCGCGGCCCGAGCGCCTCGGCGATGTCGTTCTTGAGTTCGCGTGCCAGCCAGCGGTCGAGCGGCATCATGAAACCCTGCTTCGGCCGGTGGACGATTTCCTTCGGCAGGTAGCGTTCGGCCAGCGCCTTCAGCACGACCTTGCGCGCGTCGCCGTCGACCTTCAATGCCGGGTCGAGGCGCGCGCACCAGCCGTAGAATGCGTGATCGAGGTAGGGAACGCGGGCTTCGAGCGAATACGCCATCGTCGCCCGGTCGACTTTGGCGAGCAGGTCATCGGGCAGCCACAGCCGCGCGTCGATGTCGAGCAGATGATCGAGGTACGCCGGCGAGTCGCATTGCGCGTAGAGCGCGGCGGCGTGATCGGCGATGCGCGCCGTCGCGAGACGGTTGAAGCGGTCGGTGAAGTACTCGCCGCGCAACAGCGAATCGAAGATGTTCGGTATCGTCGCGTAGCGGCGCGCGCGCGGCTCCATCGCCGCCTTGAGCATGCGATCGCGGGCGAGCCGCGGCGGCAAGCGGCGGATGAGCGCAGGCAACGGCGAGCCCGGTGCGCCGAGCACGCCGGTGAATCGCTCCTCGCGCAGGCGCTTCACGTAGTTGCCGTAGCCGCCGAACACCTCGTCGGCGCCTTCGCCGGTCAGCACCACGGTCACCTCGCGGCGCGCGTACTCGGCCAGCAGCATCGTCGGCAGCGCGGCCTGGTCGCCGAAAGGCTCGTCGAACACGTCGACCCAGCGGTCGAGTGCCGGCAACACGTCGTCGGGCCCGAGCATCAGGCAATGGTGACGGCTGCCGATGTGGCGCGCGACCATCTCGGCCTCGACGTGCTCGCTGCCGACGTCGGTGCCGGTGAAGCCGAGGTTGAAGGTGTCGATGCTGCGGCCGGCGGCGCGCGTGGCGATCGCCGCGATCACGCCGGAATCCACGCCGCCGCTGACGAACGCGCCGAGCGGGACGTCGGCGATCAGCATCGATCCGACCGAACGCGCCAGCTCGCGATCCAGCGCCGCGACGGCGGCCGGCAGCGTCAGCGCATGCTTGGGCACATAAGAAGGCCGCCAGTAGCAGCCGGTGGTCAGCGCGCCGTCCCTGACCGAGAGCCAATGCCCCGGCAGGAGCTTCTTCACGTCCGCGTAGATGCTTCGCGGCGCCGGGATGTACTGGCATTCGAGATAGAGCATCAGCGCATCGACGTCGATGCGGCGCGGCAGGCCGGGAAAGGGCAACAGCGCCTTCAATTCCGAGCCGAAGACGAGCGAAGCATCGTGCCACGCGTAGTACAGCGGCTTGACGCCCAGGTGGTCGCGCGCGAGGAAAAGCTCGCGCCGCTCCCGATCCCACAGCGCGAAGGCGAACATGCCGGCGAGGCGGTCGAGGATCTGCGCTCCCCACTGCCGCCAGCCGATCAGGATGACTTCGCCGTCGCCTTGCGTCGCGAAGCGGTGGCCGAGGGCTTCGAGTTCGGCCCGCAACGCGCGAAAGTTGTAGATCTCGCCGTTGAAGACGAGCGCGGTATTGCCGTCGGCGCTGACCAGTGGCTGTCGGCTGCCGGCAAGGTCGATGACGGACAGCCGGCGATGCCCGAAACCCACCGGGCCGTCGTAGTGGAAGCCGTCGGCATCGGGCCCCCGATGCGCGAGCGATGCCGTCATCGCGGGCAGCGCCGCACGGGCCTTCGGATGGGTCGACAGGTAGCCGGTGATGCCGCACATGACGAGTTTCGGTAGGAGAGGCGCCGGCTTGGTGGGGCTCGCGCTGCCGCCGTCGCTGCGGTGTCAGGCGCGCCGCCGATTATAGCCGGCTGCCGGCGGGCACCTGTTGGTCCGGCACGAGCATGACTGAACCGTTCGCCCTGAGCCAGTGGGTCCGGCACGAGCATGATTGAACCGTTCGCCCTGAGCTTGTCGAAGGGCCCGCTCGGAGTCAATCGAAGGGCCTGTCCTGAGTCAATCGAAGGAGCTTCGACGGGTTCGGCCCGAACGGAACTTGATACATCGCTGTGCCGGATCAATGGAGAAGCGAACCGTAGAGGGCGAGCAGGCGTCCGGTCATCGCGTCCGGGGAAAGCTCGGCGACCGCGGCCAGCGCGCGGCGCGATCCTTCGTCGCGCACGCCTGGTTCCATGAACGCACGCATGCCCGCCGCAATCGCGTCGATGTCGTTGGCGCCGCAGGTGATGCCGGCGCCGAATTCGCGCACCCGCTCGCCGGCGCCGCAGCGGTCGCTGGTGATCACCGGCAACCCGCAGGCGAGCGCTTCCAGCACGGCGTTGGACAGCGGGTCGTACAGCGTCGGCATCACGAACGCGTCGGCGGCGCCGTAGTAGGGCTTGGGATCCGGTTGCGGCCCGGCGAAATGCACGCGCGCAGCCACGCCGAGGCGCTGCGCCAGCGCCCGGTAGCGGCCGGCATTCTTGTCGCGGCCGACGACGAGCAGCCGCGCTTCGTCCGGCAACCGGGCAAGCGCGCGCAGCGCGGCGGGGACACCCTTGCGCGCGTAGCCCGAGCCGACGAGCAGGAAGACCGTCGCGCTTTCGTCGAGCTGAAGCGAGCGGCGCAGGGCGGCGCGATGAACGCGCAATTGCGGGCCGAATTCGGCGGGATCGACGGCGTTGTAGATGACGTGCAGCTTGTCGTCGGCAAGGTCGAAATGCGCGCGGATGTCGTCCTTCACCATCCGCGAAATGCAGATCACGGCCTTCAATCCCGGATCGGCGAAGACCCGCGCCTCGGCGTCGAGGATGTAGCGGTGGTAGCTGTTGGCGGCGATGCGCAGCCGCTCGAGCTTGTCCCCGGTGCGCAGCCGCTCCTCGAGCCAGACGCGATGGACGCCATCGCCGGCGCGGAAGATGTCGCAGCCGTCGATGCGTTCGTGCGTCTGCACGAGGTCGGGCCGATCCTTCGCCAGCGCCGCCTTGACCGCCCGGGCAAAACTCGCGTCGCGCCAGCGGTTGCCGATGTGGAAGGGGTCGCAGATGACGGGCTCGATCGAAGTCGACGCCGACGGCGGCCAGCGCCGGGTATAGACGCGCAGATCCACGCCGCGCGCCTGCAGTGCCGCCATTGCCCGTTCGACGAAGCGCTCGGCGCCGCCGAAGGGCGTGTAGCGCTGGCGGATGAGGCCGAGGATCATTGCGGCGACGTGCTGCCGGTTTCCGCGAGCAGATCCTCGATCGCCGCCGCCACGCGGACTTCGGGCAGATGGAGCAGGCAATCCGAATGATTGCTGCCGCCGCAACCGTTGTTGCCGCAGGGGCGGCAGGGATGCGCGGTCGAGGCGACGACGCGGTGCGGCACCTGCCACGGCCCCCACTCGGCGTCGCCGCTGGGCCCGAACAAGGCGACCGTCGGCGTGCCCATCGCCGCCGCGATGTGCATGGGTGCCGAGTCGACGCCGAAAAAGAGGCGTGCGGTGCCGATCAGCGACCCCAGTTCCGGCAATGTCAACTGCCCGGCCAAGTCGACGACCGGCGCGCGGGTATTGGCGCGCACGGCATCGATCAGCGCCCGCTCCGCGGCGTCCGGCGCCCCGGTCAACACCGTGGTCCAGCCATCGGCGGCGAGGCGGTCGATGATGCGCCGCGGTGGCCGTTGGGGGCCAGCACTTGAACAGCCAGCGCGAACCCGGATGGACGACGACGATGCGATCGCGCGACACGCGGTGCTCGCCAAGGAGCGCTGCGACCCGCGCATCGGCCTCCTTGCCGGGAACGAACACCAGCCGTTTGTCCTCATCGCTCGGCCAGATCCCGATGCGCCGCAGCGCGTCGAGATTGGTCTCGACGGTGTGGCGCAGGGTCGTGCGAGGCGTGAGGTAGTGATGGGTGAAGGACGCGCGCCACCACGCGCCCGCGTCGCTGCGCTCGCGGGCAACGCCGAACGGCGCGCCGGTGAGGCGCCTCAACCAGGCGCCACGCGGATGTTCGGTCAGGTGGACGACGAGGTCGAAGCGGCGCGCGCGCAGCGCACGCCATAACGCCCACTCGGCGGCGAGTTGCGCGCCGAGGCCGCGGTGCTTTGCGCTGCGGTCGATGGTGTGCAGCTGGCTGATCGAAGGATGGCCGGCGAGCATCGGCGCGGTGTCGCGGTAGATGAGCGCGTCGACCTCGGCGTGGGGGGCGGCCCGGCGCAGCACGGTGAACACCGGCGAAGTCAGCAACACGTCGCCGTGATGGCGGAGCTTGATGACGAGCACGCGACGGACGCGTGAGAGATCGATCGCGTCGGCGACGGCGGGGGAAAGCATGGGGGCAACGATAGCAGATGCGAGGGCAACGGGGTCAGAGCTGTAATAAAGCGCGCGCCGCGCTCTATTACAGCTCTGACCCCACGAGCGGGTCGCCCCAGCGGGGCCGCCCGGCGAGCGCGAACAGGAAGCCGCTTGCCGCCAGCGGCCAGAGCATGAGCACGGTCCGGGTGAGGCCATTGAAGTTGAGCAGATGACCGTAACCTCGGTTGAACAGCGACAGCGGGGGTTGCGCGAGCAGAATCTCGGGCACGAACAACATCGACAGCACCGACGAAAGCAGCGCGATCGCGCAAATGGCCACCTGCGCCGGGCGCGGCAGGAAAATCACCATCGGCAGCGCCAGCGCACCGACCGCAACGCCGGCGGATACCCCCGGCGACAGCCAGTGCTCCCACGCTGCCGGCTTCAGCAGCAGGGCCGCAGCGATGCCCTTGATCAGCATCCCGGCGCCCAGCAACAGCAACACCGAGACGCCGACGCGGCGGCGTTCGCGCACCAGCAAGGCGACAAAAAGGCCGACCCCCAGCACCTGCAGCGCGCTGTGCGCGCCTTCGATCAGCGCGCCGGCGACGTCCGAGGTTGCGGCGACCGCCCCCGCTGGAGCCCCTGCCGGCAACGGGACGTCGAAAACGGTGGCAAACAGCGGAATGCCGGGGTTGACCTGCACGGCCAGCCAGATGGCCAGCAGCGCGAGGCCCAGGTCGCCGGTTCTCCCGTGCAGAAACCAGCGCAGGCGCCATTTCGTGATGGCGTTGCGAATCGCGGTCGAACGCAGCAGAGTCGAGGCAGCGGCCGCGCCGAGCAGGCTGCCCGCGGCGTTGGCCAGGAGGTCGACCGTGCTGGCGTCCCGGGGCGGCAGGAACATCTGCAGGGCTTCGAGCGCGAACGACAGCAACGTGCCGGCGGCGGTGGCCAGCAGCAGTCGCGGCGCCGTGGGTCGGTCGCGCAGCGCGACCGCCACGAACAAGCCGAAGGGCACATAGGCGAGGATGTTGGCGAGGACGTCGAAACGCGTCCAGCGCGCGGGCCAGGGCGCGAGCAGAAAGAAGCGCGTTCCGGGTTCGGGGTCGATCCACGGCGCAAAGGGCTGCAGGCTTGCGTAGGCGATCGACAGCCCGTACAGCAGGGCCAGAAAGTGAGGCAGCAGCGAGCGGTAACGGGTCTGCATCGAGGGCGGCCACGGCCTCACGCGGGGCTGCCGCTTGAGCGCGGTGAAGATCAAGCGCTGATTATAGAGCCGGCGGCTGCGGCTCTCGCGACCTCTTCGCGCGTCAACGCGTCACGGGCCGGGTGCGCCCAGCCGCTTGCGCATCACCGTCAGATCACGGTCCTCGCGCAGCACCGAAAACCCCGCGGCGCGAAACAATGCTTCGGGTCCGTGGTAGTGATCGGCCGGCGTGTCGCTGTCCGCTGCCTTGAACGGAAAAGCATCGACGACTGAGATGCCCCGTGCCGCGAGCGAGTCGAGCGCGCCGGCGAGGAGCGCGCGCGCGACGCCCTTGCGCCGCCAGGCGGGGGCGATCACGAAACACAGCACCGCTGCCGCCTGGAAGGCGGGCACGTCGAGGTCGGGCGCCTTGATGCCGAGCCGGTCGCAGGCGTGCGGCAGCTTGTGGCAAGGCTGCGCGTTGACCCAGCCGACCACCTCGTCTGCCGCGTACGCGAGATAGCCTTCCTGCTCGCCGGTTTCGATGCGCGAAGTCATCGCCAAGCGATTCTGCGCGGCGGTGAACCGGCTCCAGTCCATCGCCCTGGGCACGTGGTAGTAGTGACAATAGCAGCGTGCCCACCCGGGGTTGTCGGCGAACGCCGGGCCGCGCTCGTGGTCGAAGAAGCGCAGGAAATCGTCGCGTCGCGCTGGCGAAAGTCGTTCGACCGCAATCGGAGTCGCACTCATCGGCGCAAGCTTAACGCAGACGCGAACAGGCCGCGCAGGGTGTCGTCGCGCAAATTGACAGCGTTTCAATCGCCGGGGCCTAATCGGGCCTTTCGGATTCCCTGCGTCAAGATCATGGCCTCAGCCCCGCCCCGTCTCTCCCCCGACCAGCTCCGCGCCCAGGTCGGGCAGGGGATCGCCGCCCTGCAGCGCGGCGACCTTGCGCAGGCAGAGCAGCTGTTCGATGCCGTCGTCGACGCAGATCCGCTGCACTTCGACGCGTTGCACCTGCGCGGCGTCGTCCGCCACCAGACGGGCCGGCACGACGCCGCTGTAGCGTCGATACGCGCGGCGCTGGCCATTCGTGAGGACGCGGGCGCGTATTCGAACCTGGGCCTCGCGCTGCGCAAGGCCGGCGATCTTCAGGCCGCTCTGGTCGCCTTCGACCGGGCGCTGGAACTCGCGCCTGACATGGCGCCAGCGCACAACAACCGCGGCAATCTGCTGCGCGATCTCGGACGCATGGACGAGGCACTTGCCGCGTTCGATCGCGCGCTGGCGATCAAGCCCGATCATCTCTCTGCGCTGCAGAATCGAGGTGACGTGCTGCGCGACTGCAACCGTCACGACGAGGCGCTGGCGAGTTACGATCGCGCGCTGGCATCGGTGCCTCGCGACGTCGAGGCGTTGCGCCGGCGCGGTAACGTCCTGATGCTGCTCGGACAAGCCGAGGCGGCTCTGGCGACTTTCGATCGCCTGCTCGCGGTCCGGCCCGATGACCGGGGCGCGTTGAGCGGGCGCGGACATGCGCTGGTCGATCTCCATCGGCCCGACGCGGCGCTGGCGAGCTTCGAACGGGTGCTGGCGCGAGACCCCGATGACGCCGAGGCCGAAGCCAACCGCGCGAATGCATTGCTCGAACAGAAGCGCTACGACGAGGCCGCGACTTCTTTCTCGCGCGTGCTCCGGCTCGCGCCCGAAACGCCGTTTGCCCGCGGCCAGCGCCTGCATGCGCGGATGCTGTGCTGCGACTGGAGCGATTTCGACGCCGAAGCGGCGTTGGTCGCCGCCGAAGTGCGCGCCGGCAAGGCGTCGGCGGAGCCGTTTGGCTACCAGGCGATTTCGACCTCCGTCGCGGACTTGCAGCGCTGCGCCGAAATCTACGCAGCGGCCCGGTTTCCGCCCGCCAGGACGCCCCTGTGGCACGGCGAGCGCTACGATCACTCGCGGATCCGCCTGGGCTACCTGTCGGGTGAGTTCAGGAGCCAGGCGACCTCGATCCTCATGGCAGGATTGTTCGAGCAGCACGACCGTGAGAGGTTCGAGCTGGTGGCCTTCGACAACGGCTGGAGCGACGATTCCGAGCTCCGGGCGCGCCTCGAGCGATCGTTCGACGAAATGGTCGACATCACGCATCTCGACGATGCGAAGGCCGCGGCGATGATCCACCGGCGCCGCATCGACATCCTCGTCAACCTGAACGGCTATTTCGGCCTCGGGCGGCAGGGCATCTTCGCAGCGCGACCGTGTCCGGTGCAGGTCAACTACCTCGGCTTTCCAGGCACGCTCGGCGCCGACTACATCGACTACCTGATCGCCGACCGGCAGGTGATCCCGGCCGGGCACCTCCCGTTCTATGACGAGCAGGTCGTCTATCTGCCGGAGTGCTACCAGGCCAACGATGCGCGCCGCGCGATCGCCGGCCGGAGTCCCTCGCGCGAGGAGGCGGGCCTCCCGCCCACCGGCTTCGTCTTCTGCTGTTTCAACAACAACTACAAGATCACGCCGACGATGTTCGCGGTGTGGGTGCGCCTGCTCCGCGCCGTCGACGGCAGCGTGCTGTGGCTGTTCGAGGACAACGCGGAGGCGGCGCGCAACCTCCGGGGCGAAGCGGCCGCGCGCGGGGTTGCGCCCGAGCGGCTCATCTTCGCGCCGCGCATCGCGACCGACCTCCACCTCGCCCGTCACCGGCTCGCGGATCTATTTGTCGACACGCTGCCCTACAACGCGCACACGACGGCGAGCGACGCACTCTGGGCCGGGTTGCCGGTGCTGACCTGCACCGGCGACACATTCCCCGGCCGCGTTGCCGGCAGCCTGCTGCGGGCGGCGGGATTGCCCGAACTCGTCACCGCCGATCTCGCCGCGTATGAGGCGCTGGCGCTGGAACTCGCGACTGCGCCGCGCCGCCTGGCCGAGCTCAAGCAAAAATTGGCGCGCCAGCGGACGACGTGTTCGCTGTTCGATACCGACCGCTTTCGCCGCCACATCGAGGCGGCCCTGGTCGCGATGGTCGAGCGCAGCCGGCGGGGGGAAGCGCCGGCGAGTTTCTCGGTGCCGCCGGTGTCCTGATCGCGAGGGGCGGGGCAGGCGACGGCTGCCGCGGCGAACTCAGCGGACCTTGACCTCGGTCCAGAAGCGGTTCATCAATCGCCGCTCCTTGCGCGGAAGATCCTTCAGCATCTCCAGCCGCTTCTGTTTTTCGGCATCGGGAAAGACCGCCGGGTTGCTCTTCACCGCGTCTTCGATGAAGGGCATCGCCGCCGCGTTGGCATTGCCGGAGCCGATCATGTTCGACAGCTCGGCCGAGTTGCTGCCTTCGAGCATGAAATTCATGAATTGGTAGGCGAGGTCCGGACGCGGCCCGGACTTGTGCGTCACCATGCTGTCCAGCGCCAGCACCGCGCCTTCCTTCGGCGTGGAATAGGCAATGGTGAACGGGCGCTTTGCCTTGGCGGCATCCTGCGCCGCCTGGAACATGTCGTTCGAGTAGCCGTGCGCGAGCCAGATGTTGCCGATGGTGAGTTCCTTGATGTACGACGACGCGTTGAAGGCCGCCCAGTAGGGCTTCGCCCGCAGGATGAGGTCGCGCGCCTCCTTGAGCTTCGCCTCGTCGGTCTCGTTGACCGAGTGCCCGAGGTACTTCAACGCTGCGGCGAAGAGCTCGCGCTGCGAGTCGAGCACCGTCACCTTGCCTTTGAGTTTCTCCAGATGTTCGGGCTCGAACAACACCGCCCAGGTGTCGGTCGGCAGCCCCAATTCCTTCATCTTCTCGGCGTTGTAGCCAAGCAGCGTGATCGAGTACGCGTAAGGGACCGAATAGCGGTTGCCCGGATCGAAGAACTGGTTCATGAACTCGGGCTTGACGTTGCCGAGGTTGGGCAGCTTGGCGTGGTCGATCTCGCGCAGCGCGCCCTGCGCGATCAGCGTCTGCACCGCGTTGCCGGTGGGGACGATGAGATCGTAACCGGCGGCACCGGCCGCAAGCTTGGCCAGCATCTCCTCGTTATCCGAGTAGTAGTCCTGCACCAGCTTGCACTTGCAGGCTTCCTCGAATTTCTTCGCGGTTTCCTCGGCGAGGTAGTTGTTCCAGTTGTAGAGATGGAGTTCGCTGCCCTTGGTGCGGCCGGCGCCCGCGTCGCTCCCGGCCTTGCCGGCGTCACCGGCTTCCCGCGCGCAGCCCCCGACCGCAATCGCCATGGCAGCGACCGCGGCGAGCCACGCGCGGCGGGAGGGAATGAGACGCGCCATGCTGCCTAGCTCCCCGACGGCTCGCCGCCGCGCAGCACGTCGGGCGCGATCTTGCCGGCGAGCACGATCATCGTCAGCGTCAGCAGCATCAGCAGCGTCGACACGGCGTTGACCTCCGGCGTCACCGCGATCTTGATCATGGTGTAGATGGTGAGCGGCAGCGTGGGCACGCCCGCGCCGGCAGTGAAGAAGGTGATGACGAAGTCGTCGATCGACAGCGTGAACGCCATCAGCGCGCCGGCGACGACAGCCGGCATGATCAGCGGCAGCGTGACCAGCCGGAAGGTCTGCCACGGCGTCGCGCCCAGGTCGCGCGCCGCCTCGAAGATCGACTCGTCCATTCCGGCCAGCCGGGAGCGCACGATGATGGCGACAAAGCCGATGCAGAACGTGGTGTGGGCGATGATCACGGTGAGCAGCGACAGCGATTCCTCGCCGAAAACCGAGATGAAGAAGATGAGCAGCGACACGCCGAGCAGGATTTCGGGCATCGCCACCGGGGTCAGCGTCATGAACGGCAGCAGCCGCGACTTGAAGCGATGCATGGCGATGCCGGCCATGGTGCCCAGCACGGTGGCCAGCCCCGAGGCGACGACGGCGATCAGCAGCGAGTTGGCGGCGGCGTGCAGCATCTCGGCATTGGCGAAGAGCTTGTGGTACCAGTCGAGCGTGAAGCCCACCCATTCGGCGTTGAGCTTCGAATCGTTGAACGAGAACACGACCACCACCACCAGCGGCACGTAGAGGAACGCGTAGACGGCGAGCGACGTCGCCCAGAGCAATGGCGACCTACGCACGATCGACCCCCCGCTTGGCGAGCCATGCGGCGCCGCCGGCGATGGCGAGCACCGCGACGGTCAGCATCAGCGACAGCATCGAGCCGAACGGCCAGTCGCGGGTGCCGAGGAAGCTCTCCTTGATGAGGTTGCCGACCAGCCAGTCGTCCTTGCCGCCGAGGATCTCGGGAATGGCGAACATCCCCAGCACCGGGATGAACACCAGCGCCGAGCCGGAGAAAATGCCCGGCAAGGACAACGGAAAGGTGACGCGCCAGAAGCGGTTCCACGCGTCCGCGCCGAGGTCCTGCGCCGCATCGAGCAGCGCCGGGTCGTGCTTCTCGAGGTTGGTGTACAGCGGCAGGATCATGAACGGCAGGTGGACGTACACCATGCCGACGATGACGGCGAAGCGCGAGAACAGGAGGTCGAAGGGAGCCCGAGGATGATCATCCACGCGTAGACGCGGACCAGGAAATTGCTGGCGAAGGGCAGCACGCAGAGCAGCACCATCAGGTCGCGGTACTTCTTGGGGCTGCGCGCGATCAGCAGTGCCACCGGGTAGGCCATCACCAGGCAGATGAGCGTCGTTGCGAGCGCCACGCCGAAGCTCTTGGCGAAGATCTGGGCGTAGATCCAGTCGCCAAAGAAGACGCCGTAGTTCTCGAAGGTGATGCCGCCGTCCTCGCCGGGCTTGACGCCGATGAGCGGCGCCAGCGCGCCGAACTCGCCGGGATAGCGGATGCTCGCCACGACCATGATCGCGGCCGGGACGAGGAAGAAGACAAAGAGGAAGACGAACGGCGGCCCGCTGACCAGCCACTGCGTCAGCCGTCCCGAGCGCGTCCGGGTCGAGGAGTCGGCGTGCATGGACGTCCGGCGCTACAGGGGAGACTCTGAGCTTGTCACGTTTTCACCGTTCGTCCTGAGCTTGTCGAAGGGCCGTCCTGAGCGCATCGAAGGAAGCTTGTCGAAGGACCGCGACATGCTCAGGCATCGAGGAAGGCGCCGGCCTCGGCCTTCCACGACAGGCGCACCCGGTCGCCGACTTCGAAGAACTTCGCGCGGCCGGGCGCCGAGTTGGGCAGCAGCGCTTCGAAGCGCTTGCCGTCCGGCAGGTCGACGATGTAGGTGGTGACGTCGCCGATGTAGAGGAAATCGTTGACGACGCCCTCGAACTGGTTGGGGTCGGACGAGGCTTCGCTGGCGGCGCGGATCGACACCTGTTCGGGGCGGATGACGAACACGCCCCGGGCCCCGGCGGCGGCACCTTCGCGCGCCGGCGCCGCGATCCGGCCCAGCGTGCCGAGCTCGAGCGTCAGCGTGGCGCCACAGCTCTCGACCGTGGCGTCGTGCATGTTGACGTTGCCGATGAAGTCGGCGACGAAGCGGTTCTTCGGGAAGCCGTAGAGCTTGTCCGGCTCGTCCATCTGCTCGATCACGCCATGATTCATCACCGCGATCCGATGCGACAGCGCCAGCGCCTCGGCCTGCGAATGGGTGACGAAGACAAAGGTGACGCCGACGCCGCGCTGCAGCCGGATGAGTTCGATCTGCATCTGCTCGCGCAGTTTCGCGTCGAGCGCGCCCAGGGGTTCATCAAGCAGCAACAGGCGCGGGCGGTTGACGAGCCCGCGCGCCAGCGCCACCCGCTGTTTCTGTCCGCCGGAGAGTTCGTGCGGAAAGCGCTGCTCCAGTTTGTCGAGCTTGACCTGCGCGATCGTCTCCCTGACCTTGGTGCGCACCTCGCCGTCGCTCTTGCCCGCCATGCGCAACGGGAACGCGACGTTCTGCGCCACCGTCATGTGCGGAAACAGCGCGTAACTCTGGAATACGGTGTGGATCGGCCGTTTCTCGGCCGGGGTGTCCTTCAGGTCGACCCCGTCGAGGACGATGGCGCCGCTGTCCGGAAGGTCGAAGCCGGCGATCATGCGCAGCAGCGTCGTCTTGCCGCAACCCGAGGGGCCCAGCAGCGTGAAGAACTCGCCCGCATCGACCGAGAAGCTGACGTTGTCGACCGCGTTGAAGTCGCCGAAGCGGCGGGTGACGTTCTTGATCTCGAGGAGCGCCATCGGCGAGAAGCTCGTTGGGCAGGATGGGAGGCGGGTTTTTCTGCCGCGAATTGTATAGCAATTCGATCCTGCCCAACGGCGCGCGGGACGGCTGCTGGCGGGGGGTGAAGGATTTCTAGACCGCACGGTCGATTGCGCTTGCCTGTCGACCCGATGTTCCATACGACGCATCCGGTTCCGGCGCTGCCCCGTTCGCGGCCTTGACCGGTTCCGTTGGACAGCTTCGCCCGGATTGCAGAAATTCCCGTTCCTACCGATAAGCCGTAGTAGAGTTGGACTCCATGAGCGCCCCCGACAAGCCATCGCTGCTGGACAAGTTGCGCGCGCAATCCGCGGCGCTGCAGCAGCAGGAGGGCGCCCGACGCCGGCCGGCCGAAGAGGCATTGCAGGACATCGACCGTCGCCTGTGGAAGGCGTTTCGCTGGTTCGAGGAGGCGCTGCATCACCTGGAGGTCATCAAGCCCGCGGTTGCCCATTCGTTCCGGCTCGATCCCCTCCTGGCAATCGAGGCGCCGCGGTTTGATCGGGGCTTCGTTTCCTACCGACGCCGCGCCATCGCGGGGCTGGAACTGCTCGAGCACGTCGAGATCTTCTACCGTCTGACCGGTGGGGACGAGATCGTGTTCAAGCTGCCGCCGGGCACGGCGCGTGGGGTCGAGGATCGGCTGCGGGCGGCGAACCTGCAGTATCGCTACCAGACCGAGATGGACCAGAACCGCGTCGTCCGCAATGGCGTGTTCACGGTGACGCCGGAGATCACCGCGTCGATTCGCTTTGCCCCCGATTACCGGACGCAGACGGTCGAGGTCACGTTGCGCAACGTCGATCGCTTCGAGTCGGTGAGCCTCGAGTTTCGCGCCGACGCCATCGAGGAGGCGGTGTTCGAAGATCTGTTCCGCTTCATTTCCGGCGAGGCCAACACCTTCCTCCGGCGCGCGCCGCTGACCGGTGTGGGTCCCGCCCGGCACGTTGCCGCCGCCAAACCGGCTGCCACGATCGCCCCTGTATCGGTGAAAGGGCGCTGACGCGGCGCGCAGATCGGGCGCCCAAGAAAAAGCCCGGCGAACCGGGCCTTTTCGGCTGCAACGGTGGCGCGCAGGCTACTTGCGGCGACGGCGCAGGTTGAGCGCCGCAACACCGCCGGTCAGCAGTGCCAGCAGCATCACGCCCCACTCGGACAGCGTCGGGACGTCGACCGGGCCCGTTGCGACCGGGCCGGGTGGCGGCGGCGGCCCAGGCGGCGCGGAGCCGCCAGGCAGGTCGAAGATCGCGGCGATCAGCGACAGGCAGTCGCTGGAACTGGGGACGTCGGTCAGCACGAGATTGTTGTTCCCGACGGTAAGCCGCGCGGTGATGTCGGTCACCGAGTGGTCCCACAGGCCGCCGCTGTTGTTGGCCGGGCCGTTGACGACGCCGTTGAGGCCCCCACCGACGCCGTTCCAGTTGTTACCCGGTGGCAGCATCGTCGTCGCGTTGATGGCGAAGCCGTTGTCACCGAACGACTGTCCATCGGCGACGATCAGCCGCATGGTCGCGGTGCCCGACGCGTAGGTGATGCCGTTCAGCGTCGCGTTCCAGCCCGCCGCGTCGAACGAGTTCGGCTGGTTGGAGTCGTTGCCTAGGAAAATCGCGTAGTCGCGGTTGTTGCTCGGATTGCCGTCGCTGTAGAACACCAGCAGGCTGACGCCGTTGATGTCCGCCACCGGCGGACCTGCCTTGCGGAAGTTGGCGAGCGTATAGGCGCCGTTGCCGGTGACCAGCGACGTCACGTTGGCCTGATAGGCGCGCGAGTTCGAGAAGCCCCAGCAGTTGTCCGACGAGTTGCCGATATTGGTGCCGGTGACCGACGTGCCGTTGAAGGTGACGACGGCGTTCGCCGCATCGTCGGTCGTGTTGTTGGTCGGCCCCTGCCAGATCAACACCGCGTAGGTCACGGTGCCGGTGACACCCGCCACGGTGACGCTGCCCGTACCATTGCCGCGAATGCCGCCGTACCCTGACCAGGCGAAATCGGTGTTCGGCACCGTGACGAACGCAGCCAGGTTGCCGGCCTGCGTCGGCACCGCAGCAGCGGCGATTGCTGCGCACACGGCGACGGCGGTCGCTTTCTTCAACATCGATCGCTTTTTCATGGATTTCCCCGTTGGTTGGCGACGAATTCCGGCTGGGCGGGCCCGCCGCAATTCATCGTTGCACGCTCCCTTTCGCCGGCCCCCGCCGGCGAACCCCGATGCTGCACGCAGCAGTTTCAGCCGTGAATACTACGCACAACTTGGCCCGATACGCAATATTTTCGCCAAAAACGTGTTCGCCGGAAACCCGGCCTGCAACAGGGGCAGCGCCATCGCAACGGTCCGCTGCGCGGTCACCCGGGCCGGCGGAGCAGCACGAAAATGGCGATCACCAGCAATACCGCGACCAGTCCCAGCAGCCGGTTTCGGGTTCGCTGCGCCGCCGCGAGCTCCCTCATGGTGTCGTCCGAGACGGAGGGTGGCGCGAGGAGCTTCTGGTGCAGCAGGCGGGGAATCTCCGGCAGCGCCGAGACGATGTAGGGCGCTTCCGCCAGCAGCCGCCGCTTGAGCGCCCCGAACCCGATCTGGTTGTCCATCCAGCGTTCGAGAAAAGGCTTGGCGGTCACCCACAGGTCGAGATCGGGATCGAGCTGCCGACCGAGGCCCTCGATGTTCAGCAGCGTCTTTTGCAACAGCACGAGCTGCGGCTGGATCTCGACGTTGAAGCGGCGCGACGCGCGAAAGAGCTGCAGCAGCACGCGGCCGAAGGAGATTTCCTTCAGCGGCCGGTCGAACATCGGTTCGCAGACGACGCGGATCTCGGTCTCGAGTTCGTCCATGCGCGTGTCGGCGGGAACCCAGCCCGACTCCAGGTGCGCGGTCGCGACGCGGTGATAGTCGCGGCGGAAGAAGGCCAGGAAGTTCTGCGCCAGGTAGCCCTGGTCCCTTTCGGACAGCGTGCCGACGATGCCGAAGTCGAGCGCGATGTACTTGCCGAAGTTGGCGGGGTCGACAGCGACGAAGATGTTGCCCGGGTGCATGTCGGCGTGGAAAAAGCCGTCCCGGAACACCTGGGTGAAGAAGAGCTCGACGCCGTAGCGCGACAGCTTCTTGAGATCGACGCCGGCATCGACGAGGCGCTCGGTCTGCGCGATCGGGATGCCGACCATCCGTTCCATCACCATCACTTCGCTGGTGCACCAGTCCCAGTGGACCTCCGGCACGCACAGCAGCGGCGAGTGCGCGAAGTTGCGCCGCAACTGCGAGCAGTTGGCCGCTTCGCGCGACAGGTCGAGCTCGTCGCGCAATGTCTTCTCGAACTCGGCGACGACCGCGCGGGGGCGCAGCCGCTTGCCGTCGGACCACAGCTTTTCGACGAGCATCGCCGCCGTCTGCATCAACCCGATGTCGTTCTCGATGACCTTGCCGATGTTGGGCCGCAGCACCTTGATCGCCACTGCCCTGCCGTCGGGCAGTTCGGCGAAATGCACCTGCGCGACCGATGCGCTCGCCACCGGCTCGCGATCGAAGGAGCGGAACACCTGATCGACCGGCTTGCCGTAGGCGCGTTCGAGCGTGGCGACGAATTGCTCGGACGGAAAAGGCGGCACCTGGTCCTGCAGCCGGGCGAGTTCGTCGGCGATGTCCGGCGGCATCAAGTCGCGCCGCGTCGAGAGCATCTGCCCGAACTTGACGAAGATCGGACCCAGGTCCTGCAGCGCGAGGCGCAGCCGTTCGCCGCGCGGCGCCGAGGTGTCGCGCCAGAAGGTGAGTGCGCGCGCCAGCGGGCGCACGGCGCGAAAACGCTCGTGGCCGGTCAGGAATTCGTCGAGCCCGTACTGGAGCGCGACACGGACGATCTTGGCGAGGCGCGTGAGGCGCATGGGCCCGATTGTAAGGGAATGGGCCGGCTCGGCGCGGTCGCCGCGGCGGCGCGGCGCTACTCGATGCCGGCGGCCGCGAATCGCGCCTTGCTTGCGGCGGTGCCCAGAAACGCGATGAACGCGCGGGCGGCCTCGGCAGCGGGCGCGCCCCGCAGGAGGATCGCGACGTAGGACGTGTAGTTCTGCACGTCGGCGGGCAGTGGGCCGACGAGCTTCACGCCCTTGGGCGCGTGGGCGATGATCTCGGTGGTGGCGGCAACGCCAAACTCGCGGCCCTTGCCGCGGGCAAGGTGGTCGAGCACCGCCGCGCCGTCGGCGTAGCGGGTGGTCCTGGCGGAGAGCGCCGCGGTGAGTCCCTGCCGTTCGACCAGCTGCTCGAAGTAGAGGCCCGTCGATGCCCGGTTGTAGACCAGCGAGTCGGCGGCGAGCAGGGAGGCTTTCAGGGCGTCGGTGGTCGCGATGTCGGGCACGGGCCCGTCGCTGCGGGTGACTACCCCGACGCCGACGCGGCCCAGCAACAGGCGCTCGCCGGCCACGGCCAGGTCGGCCGCGACGGCCTCGTCGACGAGCGCGGGGGGTGCGATCAGGATGTCGGCGACTTCGCGCGCCGCCAGCCGCTGCTTGAGCACCGGCGCCGTCGCAAAACCGACCTGCACGCGATGCCCCGTCTCGCGTTCGAATGCCTGCGCCAACGGCACCAGTCCCGGCTCGACGGCGCCGGCACTCATCACCTTGATGTCGGCGGCCGTGGCGATCGCGGTCACCAGCGACAACAGGAGGACAGGCAACAGGCGCGGCATCGGAGACCTCGTGGCAGCGGCCCGCCGGTCAGGCAGGCTCGATCGGGCTCGCAACCAGTCGCGCCTCGACCGCATCGAGCCTCGCCGCGAGCGCGTCGGCGCGCGTGGCCAGCGCCGCGGCCTCGAGCGCGAACGATCGCGCCTCGTCGCCGCGTGCGAGCAGCCCCGCCTCGTCGCGGGCGTAACTGCCGATGCTCTCACCGACGCGCTCGGCCACGTATTCCGGAAACGCGAGCAAACGCTTTCCGGTATCGGCGACGCGCTGCCCGACGACGGGTCCCAGCGCCTTGGCGAACGCCTGTTCGACGAACCAGGGCAGCGTCAACGCAAGATCGCGCAGCGTTGCCGTCAGCGACGGATCCCCTTCCGCGGCGATCAGGCTATCCCAGCGCGCGGGATCGGACAGGAACGCAGGAACCGCGAGGGCCGAAAGGCGCAGCGTCAGGTCGGGGGCGACTCCGCGCATCGGCGTGGTGTCGAGCAGGCCCGAAGCATCGACGCGAAACGCCGTGGCGACGGGGCCCACGACGATCACAAAGACGCGCCCCGCGTGCGCGGCCAGCCGCTCGCGCGCCCAAGCCTCGCGTTCGAGCAGGCGGTTGGCGAGTCGGGCGGCAGGTTCCATCGCCGTAGTCGGCCGGGAGGACAGGACCGGTCGCGGTTGCGCGCGGCCGTCGCTCAGGCGGTCTGCATCTGCTCGATGCCGGCAAGCAGCCAGCCCGAGCGGCCATCGACCGGCTTGGTGAGGTTCCAGATCTCGTCGACCGGCGTCGGCAGCAGCGAGTCGTCCTCGCGCAGCATCCCCGTGAAACGCACGCTGGCCCAGTGGTCGCGGCCCTCGGTCTTGACCTCGAGTACCGCGGCCTGCAGTTCGACGATGGCGGTAGGCCTGTGCTCGCCACGGGTGTCGAGGTCGCGTTCGATTTCGGTCAGCATCGCCGGCGTCATCACGTCGGCCATCAGCTTGCGATCCCCGCGGTCGAACGCCGCCTGCAGGCGGGTGAACTGGAGCTTCGCCTGCTCGACGAACGCGGCGGCGTCAAAATCCGGCGGCAGCGGGCGGGAGAACGAGGCGGTGGGTGCCGCGGCGCTGGCGATGGTGGGTTCGAGCCGGTTGGCGCTGGTGCTCCCGAGGCTGGGCGCGGGCTGCGTTTCGTAGCCCCCCGGCTTGGTATCAAGACCACTGGGGCCCGCGTATTGCATTGCGGATTTCACCGGCGTGCGCCGCGCGAGGAACATCCGCACCACCAGCACGACGCCCACGACCAGCAATCCGATCAGGAGCATGCTGGCGAAGCCTTCCGACAGGCCGAAATGCGACAGCAAGGCAGCCAGGCCCAGCCCCGCGGCGAGGCCTGCGATCGGGCCCATCCACTTCGACAGGCCGGACTTCGCGGCGGCAGGGGCTGCCGTCTTGGCCGCGGCAGCGGCGCCCGCCTGCGCCGGCATCACCGGTTGCGAGGCGGCACCTGAAGGCGCCGCGGACGGCGCACTGGCCGGCGGCGCGGTGTTCGACGGTGCGACGCTTTGCCGCTGGGCACCGAGACTCTTGCCGCCGCCCAGGCGTTTGGCGTCGGTGAAGTCGCTCGCGGTCACCGCAGCGATGGCGAGGATGGCAATGGCAATAAACCCTGTTTGCTTCACGGTCTTTCTCCGGTGGATTCGGCCGTCACCCGGCCGATTTCAAAACACGTACCCCATATGGAGGGCGACAGCGCCCGCCGCAAGGTTGTGGACTTGGACACGGCCGAAACCCGCTTGTTCCATCATCGTCTTCAGCGCGGCTTGATCGGGATGCATGCGAATCGACTCGGCGAGGTAGCGGTAGCTCGCGTCGTCGCCGGCGACGAGCTTGCCGATCCGGGGCATGACATTGAAGCTGTACCAGTCGTAGGCGGGCGCCAGCGGACCCCAGATCTTCGAGAATTCCAGCACCGCGGCCACGCCGCCGGGCTTCAGCACCCGCCGCATTTCGCTCAGTGCGACTTCCTTGTGCGTGACGTTGCGCAGGCCGAAGGCGATGCTGACGCAATCGAAGCGGCCGCTGGCAAAAGGAAGCCGTTCGGCATCGCACTGCACGGCGGGAATGCTCCGCCCGCCGTTGAGCAGCTTGTCGCGACCCACGACGAGCATCTCGCCGTTGATGTCGGTCAGGACCACGCGTCCGGTGGGGCCGACGCGATCGGCGAACAGGCGTGCGAGGTCGCCGGTTCCGCCGGCGAGATCGAGCACCTGCATGCCGGCCCTCACCGCGGTGGCGTTGACCGTGAAGCGCTTCCACAGCCGATGCATTCCCGCCGACAGCAGGTCGTTCATCAGATCGTAGCGCGTCGCAACCGAGTCGAAGACGCCGCGCACGCGCCGCGCCTTGTCGTCGGGGCTGACCTGTTCGAAGCCGAAGTGCGTGGAATCGCTCATGCCGGGTTTCGGGGGCGTCATCGATCGGGGTCGCGCCCGGCACCGGCGGCGGCGAGCCGGTCGAGATAGTCGCGCCACAGCTCATCCTGACGCGTGCCCAGGTCGTACAGGTAATCCCACGAATAGATGCCCGAACTGTGGCCGTCGGAGAACGTCGGCCGGAGCGCATAGTGGCCGACGGTTTCCAGCTCGCTGATGGCGACCTGCCGCTTGCCGACCTGGAGCGTCTCCTGCCCGGGGCCGTGGCCACGCACTTCGGCCGACGGCGAACAGACGCGCAGGAACTCGCAGGGAAGACGAAAGCGCCGGCCGTCGCTGAACGCGAGCTCGAGCACCCGCGAGGCCTGATGCAGGCGGACTTCGGTCGGAGTGGGGGTCGAGGCGTTAGGACCGGCCATGGTCGAGTGCCGCGCCGTCGAGGCAACGGGAGAGTGTTGGACGACCGTCTAGGTTAGCACAAGCCCCGCCAGCCCTGCGGCGCAGGCGCCGAGCGTCTAAAGCGAATGCGGCGGCGTCGCTTCGGGGACGATGTCGAGGCCGCCGATGCCCGAGAATACGTTGCGGTTTTTCGATTCCTTGCCGTGCAGCTTGATCTCGAGGCGGAGGTCGTTCAGCGAATCGGCATTGCGCAGCGCGTCCTCGTAGCTGATGAGACCGCCTTCGTAGAGTTCGAACAGCGACTGGTCGAAGGTCTGCATGCCGATTTCGCGCGAGCGCTTCATGATTTCCTTGATGCCGCCGACGTCGCCCTTGAAGATGAGGTCGGAGATCAGCGGCGAATTGAGCATCACCTCGACCGCCGGCACGCGGCCCTTGCCGTCGCGGCGCGGAATGAGCCGCTGGGCGACGAACGCGCGAATGTTGAGCGACAGGTCCATCAGCAGCTGCGCGCGGCGCTCTTCGGGGAAGAAATTGATGATCCGGTCGAGCGCCTGGTTGGTGCTGTTGGCGTGCAGCGTGGCCAGGCAAAGGTGGCCTGTTTCCGCGAACGACACCGCGTAGTTCATGGTTTCGCGCTCGCGGACTTCGCCGATCAGGATGACATCGGGCGCCTGGCGCAGCGTGTTCTTGAGCGCCACCTCCCAGCTGTCGGTGTCGACGCCGACTTCGCGCTGGGTAACGATGCAATTGCGGTGATCGTGGACGAACTCGATCGGGTCCTCGATGGTGATGATGTGCCCGAAACTGTTCTCGTTGCGGTAGCCGAGCAGCGAGGCCATCGACGTCGACTTGCCGCAGCCGGTGGCGCCGATGAACAGCATGATGCCGCGCTTGGACATGATGACGTCGCGCAGCACCGGCGGCAGCCCCAGTTCGTCGAACCTGGGGATGTCGGTCGTGATGGTGCGGAACACCATGCCGGTGTGGCTCTGCTGGACGAAGGCGTTGACCCGGAAGCGCCCGATCCCCGGCGGGCTGATCGCAAAATTGCATTCCTTCGTCGCTTCGAACTGCGACGCCTGCTTGTCGTTCATCACGCTGCGCACGAGTTCGATCGTGTGCTGCGCCGACAGCGCGCTCTTCGACACCGGCTGGATCTTGCCGTCGACCTTGACCGCGGGGGGGAAGCCCGCGGTGATGAAGAGGTCGGACCCGTTCTGCTTGACCAGCAGCTCGAGCAATTCGTGGATGAATCGGGTGGCGCGTTCGGTTTCCATGCTGCGGTTCCTTTGGGCCGGGGTTCCTTGCCGTCGAGGCGGCGCTCGGGCACCCCTCAACTCATGAAGAGATCCTTGTTCACCGCGCGGTTCCTGGCTTCGGCAATATTGACCTGGTTGCGGCGGACCAACTCCACCAGATTCTGGTCGAGGGTCTGCATCCCCATGGCCTGGCTGGTCTGGATCGAGGAATACATCTGCGCGACCTTGCCTTCGCGGATCAGGTTGCGGATCGCCGGGGTGCCGATCATGATCTCGTGCGCCGCGAGCCGGCCCTGGCCGTCCTTGGTCTTCAGCAGCGTCTGCGAGACCACCGATACCAGCGATTCGGACAGCATCGCGCGGACCATTTCCTTTTCGGCCGCGGGGAACACGTCGATGATCCGGTCGATGGTCTTGGCGGCCGAGCTGGTGTGCAGCGTCGCGAACACGAGGTGGCCGGTCTCGGCGGCCGTCAACGCGAGTCGGATGGTTTCGAGGTCGCGCATTTCGCCGACCAGGATGTAATCGGGATCCTCGCGCAGCGCGCTCCTCAGTGCGTTCGGGAACGACAGCGTGTGCGGACCGAGCTCGCGCTGGTTGATCAGGCACTTCTTCGACTCGTGCATGAATTCGATCGGATCCTCGATGGTGAGGATGTGGCCGTACTCGTTTTCATTGACGTGGTTGACCATCGCCGCCAGCGTCGTCGACTTGCCCGAGCCGGTCGGGCCGGTGACCAGGATCAGGCCGCGCGGGCGGTTGGTGAGCTCGGCGAAGACCTTCGGCGCGTTCAACTCCTCGAGCGAGAGCACCTTGGACGGAATCGTCCGGAACGCCGCTGCGGCGCCGCGCGCCTGGACGAAGGCATTGACGCGGAAACGGGCGAGGTTCGGCACCGCGAAGGAGAAGTCGCACTCGAGGTTCTCCTCGTAGGTCTTGCGCTGCGCGTCGCTCATGATGTCGTACACCATGGCGTGGACGTCTTCGTGCTCCATCGGCGGCAGGTTGATGCGCCGGATGTCCCCGTGGACGCGGATCATCGGCGGCAGTCCGGAGGACAGATGGAGGTCGGAAGCTTTGTTCTTGACCGCGAAGGCGAGGAGTTCGGTGATGTCCATTTATAATCCCGGGGGTACTTGCACCATGTCGGCCGCGCTGCGATGCGGCGCGATCCGAACGTGCACGCAAGATGTATACCAACAACCCCCGCGCGCCAATCCCTGACCGATTATGTTCCACTACGAGAAGGCGTGGCAAGACGCCAGGGCGCGGATCGCCGCCGCCGCGATGGCCAGCGGGCGTGCGCCTTCGGACGTTCGTTTGCTGGCGGTGAGCAAGACTTTTCCCGCGGCGGCGGTGCGCGCGGTTCACGCCCTGGGGCAGCGGGCCTTCGGCGAAAATTACGTGCAGGAGGCGGTCGCAAAGATCGACGCGCTCGCCGACCTCCGCGACGTCGAGTGGCACCTGATCGGTCCGCTGCAGAGCAACAAGACGGCGGTGGTGGCGGCGCGGTTCGCCTGGGTGCATACGGTGGACCGGGAGAAAGTCGCCGCCCGGCTGTCGTCGGCGCGGCCGTCCGACCTGCCGCCGCTCAACGTCTGCGTGCAGGTGAACATCAGCGGCGAGGACGCCAAGAGCGGGGTCGCGCCCGAGGTCGTGGTCGCGTTGTCCCGGGCGGTCGCGGCGCTGCCTCGTCTCAAGCTGCGCGGGCTGATGGGCATCGCCGAGGCCACCGACGATGTCGCGCGGCAGCGCGCGCAGTTCCACCGGCTGGCCGAATGTGCCGCCGCGCTGCGCGCCGCGGGCCTCGCGATCGACACCCTGTCGATGGGAATGTCGGGCGATCTCGAGGCCGCGATTGCCGAAGGCGCGACGCTGGTGCGGCTGGGCACGGCGATTTTCGGCGCGCGCGATCTGAATCTCCCGATCGCGTAACATTCGCCTATCGCTCTGCTCTACGCTCGCACCAAGGCTTTCAGGGACGACCCCACAGATGATCCTCACCTTCATCGGCGGCGGCAACATGGCCACCGCGCTCATCGGCAGCCTGATCGCCCGGGGCGCTTCCGCCTCCGACTTCCGCGTCGTCGAACCCTTTGCCGATGCGCGCGACCGGTTGGCTGCGGCGTATCCGGGCCTGGCGTTGCACGAGGTCGTCGGCGCGGAAGCGCTGCTGGGTGCCGATGTCGTCGTGCTCGCCGTGAAGCCGCAACAGATGCGCGGGGCGGCGGGCGCGCTCGCGCCGCGGCTGGGCGGCTCGGTGACGCCCGTGGTGCTGTCGATCGCGGCGGGCATCCGCCTGGCCGACCTTGAGCGCTGGCTGGGGGGCTATGCGCGGATCGTGCGCGCCATGCCCAACACCCCGGCGCTGATCGGCAAGGGAATGAGCGGGGCGTATGCCGCGCCGGCCGTCGACGCGTCGGGGCGCGCATGGGCCGACGAGATATTGCGCGCGGCCGGCCAGGTCCTCTGGGTGACGACGGAGGCCGCGCTCGACGCGGTGACCGCGGTCTCGGGCAGCGGTCCTGCGTATGTCTTCTATTTTCTCGAGGCGCTGGAAGAGGCGGCCCGGGCGCAGGGCTTCGCTCGCGACGATGCCCGGCGGCTCGCCTACGCGACGTTCGATGGCGCGGTCGCGCTTGCCCTCGACAGCGATCTCGAGCCCGCGACCTTGCGTGCGCACGTCACCTCCAAAGGCGGCACCACCGAGCGCGCGCTGGCGACGATGGAAGCGGCTGCCGTCAAGTCCCACATCATCGCGGCGGTCGCGGCCGCCGGTGTACGGGCGCGCGAGCTGGGCGACGCTTTTGGGCGGGATGCCTGATGCGGAAATGACGATGTTCGATCAAGCACTCAAGTTCCTGCTCGACACCATCTTTGGGCTGCTCACCTACGCGTTTCTGCTGCGCTTCGCGATGCAGTGGATGCGCGCGCCGTTCCGCAATCCGGTCGGTCATGCCGTCCTCGCGCTGACCGATTGGGCGGTGAAGCCCGTACGTCGCCTGATCCGCGGGGTCGGTGGCTTTGACGCCTCGACGCTGACGCTCGCCTGGTGCGCGCAGTTTGTCTGGTTGCTGGCCTTGCACGCGATGTCAGGCGCGGGTGGATGGGGCGCAACGGCCCTGCCCGTGCTGGTGCTGCTCGCCGTCGTCGAATTGATCAAGGCAACGCTGTGGCTGCTGATCATCGTCGTGATCGCGCAGGCGATCCTGTCGTGGACGGCGCCCGACGGCCCGCTCGCTGGCGTGCTCAACGCGCTGACCTTCCGTTTTCTCGCGCCGATGAGGCGGATGATCCCGCCGATCGGCGGCACGCTCGACCTTTCGCCGTTGATCCTGATCGTCCTCGTCCAGTTGCTGCTGATGCTGCCCGTGCGCTGGCTGGAACTCGCGGTGCTGCAGATCTTCCGCTGAGCGCAGCGTGCCCGAATCCGCTCCCGCTCCCTGGCGGCGCGAGGATGGAGACACCGTCGTCCTGTCGCTGCACGTGCAGCCGGGCGCGAAGCGCACCGAGGTCGCGGGGCCCCACGGCGAAGCGCTCAAGCTGCGCCTGGCCGCGCCGCCGGTCGACGGCCGGGCCAATGCCGAACTGCTGCGCTACCTTGCCGCTGCGTTCGGCGTTCCTCCGCGCCAGGTGACACTCATCCGGGGCGAGACGTCGCGGCGGAAGTCCGTACGCATCGAGCGCCCGGCATTGCGCCCGGATCTTGCGTGGCTGCAGTACCCGGCATCGCGTCGATCCTGATCGCCATGACTCCGTCGCTGATGGACGAGAGGTCGTACGGCGACCCGCTTCGCGCGCGCCGCGCTCACAGCGAGCGGGCGATCAGCTCCTTCATGATCTCGTTGGTGCCGCCGTAGATCTTCTGCACCCGGCTGTCGGCGTACATCTGCGCGATCGGGAAGTCGAGCATGTAGCCGTAGCCGCCGAAGAGCTGCAGGCACTCGTCGACCACCTGGCACTGCATCTCGGTCGTCCACCACTTGGCCATCGACGCGGTCGTCGCGTCCATCGTCCCGTCCATCAGCTGCCGGACGCAGTCGTCGACGAACACCCGCGCCACGCGGGCGACGGTCTTGCACTCGGCGAGCTTGAAGCGCGTGTTCTGCATCTCGATCAGCGCCTTGCCGAACGCGCGTCGATCCTTGACGTAGGCGGCGGTGAGCTCGACCGCGCGCTCGATGACGGCGACCGCGGACACCGCGATGATCGTGCGCTCGAACGGCAGCTGCTGCATCAGCTGGGCGAAGCCGCGTCCCTCCTCGGCGCCGAGCAGATTGGAAACGGGAACGCGGACGTCGTCGAAGAAGAGCTCGGCGGTGTCCTGCGCCTTCTGCCCGATCTTGTCCAGGATCCGTCCGCGCCGGAAGCCGGGCAGCTCGGGCGTCTCGATCATCAGCAGCGACGTGCCCCTGGCGCCGGCCTGCGGGTCGGTCTTGCACACCAGCAGCACCAGGTCGGCGATGTGGCCGTTGGAGATGAACGTCTTCGAGCCGTTGACGACGTAGTGGTCACCGTCCTTCACGGCGCGGGTGCGGATGCCCTGCAGGTCGGAGCCCGCGCCCGGCTCGGACATCGCGATCGCCGCGATCGACTCGCCGCTGGCCATCTTCGGCAGCCAGCGCTGCTGCTGCTCGGGCGTGCCGTAGCCGACGAGGTAGTGGGCGACGATCTCGTGCACGTGCTTGCCGAAGCCCATGGCGCCGCCGCGGGTCAGCTCCTCGTACACCACCGCCTCGTAGCGCATGTCGGCGCCGACGCCGCCCAGCTCCGCGGGCACGGCGCAGAGCAGCAGCCCCAGGTCGCCGGCCTTGCGCCAGGCGTCGCGGTCGACGTGCTGCTGCTCGCGCCAGCGCGCCTCGTGGGGGACGAGCTCGGTCTCGACGAAACGGCGCACGGCATCGCGAAACAGCGCGAGTTCGGCGGCGGTCGACGTCATTTCACTGCGGTCCATTGTGGATCCTTTGCCGTGGGTGCGCCGGTTCGGCGTCACATCATGAAGCCGCCGCCGATGCCGGCCAGCGACGAGGGGTTGACCACCTTGCGCTGGACCTCGCTGCCGGATGAAGTCGGCGCCGGCAGCGCGATCAGCGCCTCGCCGAGGACCTTGCGCTCGCCGTATTGATTGACCGCCGCGAGCTCGACGCGCAGCAGCCGCTCGCCGTCGCGCTCGAGCTTCTCGGCGACGCGGCCGGTGCAGCGAATCGCGTCGCCCAGGTGGGCGATGCCGAGAAAGCGCACGCCGAAGCTGCGGATCGCCGCTTGCGGCACCCAGCCGGTGAGCAGCCGCCCGAGCCAGGCCATCGACAGCATGCCGTGGGCGAAGACGTCGGGCATGCCGGCGCGGCGCGCGAAATCGATGTCGATGTGGATCGGATTGTGGTCGCCCGACGCGCCGGCGAACAGCGCCAGCGTCGACCGGTCGATCGGCGGCAGCAGGAGCTCGGGCAGCGGGTCGCCGACGGCGAGCGCGTCGAAGTCGAGGGGCGTCATGGCGGCCTCTCAGCCTCTCAGTTCCTCACCACGATCACCGAGCGCATCGCGGCCACCGCGACGCCGTGCTGGTTGGTCACCGTCGAGTCCTTGACGATGAATTCCAGCGCGCCGCCCTTCCTGGCGTAGATGTCGCTGATCCGGGACAGGACGGTGACCGTGTCGCCGGCGCAAACCGGCGCCTGGTAGGTGAACGACTGCTCGCCGTGCAGGATGCGGTCGAGCGGAACGCCGAGGTCGTCGAGCATGGCGGTGATGGATTCGCCTTCGAGTTCGGCAGCGAAGAGAAACGTCGGCGGCGCCGGCAGGCTGGGATAGCCCGCCGCGCGCGCCGCGGCTTCATCGGTGTAGACCGGGTCGGTCTCCCCGATCGCCTGCGCGAAGAACCGCAGCCGCCCCTTCTCGATCTCGAGCATCGCGGGGCGCAGCGCCATCCCGATGTGCCGGCGATCGATCATCGGAGGCTCAATCGGCGCGGTAGAGGGTGACCACCGCCGCGCCGCCCAATCCGAGATTGTGCTGCAGGGCGATGCGCGCGCCGGCGACCTGGCGCGGTCCGGCGCTGCCGCGCAGCTGCTGGGTGAGCTCGAAGCACTGCGCGAGTCCCGTCGCACCGAGCGGATGGCCCTTGGACAGCAGGCCGCCGGACGGATTGGTGACGAACCGGCCGCCGTAGGTGTTGTCGCCGTCGGCGACGAACTGCTCGGCACCGCCTTCCGGGCACAGGCCCAGCGCCTCGTAGCTGATGAGCTCGTTGTGCGCGAAGCAGTCGTGCAGCTCGACGACGTCGACGTCGTCGGGGCCGATGCCTGCGGCGTCAAAGACCTTGCTCGCGGCCGCCCGGGCCATGTCGTAGCCGACCAGTTGCATCATGTCGTGCGCTTCGAAGGTGCTGGCGGTGTCGGTGGTCATCGCCTGCGCCGCGATCCGCACTTTCGTGGAAAGCCCGTGCCTGCTGGCGAACGCCGGCGAGACGAGGATCGCCGCCGCGGCGCCGCAGGTCGGCGGGCAGGCCATCAGCCGAGTCATCACGCCGGGGATCAGCACCGGCGACGCCAGCACTTCGTCGACGCTGACCTCCTTGCGGAACAGCGCCAGCGGGTTGTTCACCGCGTGGCGGCTCGCCTTGGCACGGATCCGGGCGAAGGTCTCGAGCCGGGTGCCGTACTTCTTCATGTGCGAGATCCCGGCGCCGCCGAAATAGCGCAGCGCCAGCGCCACGTCGGGCATGCCCACCAGCGCCGCGGACTCGTCGTCGAAGCGATCGAAGGGCGACGGACGATCGGTGTACTTGGCGGTCAGCGCGCCGGCTTCCATCTGCTCGAAGCCGACCGCCAGTGCGCAGTCGACGGCGCCGGTCTCCACCGCCTGGCGGGCGAGGAACAGCGCCGTCGAGCCGGTCGAGCAGTTGTTGTTGACGTTCACCACCGGGATGCCGGTCATGCCGACTTCGTAGAGCGCGCGCTGCCCGCAGGTGGAGTCGCCGTAGACGTAGCCGGCGTAGGCCTGCTCGACGGCGGCGTAGTCGAGGCCGGCGTCGGCGAGCGCGGCGCGAACCGCCCGGGCCGCCATGAGGTTGTAGGGTTCCGATGCACCCGGCTTGGCGAACGGGATCATCCCGACGCCGGCGACGTAGACCTTCGCGTTCATTGCTGCTCCTTTGCTGCGTTCGTTGCAGGGGCGGTAGCGCCATGATCGTCCGGCGTCCGGCAATCGCGTACAGCGGTACGCGCGCCTCCGATGGCGACATGGACCTGGTTCACGGCTGCGGTACGTCCTGGTCCGAAGTACGAGCGACCGCGTCGGCGAGGCGGACGAAATCGCCGATCCCGAGGGTTTCGCCCCGCGCCTTGGGATCGATGCCTGCCGCGACCAGGACGGCTTCGCTGCACATCGTCGCCAGCGCGTTGCGCAGCGTCTTGCGCCGCTGCCCGAACGCCGCGGCGACGATGCGGGCAAATAGCGCCTCGTCGCCGATGACCGGTTTCGCGCTGCGGAGCGGCGTGAGGCGCGCCACCGCGGAGTCGATCCTGGGCGCCGGGGAGAACGCTCCCGGCGGCACGATGAACAGGCGCCGTACCGCGAACTTCGCCTGCAGCATCACCGTCAGCCGGCCGTAGTCGGCCGTGCCGGGTTCGGCGGTCATCCGGGCGACGACTTCCCGTTGCAGCATCACGTGCACGTCGGCGATCCGGTCGTCGTATCGGGCGAGATGAAAGAGCAGCGGCGAGCTGATGTTGTAGGGCAGGTTGCCGACGATTCGCAGCTGCTCGCCGAGCGTGGAAAAATCGAACGCCAGCGCATCGGCAACGTGCAGCGTCAGCTGCGCGGGGCTGAAACGCCCGGTCAGGCGCGCGGCGAGGTCGCGATCGATCTCGATCGCATGGAGGTGTCCGGTGCGCTCGATCAGCGGCCGGGTCAGTGCCGCCAGCCCCGGGCCGATCTCGATCAGGTTGTCGCCGGGCTGCGGGGCAATGGCGTCGACGATCCGCGCGACGTAGTGCGCGTCGGCAAGAAAGTTCTGGCCGAAGCGCTTGCGTGCCTGATGGCCCTGCACGTCAGTACCCGCTCGGCCGCCCGAAGGGTACTGACTGCGCCCCCCCGGGGGCAGCGAACACCAGGCCGAAGGCCGCAGGACAGCCGAAGGCTGGTCCCGCGAAGCGGGATGCGGCTTTGCCGCACACAGTGAGCGTGGGGGTCGTTCATCCCAGTACCCGCTCGGCCGCCCGAAGGGTACTGACTGCGCCCCCCCGGGGGGCAGCGAACACCAGGCCGAAGGCCGCAGGACAGCCGAGGCTGGTCCCGCGAAGCGGGATGCGGCTTTGCCGCACACAGTGAGCGTGGGGGTCGTTTCATCTTAGCGCCCGGGATTGCGCGCCGCGAGGTCGATGGCCAGTTCCAGCGCGGCGATGAGGCTTCCCGGATCGGCTGCGCGCGCCTTTACCGGATCGGCGGCGAGATCGAGCGCGGTGCCGTGATCGACCGAGGTGCGGATGAACGGCAGCCCGAGCGTGACGTTGATGCCGCGCCCGAAGGTCGAGGCCTTCAGCACGGGCAGGCCCTGGTCGTGGTACATCGCGACGATCGCATCGAAGCGCTGCGCGATCGAAGGCACGAACACGGTATCGGCCGGCATCGGGCCGTCGGCGCTGACGCCCCGCGCCCGCGCGGCGGCGATCGCCGGGGCGATGACGTCGATCTCCTCGCGCCCCATGTGGCCGCCTTCACCGGCGTGCGGGTTGAGGCCGCAGACGGCGAGCTGCGGGGCAGCGATCCCGAACTTCGAGCGCAGCTCGCGGGCGACGATCACGAGCGTTTCCTCGACGGTCGCGCGCGTGATCGCCGCCGGCACATCGGCGAGCGCGAGATGCGTGGTCACCAATGCGACGCGCAGCGAGGCGGTCCTGCCGCTGCCGGTCAGCATCATCACGACCCGCGGTGTTTGCGTGTGCGCGGCGAAGAACTCGGTGTGGCCCGAGAACGGAATGCCGGCGTCCTGCAGCACGCTCTTCTGCACCGGCGCCGTGACCAGCGCCGAAAAAGCGCCCGTGGCACAGGCGTCGGCGGCGCGGGTAAGCATTTGCAGGATGCTGTGCGCGTTCGACGCGTCGGGGTGCCCCGGCGTCACCGGCACGCTGACGGGCTGATGCCAGATTTCGATGCTGCCATCGGGGGGTGGCAGCGCGGCGGCCTGGTAGTCGCGATAGCGAGGCGTGAATCCAGCCAGCGCAGCGCGCATCTGCAACAGCTCGCGATCGCCGATGAAGACGAGACGGGCCGCGAACGGGCGGTCGCGATGACGCTCGCCCAACTGCGCGAGCAACTCGGGGCCGATCCCGGCCGGCTCGCCTACGGTGATCGCGATGACCGGAGGTTCACGCAAGGTGAAAGCGCTGTTCATGCTGTCCTGTGTCGACTCAATCGAGAAGGCTGACCGCGACGCTCGAGGCGTCACCGAAGATCTCCACTTTGACGTCTCGCCGCGCGGCAACCCGGAACTCGCCCTGCCCAACCACCTCGATCGAAGCTTGCGCATATCCTGCCAGCGCTCGTTGCGGCGGACCGAACAGCCACAGTTGTTCGAGAGGGCGCGAAGCTTCGATCTCGCCGGTGTGCTGGACGGCGGGCCCCAGCGGAAGCGCGTGGCCTTCGCGCCCGAAGACCGGAAACTGGTCGAGTTTGGCGCGGTAGCGCATCACCCGTCCGCCGGGAAGACGCTGCCGCGAGTTCAAGTCGTACCATGCACCCGGCGGCAGCACGATTTCGACTGCGCCCCCGGGTGCTGTGACGGGGGCCACGAGCAGCGTGTCGCCGCACATGAACTGGGTCTCGCTGTTACGCAGCAACGCGTTGGCCGGGAACGCGAGCGCCATCGCGCGCATCACCGGCGCGCCGGTGCGCGTGGCGTCGGCGATCACCGCCTTGAGATACGGAATGAGGCGATAGCGGAACGCGAGCCATTTGCGCGCGATGGCTTCGACTTCGGCGCCGAAGGCCCAGGGTTCGCGCTCGCCGGCACCGTGCAGGCACAGGTGCGAGCTGAAGACGGCGGCCTGCAGCCAGCGCAGGTACAGTTCCGCCGTCGGTTCGATGGATCCATAAGATCCACCGACCGCGGTGGCATGAAACGGGGCGCCGCTCATGCCCCAGGACAGGCCGCCGCGGATCGATGCCGCAAGTCCTTCCCAGTCGCCCTGCGGCTCGCCCGCCCATTGCAGCGGGTAGCGCTGGCTGCCGGCCCATCCGGCCCGCGCAAGAATCAGCGGCGCCCCATCGGCGCGGGGCTGGAACATCGCCGTCGCCTCGAACACGCAGCGGTTGTAGAGCAGCGGGTAGACGTTGTGCAGGCGCGTGCCGCGATCGCCGTTCGACGCCACCGCATCATCCGGGACGTGTTCGCCGCCGTCGGTCTTGATCGCGCTGACGCCGTCGGAGAAGAGATCCGCGTGCGCGTCGCGCCACCACTCGTACGCGCCGAGCTGAGTGAAATCGACGATCCCCGACTCGGGCGCACGGGTCGAATCGTCATCGCACGGGGAAGCATTCGGCGCGGCATCCCATTGGAACACGTAGGGATCGCCATTGACGTCGGTCAGCAGGTAGCCGCGAGCCGCAAGATCCGCGAACAGCGGGTCGTGCACGGAGACGTACGGATGCTCCCAGACGCAGATGCGCAGATGGCATGACTTGATCGCCGCCAGCGCCGCCTTCGGATCGGGATAGCGATCGGGATCCCACTGGAAGTTGAAGCGCGTGTCGACTTTCCATGCGGAGCGGGCGTCGAGTGTGAGCACGTCGCACGGGATCCTGCGTTCCCGCAGCTTGGCTGCGACCGCGGCGGCGTCTTCCGGCGTCTTGTAGCAGTCCCTCGACATCCAAAGGCCGAGGCTCCAGTCCGGCACTGCCGGCGCCCGCCCGGTCAACTGCGTGTAGAGGTCGAGAATCGAGGCCGGGGTATCGCCCGCGAACACGAACAGGTCGAGCGCTTCGTCATCCACCAGCAGCGCATACGAGCGGTGCGACCAATCCGGATGGCCGACGCCGTGCGACACCATCCCCGGCGTGTTGACGAAAATGCCCCACGCACCGTCGCCCGTGCCCGGACTCCAGGCGAAGGGCGCGTTCTTGTAGGCGAGCCCGGTGTTGACGCCGCGCGCGTCGACCACCTGCGAGTGGATCAGCTGGCCGCGCTTGTTGAGCGGGCCGAATTTCTCGCCCAGGCCGTACACCGGCTCACCGGAAGCCAGCGCGAACGCCGCCATCCATTGCCCGCGCTGGCGCAAGCGGGCCAGTGCGGGCAGGCGGGTGGTTCCGTCGAAGCGCAGGTCGGTGGTCGATTCGAGCACCTGAACGCCCTTGTGCAGGAGGCGGAAGCGGATGGGCGAACCGCCGATTTCGAACGTCGTGTCGCCGGCGCCAAACGACCACTGGCCGTCGTCGCCGCGCCGAGTCGTGCAGGCCTTGGTACGACCTTGCACGAGTCCGTAGTCCGGCCGCGTGTTCGGACCGGCCCGCAGGCGGAACACCCCGGGTCCGTAGCAGGACACCTCGAGCATGTCACCGGTCGAGGTGGCGAAAGCCGCGCCCGATGCGGTGGCGCCCAGGCTCTGCGGAGCATCGAGCCGGGCGAAATAGGTGGAGTCGAAGAACATGGGCGAAGGGATTATCAGCCGGCGAAGAGGGAGGAAGGAAGCCCCGGGACATCGACCCGGAGCGCGAAGATCCCCCCCGAGTGCGGATAACGGCCGAGTTCGCCGGCGTCGCGTCCTGCTCGTGCGCTGGTCACGTAGAGTGTGCGCAGGTCGGTCCCGCCGAAGGCGCACATCGTCGGGCACAGCGCCGGCACCGGAATGTCGAGAAGGATTTCACCGGTCGGCGCGATGCGCAGCACGCGGCCGGCGCGGAAGAGCGCCGTCCAGTAGCACCCCTCGGCATCGACCGCGCCGCCGTCTGGGCGTTCGGTCTCGCCATCCCATTGCGCGAACACGCGCCGGTTCGAGGGCATCCCCGTTACGGGGTCGAAGTCGTACGCGTGCACGATTCGCGTCGGCGTGTCGGCGTGGTACATCGTCAGGCCGTCCGCGCTGAAAGCGAGGCCGTTGCTGATGGTGATGCCCGTCAGCACCGTCGTCAGCGTGAGGTCCGCGTCGAGCCGGACCAGCGCGGCCGAGTTCGCGTCGCGCCGTTCGTTCATGAAGCCGGCAAAAAAACGCCCCTGCCGGTCGCAGCCGCCGTCGTTGAACCGGTGGTGCCCGGGGTCGTAGGGCGCGTCGGCGACCTTGCGCGAGAGCGTGCCGTCCGCGGCCGCGAGCCAGATGCCGTCGCGCAGCGCCACGACGAACCCGCCCCTGCGGCGCCGGGCAAAACAACCGATCGAGGACGGCATCGGCATGGCATGGTTGCGGCCGGTGGCGGGGTCGAAGCGGTTGAGCGCCGGCGCATCGATATCCACCCAGTAGAGCACCGCTTCGTCGGCCGCCCAGACGGGACACTCGCCGAGGCGGGCGCGCACGTCGAGCACGCACTGGAAGGGAGAGGCCACGGCCGCCTTGGAGGTCATCCTGCCAGTGTCGCGCAAATTGCGATCGAACAGGAGATTTCGGCGTGCGGTTGCAGCAGCGCGATGCCGGTGTCGGTCTCCCCGGCCGCGGCGCGATTGAACGCATCGGTGACGTGCGTCACCGGCTCGACGGCCAGAAACGCTTCGTCCCGCGGCGCATAGACGATCAGGTGTGCGCAGCGCTCCGACGCCGTGATTGCAATGGACAGGCCGGTATCCGGCTGCGTCAATTCGGCGCGCCCCGACCAGCCGAAAAACGCATGATCGAGCGCGGTACCGGTCAACTCCCGACCTGCGGCAAAGCCCCCCGGCTCGGGCATCGTGCGCGTGGTCGGCAGGCCGGTGGCATCGGTTTCCCACCGGCCCCGGGCCTCGAAACGCAGCCTCGTGGCGGCCGTGCGGGGAAAGAACGGATGCCAGCCGAGGCCGCAGGGAAACGGCGCGTCGCCGCGATTGGCGAGCGTGAGTGTTGCCGACAGCGTGGCCGAGCGACCCGTCGTCTCGAGCACGAAGTCCTGCCGCGCCGCGAATTCGAAGGGCCACGCGCGGGCGTCGGCGCCCGCGGCATGGTGTTCGAGCGTCAGCGTGGCCGCGCCCGGCGAGCGGGCAAGCACCGACCAGCGCCGCTGCCAGCCGACGCCATGCAGGCTGTGCGGCCGGCAGTGGCGGCTGGGGTCGAGTTGGTGTCGGCGGCCGGAGAACTCGAAACGGGCGTTGGCGATGCGATTGGAGTAGGGCACCAGCGGATACGCAGCATGGTCGAGCACGTCGTTTGCCGCGCGGGCGCTGGCGGAAGTCGGGCGCAGCACATCCACGCCCGCCAGCGTGAAGCCGGCCAGCGCGCCCCCTGCCTGCGGCGCCAGTTCGACCCTGGCCTCACCCGCTTCGATGACGATGGGGTGCGCTGCGGTCATCCCGCGCTCCGGTATTCGCGCTTGGGGCGGCGCTGGCGCGGACGGTGGCGAGCGTTTGCGCCGCGCATCTCAGCATCATCGTGACGTCGGTGCTCACCGCGATCCACGAATAGCCGTAGCTCAAATAGTCGACAGCGGCTTCGGTCGAGAAACCGATGATGCCGCAGGGTTTGCCGAGGCGGCGACACTCGCGCGCACCCAAGGCAAGTTTTTCGCGCACCGCGGGATGGTCCGCATGGCCCAGGTGCCCCATCGACGCGGACAGGTCGGCCGGGCCGATGAAGATCGAGTCCACGCCCGGGACCGCCGCAATCTCCTCCAGCTGTTCCAGCGCCTCGAGCGTCTCGATCTGCAGGATGACGCAAAGCTCGCCTGCCGCGCGCTGGCAATAGTCGGGGATGAGCCCGTAGCCGCCGCCGCGATAAATGGATGCAACGCCGCGCACGCCCTCGGGCGGGTAGCGGGTGTAGGCGACCGCGGCCCTCGCTTCGTCGGCGTTCTGGATGAACGGAAGCATCACCGTCTGGGCGCCCGCATCGAGCACGCGCTTGACCGCCACCATGTCGTTCCAGGGCAGGCGCACGACGGGTGCGGCACGGGTGCCGGCCATCACCCGCAGCAGTTCCACGGTCTGCGGCACGTCGATCTGCCCGTGCTCCATGTCGAGGACCAGGAAATCGAAGCCGGCGTGCCCGAGGGCCTCGACGACGGCCGTCGAGCCGAGCGTGTGCCAGGTGCCGACGGGCACGGATGCCGCCTGGAGGGCGCGTTTGAAAGGATTTTGCGGGAGGTCCATGCCAGTCTCCGTGAGTCGATCAGGCGCCTGCGCCAGCGACGACGCGAGCATCATAACGCGGCGACGCTCGATCCTCGAACCGCCGGCTCCGGATGCGCTACCATCGCGGCTCCGCTCTCCAGGCTTCGCTTTCGTTCATGTCCCGCTATTTCTCGCGCCCGGATTTCCTGTCCGGCATCCGCGACATGACCCCGCCGCTGATCGGCATCTTTCCCTTCGGCCTCGTGTGCGGCGTGTCGGCACAGGCGGCCGGCCTGTCGATCATCGAGGCGATCGGAATGGCGATGATCGTGTTTTCCGGCGCCGCGCAGATCATCGCCACGCAGCTCATCGCAGCGCAGGCACCCGTCGCCGTCATCGTGCTCACCTGTTTCGTCGTCGGCCTGCGCTTCCTCATGTACAGCGCGGCGATCGCGCCCCATCTCAAGCCACTGCCGGCGCGCTGGCGCCATGTCCTCGCCTTTGTGCTCACCGACCAGGCGTTCGCAGCGGCGATCCGCCGGTTTCGCACGGCCGGGCACCCCGGCGAGGGCGCCTCGTACTTTCTCGGCACCGGTGCCGTGCTCTGGGGCGCGTGGCTGGTCTCGAATCTGGCCGGCTATCTCGCCGGGAACGTGATCCCGGCGGCGTGGTCGCTCGAGTTCGTCGTGCCGCTGTGCTTTCTCGCGCTGCTGGTGCCCGCCCTCGAGGACAGGCCGATGCTCGTTGCCGCCCTGGCGGCGGGCATCGCGGTCGTCGCGCTGGATGCGCTGCCGATGCGGCTGTCGCTGATCTGTTCCGGATTGATCGGCATTGTCGCGGGACTGGTCGCCGGGCGGGTGCTGCCGCCCGCCGGGCACGCGGGCGAACCATGAGCGGCACGCCGACGCTGTGGGTCGTCATCGTTGCCGTGGGCCTCTCCAACTACCTGTCGCGGCTGTCGTTCATTGCCCTCTTCGCGCGGCTCGAGATGCCGCCGCTGATGGCGCTCGCCTTGCGCTATGTCCCTGCCGCCATGCTCACGGCCATCGTGCTGCCCGCGGTCGTGTTTTCGGCGCCCGGGACGCTGGATCTCGGTGGTGGAAACCCCAGACTGATTGCCGCGCTGGTTGCGTCGGCCGTTGCCTGGCGCTGGCGCAGCGTCACGGCGACGATGGCCGCCGGCATGATTGCGCTGTGGGTCGCGCAATGGGCACTGCGCGCGGCCGCGAACTGAGAGGCTGAGAGTCTTTCGATCATGCCCGCTCATCACGCCAGAAGACGCCCGCTCTTCGTTGCAAATGCTCGCCATAGCCCGAGCTATGGCTGCGCTTTGCGCCTCGATCGGACGCCTTCTGGCGCGCTGCTCGGGCACGTCCGAAAAGCTCTCAGCCTCTGAATCCGCTACCATCACCGTTTCCATCTCTCTTTGTCGAGGCGCGCATGCGTTTTGAAGGCACCGACACCTACGTTGCCACGCCTGACCTGATGCTGGCCGTGAATGCGGCGCTGGCGCTCGAGCGGCCGCTGCTCATCAAGGGCGAGCCGGGGACGGGCAAGACGATGCTGGCCGAGGAGGTCGCCCGCGCGCTGGGGCGTCCGCTGCTGCAGTGGCACATCAAGTCGACGACCAAGGCGCAGCAGGGGCTCTACGAGTACGACGCCGTGTCGCGGTTGCGCGACTCGCAACTCGGCGACGACAAGGTCGCCGACATCGCCAATTATCTCAAGCGCGGCGTGCTGTGGGACGCCTTCGAAGCCGACGCGCCGGCGGTGGTGCTGATCGACGAGGTCGACAAGGCCGACATCGAGTTTCCCAACGACCTGCTGCGCGAGCTCGACCGGATGGAGTTCTACGTCTACGAGATCCAGCGCACGATTCTCGCGCGCCACCGGCCGCTGGTCATCATCACGTCGAACAACGAAAAGGAGCTGCCCGACGCCTTTTTGCGCCGCTGCTTCTTCCACTACATCCGCTTTCCCGACCGCCAAACGATGGTGAAGATCGTCGACGTCCATTTCCCGGGCCTCAAGAAGGCGCTGCTGGCCGAGGCGCTGGAAGTGTTCTTCAATCTGCGCGAGGTGCCGGGATTGAAGAAGAAGCCGTCGACCTCCGAGCTCCTCGACTGGCTGAAGCTGCTGCTGGCCGAGGACATTCCGCCCGAGGCGCTGAAGAGTTCCGACAAGAAGGCGCTGATTCCGCCGCTCGCCGGCGCGCTGCTCAAGAACGAGCAGGACGTGCACCTGTTCGAGCGCGTGGCGTTCATGGCGCGCGCGGGGCGCGGGTGATGGTCGACGGGGCGCGCTTTGTCGCCTCCGTCACGCTTGCCGGAAGGCAGGTGACGCTGGAGCCGCTTGGCGCCGGGCACGCCGACGCTTTGCGGGCCGCGGCCGCCGACGGCGAACTCTCGCGGCTCTGGTACTCCGGGGTGCCTGCGCCGGAAGGCGTCGATGCCTGGATCGCGGCGGCGCTGGCGATGGGCCGGCGCGAAGGCGCCCTGCCCTTCGTCGTGCGCGAGCACGCGGGCGGCACGATCGTCGGCAGCACGCGCTATTTTCATGTCGACGCGGCGCACCGTCGGCTGGAGATCGGCCATACCTGGTACGCGCGGCGCGCGCAGCGCACGGGCATCAACACCGAGTGCAAGCTGCTGCTGTTGACGCATGCGTTCGAAGTGCTCGACTGCATCGCGGTCGAGTTTCGCACCCACTTCTTCAACTTCGCCTCGCGCGCGGCGATCGCAAGGCTGGGCGCGAAACAGGACGGCATCCTGCGCCAGCACCAGATCCTGCCCGACGGCACGCTGCGCGACACCGTGGTGTTCAGCATCATCGCGCCCGAGTGGCCGGCGGTGAAGCGGCATCTGGCGTTCGAGCTTGACCGTCCACGCGGCTGACGGACCGCCGGGCAATGCTCATCGGCTTCTTCCTGCACCTCAAGTCGGCCAAGCTGCCGGTGTCGACGCGCGAGTTCCTGACGCTTCTGCAAGCGCTGGAAGCGCGCATCGTGTCGCTGTCGCTGGATGACTTCTACCACCTGGCGCGCGCGTCGCTGATCAAGGACGAGACGCTCTACGACCGCTACGACCAGGCCTTCGGCAGCTATTTCAACGGCGCCAACGCGCTGTTCGACGTGCACACCGAGATCCCCGAGGACTGGTTGCGCAAGGAGTTTGCGCGACTGCTCTCCGACGAGGACAAGCGCCAGGTCGAAGCGCTGGGCGGCTGGGACAAGCTGATGGAGACGTTCAGGCAGCGGCTGGCGGAGCAGAAGGAACGCCACGCCGGCGGCTCGAAGTGGATCGGCACCGGCGGCGTGAGCCCGTTCGGCGCCTACGGCTACAACCCCGAGGGCATCCGCATCGGCCAGGCCGGCAGCGGCAACCGCAGCGCGGTCAAGGTCTGGGACGAGCGCAGCTTTCGCAACCTCGACGGCGACGTCGAACTCAACACCCGCAACATCAAGGTCGCGCTGCGCAGGTTGCGCCGCTTTGCCCGCGAAGGCGTGCCCGAGGAGCTGGACCTCGAGGGCACGATCGCGGGCACCGCGAGGAACGCCGGCTGGCTCGACCTGCGCCTCGTGCCGGAGCGGCGCAACCGCGTCAAGGTGCTGCTGTTCCTCGACGTCGGCGGTTCGATGGACCCGCATGTGCGCGACTGCGAGGAACTCTTCTCGGCGGCGCGCACCGAGTTCCGCCATCTGGAGTCGTTCTACTTCCACAACTGCGTCTACGACCATGTCTGGCGCGACAACCACCGGCGCCGGCACGAGCGTGTTCCCACCTTCGATCTCCTGCACAAGTACGGCCCCGACTGGAAAGTGATCTTCGTCGGCGACGCCGCGATGAGCCCCTACGAGCTCTTGCAGGCGGGCGGCAGCGTCGAGTACACGAACGAGGAGCCCGGCGTCGTCTGGCTGCGGCGGATCGCCGGTCACTTTCGCCGCGTGATCTGGTGGAATCCCGAGCCCCCGCGCGCCTGGGAATACTCGCGCTCGACGCAGATCGTGCAGCAGGCGATCGGCCCGCACATGTTCCCGCTGACGCTCGACGGGATCGCCGAGGGCATCGACGCGTTGCGGCACTGAGCCGATCGTGTAAGAATAACGCTACGTTACTTCCTACGATCGACCCGAGGCGCCGACGATGCACATGGCCGATGCCCTGCTGTCACCCGCCGTTGGCGGCACGATGTGGGCCGCCACCGCGGCGACGCTGGCGTGGAGCGCGCGCCGGGTTCGGGCCGAGGCGGATGACCGCAAGGTTCCGCTGATGGGCGTCCTGGGTGCATTCCTGTTCGCCGCGCAGATGATCAACTTCGCGATTCCCGGCACCGGTTCCAGCGGGCACCTGGGCGGCGGGCTGCTGCTCGCCATCCTGTTGGGGCCGCACGCCGCTTTCCTGGTGATGGCGTCGGTGCTGGCCGTGCAGGCACTGTTCTTCGCCGATGGCGGATTGCTGGCGCTGGGCTGCAACGTCTTCAACCTGGGATTCTTTCCGGCGTTTGTCGCGTATCCGCTGGTCTACCGCAGGCTTGCGCGCCACGGGCGCGCGGTTCGTCGCGCGTCGCCTTCGCCAGCATCGTCGCCGCCGTGGTCGGCCTGCAACTGGGCGCACTGGCCGTGGTCATCCAGACGCTGGCGTCCGGCATCTCGGCGCTGCCGCCGACAAGCTTCCTGCTGTTCATGCTGCCCATCCATCTTGCGATCGGCGTGGTCGAAGGCGTGGTCACGGCGACGATCGTCTCGTTCATCCGTCAGGCGCGGCCGGAAATCCTCGACGCGATGCCGTCGGCAAAGCGCTCGTGCGGGCCGGTGGTGGTCGCCTTTCTCGCCCTCGCCCTGCTGACCGGCGGCGTGATGTCGTGGTTCGCGTCCAAGGATCCGGACGGGCTCGAATGGTCGATGGCGCGCGCGACTGGAAACGCCGGAGCGGCAACACCCGCCACCGGCGTGCACGCAGCGCTGTCGGCGCTGCAGCAGAAGACGGCGGTGCTGCCCGACTACGCGTTTCCGAAGGTCGAGACCGCTGCGGCAGCGCAGGCACAAGACGGCAGCGACGACGACCGCCTGGGCACGTCGGTGTCGGGTCTGGTCGGGGGATTGCTCACCCTGGCGCTGGCGTTGGCGATCGGCGCGCTGCTGAAGCGCCGCGTTCACCCGGCCTGATCGACCACCGATGGGCAATGGCGGATCCTTGCCCGCCGCAACCTTCACGATCAGCCGTTGCCGCCGCCATGTCGATCGAGGACAGCCTCCTTGACTTCCGCCGCCTCGATCTCCTGGCTGCGGGAGATACGGCGCTGCACCGGGTCGACGCGCGCGCCAAGCTGATCGTCGCCGTCGTCTTCATCGTCTGCGTCATGTCGTTCGGGCGGCATGCGGTCGTTCCGCTGTTGCCCTTTTTCGCGTTTCCGATCCTGATGGTCGCAGGTGCCGGGTTGCCGGCGGCGTACATCGTCCGCAAGGTGGCCCTGGTGCTCCCGTTTGCGATTGCCGTGGCGCTGCCCAATCCGTGGTTCGACCGCGAGTTCATCGCGCGCATCGGCGGCGTCGCCCTGACCGGAGGCTGGGTGTCATTTGCGTCGATCCTGCTGCGTTCGCTGCTCGCCGCTGCGGCCGCGGTCGTGCTGGTGGCCACGACCGGCTTCCCGGCGATCTGCGGCGCCCTCGAGCGCATGGGGATGCCGCGACCGCTTGCCGTACAGCTGCTCTTTCTCTACCGCTACCTGACGGTGCTGGGTGAGGAAGCGGCGCGGATGAAGGCTGCACGCGAATTGCGCGGAGGCGGCCGCTCGCTCTCGCTGCGGACATTCGGCACGCTGGCCGGCAATCTCCTGCTGCGCACCTGGGACCGGGCCGAGCGCATCTACATGGCGATGCGTGCCCGCGGCTTCGACGGCGGGTTCCCCGGCGGGCGCAGAGCGTCCTTCGGCTGGCGCGACGGCGTCTTCGTCGTGCTCTGCTGCGCGCTCGCGATGGTGCTGCGCACGCAGGCGCTGCCGGAGCGGCTCGGCGCCGCGGTCCTGGAGTTCGCCCGATGAGCCATCATCGCGTCGAAGCGCGCGGGCTCACGCACGTGTACCCGGACGGCACCGTGGCGCTGGAGGGCGTGTCGTTCCGCATCACGCACGGCGAGTCGGTCGCGATCATCGGCGCCAACGGTGCCGGCAAGTCGACGCTGCTGCACCATCTCAATGGCCACCTCGCAGCCACGAAAGGCGACGTGCTGATCGGCGAGACACCGCTCACGCGCGACACGCTGCCGGCGATCAGGCGCACGGTGGGCCTGGTGTTCCAGGACGCCGACGACCAGTTGTTCATGCCGACGGTGCATGACGATGTCGCCTTCGGGCCGCAGAACATGGGCCTGCCGGCGGGAGAGGTCGAGCGCCGGGTTCGCGAAGCGCTCGAACGCGTCGACGTCTGGCATCTGCGCGCGAAGCCCCCGTACCGCTTGTCGGGGGGCGAGAAAAAGCGCGTCGCGATCGCGACCGTGCTCGCGATGGCGCCGGACATCCTGGTGATGGACGAGCCCACCGGGGGTCTCGACCCCTTCGCGCGCCGCCAGCTGCTCGCGCTGCTCTCGGAGTTCAGCCATACGAAAATATTCACCAGCCACGACCTCGACATGGTGCTGGAGATCTGCCCGCGCACCATCGTGCTCGACCGCGGCCGGGTGATGGCCGACGCGCCGACGCTGGACATTTTCCGCGACGAGGCTTTGCTGCGAGAATGCCGGCTGGAGCGGCCGCTTTCGATGCAGGCCTGCGTCGTGTGCGGCCGGAGTGCGACGCTGCGAGAGGAAGGCGATGGAACGGATCACGATGTCGATCGACGAGGCGCTGGCCCGGGCCTTCGATGAACTGATAGCCGCGCGGGGCTACGCCAGCCGATCGGAGGCGATGCGCGACCTGCTGCGGCGCGAGGTGGAGGCGCGGCGGCTCGCGGGCGACCCCAGGAAGACCTATTGCGTGGCGAGCTTTTCCTACGTCTACAACCATCACACCCGCGATCTCGCCGAGCGGATCAACGCCGCGCAGCACGCGAAGCACGATCTTGTGGTGTCGACGATGCACGTGCATCTCGACCACGAGCACTGCCTCGAGACGTCGGTCCTCAAGGGGTCGGCCGCCGCGGTGCGCGCGCTTGCCGACAGCATCGAGGCCGAGCGCGGCGTGCGCCACGCGCAGCTCAACCTCATCACGGTAGAAACCGGCGATCTCCACCGGCTGCCCGGCGCGCACCACCACCATGGGCACATGCATCTCGCGCCAAGGTCCTGACGCTTTTCCAGCGCCCCGCTGAAGGCGGAGCGCGCTCCCGGGCGAGCGCCGCGTTGCGGCGGCGCGCCCTTCTGCGCAGCGCTTCCGCGGCGGCCGAACCGCGGTCGCGCGTCGCATCGGGAACGGTCGCTCCCGATGCGCTTGCATTCCCTGATCAATGCGCGTACAAATACGTTAATGCATACGTTATGGCGGCTGGCTGCGTTGTCAGGAGCCGGCCGCAAACGGGAAACCCGTTTCGGAGTGGTTGCATGCACAAGATCGTCTTCCTCGACCGCGCCACCATCGCCCCACAAATCACGCTTCGGCGTCCGGATTTCGAGCATGTCTGGATCGAGCACGAGCGTACCGCCGCCGCCGACGTCGGCGAGCGCCTTGCGGGTGCGAGCATCGCGATCAGCAACAAGGTGGCGCTGCGCCGCGAAGCGCTGGAGCGGCTGCCGGACCTGAAGCTGATCGCCCTCGCCGCCACCGGCACCGATTGCGTCGACAAGGCGTATTGCCGGGAGCGGGGCATTGTCGTCTCCAACATTCGCGGCTATGCGACCCACACGGTTCCCGAGCACGTGTTTGCCCTCATCCTGGCGCTGCGACGCAATCTCGTCGGCTACCGCGAGGACGTGAAGCGCGGCGCCTGGCAGGCCGCCGGCCAGTTCTGTTTTTTCAACCAGCCGATCCGCGACCTCCACGGCAGCCGCATCGGCATCATCGGCGAGGGTGCGCTCGGGCAGGGCGTGGCAACACTCGCCCGCGCCTTCGGGATGAAGGTCATGTTCGCCGCCCACAAGGGCCGATCAGGGCTCGGTCCGCTGTACACGCCGTTCGACGAGGTGCTGGAGGAGAGCGACGTCATCACGCTCCACTGCCCCTTGCTGCCCGAAACGCGGGGACTCATCGGGGCCGCCGAGTTCCGGCGGATGAAGCGCCGCCCGGTGCTGATCAACGCGGCGCGCGGAGGCCTCGTCGTGGAGGAGGATCTCGAACGCGCGTTGAAGCTCGGGCAGATATCGGGCGCCGCAATCGACGCCACGCTGCCCGAACCGCCGCTGGCCGACAGCGTGCTGATGCGGCTGCTCGAGCGGCCCGACTTCATCCTCACGCCGCACGTCGCCTGGGCGAGCACCGAGGCGCAGCAGACGCTCGCGGACCAACTCATCGACAACCTCGAAAGCTTTGCCCGCGGCACCCCGACCAATGTCGTGCTGGGCGCATTCTGAGCTCGACTCCACCCCTGGCCGACAGGCGCGCCGCCCAGGCTCTCGACAACCTCCAACCGCCGATCTGACATGCCGCGCACCGAAGGAAATCCCATCATGACCGTTACACCGCGGGAAATGGCGCACGCCGTCCGTTTCCTCGCCATGGACGCGATCACCCGCGCCGGCGACGGACATCCCGGCACCCCGCTGGGCGCCGCCGACATCTGCACGGCGCTGTTCAATCGCCATCTCAAGTTCGATCCCGCGCAGCCGCAGTGGCCGGACCGCGACCGCTTCGTGCAGTCGAACGGCCACGGTTCGACACTGATCTTTTCGTTGCTGCACCTCGCCGGATACGCGGCGTTCCCGATCGAGCAGATTCGCGCCTTCCGCGAGCTGGGCTCGCACACGCCGGGACATCCCGAGTACGAGCCCGCGCACGGCGTCGAAATCACCACCGGTCCGCTCGGCCAGGGGCATCGCCAACGCCGCGGGCATGGCGGTCGCGGAGGCGATGCTCAACGCCGAGTTCGGCGACGACATCGTCGATCACTACACCTATGCGCTGGTCGGCGACGGCTGCCTGATGGAAGGCATCGGTCACGAGATCGTCTCGCTCGCCGGCCACCTGAAGCTGGGCAAGCTGATCGTCCTCTACGACTCCAACCGGATGACCGACGACGGGGCCACCAGCCAGGCGATCTCGCGAGGACTATATGCAGCGCTTCGCCTGCGCCGGCTGGCACGTCCAGGAATGCGACGGTCACGACCAGGACGCGATCGTCGCGGCGATCCTGCTCGCGAAGAAGGATGCCCGCCCGTCGATGATCAAGTGCAGCACGACCATAGGGTTCGGCGTGCCGCGCATCCAGAACCAGCGGGTCGGCGCACGGCGGCAAGCTGTTCGAGGACGATTGCGCGCGGCGCGCGCGAACCTCCGCTGGCCGCACGAGCCTTTCGCCATTCCGGCGCCGATCGTCGCCGAATGGCGCAAGGCGGGCGCGCGCGGCGGCCGTCGTGCGCACGGCCTGGGAGCATCGCTTCGCCGCGGCTGGATCCGAAGACGCGCGCCAGGTTCCAGCGGCTGATGCGCGGCGAGTTGCCCCCGGACTGGGAGCAGGCGCTGCTGGACTACAAGCGCGAGGTCGAGGCGCGCGCCGCAGCAGCCGACCATGCGCAACGTCCGGCGAGATCGCGCGGGTGCTGTCGCACGCGATCCCCGAACTCGTCGGCGGCGCGCCGGATCTCGAGGCCGCGACCCAGCACAAGCGCGACATGGCGCCGTTCACCGCCGACAACCGGGCCGGGCGGTACATGCACTACGGCGTGCGCGAGCACGCGATGGGCGCGATGATGAACGGCATGGTCGCGCACAAGGGCGTCGTGCCCTTCGGCGTCGACGTTCCTCGTCTTCTCGGACTACATGCGGCATGCGATGCGCCTGTCGGCAATGATGTCGCTGCCGGTGATCTGGGTGTTCAGCCACGATTCGATCGGCATCGGCAAGCAACGGGCCGACGCACCAGCCGGTCGAATACCTCGCCTTCGCTGCGCGCGATGCCCAATCTCGACGTCATGCGGCCCTGCGACGCGGTCGAGGCGGCCGAGTGCTGGCAGCTCGCCGTGGCGAACCGGCAGCTCCCTCGGCGATCGTCAATTCGCGGCAGGCGCTGCCCGCGATCCGCAGGACGTATACCGACGAGAACCTGTGCGCCCGGGGCGCCTACATCCTGGCGGAGGCCGCGGGCGGACCGCGTCGCGCGACGCTGTTCGCCACCGGCTCGGAGGTCGCGGTTGCGCTGCAGGCCCGCGAAATGCTGCAGCGCCAGGGCGTGCCGACCGCGGTGATCTCGGTGCCGTGCTGGGAGCGTTTCGAGCAGCAGGACGATAGCTACCGCGCCATGATCATCGGCCGCGGGACCGCGCGCGTCGCGGTCGAGGCGGCGGTGAAGATGGGCTGGGAGCGGTTCATCGGCGAGGACGGCGCCTTCGTGGGCATGAGCACCTTCGGCGCGTCCGGACCGGAGGACGAGCTGTTCCGCCACTTCGGGATCACCCCCGAGGCGGTCGTCGCCGCGGTCGAAAGGCAGCTGTGATCCCCGTGGCCGCCACCGCCCGCATTCCGCTCACCGCGCTCGGATTCGTGGGCAGCGATCTGCGGCGCCCCGAATGCGTGCTGTGCACGGCCGCCGGGGACATCCTCGCCGCCGACTGGCGCGGAGGGGTTACGCGCATCGCGGCGGATGGCCGCCAGCAAACCATCGTCGGCGTCCACCCGGACGGCGGGCCGTTGCAGCCGAACGGCATCGGTCTCGCGGCCGATGGCAGCATGCTGGTGGCGCATCTCGGCCCCACCGCGGGCGGCGTGTTTCGACTCGGCGCCAACGGCGCGGTGACGACCGTGCTGCGGGAGATCGAGGGCAAGCCGCTGCCCCCGACCAATTTCGTGCTCGAGGATCACGCCGGCCGGCTGTGGATCACCGTCAGCACCTGGTTGTCGCCGCGCGCGCTGGGCTATCGCGCCGACGTCGCCGACGGCTTCGTGATTCTCATGGACGCGCGCGGCGCGCGCATCGTGGCCGACGGCCTGGGTTACACCAACGAACTGGCGCTCGACCCCTCGGGGCAATGGCTGTGGGTCAACGAGACCTTCGGTCGGCGGCTTTCGCGCTTGCGCATTCATGCCGACGGCTCGCTCGGGCCGCGCGAGACGGTGACGACCTTCGGCGCAGGTCTCTTTCCCGACGGCCTGGCCTTCGATGCGGAAGGGCAGGCCTGGGTGGTCAGCATCGTCAGCAACAGCATCGTCCGGGTCGCGCCCGACGGCACGCAAGCGCTGATGCTGGAGGACGCCGACCGCGAGTTCGTGGCGTGGGTCGAAGTCGCCTATGTCGCGGGCGAGATGGGGCGTCCGCATCTGGATCGCGCAGCCGGCAGCGTGCTGCGCAATATCTCGAGCATCGCCTTCGGCGGAACGGATCTTTCCACCGCGGTCCTGGGTTGTCTGCTCGATCAGCGCCTGCCCACATTCCGCGCCCCGGTGCCCGGCCATCCGCCGGTCCACTGGAATCGCCGCGCCACCCTCTTCGACCACGGACCGAACTCTCGATGAACGCGTTACGCGCCAGGAAATCGATGACCTCGGCGCCCGAACTCGGCGCGGTCGAGCGGGCGTACCAGGAGATACGCACGCGCATCCTGGACAACGTCTGGCCCCCGGGACACCAGGCGCTGGAACAGGCGCTGGCCATCGAGCTGGGAATGAGCCGCACACCCGTGCGCGAAGCGCTGATCCGCCTGCAGAACGAAGGCCTGATCGAGGTCGTGCCGCGGCATGGGATGCGCGTGTTGCCGGTGTCGCCCTCCGACATGGCGGAGATCTATGCGGTGTTGTCGAGCCTCGAGTCGACGGCGGCGGAGCTTGCCGCGCGGCGGGGCCTGGGGGCGCGCGAAGTGAAGCCGCTGGAAACCGCATCGCGCGACATGGAAACCGCACTCGCCGCCGGCGACCTCGACGCCTGGGCAGCCGCGGACGAGCGGTTCCACATGTTCCTGGTCGAACTGTCCGGCAACCGGCTGTTGGCCGAGACGGTGACGAACTTCTGGGATCGGGCACACCGGGCGCGCATGTTCACGCTGCGGATGCGCCCGACGCCGGAGCATTCGACGCGCGAGCATCGCGCCGTGGTCAAGGCCATCCGCGCCGGCGACGCCACGACCGCGCGCGAGCTGCACCGCGCGCACCGCGAGCGAGGCGCGCGCGAATTGACCGAGATCCTGCAGCGCTTCCGTATCGGCAACCTTTGACTCCCGACAGTGAAAGCCATGACCACGACCTCCAGTTACGATATCTGCGTGCTTCCGGGTGACGGGATAGGCATCGAGGTGATCGACGCCACGGTACCGTTGCTGGAACGGCTCGCGCACGGGGCCGGCTTCGCGTTCAGGTTCACGTCGCATCCGGCGGGCGCATTGCATTACCAGGCCACCGGAGATGCGCTGCCGGACGCGAGCTTCGCCGCGGCGCAAGCGGCCGACGCCATCCTGTTCGGCGCCATGGGCTGGCCAACGATCCGCTACGCCGACGGCACCGAGATCGCGCCGCAGCTCGACCTGCGGGTGCGGCTCGACCTCTATGCCGGCGTGCGGCCGGTGCGGGCGATGCCCGGGGCGCCGATGCCGCTCGCCGACCCGCGTGCCCGCGGCATCGACCTCGTCGTGGTCCGCGAATCGACCGAGGGCCTGTTCGCATCGACGCGGCAAGGGCGTCTGACCGACGACCGCGAGGCGCGCGACACGATGGTGCATCACCCGTGCGGGATCCGAGCGGCTGCTCGACTTCGCCTTCCGGCTCGCCGAGCGCCGGAAGCGCCGCGGCCGGCCCGGCCAGGTGACCTGCGTCGACAAGGCGAACGTGTTCCTGGCGTTGGCGTTCTTCCGCGAGGATCTTCGACGAGCGGCGCGGCGCATTTCCGGACATCAAGGCCGACGCACCACTACGTCGACGCGATCGGCGCTCGATCTGGTCCGCGAGCCGTGGGAGTTCGACGTGCTGGTGACGGAGAACATGTTCGGCGACATCCTGTCCGACCTCGCCGCGGGTCTGATCGGCGGCATGGGCATGGCGCCGTCGGCCGACATCGGCGACGCGCCACGCGGTTGTTCCAGCCCTGCCACGGTTCTGCGCCCGACATCGCCGGGCGGGGCAAGGCCAATCCGACGGCGATGATCCTTTCGGCCGCGATGATGCTGGACTGGCTTGCCGCGAAGAATGGCAACGACGCGCTGGCGGAAGCGGCCACTCGTCTCGAGTCCGCCGTCGATGCGGCGTACGCCACCGGCCGGCTCAAGCCCTGCGAGTTTGGCGGCCAGGACGGCACGCAAGCGATCGCGGCCGCGGTGGCGTCGAATCTTTAGGATCCATCGCGATGGCCAAGCTACGCGTGTTGGGCATCGGGGCCGGCTACTTCAGCCAGTTCCAATACCTCGGCTGGCGCAACATTCCCGAGGTCGAGTGCGTCGCCATCGTCAACCGCGATACGGCGAAGGCGCAGGCGCTGGCCGCGCGCTTCGGCATTCCCCGCGTTTTCGGCGACCTCGACCAGGCGCTCGAGGAAACCCGCCCGGATCTGGTCGATCTCATCATGCCGCCGGCAACGCATCGAGCGTACGTGGGTGCAATCGTCGCGCACAAGGTCCCCGTCATCTGCCAGAAGCCGTTCGGCCAGAACTACGCCGAGGCACTCGCCATCACCGAGCTCGCCGAGCGTGCCGGCGTGCCGCTGGTGATCCACGAAAACTACCGCTGGGATCCTGCGTGGCGCGAGGTCAAGCGCATCGTCGACGCCGGTACGCTCGGCCGGCTGCACTGCATCTCGTTCCGGCTGCGGCCGGGCGACGGACAGGGTCCGCGTGCCTACCTCGACCGCCAGCCGGCGTTCCAGCGCATGCCGCGCCTCCTGGTGAACGAAACCGCCATCCACTGGATCGACACCTACCGCTTCGTATTCGGCGAGATCACCGCCGTTTACGCGCGGCTGCGGCGGATGAACCCGGTGCTTGCCGGCGAGGACGCAGGTTACATCGTGTTCGAGTTCGCAAGCGGTGCCACCGGACTGTTCGACGGCAATCGGTCGAACGATCACGTCGCGGCCAATCCGCGCCGCACCATGGGCGAAGCCTGGATCGAAGGTGCCTCGCGGCGTGTTGCGCATGGATGGCGATGCCCGCCTGTGGTGGAAACCGCACCAGCAGCCGGAGGTCGAGCACGTCTACGACCGCGGACCCACCGACACTTTCGGCGGCGGCGCCTGCGAATGGCTGCAGCGCCACGTCGTCGCCCATTTCATTTCCGGCGCGCCCCTCGAGAACACGGCGCGCGAGTACCTGACTGCCTTGCGGGTGCAGGAGGCGGTCTATCGCTCGGCGCTGGAGGGGTGCCGCATCGAGATGTCTGCTTTTGATCCGCTGCGGGTGGAGTCGAAGCCGGCCGCCGCAGCCCCTGTTTCACTACCCTGACGGAGGAAACACCATGCAACGCAGAACGTTCTTCAGACAACTCGCGATCGTCACCGCTGTTGCCGGCGCGCTCGGATTCGCGGCCGCCGCACAGGCGCAGACCGTACTCAAGTTCAGCCACACCGACCAGCCCGGCGGCGCGCGTCACAAGGCGGCCGAGATGTTCGGTCAGAAGATCGAGCAGTACACGCAGGGACGCTACAAGCTGCAGGTGTTATCCGGCCGGCCAGCTCGCCAACGACCCCAAGGCGATCGAGCAGCTGCAGCTGGGCGGCATCGATTTCACGGTCTCGTCGACCGGCACCTACGCGACGCACCTCGCGACGCTCAACCTGACGATGCTGCCGTACCTGGTCGAGAACTACGAGCAGGGCTGGAAGCTCTACGACGAGTCGAAGTGGCTGCAGGCGCGAGTTCGCCAAGGCGCCGGCCAAGGGCTTCCGCTTCCTCGCCACCTGGGAGGCGGGCTTCCGCGACATGACGACCAAGGAGCCGCTGCCGTCGCCCGGCCGCCGCCAAGGGCATGAAGCTGCGCACGCTTCCCCAACGAGATGATGCGCTGGACGCTGGAGTCGATGGGCTTCAGCGTGCAGATCATGCCGCTGCCCGAGGTCTTCCTCGCCATCCAGCAGGGCGTCGTCGGCGGGCAGGAGAATCCGATCGACACGATCTTCTCCAACCGAGTTCTTTGAAGTGGCGCCGAACGTGACGCTGACCAAGCACGTCTACAGCCCGATCCCGCTGACGATTTCCGAGAAGACCTGGCAGAAGCTTTCCGAGGCCGACCGTGCCGCAGTGACCAAGGCGGCGCAGGAAGCGGGGGTGTGGAGTCGCAACGAGATCAGGTCCAACGACGAGCGGCAATTGAACGAAATGGCCGCCAAGGGGGCGAAGATCGCGCGGCCGGCGCTGGCTCCGTTCCGCGAGTCGGTGAAGCCGGCGTATGCGAAGGCGAAGGAGAAGTACGGTGCGGACGTGGACGCGATCCTGGCCGACGCCGAAACCGTGCGCAAGGCCATTCCGGCCAAATAAGTCGCTGCCGCTACCGGCCCAGGCGGGCCCGCGCGAAAACGAGGTCCGGGACGTGCCGTCGGCACCGGGGGCTGCGCGACACCGAACGGCAGACGCCGTCGGCACTGCGGCAAATCGGGAGGGAAGGTGATGACCCACAGCAAAGCAAGCGCGGATTCCGGCCCGGACCCGCGGGATCGCGGCGCGCTGCCTGCGACGCGCGAACCGGTGCTGCCCAAGGCGCCGTACGCACCTCCGGCGCTGGCCGCGTTCGGCGCGGCCGTCGACTGGGCGGTGGTCGCGCATCGGTGCGGTGATGATCGTGCTGGTGTTCGCCAACGTCGTGCTGCACGTGTTCGGCAAGGACATGGCGGTGGTCACCGAGCTCGCCGAGCTGCTGATGGTCTGGGTGACCTTTCTGTCCGGTGGCCTGCGCGGCGCGCCGCGGCGCGCAGATGACGATCACCGAGTTCATCGACATGCTCGGCGGCAAGGCGCGGGAGCGGGCCGACGCCGCCGATCGATCTGCTGGAGATCGTGATGCTCGCGTTGCTGTTCTGGTATGGCATCAACCTGGTCATCGTCGGCTGGGGGAACGAGCTGACGGTGCTGCAGATCCCGATGTCCTTCCAGTATCTCGGCATGCCGGTCGGCGTCGCCGCCATGATGGTCTGGATCGCTGTATGACCTGTGGCTGATCCTGCACGGAAGGACCCGGACGCAACGCTGGCCGAAGGACTGACGCCATGCTCGCCGGACTGCTCTTCCTCGGCTTTTTCGTGCTCGCCCTGGTCGGCGTGCCGCTCATGTACTCGCTGCTGGTGGCGACCGTCGGCGCCATCGTCCTCGGCGATCTCGGCCACCCGCTCGAAACGATCTTCCTGTCGTTCATCGGCGGGGTCGAGCCCTTCATCCTGATCGCCGTGCCGCTGTTCATCTTCGCCGGCGAGATCCTGTCGTCGGGCGGCATCGGCCAGCGCATCGTCAATTTCGCGCGGGCGCTGCTGGGCTTCCTGCCCGGCGGCCTCGGCGTGGTCACCGTCGCGTCGTGCCTGATGTTCGGCGGCGTCTCGGGCTCGGCGATCGCCGACACCGCAGCCATCGGGTCGCTGGTGATCCCGTCGATGCTCAAGCGCGGCTACTCGCGCGGCTTTGCCGCCGCGCTGCTGTCGGTCGCCGGAACGCTGGCGCTGCTGATGCCGCTGTCGATTCCCTTCCTCGTCTACGCGTTCATCTCCGGCGTGTCGATGCGGCAGCTGTCGATGGCGGGTCTCGTGCCCGGCCTGGTGATGGCGATCGCGCTGATCGGCGTCTGCGTCTGGTACGGCAGGAAGAGCGGCTGCGACCGCGGCGACGTGCGCGCGTCGCGGGCGCAGATCTGGGCGGCGACCAGGGACGCCGGGCCGGCGCTGATGATGCCGCTGATCATCGTCGGCGGCATCTGGTCGGGCGTGTTCACGCCGACCGAGTCGGCGGCCGTGGCCGTGGTCTACGGGACGCTGGTTTCGCTGTTCCTCTACCGCGACATCACGGTGCGCGACCTGCCGCGGCTGCTGGTCAACGCCTTCCAGACCAGCGCCACGGTGATGCTGGTCATCGGCGCCACGGGCGCGCTGGCCTGGCTGATCACCGCCGAGCAGGTGGCCGTGCAGATGGCGGTCTGGATCAAGGTCGTGGCCGACCAGCAGTGGACGTTCCTGCTGATGGTCAACGTCGCGCTGCTGCTGCTGGGCATCTTCATCGAGCCGCTGCCGGCGATGCTGCTGACGGCACCGCTGCTGCTGCCGATCGCGCAGAGCTTCGGCATCGACCTCATCCACCTCGGCGTGGTCATCACCGCCAACCTGGCGATCGCGCTGTACACCCCGCCGGTCGGAGGCACGCTGTTCGTCGCCGCCAAGCTCGCCGGCGCCGGCATCGGCGAAATCACCAAGGCGCTGTACCCGCTGCTGCTGGCCGCCGTCGTCGTGCTGTTCATCATCACCTACGTGCCGTCGATGACCAGCGTGGTCTGGAAACTCTTCATCTGACCGAACGCCACTTCGCACCATGCTGATCGGCTGCATCGCCGACGACCTGACCGGCGCGACGGATCTCGGCGTCACGCTGGCGCGCGAGGGCTTGTCGGTCGTCCAGGTCAACGGCGTGCCTGACGACGGCTTTGTGCTGCCCGTCGTCGATGCGGTGGTCGTCGCGCTGAAGTCGCGGACGATTCCCGCGCCGGAGGCGATCGCGCAGTCGCTCGTCGCGCTCGACTGGTTGCGCAGGCACGGCGCCGAGCGGATCTATTTCAAGTACTGCTCGACCTTCGATTCGACAGCGCGGGCAACATCGGGCCGGTGACCGAGGCGCTGCAGGCGGCGCTGGGCGCTTCGCTGGTGCCCGCCACGCCCGCGTATCCGCGCAACAAGCGGACCGTCTACCTCGGGCATCTTTTCGTCGGCGACCAGCTGCTGTCCGATTCGGGCATGCGCCACCATCCGCTGACGCCGATGACCGACGCGAATCTCGTCCGCGTGCTGGCGGCGCAGACCTCCGGCAGGGTCGGGCTCGTCGCCCACGCCGACGTCGAGGCCGGCGCCTCTGCGGTGCGGTCGCGGCTGGCGGCGCTGACGGCGGAAGGTTGCCGCCACGCGATCGTCGACGCGACGCGCGACGAGCATCTCGTCGCCGCCGGCGCGGCCTGCGTCGACCTCCCGCTCGCCACCGGCGGCTCGGGTTTGGCCCTGGGGCTCGCCCGCGCGCTCGCCGGACGCGCGCAGGCAGGTGGCAGCGGTTGGACCAAGCCGCCGCCGGATTCCGCCGTCGCATGGCTGTCGGGCAGTTGCTCGGAGGCGACGCGCGAGCAGGTCGCCGCCGCGCACGCCACGGCGACGTCGTTCCAGCTCGACCCGATAGCGCTCGCCGTCGATCCACGGCTGGCCGCGGCGATCGCCGCCAAGGCCGTGGCGGCGTTGGGACAGCGCCCCGTGCTCGTCTACGCGACCGCGGCCCCGGCCGAAGTCGCGGCAGCACAGCGCTCGCTCGGATCCGAGCGTGCCGCCAGCGTGGTCGAAGAAGCCTTTCGCTGCATCGCGCGCGCGCTGGCCGACGCCGGTGTGCGCGCCTTCGTCGTCGCCGGCGGAGAGACGTCCGGCGCCGTTGTCGACGCGCTGCAAGTGCAGGCGCTGGCGATCGGCCCCGAGATCGATCCCGGCGTGCCGTGGACGCTCGCCGTCGGCGGCGAACCCTATCGACTGGCGCTCAAATCGGGTAACTTCGGCGGGCGCGACTTTTTTGCCAAGGCGACGGGGATGCTCAAGTGAAGCAAAATGCACTGCGCGAGGCGCTTTGCCGGCTCGCCAAGTCGATGTACGACCGCGGGCTCACGCACGGCAGCACCGGCAATCTCTCCATGCGCACCGACGACGGCTACGTGATGACGCCTACCGGGTCGTCGCTGGGCGCGCTCGACCCGGCGCGCCTGGCGGTGCTCGACCCGGCGGGGAATCACGTTGCCGGGGACGCCCCGACCAAGGAGGCGCTGCTGCATCTCGCGATGTATCGCCAGCGGCCCCGCGACACCGCGGTGATCCACCTGCACGCCACGCACTCGGTTGCGGTATCGGTGCTGGCCGATGTCGATCCGGCCGACGTGCTGCCGCCGCTCACCGCCTACTACGCGATGCGGATCGGGACGCTGCCGCTGCTGCCCTACTTCGCGCCCGGCGACGCCGCGCTCGCAGCAGCGGTCGGCGCGGTCGCGGGCAGGCATCACGCCGTATTGCTCGCCAACCATGGCCCGGTCGTCAGCGGAACGTCGCTGGCCGCGGCCGCCGACGCGATCGAGGAACTGGAAGCCACCGCGAAGCTGTGGTTGATGCTTCGCGGCGAGCGGTTGCGGCCATTGACGCCCGAGCAGCGCGCCGACGTTGCACGCCGCTACCCGCGCGGCTGAGTACCCCGCAGGCCGCCGCGGGGCGATCGATCGTCAGCGCTTGGGCATCGCGTCCTTGGCCGGCGCCGGCGCCGTAAGCGCCCTGACCGGGGCCTTCACTTCGACGGTTTGCTTCCTGCCGGCCTTGTCCTCGAAGGTCAGCGTGACCGGAACGGTCTCGCCTTCCTTAAGTGGCTGCGTGAGGTCCATCAGCATCACGTGATAGCCGCCGGGCTTGAGATCCACGGTCTTGCCGGCGGGTAGTGCGAGGCGCTTGATCGCGCTCATCCTCATCACGCCGCCGTCCATCTTCATTTCGTGAATCTCGACCACGCCGGCGACGGGCGACGACGCGGAGACGAGCGCGGCATCGGCGGGTGCCTTCAACTGCATGAACGCGCCGGTGGCCTGCTGGCCCGTAACGGTGCCGCGAACCCAGGCGTCGCTGACGGTGACCTGGGCCTCTGCGCGAAGGGCCAGGGCGGAAAAGGCGATGACGGCGAGCAGGGGAAACCGGGACATTGGAATTTCCTTCTGGTGTGACGCGCCCACCGGGGCGACGCCGGAAATCGACCGGCGAATCTTACCCCTGCGGCGCGCAGATTGCCGCGACCATCGCTGTCGTCAAAACCTCGAAATAGCTTTAAGAACGCGCGACAAATCGTCGAAAACGAGACACAAACCCCGCTTCGGATGGCCGCATCTTTGATCTGGATCAAGGAATTGATCAACACCCCCGAGAAGTGGTTGCCCACCCCCATCCCTTGGGCTAAGTTGCCAGTCATCCAACAACATGTTGTGGTCGGCGTTGAGTCCGCCGGGAGGGGAGTTTTTCCCCGCCGACCATCAAACGGGGAGATTCATGTCGCTTCAAGCCGCCGTACCGGGGTACGGCTTTTCCAAGTCCACACCGCCCGCGCTGCCGGCCGAGGTCGCGCGGCGCGATGGCACGCGTGCAGTTTTTGACCTGTCGCGCATCGCCTCGGCGATCGCCCGCGCCGGTGCCGCCACGGGCGAATTCGACGCCGTCGAGGCCGACCGCATCGCCGATGCCGTCGGCCGTGTGCTGTCGCACCGTTATGCGGGTGGCGCGCCGGACATCGAAACCATCCAGGACGCCGTCGAGCAGGCGCTCGCCGCGGGCGGATGGTTCCATACCGCACGCGCCTACATCGTCTATCGCGATCGCCACGCGCGGCTGCGCGCCGACCGCAAGACGCTGGTCGACGTCGCCGCGTCGGTCGACGAATACCTCGAGCAGAAGGACTGGCGCGTCAACGCCAACGCCAACCAGGGCTATTCGCTGGGCGGGCTCATCCTCAACGTCTCGGGCAAGGTCGTCGCCAATTACTGGCTGTCGCACGTCTACGCGCCCGAGATCGGCCGCGCGCATCGCGACGGCGACGTGCACATCCACGACCTCGACATGCTGGCGGGCTACTGCGCCGGCTGGTCGTTGCGCGTGCTGCTGCACGAGGGCTTGAACGGCGTGCCGGGCAAGGTCGAGGCCGGGCCGCCGAAGCACATGTCGAGCGCGGTCGGTCAGATCGTCAACTTCCTCGGCACGCTGCAGAACGAGTGGGCGGGCGCGCAGGCGTTCAGCTCCTTCGACACCTACATGGCGCCGTTCGTGCGCCGCGACGCGATGACCTACGACCAGGTCAAGCAGTGCATCCAGGAACTGATCTACAACCTCAACGTGCCGTCGCGCTGGGGCACGCAGACGCCGTTCACCAACCTGACCTTCGACTGGGTCTGTCCCGAAGATCTGCGCGAGCAGATCCCGGTCATCGCCGGCGAGGAAATGCCGTTTTCCTACGCCGATCTGCAGTCCGAGATGGACATGATCAACCGCGCCTACATCGAGGTGATGATCACCGGCGATGCCAAGGGGCGCGTGTTCACGTTCCCGATCCCGACCTACAACATCACGCCGGATTTCGACTGGGACCATCCGAACTGCGAGATCCTGTTCACGATGACGGCCAAGTACGGGCTGCCGTACTTCCAGAACTTCCTGAATTCCGAGCTGAAGCCGAACATGATCCGGTCGATGTGCTGCCGTCTGCAGCTCGACCTGCGCGAACTCCTGAAGCGCGGCAACGGGCTCTTCGGCTCGGCCGAGCAGACCGGGTCGCTGGGGGTGGTGACCATCAACTGCGCGCGGCTGGGGTATGTCCACGCCGGCGACGACATCGGCCTCTTCGAGCGTCTGGACGAGTTGCTGGGCTACGCGAAGGACAGCCTGGAAGTGAAGCGCAAGGTGATCCAGCGGCTGATCGACCAGGGCCTCTTCCCCTACACCAAGCGCTATCTGGGCACGCTGCGCAATCACTTCTCGACCGTCGGCGTCAACGGCATCAACGAAATGATCCGCAACTTCACGCGCGATGCCGACGACATCACCACCCCCGCCGGTCACGCACTTGCGGTGCGCCTGCTCGACCACGTGCGGGCGCGGATGGTCGCGTTCCAGGAAGAAACCGGCCACATGTACAACCTCGAAGCGACGCCGGCGGAGGGCACGACCTACCGCTTCGCCAAGGAGGACAGGAAGCGCTGGCCGGACATCCTGCAAGCCGGCACCCGGGAGACGCCGTACTACACGAACTCGTCGCAGTTGCCGGTGGGCTTCACCGACGACCCGTTCGAGGCGTTGGCGCGGCAGGAGGAGCTGCAGAAGAAATACACGGGGGGCACGGTGCTGCACCTCTACATGAGCGAACGCCTGTCCAGCGCCGACGCGTGCAAGGCGCTCGTGCGCCGCTCGCTCGAGCGCTTCGGCCTGCCGTACATCACGGTGACGCCGACGTTCTCGATCTGCCCGAAACACGGTTATCTCGAAGGCGAACACCCGTATTGCCCGAAGTGCGACGAAGAAAAACTCGCCGAGAAGCGACGCCTGCTCGCGGCGTAGAAAAATAACTCCAGACAGGACAAGGAACAACACATGAACTCGATGAGCGAAACCTGCCACCTCCTTTCCGCGCTGACGCTGTCCGATGACGAGCGCCAGCCCTGCGAGGTGTGGACCCGCGTGATGGGCTATCACCGCCCGGTCGCGTCGTTCAACATCGGCAAGAAGGGCGAGCACGCCGAACGCCGTTTCTTCAATCAGGGCTGCGTGCAGTCGAAGCCGTAGCGCGCGCCTGACACCTGAGAGGCTGAGAGTCTTTCGATCATGCCCGCTCATCACGCCAGAAGACGCCCGCTCTTCGTTGCAAATGCTCGCCATAGCCCGAGCTATGGCTGCGCTTTGCGCCTCGATCGGACGCCTTCTGGCGCGCCGCTCGGACACGCCCGAAAAACTCTCAGCCTCTGAGTGCGGTTGCCGATGGCGGACGTCCCGGTTCCTGACGACGACACGGCCGCGTCAACGCGCCTGATGCTGCACGTCGGCGGGCTGGTCCCCTTCACGTCGACCGACTTCCCCGGCAAGCTTGCCGCAGTGATCTTCTGCCAGGGTTGTCCCTGGCGTTGTGGCTACTGCCACAACCCGCATCTGCTGCCCGCTCGCGGCGACCGGGAGCAGGATTGGAACGCGGTCCTGGCATGGCTCGACACCCGCCGCGGCTTGCTGGATGGCGTCGTCTTTTCGGGTGGCGAACCCACGGCGCAGGCAGCGCTGGGCAGCGCGATGCGCGACGTGCGGGCCAAGGGCTACGCGATCGGATTGCATACCGGCGGCATCTATCCGCGACGGCTGGCCGATGTCCTCGATCTCGTCGACTGGGTGGGGATCGACATCAAGGCGCCGGTCGAGAAGTATGGCGACGTGACCGGTGTCCACATGAGCGGACCGGCCGCCTTCGCGAGCCTCGAAATCCTCATGCGCGCGAAGATTCCCTGCGAGGTCCGCACCACCGTCCATCGTCTCCTGACGCCTGCTGCGGATCTGCGCCTGCTGGCGAGCGAACTCGCGCATTACGGCGTCCGCCACTGGAAGCTGCAGATGTTTCGGCCCGTCGGCTGCGCCAACGGTGTGCTCATTGCCGCCTCGCCGCACGGCGAGCATTTGCCGGAAGGATTGATCGAGGATCTGCGGCGGCAGGTGCCGGAGGTGGAGCTGCAGTAGCAAGCGGCCGGGGTTGCTGCCGACCGCCCACGTCTCACCGATGGCAGGTCGCGGTGCCGGCGTCGATCGCAGCGCCACCGCCGACCGGCAGGAACTGCCAACTGTAATCGCCCTGGCCGAGCGTCAGCCGCAGGACGCCCCAGCCCGCGTTGTAGCGGAATTCGCTGTTCGGAAGGGGTGCCCCGAGCGGATTCAGCTCGTGGCCACCGGTGCCGACGACGAACTGGCGGACGCCGCGCGCGGGATCCGCGGTTCCATCGGCCTTCTGCGCTGCGAACCGCTCGTAGATGTGCTCGTGCCCCGATAACACCATCTCCACGCCGGCGGTGTACAGCGCGTCGAAGAACGGCCTCATCGCCATGATGCTGCCGTACCCCGCGCCCGAGTTGAACGCGGGAAAATGCCAGTAGGCGATCGTGCACAGGCTGGCGCTGGAGTTCGCGAGATCCGACTTGAGCCAAAGGTACTGCTCCGAGCGGGCGGAGACGTCGACGAGGCTGTCGAGCGAGATGAAATGCCAGCCCCGGTAGTCGAAGCTGTAGTAGCCGCGGCGATCCGGGCCCGCCTGCGCGCCGAAATAGGCGAAATAGCCTTCGCCGCCGGGGGTGTTGTAGTCGTGGTTGCCGGGGCTGGGGCGAATCCGGTCCTTGAACGCGCCCCACGTGGGGTCGAAGCAGTTCGCGAATTCGGCGGGCGTGCCGTTTTCGTACGCGTGGTCGCCCAGCGTGAGCATGAGCGCATCCTGGGCAGTGACCAGCGCAGCGGTCTTGGCCGCTCCGCTCGCCGCCGAAGCTGCGTTGAAGCATTGCGCGATGTCCCCCGCCGCGACGATCGTGAACGGGGCCGCCGGCCCCGGTGCGCAGCCGATCACGCCGATGCCGGCGCCCTCGGCGATCCACCCCTGCGCCAGCATCTCGGAGCGGGTGGTCAGGCGCGTCGTGTAGCGGTGGTTCGGGGCGCCGGACTGGACGTTGTTGTAGAGCCGGTAGAGCGGCAGCGTCCCCGCTGCGCAGGCTCCGGCCGCGTCGGTGGGCATCAGGGCAAACACTTCACCCTCGAACGACCAGACGGGATTGCCCTTGACGATCGCGCATTCCCAGCCGAAGGGGGTGTAGAAGTGCGAGCTCCTGGGGGCGAAGGCCTGCCCGCTCCAGAAGCGGCAGACATTGGACGATCCCGCGGCGTCGAGTTCGAGCACGCCGAAGGACTCGCCGGTGCGGCTCCAGCCGGGAAACCTTCCGGCGTCGAGCGCGGCGATTTCCTGCGCTGACGCGGTCACGAAGTAGTGGCCGTAGCCGCCGTGGTAGTACTCGACGGCGGTCGACGAAGCGGCGACGGCAAGGCTCGTTGCCAGCCCGCAGGACACGATGAACACGAGGCGAAACAGGAAGCGAAACGAGGTGCGCATGGCCACTCCTTCACTTTGGGCCGATGCTCGGCCGGATCTTGTCCTTGAGGGAACGCCAGGTGGGATGAAAGCAGTTCGCGAATTCAGTCCCGCGACGAGGCGGCCTACTTGCACATCGCATTGAATGCCTCCGGACTCGCGTAGGCCCTGTCGAGCCACGCCATCCGCTCGTTCAGGAACTGCCGGACAAACGCCACCTCCTCGTCGTGGTTCGAGAAGTAGTAGTAGTTGGTGAGCCACGTGTCGAAGATCGGCCAGCGTTGGAAATTGCGCTGCTGCGCGACCCTGAGGCGATGCGCGTAGGTGTCGATGCTGACGTTGATGAAAGTCTCCAGCGCCGGCCGCTTCTGCTTCCAGCGCGAGATGGTCAGCGCCAGGAAGTCCGGATCGTCGAACAGCTTGCTGGTCCAGTTGGGCTGGTAGGCCTTGCTGGCCCAGCAGCCCTCGGTCTTCCAGTTGTCGTTGTAGTTGACGTTGCCGGCGCTGCGGTCGAAGTCCCAGAGGGGACCCATGTTCAGCAGCCGGTCCTTCGCATCGACCGCAGCCTCGGTGTCCTTCCACATGAAATCGCTGGAGACGAAGATCGCATCGTTGTTCCGGAAGAGCTCCTGAAGCAGGTACCAGTCGGCAAAGCTCGCCGCATTGATTTTCTCCAGCCGCCTCGGTCCGTACAGGTCAGTCTCGACCTGGACGAGCAGGTTCTTGATGTAGGAGAGCTGGCTGGGCGTGATCGCCGTTTCGTCCGGCGTATCGACGCAGAATGGCACACCCTCGGCGGTCACCAGTTGCAGATTGAGATCCGTCCCCTTGTAGCAGTCGAGGCGAAAGTCGACCTCGACGATGTAGCCTCCGTCGATATCGTTGGCTTCCGGCTTGGAGCTCATCTTCCTCAGGTTGAGCCTCGCGGGGTCGATGCGGATGTCCTCGGTCAGCAGGTAGACGCCGACGTAGTCGTTGTTGAGGTAGACCTCGAGGTGCTGACCCGATGGCGTCCACTTGAGGCCGTCGGCAAACACGCTGCTGCTGCCAAGCGACAGGGCCAGCTTGTTGCGGATCAGCGAGCGGTCGAAATAGTCTGCGAGCAGCGCCCAGTTGCGCTGCTTCTTCATCCCCAGCACGTCGGTGATCGCGGCGTAGCTCGCGTCGTTGCTGAACTGGACCTTGTAGGGGCTCTTGGGTTGCCCCCACGTCGAATTTCCCCGTCCGCGGATCTTGCCGTTCAATGTCATGCCGGGCACCGCGGCGGCGGGATTGGTCAGCACGTAGGTCGCATCGACATAGATTTCCTTGGACTCGATCGGGGCACCGTCCTTGGTGGTGATTCGCAATTGCGGCAAGTCGCTCAGCGCGGTCGAAAACGAGTCAACGACGACAGCAAGCGCGCCCGGCGCCGAGAGATCGAGCGATACGCCGTTCGCCTTCAGCGCCCTTGCGACCGCCTTCGCCACCGCCTGTTGCAGCGACCCCGGCTCCGCGGCGGCGGAGAGCTTGATGTCGTAGTTCGGCGGCAGTCCGAGCAGACCGCGAACGAGATCCTCTGCGAGCCGATAGTCGCTTTGGGCAGTCAGCTGCACCAGCGTCGAGAACGGCGTGATGTCGGTGCTGTAGGCGCGCGACGGAGACGCCATGCGAAACGAGACGTCGACGGTCGACTGTGGCCGATCGCTGTCGCGGGACTGCCCGGCGATGACCTCGGCCACGAGCGGCGCCGTCGAGCTCTTCGGGATCGTGAGCTGATAGGCGCCCGCCGCATCCGAATAGACCTGCGCCTCGCTTCCATCGCAGCGGCCATTGCGGTTGAGGTCGAGACAAACCAACGCCCCCTCGATGGCGCCATCGATGACGTGCCCCTTGATGGCTTCCTGTTCGACCGACGGAGGCGCGCAGCCGATCACGCCGATGCCGGCGCCCTCGGCGATCCACCCCTGCGCCAGCATCTCGGAGCGGGTGGTCAGGCGCGTCGTGTAGCGGTGGTTCGGGGCGCCGGACTGGACGTTGTTGTAGAGCCGGTAGAGCGGCAGCGTCCCCGCTGCGCAGGCTCCGGCCGCGTCGGTGGGCATCAGGGCAAACACTTCACCCTCGAACGACCAGACGGGATTGCCCTTGACGATCGCGCATTCCCAGCCGAAGGGGGTGTAGAAGTGCGAGCTCCTGGGGGCGAAGGCCTGCCCGCTCCAGAAGCGGCAGACATTGGACGATCCCGCGGCGTCGAGTTCGAGCACGCCGAAGGACTCGCCGGTGCGGCTCCAGCCGGGAAACTTTCCGGCGTCGAGCGCGGCGATTTCCTGCGCTGACGCGGTCACGAAGTAGTGGCCGTAGCCGCCGTGGTAGTACTCGACGGCGGTCGACGAAGCGGCGACGGCAAGGCTCGTTGCCAGCCCGCAGGACACGATGAACACGAGGTGAAACAGGAAGCGAAACGAGGTGCGCATGGCCACTCCTTCACTTTGGGCCGATGCGCCGCCGGGCGACGATGGCCCGAGCTGGGATACTACTGGATTAATTATGCGCGCTTGTACGCGCCGCAGCGCCCTCGCGCATTGACGCAGGTCAACGCACTGTCGCGGCAGTGACCGGCAGTTTCGACTCGGGCTGCTGGTGTCAGGACGTCACCATGCAACCCGCACTCCTCGACCGCATCCCCGAGGCGCAGCGCGGCAGGTCCTGTGTCTGCGCGGCCTGTGTTGCCGCCGCATCGAGGAGCCAGCCGCCATGACCGCGACCGTTCAGAGCCCCCAGCGCAGCGCCAGCGGATCGACTTCGCGGGCGAGTTCGAGCAGCCCCGCCCGCGTCGCCGGGTGCAGGGGTTCCAGCGGATGGCGGACGTGATCGCTCGCGATGACGCCGCCTTCCTGCATCACCGCCTTGGTGGCGCGCAAGCCGCATTGGCGGTTCTCGAAGTTGATCAGCGGCAGGATGCGCGCATAGGCGGCCGAGGCTTCGCGGCGCCGACCCGCACGGTGGTGCAGCAGCACCGGCTTGATGAGATCGGGCAGGAGCGCGGAGGACATCGTGCCGGTGGCGCCGGCATCGAGGTCGGCCATCAGCGTGATCGCTTCCTCGCCGTCGAACGGGCCTTCGATGGCGGTGCCGCCGCTGGCGATCAGGCTGCGCAGCTTGGCGGCGGCACCGGGCACCTCGATCTTGAAGTAGCGGACGGCGGGCACCTCGCGGGCGAGGCGAACGAGGAACGGCACCGACAGCGCAACGCCGGAGAGCGGCGCGTCCTGGACCATGATCGGAAGCTGCGCCGCCTGGGCGACGCGGGCGTAGTGCTCGATGATTCCGGGCTCATCGGCCCTGAGGCCGGTGCCGTGATACGGCGGCATCAGCATCAGCATCGCGGCGCCCGCGGCGGCGGCCTGCCGGCCGCGTTCGGCGGCGATGCGGGTGCTGAAATGGCTGCAGGTGACGATGACGGGGACGCGCCCGCCGACCTGCTCCAGGCAGACGTCCTGCAGCGTCGCACGCTCGTCGTCGGTGAGCAGGAACTGCTCCGAATAATTGGCGAGGATGCAGATGCCGTCGACGCCCTGGTCGATCATGCAGTCCATCACCCGGCGCTGGCCTTCGAGATCGAGGTCGCCGGCTGCGGTGAAGGGCGTGGGGGCGACCGGGAACACGCCCGAGTAAACGCGTACGGCTTCGGTGCTCATGCTCGTCTTCTCCAGAAGGGGCCGGCGTCGGATTTCTGCGTGGAAATCCGCGCCGACCCCGGAGCCTGCATTGCTACACGACTTCCGACACCGACGGCAACCCCGCCAGCGCCATCGCGAGCTCGCTCTCGTCGTAGGTGAGATCGCGCAGCTTGCCGCCGAAGTAGTCGATGTAGGCCTGCATGTCGAAGTGACCGTGGCCGCAGAGGTTGAACAGGATCGATCGCGACACGCCTTCCTCGCGGCAGCGGATCGCCTCGTCGATCGCGCCCTTGACCGCATGGTTGGCCTCCGGCGCCGGCACGATGCCTTCGGCGCGCGCGAACTGCACGCCGGCTTCGAACACGCTGGTCTGGTGATAGGCGCGCGCGCGGATCAGCCCCAGTTCCTGCAGGTGCGACACCAGCGGCGCCATGCCGTGATAGCGCAGGCCGCCGGCGTGGAAACCGGGCGGGGTGAACGTCGATCCCAGCGTGTGCATCTTGGTCAGCGGCGTCAGGTGCGCGGTGTCGCCGAAATCGTAGGCGTAGCGGCCGCGGGTGAGGCTGGGGCAGGCCGCCGGCTCGATGGCGACGACGTCGATCTTGCGGCCGCCGCGCAGCTGCGCACCGATGAACGGGAACGCGATGCCGGCGAAGTTCGAGCCGCCGCCGGTGCAGCCGACGATCACGTCGGGATAGTCGTTCGCCATCTCCATCTGCGCCATCGCCTCGACGCCGATCACCGTCTGATGGAGCAGCACGTGATTCAGCACGCTGCCGAGCGCGTAGTTGGTGTCGCTGCGCTGCGCGGCGATCTCGACCGCCTCGGAAATCGCGATGCCGAGGCTGCCCGGATGATCGGGACGCTGCGCCAGGATGGCGCGGCCCGACTGCGTCTCGGTCGACGGCGACGGAATGCAGCGCGCGCCGTAGGTTTCCATCAGCGCGCGGCGGTAGGGCTTCTGGTCGTAGGAGACGCGGACCATGAACACCTGGACGTCGACGCCGAACAGCGAGCCGGCGAAGGCGAGCGAACTGCCCCACTGCCCGGCGCCGGTCTCGGTGACCAGTTTCTTCACCCCCGCCTGCTGGTTGTAGAACGCCTGCGGCACCGCGGTGTTCGGCTTGTGGCTGCCGGCGGGCGAGACACCTTCGTACTTGTAGTAGATCCTGGCCGGCGTTTGCAGCACGCGCTCGAGGCGCCGCGCGCGGTAGAGCGGCGTCGCGCGCCATTGCCGATACACATCCCGCACCGGTCCCGGAATCTCGATCTCGCGTTCGGTGGAAACCTCCTGCAGGATGAGTTCCATCGGGAACAGCGGCGAGAGGTCGTCGGGGCCCACCGGCTTGTGGGTTCCCGGATGCAACACCGGCGGCGCCGGCCGCGGCAGGTCGGCCTGCAGGTTGTACCAGTGCTTCGGAATCCTCGATTCGTCGAGGAGGTATTTGACGGTGTCGTTCATTTGGTTTTCCTGTGGATGGGCGCGAAGCCGCAACCGTTAAGTGCACTAGGAATCGGCACAAAAGTCAATCGCCGCAAGGCGCCTGTGGCAAAATTCCCGCCATGACGGATTCATCGCTGGTGGCAACGGGCAGGACGTCGCGTGCCGTGGCCGCGTGGCTGTTGCTGTGCTGCGCGCTGGTGTTTGCCATGATCGTGGTCGGCGGGGTCACGCGCCTCACCCACTCGGGTTTGTCGATCACCGAATGGCAGCCGATCGTCGGCACGCTGCCGCCGCTGTCGGAATCCGATTGGCAGGAGGCGTTCGACAAGTACAAGCTGACTCCCGAGTACCGCGACGTGAATCGCGGCATGTCGCTCGCCGGCTTCAAGGGCATCTTCTGGTGGGAGTATTTCCACCGCCTGCTGGGCCGGCTGATCGGGGTGGTGTGGCTGGTCCCCCTGCTGTGGTTCTCCCTGCGGCGAAGGATCCCCGACGGCTACACCTGGAAGCTCGGCGCGATATTCGTCCTCGGCGGCCTGCAGGGGGCGATGGGCTGGTACATGGTGCAAAGCGGGCTCGTCGACGATCCCCGGGTCTCGCAGTTCCGCCTGGCTGCGCACCTCGGCCTTGCCTTCGTCATCTTCGGCGCGATGTTCTGGGCGGCGTTGTCGCTGCTCCATCGGCGCAGCGTCGAGCGCCGTTCGGCCGCGCGACGGTCGGCGTACCGGCTGGCCATCGCCTTCGCGGGCCTGGTGTTGTTCATGGTGCTGACCGGGGGTGTCGTGGCCGGCATCCGTGCCGGCTTCGCCTACAACAGCTTCCCGCTGATGAACGGCGCGTTCTTCCCGCCCGAGCTCATGATGCTCGACCCGTGGTGGAAGAACTTCTTCTGGAACATGGCGACCGTGCAGTTCGATCACCGCCTGATCGCGTACGCGCTTCTCATCGTGGCGTCCGCCCTGTGGTGGAGGGTTCGCCGGGTCGACGATGCGCCGCCGCGCGCGCGGCGCGCCGCCCACCTCATGCTGGCGATGCTGGCGGTGCAGATCGGGCTCGGCATCGCCACGCTGCTGCTGGTCGTGCCGCTGCATCTTGCGGCAACGCACCAGGCGGGTGCCGTGCTGGTGTTCGCCGCGGCGCTCAACCTCGCGCACGCGTTGCGTTGATGGCGCGGTCGTCCCACAATGGGCTCTGTTGATGCACCTCCCGTCGTCGGAAGGAACGCGAATCGCCATGCACGAATCGATCCTCGATGTCCGCGGTCTTCCCCCGCCCGAGCCGCTGGAGCGGGTTCTCGCGGCCTTGACAACGCTGGCGCCGGGAGGTCGCCTCAAGCTGCTGATCGACATCGAGCCGCGGCCGCTCTATCTGATGCTCGACCGCAACGGTCTTGGTCATCGCACCGAGCCGGGAGCGATCTCTGGCTACGAGGTCACCATCTGGCCGATGCCGGAGAAGACGGAGAACCCTTCAGCCTGATTTCGTTCTTCGCGGCCGTTGCCTTAAGCGCGTCTTAAGATCGCACCGCTATCGTTCGCACCGTGGACCTGACACACGGAGCAGCGATGACGCACGACAGCGACTGGGAAGCACGCCGGGTTTATGACCCGGTGCTTCGATTCATGCACGCATGGAATGCGCTGGCCCTGATCGCGTTGCTCGCGACCGGCTGGCTGGCGGATGTCTTCGAACGCGGTCCGAACGAAGCCCTGCTGTGGAAGGCGCACATCCTGCTGGGCTACGGCCTCATCGTGGGCTTAGTCACGCGCGCGCTGTGGGGAGTCGTGGGTCCCCGTCACGCGCGCTTTTCCGATATGTGGCACCCGCGGGTCTGGATCGACGTCGTGCGTAACCGGATGATTCGCGCATCGCGGCGTTTCGGCCACAACGAACTTGCGAGTCTGGCGTATCTCGGTGTTTACGCGCTCATCCTCGCCATGGGGGCGACCGGCTTGGCCCTCGCCGCGATCGAGCACGGTGTCGGGCCATTGTCGGAATGGCTTGGTGATGCGACGTGGCTGAAGAAGATCTTCAAGGAGCCGCACGAGGCGATCTCGACGGTGCTGGCGCTTTTCGTGGGAGTTCATCTCATCGCGCTGGTCGTCCACGAGTGGCTGGAGCGCAACCACCTCGCGCGCAGCATGTTGACCGGAATCCAGTACCGCCGGCGGGAACAACACGACCATGGCTGAACGGGCGCGCGCTTGCGCCAGAGTGGCGCTGAACGCCGGAGGCGTCGTTGGCGCCGGCGTCACTTCGGCTCGGCCTGAACCAATGACGGAGGTTATCGATGCGTGACGTAACGCGATTGTCGCTAAGAGACGGCATCATGGTGGCACTAGCCGCGCTTGCACTCGGCCTTGCCGCGATCGCCGATGCCGCGACACCCCAGCAAGTGCTTGCTGATTATGGACGGCAGGCCAAGGCTGACAACGGTTCGTTTGCGGGCTTCGCCGCCGGTCGCGGCCAGGAACTCTATCGCCTGGAACGGGCGCGTGCCGATGGCGTGCTGACTGGTTGCGCGACTTGCCACACCCCCGATCCCAGGGCTTTGGGCCGTGCGCGCACGACCGGAAAGGCAATCGCGCCGCTCGCACCAGCGGCCAACGCGGAGCGCTTCACCGATACCGTTCAGGTCGAGAAGTGGTTCACGCGCAACTGCAACGATGTCCTTTCACGCCCATGCACGGCGCTGGAAAAGGGAGATTTCGTCGCTTACATGCTCAGTCTCAAGTGAGGGAGGTCAATATGCGCAGGATCAATATCAATATCTGGCGGATCGGTGTCATGGTCGGCGGGGTGCTGGCGACCGGTGGCTTGCTGGCGGGTGGACACGGCGCGGAAGGTGGCCGCGCGCTGCCGGCGGTCGCCAACGCTGCGTGGCAGGCGGAGTGTGCGTCGTGCCACATGGCCTATCACCCGGGGCTGCTGCCCGCGCGTTCGTGGCAGGCCATGATGGGCACGCTCGACCGGCATTTCGGCGAGAACGCGGCGCTCGATGCGGCCACGCAGGGAGCCATCACGGAGTTCCTGGTCGCCAACGCGGCGGATCGCAACGGCAATCGCCGCTCCGGGAAGATCGCGGCGTCCATTCCGGCGGATGGGACGCCTTTGCGGATCTCCGAGACCGCCTACATACGGGCCAAACACGACGAGATCGCCCCCGGGGTCTGGCTGCGACCTCGCGTGGGCGGCCGGGCGAACTGCGGTGGCTGCCACGGCGGCGTCCAGAGCGGCGATTTTTCGGAGCGCAGCGTGACGATTCCGCCGGCCGGTGCGGCCGTCGTTGCGAGTCGGGACGTCGGCACGAAGTAGAATCGACCGATGCGACTGCTACTTGTCGAAGACGACCGTCTGCTGGGCGACGGCATACGTGCTGGCCTCATGCAGGCGGGTTTCGCTGTTGACTGGGTTCAGGATGGCCGTGCCGGCAAGCTGGCGCTGGATGCCGAGCCCTACACGCTGATGGTGCTCGATCTCGGATTGCCGCGAATGTCCGGACTGGAACTGATGCGCGCCGCGCGCGCCGAGGGCAAGCGCTTGCCGGTGCTGATCCTCACCGCGCGCGACACGGTTGCCGATCGGGTTGCCGGTCTCGACGCCGGTGCCGACGACTATCTCGTCAAGCCCTTCGATCTCGCGGAGCTGACGGCGCGCGTTCGCGCGCTCCTGCGGCGCAGTGCCGGGCACGCCGCGCCCATTTTGCAGCACGGCGATCTGGTCCTCGACCCGGCCGCGCGAACACTCACCCGGGCGGGACAGCGCGTCGAGCTCGGCCCGCGCGAGTTCGATCTGCTGCACGCACTGCTGCTCGCAGCGGGCAGGGTGATGTCGCGCGAGCAACTGGAGCGAACGCTCTACGGCTGGGATTCGGAACCCGGCAGCAACGCGGTGGAGGTGCATATCCATCACCTGCGGCGCAAGCTCGGCAGCGAGCTCATCCGCACGCTGCGCGGCGTGGGTTATCTGATCGACAAGTCGTCGCCGGCAACGGCAGCGCCGAGGTGAGCGTGCGATCGCCCGCTTTGTCGCTGCGCGGACGCCTGCTGGCGCTGCTGCTTGTCGCCACCATGCTGGTCTGGGCGGGCGCCGCGCTGTGGTCGTACCAGGATGCGCGCCACGAGATCGGAGAGATGATGGACGCGCAGCTTGCGCAAGCCGCTGAGATCCTCCAGATGCAGGCGGGCCACGAACTCGACGAGATCGACGTCGATGCGCTGGCGAGCGGACACAAGTACGAACGTCGGATCGCTTTTCAGGTTTGGGATCGCAAGGGTGACCTGCTGTTGCGCTCGAGGAGCGCGCCATCGACGCCGCTGGCCGCTGCAGGTGCCGATTTCGCGAATGTCACGCTGGACGGGCACGCCTGGCGCGTATTCAGCCGGCGCGACGTTGCGAGCGGGATGCTGGTGCAGGTCGGCGAGCGCAGCGAGTTGCGCGACGAGCTCGCCACCGATACCGCGTTGAATCTCCTGCATCCGCTGCTGGTCGCCTTGCCGGTGCTGGCACTGCTCATCTGGTTCGCGATCGGAAAGGGTCTGGCGCCGCTCGATCGGCTGGCCGTCACGGTTGCCGGTCGCGCCCCGGAGGCATTGACGCCACTCGATACCGCCCTGGCGCCACGTGAAGTGCAGCCCTTGCTCGCGGCACTGAATGCGCTGTTCGCGCGGGTACGCGACGTTCTGGAGCGGGAGCGCAGGTTCACCGCAGATGCGGCGCACGAACTGCGCACCCCGCTGGCGGCGATCAAGACCCATGCGCAGGTGGCGCAGCAGGAGATCGATGCCGCCGCCCGCGACCGCTCGCTCGGGCATGTCATCGCCGGCACCGACCGCTCCACGCGACTGGTGGAGCAACTGCTGACGCTGGCCCGGATCGATCCGCAAGGCACGCTGCCGGTCATCGCCGACGTCGATCTTTCCGCCGTTGTCGCCGCGACGTTGGCGGAAGTCGGCCCGCTGGCCGCGGCGAAGCGGATCGAACTCGCGCTCATCGGATCGCCCGGGGCAACGGTTGCGGGTGATGCCACGATGCTGGAGATGCTGGTCCGGAACCTGGCCGATAACGCGCTGCGCTACACCCCCGAGGGCGGGGAGGTCACGGTCCGCGTGGACGCGGGACCGACGGACGCCGTGCTGGAAATTGCCGACAGCGGCCCGGGGATCGACATGAGCGAGCGCGCCAGGGTCTTCGAGCGATTTTACCGGGTGAGTGGAACGGGTGAAAACGGCAGCGGCCTCGGCCTGTCGATCGTGAAGCGAATCGTGGAACTGCACGGCGCGCGGATTGCGCTGGGCGACCGGGAACCGGGAACCGGCCTGCGCGTGACGGTCCGCTTTCCCGCGCGCGCAACACCGGAGTGAGCGCATGAATGCCGGAGTGGGAAACGGGAACAGCAACCGATGCCTTCCTCCATGCGCCGACCGCTCGCGCTGCGCGCAAGGGTGGCTGGTCTACGCCATCGTAGCCAGCCTGGTGGTGGTGTGCTTCGGGGTCGCGCCAAATTGACGCCAGGCGGGCGGTCCGGGTGCCGGCCGTCATCCCGTATGGCCGCGCAGGCGCTCGGCATTCAGGATGCGCACTTCGCGCCCGCCGACCTCGATCAGCCGCGCCGCCGCCAGATCGTGCAGGATGCGCGAGAAATGCTCCGGCGTGAGGTTGAGGCGCGAGGCGACGATCGACTTCGACGTCGGCAGCGTCACCGTCCAGGTCGTGACCGCGTCCGCGCTCTCGGCGTCCTGGCGCAGCAGGTAACCGATGACGCGCTGCATTCCGGACTGCATCGAGTAACTTTCGACGTCGGTCATCAGCGTGTGCACCCGTCGCGACAGACCCGCGAGCATCCGGAGCGCAAAGCCGGGATCGTGCTCGATGCCGCGAAAGACGGCATCCTTCGACACATGCAGCAACAGCGTGTCGGCGAGCGCCTGCGCGGTGACGATATAGGGCTTGTTCATGAACATCAGCGCTTCGCCGAAGCAAAAGCCCTGGCTGATGATCTCGACGACCTTCTCGCCGCCCTGCGGGGTCACGAACGACAGCTTCACCTGGCCGTAGACGACGGCGTGGAATCCCACGCAGGGGTCGCCCTTCTGGAACACGATGCCTCCGCGCGGCACGTGGACTTCCGTCGTGCCCGTCGCAAGGCTGTCGATCTCGCCTGGCGCGAGTTCGCGGAACAGCGGCAGGTTGGCGAGGAACGCCTGGGTCTTGATCTTGTTGGCCATCGGGGGCACTGCCGAAGGGAGGCGCGGGTGTGTGGGTGCGAAAGTTGCGTCAAATCGCCCGGAGGACCATCATAGCGGGTTCCACGATGCCGCAACACTCAAGGCCTTGCCATGACCGATCCCCGTGCCCTCGACGAACCCCTGACCGAAGTCGAAATGGACGAACTCGAGTCCTTTCTCGCTTCCGACGCGGTACCGCCGGATTGCATGGACCTCGAGATGCTCGATGGCTACCTGACGGCCGTGGTGTCGGGGCCCGAGCAGATTCAGCCGTCCGAATGGCTGCCGCAGATGTGGAGCGAGGGCGGCAAGAGCGCGACCCCCGCGTACGTCGACAACGATCAGGCGCAACGGATCATGGCGTTGGTGCTGCGGCACATGGTGGGCATCCAGCGGACGCTGGCCGAGTCGCCGACGCGGTTTCGCCCTCTGTTGTACGTGCCGGACGAGGCGGCGCGCAACACCGAACATGCGCCGCCCGAAGCGACCGCCTGGTGCGAGGGCTACATGTCCGGCGTCAAGCTGCGCGACAGCGAGTGGCAGCCTCTCTACGACGCTCAGGATTCGCGCGACTGGGTCTTTCCGATCGAGGCGCTGGCGTTCGGCGAGCGCGAAGAGGAGTTCACCGAGTGGATCGACAGCGACGAAAAGCGCGAAGGTCTCATCGAGGAATTGCCGCTTGCCGCGGTGCTGATCTACCGCTTTTGGCAGGATCGCGAGCGCCCGACCGAAGGCCGCGGCGCGCGTCGCGGCGCAAACACCGACGCCGCGCGCAAGGCGCGGCAACGCTTGCACTGAACGCTTTCAGGGTCTGTGCAGGAGCGCCTTCAGGCGCGAAGGCATGTAGGAGCGTCGGAATTCGCGGCTGAAGTGCTCCTGCAAAGATATCAATGCGTCGCGTGCTTGTCGGCGTTGGGACAGCCGACGCATGAAATCGGCTTGCCGTCGGGACCGACGGCCTTCGGGCCGCCGCAGGAGCCGCGCAGGCAGCGGCCGGTGAATCGCTGGCCCAATGCCATCGCGCCCAGAGCGAGCGCGAACAGCCCGAAGACCACTGCGGCCACCGGCAGCAGGTCGGCGACGAATTTCATCGTGACCTCGCGAATCGTCAGGCGAGCTTGCCGCGCAGCGCGGCAAACGCGGTTGTGGCCCGCTCGACGAGCGTTCCATCCGGGTTGCGAACGATGAAATACGCGGCGAGCTGGCGCGCGTCGGCCAGCGCATGGCCACGGTCGGGGCCGAGGACGAACAACGCCGTGGCCATCGCGTCGGCGTAGGCGCAATCGGCGGCCACCACCGAAACCGATGCCAGCCGATGCGTCACCGGGGCGCCGGTGGCAGGATCGATCTCGTGCGAGTAGCGCTTGCCGTCGCGCTCGAAGTAGATGCGGTAGTCGCCCGACGTCGCCATCGACTGTCCGGACAGCGGGGTGATGAAATGCGCGCGTTGCGGCATTGCATCCGGCCGCTCGATGGCGATCTGCCAGGGTTGGTTCGACGCGTTGCGGCCGCGCGTGCGGACCTCGCCGCCGGCTTCCACCATGTAGTCGGCGATGCCCAACCCGTCGAGCGCGCGCGAGGCGACGTCGACCGCATACCCTTTGGCGACACCCGACAGGTCGGCGGCGACGATCGGCCGGGCCTTGGCCGCGGTGCCGCGTTCGCGCTGCACGGCGATCTGGCGGTATCCGACGCCGGGCTTCAAGGCCCGCAGCGCTTCGGTCGCGGGAATCGTCTGTTCCTTGGAGGGGCCGAAGCCCCAGGCGTTGACCCACGGCGCCACGGTGATGTCGAAAGCGCCGCCGGTCTCGGCGCTCACCTTGCCGGCGACCTCGAACACGTCCAGCGTGTCGGACGACAGCGCGAACGGCGCCGTCGAGGCGTGAGCATTGAAGCGCGACAGCTCCGACGCTGCGTCGTAGGTGGACATCCGCGCGACCACGCCGTCCAGGGACGCCTGGACTGCGCGCCGGACCAGCGCTTCACGTTCCGGCGACAGCGTGGCGCCGGCGATCCTGACGTTGTAGGTGGTGCCCATCGTGGCGCCGCTGAAGGCGAAGACGGGCCGGGTGGCGGCGAGCGATACCGTGCGTTCGCCGCAGCCTGCGACGACGCCGGCGGCACCGAGCGCCTGCAGCAGCGCGCGCCGTTTCGGGGAAAGAAGTGCATCCATCGATGTTCTCCGCGGATTGTTCCGCATTGCTTCGTTCGTGTCGGTGGGGCAGGGCCGGGGTCAGCCCCTGGCGGCGTTGAGTTCTTCGCGCACGGCAGCTTCGAATCGACCCTCGCCGCGCTCGATCATCTGCCGCACCAGGTCGCCGATCGACAGCAGCCCGTAAACCTTCGGTCCATCTATGACCAGCAGATGCCGGTGGCGGTTGAGGTGCATCAGGGAGAGCGCGGCTTCGATGGTGGTTCCGGGGGTGACGAAGCGGACGTCGCGCGTCATCACCAGCGAGATCGGCGTGGTCGCGGGGGCGAGCCCGGCATGCACCACGCGCACCAGCAGGTCGCGCTCGGTGAAGATGCCGCTGACGAGCTTGTCCTCGTTCATGATCAGGACGGCGCCGACGCGGCGCACAGCCATCGTCGCCACTGCCTCGGCAACGGTGGCGGACGCCTCGACCGATACGATTTCGTCGCTCGCCTTGGTGCGCAGGACCGCTTCCACCGATTGATGCATCATGTCACTTCCCCCTTGCGTGGAGTGCCGTGGGTATCCGCTCGGTCCGGTGCGTGCCGGACCACGGTGAGCCTTTCAACCGAAATCGTCGAGCATGATGTTCTCGCGGTCGACGCCCTGGGCGAGCAGCATTTTGATCACCGCCTGGTTCATCATTCCCGGGCCGCACATGTAGTACTCGATGTCCTCGGGCGCGGGATGATCCTTGAGGTATTGCTCGAACAGGACATTGTGGATGAAGCCCGTCGCGCCGCTCCAGTTGTCCTCGGGCAGGGGTTCGGACAGCGCGAGGTGCCATTCGAAGTTCGGGTTGTCCTTCTGCAGTTGCTCGAACTCGTCGACGTAGAACGCTTCGCGCATGCTGCGTGCGCCGTACCAGAAGGTGATCTTGCGTTTCGAGTGCAGCCGCTTCAGCTGGTCGAAGATGTGCGAACGCATCGGCGCCATCCCGGCGCCGCCGCCGATGAAGCACATTTCTCTGTCGGTGTCGCGGGCGAAGAACTCGCCGAAAGGGCCGGACACCGTGAGCTCGTCGCCGGGCTTCAGGTTGAACACGTAGGACGACATGATGCCCGGCGGGATGTCGGTGCGGTATTCGGGCGGGAAGGCGATCCGGATGGTGAACAGCAGCAGGCCCTTCTCCAGCGGGTAGTTGGCCATCGAATACGCGCGCTCGATCGGCTCGGTCAGCACCGACTTGAAGCGCCAGAGGTCGAACTTGTCCCAGGTGTCGCGGAACTCGGGCTCGATATCGAAGGTCCTGAAATCGATGCTGTGCGGCGGACACTCGAGCTGCACGTAGCCGCCGGCGCGGAACGGCACTTCGTCGCCCTCGGGAAGCGCCAGCTTCAGTTCCTTGATGAAGGTGGCGACGTTGCGGTTGGAGACGACCTTGCACTTCCACTTGCGCACGTCGAAGATCTCGGGCGCGATCTCGATCCTCATGTCGCGCTTGACCTTGACCTGGCAGGCGAGGCGGCAGCCGCGCTTCGCCTCGCCGCGGCTGATGAAGCCGGTTTCGGTCGGCAGGAGATCGCCGCCGCCTGCCTTGACGATCACCTCGCAGACGCCGCAGGCGCCCTTGCCGCCGCAGGCCGAGGGAATGAAGATGTGGTTGTTCGACAGCGTCTCGAGCAGCGTCCCGCCGGCGGGCGTCTTCAGCGCCTTGGCGGGGTCGTCGTTGATCAGGATCGAGACTTCGCCGTGCGCCACGAGCTTGCGCTTGGCGGCCAGCAGCACCGCGACCAGCAGCAGGATCACGCCGGTGAACATCGCGATGCCGGTGATGATTTCGTTCATGGCTTTTCGCCTGTCGCCCGGTCAGAGCTGGATGCCGGAGAACATCATGAAGGCGACGGACATCAGCCCCGCCGTGATGAAGGTGATGCCGAGGCCCGCAGTCCGTGGGGGACGTCGGAGTAGACCATCTTCTCGCGTATCGCCGCCAGCGCGACGATGGCGATCGCGAAGCCCAGCCCCGAGCCGACGCCGTAGACGACGCTTTGGCCGAACGTGTAGTCGCGCTGATTGCATGAACAGCGACCCGCCCAGGATGACGCAATTGACGGCGATCAGCGGCAGGAACACGCCCAGCGTCGTGTACAGCGCCGGCGCGTAGCGCTCGACCGCCATTTCGACGATCTGCGTTGCGGCGGCAATGGTGCCGATGAACAGGATGAACGCCAGGAAGCCCAGGTCGATATTCGCGAGCGAAGGCGAGATCCACGACAGCGCACCCTCCGCCAGCAGCTTCTTCAGGATCAGGTTGTTCAGCGGCACGGTCAGCACCTGGACGAAGACGACGGCCACGCCGAGGCCCAGCGCCGTCTCGACCTTCTTCGAGCACGCAAGAAAGCTGCACATGCCCAGGAAGAATGCCAACGCCATGTTCTCGATGAACACGGACTTTATGAAGAGATTGAGATACATCTCCATCTCGAGGGCTTTCCTTGGGTCACTTTTCCTGGAGTTCCGGCTTCCAGGTCCGGAGGATCCATATCAGCAGTGCAATCGGAGAACAGCGCCGACGGCGCAAGCAGCATCAGTCCGTTCGGCACGTACCAGCCGCCATCCTGGATCGTCGGCAGGATGGTGACACCGAACAACTTGCCGGCACCGATCAGTTCCCGGAAGGCCGCCACAAGAAGCAGAACCAGGCCGTAGCCCAGTCCGTTGCCGATGCCGTCGAGGAACGAGTCCCAGGGGCCGGTTCTGCATCGCATAGCCCTCGGCGCGGCCCATCACGATGCAGTTGGTGATGATGAGGCCCACGTAGACCGAAAGCTCCAGGGAAATCTCGAACAGGAACGCCTTCAGCACCTGGTCGACCACGATCACCAGCGAGGCGATGATCGCGAGCTGGACGATGATGCGGATGCTGCTGGGCGTGTAGTTGCGCACCAGGCTCACCGCCAGGTTGGCAAAGGCGGTGACGACGTCAGGGCGATCGCCATGACGAGCGCCTTGTCGACGCGGGTGGTCACCGCCAGCGCCGAGCAGATGCCCAGGACCTGAACGCCGATCGGGTTGTTGACGATGATCGGCGTGACCAGCGCGATCTTCTCGTGCTTGCCGAATACGGAGGTCGATGCGCTCACGATTTCGCTCCCGCGCGGAACTGTTGAGATAGGGGCCGTAGCCGTCCTTCGAGAACCAGAAGGCGACGATCCGCGATATGCCGTTGCTTGTGATCGTGGCGCCGGACAGGCCGTCGATCCGGTGTGGATCCTTGTCGGCGGGGCCGGCCTGGCCCTTGATAACCTTGAGCTGGGGCTCCCAGTTGGGATCGTAGGCCTTGCGGCCGTGCCACAGCGCCTGCCATTTCGGATTGCCGATCTCGCCGCCCAGCCCCGGCGTCTCCTGCTGGTCGTAGAAGGTCAGTCCGCGTACCGTGTTGCCGTCGCGGTCGAGCGCGATGAATCCGTAGACGGTGTTCCACATCGCCATGCCCTCGATCGGCAGGACGACGAGCTCCGGCGGCGCGTCCTTGGCGCCCCTGGTCACCAGGTAGACGGTGCCGTAGGTCGGGATTCGCGACACCAGCGCGCCATTCGGCGGCGCGGCGCGGCTCTGCGCCGGATCGTTGCGCGCCCGCTTCTGGTCGTAGGTCCGGGCGTCGAGCTTGCCTTCGGGAATCATCTCGCCGGTCTTGATGTCGATCAGGCGGACGACGATGTTCTTGTCGAAGATCGCCTGCAATTCGCGGTCGGAGAGCTTCTCGCCGGATTTGACGAGCCCGGCGGCGAGCAGCACGTTCTTCTGCCGGTAGACGAGCTGGTTGTTCTCCTGCCGCTCGCGCAGGCCCACGGCCGACGCGGCAACCAGCAGCGCGCAGACGACGCAGACGGCCGTCGCGAACAGAAATGTATAACCGGTGGAGTCAGTTTTCGGCACGGCGTTTCATCCGGCGGGTGATGTTCGCCTTGATCATTCCGTAGTCGATGACGGGCGCCATCACGTTCATGAACAGGATCACCAGCATCATGCACTCGGGGTACGCGGGATTGACGACGCGGATCAGCACCACGAACACGCCGATCAGGATTCCGTAGATCCACTTGCCCGTCTCGGTGAACGGCGCCGTCACCGGATCGGTCACCATGAACACGGTGCCGAAAGCCCAGCCGCCGGCGACCATGTGCCACCAGAAAGGCACGGCAAACCAGAAGTTGGTCGTCGATCCGATGACATTGAACAACGATGCCATCGCGATCGTTCCCACCGCGACACCGGCCATCAGCCGCCACGAGGCGATGCCGGTCCCGAGCAGGAGCACGGCGCCGATCAGGCATGCCAGCGCCGAGGTCTCGCCCATCGAGCCCTTTTCCAGGCCGATGAACGCCTGCCACCACGACAGGTTGAGGTCGGCGAAGGGCGCGGTGGCCTGCCGGACCTGCGCCAGCACCGTCGCGCCCGAGAAGCCGTCGACGGCAAAGCCCGGAGGCACGGCGGTCCACACCCGGTCGCCCGAGATCTCGGCGGGGTAGGCGAAGAACAGGAAGGCCCGCGCCGCGAGGGCGACGTTGACGAAGTTCATGCCGGTGCCGCCGAAGACTTCCTTGGCGAAGATGACGCCGAAGCTGATCCCCAGCGCGGCCTGCCACAACGGCGTCGTCGGCGGAAGGAGCAGCGGGAACAGGATGCCGGTGACGAAAAATCCTTCGTTGATGCCGCCGTGCCCGCGGATGATCGAGAACGCGGCTTCCCACGACAGGCCGACGACCATGGTGACGATGTACAGCGGCAGGAAATACAGCGCGCCGTGGAGGACGTTGGCGCCGAAGCTGGAGGCCGAATAGCCCACGCCCAGCAAGCGGATGACGTCATGCCGCCACCCGACGAGTTCGGCTGCCCGGGCAGGGTCGAGCGCGAGGTTGGCCTGCAGCCCGGTGTTGTACATTGCCATGAACACGCAGGGGAACGCGGAGATGACCACGAGAATCATCATCCGCTTCAGGTCGATCGCATCGCGCACGTGGGCGCCGGTCCTGGTGATCTCCGACGGCGAATAGAAGAACGTGTCGACGGCCTCGAACAGCGGGAAGAACCGCGCGAACTTGCCGCCCTTCTCGAAATGGTGCCCGACCTGGTCGAGCGCGTTGCGCAGCGCCTTCATGCGCGGCTTCCCAGCGGACGATTCACGCGTGCTCCTTTTCGATATGCGCGAGCATCTTGCGCAACAGCGGGCCGTACTCGAACTTGCCCGCGCAGACGAACGTGCACAAGGCGAGGTCCTCCTCGTCGAGTTCGAGCACGCCCAGCGCTTCGGCCCGCTCGACATCATCGGTGAGGAGCGCGCGCAGCAGGAACGTGGCCAGAATGTCCATCGGCATCACGCGCTCGTACGCGCCGGTCGGCACCATCGGCCGCGGGGAGCCGTTGGCGCTGGTCGTGAGCGCCAGCTTGCGATCGCCGGCGAGCGCGCCGAGGACTACGTGCATGACCGAGAATTTCTCGCGGCCCAGCACGATCCAGCCGAAGAGCTCGCGCTCGCGACCCTCCGACAGCACGCTCACCTGCTGGTCGTAGCGCCCGAGGTAGCCATGGATCGCGCCGGGAGCCGTGCGGCCTTCCAGCACCGAACCGGTGATGATGCGCATGTCGCCGGGCTTCAGTTCGCCGCGCGTGAGGTCGTCGGTCGAGGCGCCCAGGCGGGTGCGCAGCAGGCGCGGGCGCACCACACCGGGCCCTGCCAGCGCGACCACGCGGTCGACATCGAGCTTGCCGGTGAGGAAAAGGTGGCCGATCGCGGCGACGTCCTGGTAGCCGATGTGCCACACCGTCTTGTGCTCGTGCACGGAATCGAGCAGATGAATGTGCAGTCCCACGGTTCCGGCGGGATGCGGGCCGGTGAATTCCTCGACCTGAACGCCCGCTTTCGCCTCGCCAGGGAGCGCGCTTCCGGCGGCACGGCAGAGGAAAATCCTGGCGCCGAGCTTCGCCAGTGCTGCGAGGCCGGCGGCGAAATCGGTGTCGCGCCCGGCAAGCACCACCGGGACCCGTGGCGCATGGGGGCGGGTGTCGATCGCGGTGACGAAGATCGAGTGCGGCGTGCTTTCTGGCGCCGGCACCCGGCTGAACGGCCGGGTGCGCAACGCCGTCCACATCCCCGATTCGACCAGCAGCGCCTTGACTGATGCGGCGTCGAGGCTGGCGACCGGCCGGGCCAGGTATTGCGAAAACGCAAGCTGTGCGTCCGGACTGTCGTCGGCAGCGATGTCGATGACCAGCGACTGGAAGACACGCATCTCGCCGCGATTGACCGCGGCGACGGTGCCTGCGGCCGGCGCGGTGTAGAGAACGCCGGGATTCTTCTTGTCCTCGAAAAGCGGCTGGCCGCGCAGGACGCGATCGCCTTCCTTGACCAGAAGCGTCGGCCGCATGCCGTGATAGTCGGCACCGCAGAGTGCTACGCGCGTGATCGGATGCGCAGGCTCGATTGTCTGCAGCGGGTCGCCGGCGAGCGGTATGTCAAGACCTTTGCTGATGCGGTGGACGGCCACTGCAGGCACTCCCAGGAAAACACCCACTCCTCGATCGCTCCCATGCCGCGCCATGCAGACGGGAAAGCCTCGTTCGAGACCGACTTGAGTGGACGAAGACTAGCGGCAAGCTCCCCGTCATTCGGTCGCATAGGTTTCGTACGTCGGGTCGTACATCTGTGAATTCACGTAGTCCAGAAGATCGGCAGGGCGCGGCAACGTGGCATGGCCCTGCGCATAAGCGACCTCCGCGACCGCCACGGCGATACGCGCGGACACGCCGCGCACCTTGGCCAGCGGCGGGTACACGCAACCGGTTTCGAGATCGGCGTCCGATACCTGCAGGGCGAGCGAGCGGGCCGCCGCCATGAACATCTCGTCGGTGACGCGCTTCGAGCCGACGGCGATCACACCGAGTCCCACGCCGGGGAAGATGTACGAATTGTTGCCCTGGCCCGAGACGTAGGTCCTGCCGTTGTAGCTGACCGGCGCGAAGGGGCTGCCGGACGCGTAGATCGCGCAACCACCGCTCCATAGGTACGCCTGCTCGGCGGTGCATTCGGCCTTCGATGTCGGGTTCGACAGCGCGAAGATGATCGGGTGGGCGTTGAGGCGCGTCATCTCCTCGACCACTTCCTGCGTGAAAGTGCCGCCGACGGCCGCGACGCCGATGATGGCGGTCGGCTTCAGGTCCCGGATCGCGGTGATGAAATCGCGGACGGGGGCGTGATCGTGCGCGTACGGCAGCTTGTGCTCCGCCAGTCCCGTGCGGCTCTTGACGACGAGCCCCTGCGAGTCGACCAGCCAGCAGTGCTGGCGGGCCTCCGCTTCCGACAGACCTTCGGCCATCATCGCCGCCGACGTCAGATCGGCGATGCCGGTGGCAGCCTCGCCGGCGCCCAGGAACAGCACGCGCTGGTCGGCGAGTTTGCCGCCGCTGATGCGCAGTGCCGAGAGAACGCCTGCCAGCGCGACGGCTGCCGTGCCCTGGATATCGTCGTTGAACGTGCAGATCTCGTTGCGGTATTTCTTGAGCAGCCGGAACGCGTTGTGATTGGCGAAATCCTCGAACTGGATCACCACCCCGGGGAACACGTGCCGCGCGGCGTGGACGAACTCGTCGACCAGTTCGTCGTAGGGCTGTCCGGTCAGGCGCTTCTGATGCAGCCCGATGTACAGCGGGTCGCTGAGCAGGGCTTCGTTGTTGGTGCCGACGTCCAGCACGACCGGCAGGCACTGCGTCGGCTCGACGCCGGCGGCGGCGGTGTAGAGCGCCAGCTTGCCGACCGGAATGCCCATGCCGTTGGCGCCGAGGTCGCCCAGTCCCAGAATGCGTTCGCCGTCGGTGACGACGATCATCTTGACATTGCGCTCGGGCCAGTTGCGCAGCACGTTCTCGACTCTGGCCGCGGTCGGTCGAACTGATGAAGAGGCCGCGCGCGCGCTGGAAGATGTGCCCGTACTGCTGGCAGGCGAGACCCACCGTCGGGGTGTAGACGATCGGCATCATCTCGTCGGGATTGTCGGTGAGGATGCGGAAGAAGAGCGTCTCGTTGCGGTCGTGCAGTGCGGTGAGGTTGATGTACTTCTCGAGCGGAGAGGTCTTGCGCCGGAAGTTCGCCAGCACCCGCGCGACCTGCTCCTCCTGCGTGTTCACATGCGTGCGGCAGCAGGCCGCGCAAACCCAGCGCGTCGCGCTCGGCCTCGGTGAACGCAGTGCCCTTGTTGAGCGAAGGATCGCGCAGCAATGCGGCTCCCTTGGGAAACCAGGCCAAGGTGGCGGCGACGCGGCCGACGGGATTCTTTGGAAACATGGAGGACTCCTCGTGAATGTAGGCTGGGCGATGGAAGAGGCGGGCGGCGGCGTGGTCCGCGACCGCGCGCCTGCCGCGGCTGCCGGGCGTTGGTTCAGATGGTTTCCGGCACCATCTTGATCGCGCCGCAGGGGCACTCGGACACGCAGATGCCGCAACCCTTGCAATAATCGTAGTTGAACTCGAAGCGCTTGCCGGGCCCGAGCTTGATCACCGAGTTGTCGGGGCACACGCCGTAACAGTTGTCGCACTCGAAGCAGTTGCCGCAGGACAGGCAGCGGCGGGCCTCGAACAGCGCGTTGGTCTCGTCGAGCCCGCTCACCACCTCGTCGAAGGTCGACGTCCGGCGCGCGATGTCGAGGACCGGCCGCACGGTCTTCGGGCGCGTCGGTGTAGTACCAGGGGTTGAGCTTGTCGAAGGTCGCCAGCTCGTGCTTCGGCGCCGGCGCGTAGGTCGCACCGGACAACCAGGCGTCGATGTGCCGCGCCGCTTTCTTGCCGTGGCCGACCGCCACGGTGACGGTGCGCTCCGAGGGCACCATGTCGCCGCCGGCAAAGATGCCGGCGTGACCGGTCATCATGTTGGGACCGACCTGCACGGTGCCGTCCTTGATCGCGAGCCCGGGAACGCCGTTGAGCAGCGAGAGGTCGACGTCCTGCCCGAGGGCCAGCACCAGCGTGTCGGCTTCCAGCGTCTCGAACTCGCCGGTCGGTTGCGGGAAGCCCTTCGCGTCGAGTTCCATCTTCTCGACCGTCAGCGTGCCCTCGTCGGCCATGTTCTTGATCGTCGACAGCCACTTGATCATCACGCCTTCCTGCAGCGCCTCCTCGACCTCGAAATCGTGCGCGGGCATCTTCTCGCGGTTGCGCCGATAGACGATGATCGCTTCGGTCGCGCCGAGGCGCTTGGCGGTCCGGGCGACGTCGAGTGCGGTGTTGCCGCCGCCGTAGACGACGACGCGGCGGCCCAGCATCGGCTTGTCTTCGCCCTCCATGTCGCGCAAGACCGAAACGGCGTCGAGCATCTTCGCCGCTTCGCCGGCCGGAATGTAGGCGCGCTTGGCGATGTGGGCACCCACAGCGAGGAACGCGGCGTCGAACTTGCCCGCCTTCATCGTGTCGAGAATGTTGTCGACCTTGCGGTTGTACTCGATCGCGACGCCCATGTCGGTGATGCGCTTCACTTCGGCGTCGAGGATGTCGCGCGGCAGGCGGTACTTGGGAATGCCGAAACGCATCATCCCCCCGGCGAGCGGTCCCGCTTCCATGATCGTGACCTGATGGCCGACGCGGCGCAGGTGGTAGGCCGCCGACAGGCCCGACGGCCCGGCGCCGACGACCAGCACCCGCTTGCCGGTTTCCTTTGGTGGCGCCGCGAACGTCCAGCCGCGCTTGATCGCCTCGTCGCCCAGAAAGCGCTCCACCGAGTTGATCCCCACCGCGGCGTCGATCTGACCGCGATTGCACGCGCCCTCGCAGGGGTGGTAACAGACCCGCCCCATGACGGCAGGCAGCGGGTTGTTCTCCGTCAGCTCGCGCCAGGCGGCTTCGTAGTTGCCGCCCTCGGCGTGGAACAGCCACGCCTGGATGTTCTCTCCGGCGGGGCAGGCGTTGTTGCAGGGCGGCAAGCGGTCGAGATAGACCGGCCGCTCCGTTCGCCACGATCCGGTCTTGTTGGCGAGGCTCGAGCCGACATCGAGCGTGATGGCAAAGGGCTTATCCACGGGCCATCTCCTTGTCGATGAGGCCGAACTTGCGGATGTTCTTGTCGGCGATCGCCTGGATGTGGTCGAGCCGCACCTGATCCGGGGTCTTGCCGAAGAGATGCGCAAAGCGCTTTTGCAGCTTGAGATACTCGGTGACGGGTACCTGGTGCCGGATCGGGGTGCGACCGGTGATTTCGCCGTGCTCGGCTTCGAACAGGGGGAACAATCCCGACTCCACCGCCATCCGCGCGATCTTGATGGTGTCCGCGGGCAGCGATCCCCAGCCCAGCGGGCAGGGAACGTGGATGTGGACGTAGCGCGAACCGTGCATGTTCATTGCGCGCGTCACCTTGAACTCGAGATCGCGCAGGTTGGCCACGCTCGCGGTGGCGACGTAGGGAATGTTATGGGCCATTGCGATCAGCGGCACGTTCTTGCCGGTGCCGAACACGTTGCCGGGTTCGTGGCCGACGGCCATCGTCGTGGCCGTGCGGGCCGTCGGCGGCGTCGCGCTGGAGCGCTGGACGCCGGTGTTCATGTACGCCTCGTTGTCGTAGCAGATGTAGAGCACGTCGTCGTTGCGCTCGAACATCCCCGACAGGCAGCCGAAGCCGATGTCGGTCGTGCCGCCGTCACCGCCCTGGGCGACGACGCGGACGTCGCTGCGGCCGGTGACGCGCATCGCTGCCGCGACGCCCGATGCCACTGCCGCCGCGTTGCCGAACAGCGAATGGATCCAGGGAATCTGCCATGAGGTTTCCGGGTATGGCGTCGAGAACACCTCCAGGCAGCCGGTGGCATTGACGGCGATCAGCTTGCCCTTGGTGACGCGCATTGCCGCATCGATGGCGTAGCGGGCGCCGAGCGCCTCGCCACAGCCCTGGCAGGCGCGGTGGCCCGAGTTGAGGGAATTGGTGCGCTCCATGTTGGCTTGCACCGAGCGCTCGTCTTCGGCGAGCAGCCGGTTGCCGACCGTGAACGTGCCGGTTTGATAGAACTTTACGGGTTGCATTTCCATGGCGCGTTCCTAGCCGATCTTCGAGCTGACAGTGCCGAGCCGCCGCAGAATCGCTTCCGCGGTCGGTCCCGTACGGCGGGCCTGGGTCTCGCGTTCGAGTTCATACGCGACGACGTCGGCATTGAGATCGAGGAAGGTGACCTGCTCGAGTTCATCGGCGGCCGCGTCCTCGAACAGTTGCCGCAGCGACGCGCGGGTGATCGCCCGACCACCCAGGCCGGCGATGACCGTGTAGCCCTTCAAATGGATGCCCTGCAGCGACTTGCGCACGCCGTCGGAAACGATGCCGCCGAGGCCGACGGCGAGGCATTTCTCGAGCACCACGACCCGCTTCGCACCCTCCAGCGCCTCGCGCAGCGCGGCGAGCGGGAATGGCCGGAACGAGCAGATGCTCACCGATCCGATCTTCATGCCGTCGCGACGCATGTCGTCGACGACCTCCTGGACGGTGCCGTTGATCGAGCCCAGCGACACGACGATGGTTTCCGCTTCCTCGGTGCGATAGGTGCGGATCAATCCGCCCGAAGCGCGCCCGAAGCGCTTGTTGAACTCTTCGGACAGTTGCGGAATGAGCGACAGCGCGCGCAGCTGCTTGTGGTGCGCGAGGTAGCGGACTTCGGTGAAAGCCTCGGGTCCCACCATTGCGCCGATGGTCACCGGTTCCGCCGGGTCGAGAATCTGCCGCGGTTCGAACGGCGGCAGGTAGGCGTCGACCTGCTCCTGCGTCGGCACGTCGACGCGATCGTAGGCGTGGGTGAGGATGAAGCCGTCCATGCAGACCATCACCGGGCAGGACAGTTCTTCCGCCAGCCGGAAGGCCTGAATGTGCAGGTCGAGCGCCTCCTGGTTGGTCTCCGCGAAGATCTGGATCCAGCCGGCGTCGCGCATCGACATGCTGTCGGAGTGGTCGTTCCAGATGTTGATCGGCGCGCCGATGGCGCGATTGCCGATGGTCATCACGATCGGCAGCCCAAGCCCTGCGGCGTTGTAGACCGCCTCGGCCATGAACAGCAGGCCCTGGCTCGACGTCGCCGTGTAGGTGCGCGCGCCTGCAGCCGAGGCGCCGATCGCCACCGACAGCGCGGCGAACTCGGACTCGACATTGATGAACTCGCAATTGGTGAGCGTGCCGTCCTTGACCATCTCGCCCACGCCCTCGACGATGTGCGTCTGCGGCGTGATCGGATAGGCGCAGATCACCTGCGGCCGCGACAACGCGATCGCCTCGGCGACGGCGTGCGAACCTTCGACTTGCTTAAGCATGGAAGGCCTCCCGTGCCTGTTTCGCGTACTCGTAGGCTTCGGTGGCGGCGGCGATATTCGCCTCGGCGATCTTCGCCGGGAATTTCTCCCGCACCGCCATCACCACGGATTGAAGTTTGATCTGGCCGCTGATTGCCGCGAAACTCGCCAGCAGCGGCACGTTGGGTACGGCGCGCCCGACGTGCTTGACGGCGATTTCCGTCGCCGGCACCGAGCACAGGCGGTGGCGCTTGAACTTGAGTATGAAGTCACCGAGTCCGAGTTCATCGAAGTCGCGCGTCGAATTGATGAGGATGTACCCATCGACGTGCAGTCCCTTGAACAAGTCGACCTGGTACAGGAGTGTCGGATCCTGGATGATCAGCGCGTCGGGTTCCATCACCGGTTCGCGCAAGCGGATTTCCTTGTCGTCGATGCGGCAGAACGCCATCACCGGCGCGCCCATGCGCTCGGAACCGAAACTGGGGAAGGCCTGGGCGAAACGGCCCTCGTTGAATGCGGCGACGGAAAGCAATTCGGCGCCGGAAACCACGCCCTGCCCTCCACGTCCGTGAATGCGAACTTGGAACATCCTGCTCCTCCTTTGAGTGCCCGGATCGGTGGCCCCGGTTCCGGCCCCGACAAGGGACAGCCGACATGGTTGCCTACCCTGGGGCGGAACCCATTGATGCAAGTCAAGAGTGCCGCACGGGCGGATTGCTAAACTTGGCCCCACTGCGTCGGTGGTCGCAATCAACGGACGCGCGTGCTCGCGTTCCAGCCCTGCGTTGCACCGGCGAATCGACACCCCGTCATTCCTGCACGCGGGGCCTGTGCGCGTTTGCGAGCCCTTGTTGACGAAAGGGGATTGACCGCGCCTCGGGACCGCTCACCGGAGGCCAACATGCCCCCCATCAAGCAAGAAGATTTCATTTCCAGCGTCGCCGATGCCTTCCAGTTCATCAGCTACTACCATCCGGTCGATTACATCAAGGCGCTGCACGCCGCGTGGCAGCGCGAAGCCTCGCCCGCGGCCAAGGACGCGATGGCGCAGATCCTCATCAACTCGCGGATGGCAGCGGAGGGTCACCGCCCGATTTGTCAGGACACCGGCATCGCGATCGCCTTCGTCCGCCTCGGCATGGATGCACGCTGGGACGCGACGCTGACGCTGCAGCAGATGGTCGACGAGGGGGTGCGCCGAGCCTATACGGACAAGGACAATCCGCTGCGTGCCTCGGTGCTCGCCGACCCGGACGGCAAGCGGGCGTCGACCAAAGACAACACGCCGGCGGTCGTCCACGTCGAAATGGTGCGGGGCAGCAAGGTCGAGGTCATCGTCGCCGCCAAGGGAGGCGGGTCGGAGAACAAGTCGAAGTTCGCGATGCTGCTGCCCAACGACAGCATCGTCGACTGGGTGCTCTCGGTGGTGCCGACGATGGGCGCCGACTGGTGCCCGCCGGGGATCCTGTCTCTGGGTATCGGCGGCACGCCCGAAAAGGCGATGCTGCTGGCCAAGTGGGGAATGATGGATCCGATCAACATCCAGGAGTTGATCGCCCGCGGCCCGAAGAGCCGGGCCGAGGAACTGCGCCTCGAACTCTACGACAAGGTCAACGCGCTGGGCATCGGTGCGCAGGGACTGGGTGGACTGTCGACCGTGCTCGACGTCAAGGTCAACGACTACCCGACGCACGCGGCGTCGAAGCCGGTGGCGTTGCTGCCCAATTGTGCCGCGACGCGGCACGCGCATTTCGTGCTCGACGGCAGCGGACCGGCGACGCTCGAGCCGCCGTCCCTCGACGACTGGCCCAGGCTCGAGCTCGATTTCTCGACCAGCCGCCGCGTCGATCTCGACACCATCACCCGCGACGAGATCCTGACCTGGAAGTCGGGCGACCGGCTGCTGCTCAACGGCAAACTGCTGACGGGTCGTGATGCGGCGCACAAACGCCTGGTCGAAATGATGGACCGCGGGGAAAAGCTCCCCGTCGATTTCACCAATCGCTTCATCTATTACGTCGGTCCGGTCGATCCGGTGCGCGACGAGGCCGTCGGCCCTGCCGGCCCGACGACGTCGTCGCGGATGGACAAGTTCACCGAGCCGATGCTGGCGAAGACCGGTCTCTTGGGAATGGTCGGCAAGTCCGAGCGCGGGCCCGTGGCGACGCAGTCGATCAAGAACCATCAGGCGGTCTATTGCATCGCGGTCGGCGGCGCCGCCTATCTCATTTCCAAGGCGATCAAGGCGTCGAAGGTGCTCGCCTTCCCGGAACTGGGAATGGAAGCGGTCTACGAGTTCGACGTCAAGGACATGCCGGTGACGGTGGCCGTCGATTCGACCGGCAACGCCGTGCACAAGACCGGCCCCGCGGAATGGCGCGCGAAGATCGGCAAGATCCCCGTCGTGACCGGCTGAGCGCCTGACGACCTCGATGGCCGGGCCGGGTGTCGCCACCCGCCTGGCGCGAGGCGCGACGCACCGGCGAGTCGGTGCATCCCCGCAGGCATTGATGCACGTCAACGCCTGAAAACGCGTTTTCCGGGAAAATCGCCGAGGTACCCGCCGCAGCCTGCGGCGGCTTCCGTTTTTCGGGGGACATCGATGAACACCAGCACCGAAGTCATCGCCGGCGTCGGTCTTGCCGACAAGGCGAGGAAGAGCCTCTGGCCCGCGCGGCTCGACTGGCTGCAAAGCGCATCGGGACTCATCCTCGCGCTTTTCATGTGGGGCCACATGTTCTTCGTGTCGTCGATCCTCATCAGCAAGGACGCGATGTGGACGATCACGAAGCGTTCGAGGGCTACTTCTTCTTCGGCAGGCCTATCCCTGGCATCGTGTCGGTCGTCGTCGCCTGCGTGATCGTTCTGTTCGTCCGGTCATGCGTTCCTCGCGCTGCGCAAGTTTCCGAACAACTGCATGCAATACAAGCTCTTCCAGCGGGCACATGAAGATGATGCGCCACGAGGACACGACGCTCTGGTTCTGGCAGGTGTTCACCGGGTTCGCGCTGTTCTTCCTCGCCTCCGTCCACCTCTACCTGATGCTGACCCGGCCGCATCTCATCGGCCCGTTCGAATCCGCCGACCGCGTCTGGACCGAGAACATGTGGCCGCTGTACATCGTGCTGCTTCTCGCTGTCGAAATGCACGGCGGCATCGGACTCTACCGCCTCGCCGTCAAGTGGGGTGGTTCGCCGGCAGCAACGCCAACGCCACGCGCAAGAGCCTCAAGACCTGAAGTGGGCGATCACCGTGTTCTTCCTGGCGCTGGGCTTCGCGACGCTTGCCGCCTACATCAAGATCGGCATCGAACACGCGCCCAACTACGGGCAGCACTACGTTCCGACGTGGTTGCAGAACGCGCCGGGAGCCGCCAAATGAAGACCATCTATACCGACGTACTCGTCATCGGCGGCGGGCTCGCCGGCCTGCGCGTGGCCATCGGCGCCAAGCGGCGCGGCCACGACGTGATCATCCTGTCGCTGGTGCCGCCCAAACGCTCGCACTCGGCGGCGGCGCAGGGCGGCATGCAGGCGTCGCTCGGCAACGTGATCAAGGGCCAGGGCGACAGCGAGGACGTGCATTTCGAAGACACCGTGCGCGGCAGCGACTGGGGCGCCGATCAGGACGTCGTCCGGATGTTCGTCAATACGGCGCCGAAGGCGGTGCGCGAGCTGGCGGCGTGGGGCCTGCCCTGGAGCCGCGTGCAGCAGGGCGACCGGCAGGTCATCATCAACAGCCAGAAGGTGACCATCACCGAGCGCGCCGAGGCGCAGGGCCTGGTGGCGCAGCGCGATTTCGGCGGCACCAAGAAGTGGCGCACCTGCTACGTGTCCGACGGTACCGGGCACGCGATGCTGCAGACGATGAGCGATCAGGCCATCGGGGCGGCGATTCCCGTCCACGAGCGTACCGAGGCGATCGCACTGATCCATGACGGCAGCCGCTGCTACGGCGCGATCGTCCGCAATCTCGTCACCGGCGAACTGGTGGCGTACGTGGCCAAGGCAACGGCGATCGCCACCGGCGGCGCGGGACGGATCTACCGGGTGACGACCAACGCGGTGATCTGCGAAGGCATCGGCACCGCGATCGCACTCGAAACCGGCGTGGCGACGCTGGGCAACATGGAAGCGGTGCAGTTCCACCCGACCGGCATCTTCCCGGCGGGGATCCTCGTCACCGAGGGTTGCCGCGGCGACGGCGGCCTGTTGCGCGACGTCGACGGCCACCGCTTCATGCCCGAGTACGAGCCCGAAAAGAAGGAACTTGCCTCGCGCGACGTGGTATCGCGGCGCATGGAAGAGCACATCCTCAAGGGCAAGGGCGTGCAAAGCCGCTTCGGCGAGCACCTCTGGCTCGACATCACGCTGCTGGGCGAAAAGCACATCAAGCACAACCTGCGCGAGGTCTACGAGATCTGCCAGCACTTCATGGGCGTCGACCCGGTCAAGGACTGGATCCCCGTGCGGCCGGCGCAGCACTACACCATGGGCGGCGTGCGTACCAATCACACCGGCGAGAGCCAGACGCTCAAGGGCCTGTTCGCTGCCGGCGAAGCGGCCTGCTGGGACATGCACGGCTTCAACCGGCTGGGCGGCAACTCGGTGGCCGAGACGGTCGTCGCCGGCATGATCGTCGGCGAGTTCATCGCCGACTATTGCGACCGGTCAGAGAACGAAGTCAACGTGCCGATGGGCCTGGTGCATGACTTCCTGCGCGCGGAACAAGGCAAGCTCGACGTGCTGATCGACGGGCGCGGCACCGAGAACGCCGACGCGCTCAAGCAGCGGATGCAGGAAATCATGACCTCGAAGGTCGGCATCTTCCGCCGCGGCGAGGACCTGAAAGCGGCGGTCGACGAGCTGGAGCAGCTGCTGGTGAGAAGCCGCAACATCGGCCTGCGTTACAAGGTGCGCGGCGCGAACCCCGAGCTGGTCACCGCCTATCGCGTGCAGAAGATGCTGAAGCTGGCGCTTTGCGTCGCGCATGGCGCCAATACGCGCACCGAGAGCCGTGGCGCGCATTTCCGCCAGGACTACGCCCGTCGCAACGACGCCGAGTGGCTGAAGCGCACGCTCGCCACCTGGAAGGGCGGCGACACGCTGCCGACGCTCGATTACCAGCCGCTCGACGTGGCGAAGATGGAGCTGCCGCCCGGCTGGCGCGGCTACGGCGCCAAGGATTACATCGACCATCCGAACACGCCGCAGCGCGCCGCCGAAGTCGAGGCGGTCAAGCAGCAGATGGCGGGGCAGTCGCGGTTCGCCGTGCAGGAGGCGCTGTTGCCCTACGCCGACAAGCTGCCCGGGACCCTGCGGGGACGCAACGAGCGCATCGACGAAATGTTCACGAACGAGGCCGCGAAATGACCGATACCGCCGTGCAAGCCGCGAAACCCGCCGACAGTACGCCCGCCGTTCATCGCCAGCTCAGGATCAGCGTACTGCGCTACAACCCGCAGGACCCCGGCAGCGTCCCGCGGATGCAGACCTACGAGCTCGAGGAAGCCGACGGCATGACGCTGTTCATCGCGTTGAACGAGATCAGGGAAAAACAGGATTCTTCGCTGCAGTATGATTTTGTCTGCCGTGCCGGTATCTGCGGCAGCTGCGGCATGCTGATCAATGGCCGACCCACGCTTGCCTGCCGGACGCTCACCAAGAACCTCGATGCCGAGTTCACGCTGGCGCCGTTGCCCTTTTTCGAGCTGATCGGCGACCTTTCCGTCGACACCGGCAAGTGGATGCGCGGGATGAGCGAGCGGCTCGAGGGGTGGCTGCACCCCAAGGAACCTGATCGCGACCTGACGCGGCTCGAAGAGCGCATGGAACCCGAGCTCGCCGACCAGATCTACGAACTCGATCGCTGCATCGAATGCGGCTGCTGCGTGGCGAGCTGCGGCACCGCGCGGATGCGCGAGGACTTCGTCGGCGCAGTGGGCCTCAATCGCGTCGCCCGCTTCAAGATCGATCCGCGCGACAAGCGCAGCGACGACGATTACTACCAGCTGATCGGCGACGACGACGGCGTCTTCGGCTGCATGTCGCTCCTGGCCTGCCACGATGTCTGCCCGAAGGAACTGCCGCTCGCCACGCAGATCGCCTTCATGCGCCGCAAGATGGTCAGCATCGGCTGGAAGAAGTAGGCTGACCGCCGCCCGGCACTCTGCACGTCGCCCCCGTTGCGGCGGCGTGCGGCTGCGCCGCTGGCTGCGACATCGGAACCCTGCGCTGCATCTGGCGCGCGCGGGTAGCCTTGGGCGAAAGCGCCTCCAGTTCTGCGACATAACGTCGCAGTTCGCCTTGCAAATCAGCTATCTACGAGCGTAGCCCTTGAGTTGGGTCAACGCGCATTTCGCGCCGATCGCGCACAATGCGCGCATTCCCCGGCGATGATCGGGCGCCATGTCGGCGACGACATGCGTAGCGGGGGCTTTGCCTGATCGACGGCCGCGCCAAGAGCTTTTTTTGACTGAAGAAAGAGAGACTCCAACATGATGATGACCTTGCAGTTGCTGGTCATCCTCGCGTGCCTGTTCTACGGCGCGCGCAAGGGTGGCGTGGCGCTCGGCCTGCTCGGCGGGATCGGCGTTGTAATCATGGTGTTTGCGTTCAACCTGCCGCCGGGAAGACCGCCGGTGGATGTGATGCTGACCATCGTCGCGGTGGTGGCCGCGTCGGCGACGCTGCAGGCCTCCGGCGGGCTGGAAGTGCTGCTGCAGCTGGCGGAAAAGGTGCTGCGGCGCAATCCCAGGTACGTGTCGATCCTGGCGCCGTTCACCACCTGCTTTCTCACCATGCTCTGCGGCACCGGCCACGTCGTGTACACGATGCTGCCGATCATCTACGACGTCGCGATCAAGAACAACATCCGGCCCGAACGCCCGATGGCCGGGTCGTCGATCGGCGCCCAAATGGGCATCATCGCCAGCCCGGTGTCGGTCGCCGTGGTGTCACTGGCCGCGTTCCTGGCCAAGGCCCCGGGCGGAGCTCCCGTGATCGACTTCATCACGCTGCTGTCGATCACGATTCCGTCGACACTGGCCGGCGTGCTGATGATCGGCATCTTCAGCTGGTTCCGCGGCAAGGATCTCGACAAGGACGAGGACTTCCAGAAGCTGATCGCCGATCCGGAGAGCCGCAAGTACGTCTACGGCGAAACCGCGACGCTGCTGGGAAAGAAACTCAGCGCCAGCCAGTGGACGGCGATGTGGATCTTCGTCGCCGCGATCGTCGTCGTGGCACTCCTGGGCGCGTTCGAGGTCCTGCGGCCGAAGGTCGGCGGCAGGCCGTTGTCGATGGTGCTGACGATCCAGATGTTCATGCTGATGGCGGGCGCGTTCATCATCATCTTCACCAAGACCAATCCGACGGCGATCGGCAAGAACGAGGTGTTCCGCGCCGGCATGATCGCGGTGGTTGCGGTGTTCGGCGTCGCCTGGATGGCCGACACCGTGTTCGAGGCCAATCTTCCCACCATCAAGGACGGGCTCGCCAACCTCGTGAAGACGCAGCCCTGGACCTACGCGGTCGCGCTGCTGATCGTGTCCAAGCTCGTCAACTCGCAGGCGGCGGCGATCAGCGCGCTGGTGCCGGTGGCGCTGTCGATCGGCGTGTCGCCCGGCTACGTGGTCGCGTTCGCGGCCGCCTGCTATGGGTACTACATACTCCCGACCTATCCGAGCGACCTCGCCACCATCCAGTTCGACCGCTCCGGCACGACCAGGATCGGCAAGTACGTGATCAACCACAGCTTCATCCTGCCGGGGCTGATCGGCGTATCGACCTCCTGCGTCGCCGGCTATTTCCTCGCTGCGGCGCGCGGCTTGATCTAGCCTGTCGGGCTTGGGTCCATAGCGGGTCGCCGCGCCGGGTTGCCGGCGCTGGATATCTGCGGCCCCGGGGAATTCCCGGGGCAGCGGCGCGGTTAGAATTGCGCCTGTGCGCCCGCGGTCTTTGCGGGAGCCGATTCCAAGCGCAAAAAAAGACGAGGAAGCCCCGTGATGAGTTCATTTTCCTGCGCCGACGTCCTGGCCGGCCGCGCGCCCACCGACACGTCAGTGACGATCAAGGGCTGGGTGCGCACGCGCCGTGATTCGAAAGCCGGCATCTCCTTCGTCAACGTCTCCGACGGCTCGGGCTTTCATCCGGTGCAGGTGGTGGCGCCCAACACGCTGCCCAACTACGCGACCGAGGTGGCGCACCTCACCGCCGGTTGCGCTGTCGAGGCGACCGGACGGATCGTGCCGTCGCCCGCCAAGGGCCAGCCGTACGAGATGCAGGCGGACTCGATTCGCGTCGTCGGCTGGGTCGAGGATCCGGATACCTACCCGATCCAGCCCAAGCCGCACACGCTCGAGTACCTGCGCGAAGTCGTCCACCTGCGGCCGCGCACCAACGTCATCGGCGCGGCGACGCGGGTCCGGCACACCATCGCCAAGGCGATCCACGGCTTCTTCGACCAGCGCGGTTTCGTCTGGGTGAACACGCCGATCATCACCACGTCGGACGCCGAGGGCGCCGGCGAACTCTTTCGCGTGTCGACGCTCGACCTCGCCAACCTGCCGCGCACGCCCGAAGGCAAGGTCGACTACGCGCAGGACTTCTTCGGCCGCGAGACTTTCCTCACCGTGTCGGGGCAGTTGAACGTCGAGACCTATTGCATGGCGATGTCGAAGGTCTACACCTTCGGGCCGACATTCCGCGCCGAGAACTCGAACACCAGCCGCCACCTCGCCGAGTTCTGGATGGTCGAGCCGGAGATCGCGTTCGCGAACCTTTCCGACAACGCGGATCTCGCCGAGGCGATGCTGAAGCACATCTTTCGCACCGTGCTCGCCGAGCGCCCCGAGGACATGGCGTTCTTCGAGGAGCGAATCGAGAAGGGCGTGATCGCCAAGCTGCAGGGCATCGTCGACTCGGAGTTCGTGCGCATGGACTACACCGAGGCGATCCGGGTGCTCTCGAGCGCGAAGCAGAAGTTCGACTACCCGGTGCAATGGGGCATGGACCTGCAGTCCGAGCACGAGCGCTATCTCGCCGAGACGCACGCTTTGAGCCCGGTGATCCTGATGAACTACCCGAAGGAGATCAAGGCGTTCTACATGCGCGTCAACGACGACGACAGGACGGTGGCCGCGATGGACGTGCTGGCGCCCGGCATCGGCGAGATCGTCGGCGGCAGCCAGCGCGAGGAGCGGCTCGACGTGCTCGACGCGCGGATGGCGGCATCGCATCTCGACCGCGAGCACTACAGCTGGTACCGTGACCTGCGCCGTTACGGCACCGTGCCGCACGCCGGGTTCGGCCTGGGCTTCGAGCGTACCGTGGCGTATGTGACCGGGCTGGCCAACGTTCGCGACGCGATTCCGTTTCCGCGCACCCCGGGGAGCGCGCGCTATTGATCGTGTCGCGGTGTCGACCCGGGCCTGAGGTTCTTTCACCGTCCGGGCTCAGAGACTCTCAGCCTCTCAGTTCGTCGAAGAGATTCGACAGGCCCGGCCCGAACGGAAACCGAGACAGGCTCGGCCCACCGGCGCGCGGCGATCAGCCGAAGCGTCCGCGCGCCTGCATCCGTTCGCAGGCATTGCCGCGCGGCTCGGGCAGCGTGACGCCCTGCTTGGCGGCGCGATCAGCCATCGCCGCACGATGCGCCGCGAGATAGGCGTTGCACTCGTCAACGTTCTTCAAGCTCATCATCTGGTTGCGATGGGCAACGCGCTCGTCGGGAGTCATCAGGTTGAGGCCGGCGCCACGCCCATGGCCACCCCCGCCGCCCATGCCCATCCCCGGGCCCATCCCGCCTTGGCAGTTGGTGCCCGTGCCGGCAGCGCAGCCGGTTCCGGTGCCCGGACCATTGCCCGGCCCGTAGCCGGGGCCGGCGAGTGCGATCGTTGCGGCAAGGGCGGCGGTGGCGACGCCAAGCGTCAGTGCGAACTTTTTCATCTGTGTCTCCGTCATGGTTTTCAATCGACCCCGGCAATCGAGACGCGGTAGGCGAATCGCACCGGACGAACCGTGTTTTTTACGGTTCTGGGCATTGGAACTCAAGAGCGAGCACTTGGTTTGATCCTGAAACGAACCGTTACACCTGGGGGCCCCAGACAGCATGGCCTTTGATCGACGTCAAAGCGGCGGCCATGCATGCGTCGAGGCGCATGGTCAGTGCGCTCCGCGATCGAGTGGCCAGCGCGACGCGATGGAGGGCTCGTGGTGACGCGCTTCCCAGGCTTCGATCAGGGTGACGAGCTCGTCGAAGCGGAAGCCGGCCGGCGTGTCGGGATCGGTGCTGAGGAGGTAGTCGAGTTCATCGAGCGCGGCGAGATACGCCGCCTCGCTTTGCAACTCGCGCGGGTCGAGGACGTGGGCCATGGAAGTCCTTTCCGGAATGCGCCGTGCCCTCGAAGGCGCAGGACCCGAGCCGCGGCTGCGCGCCGGCGCGCCGGGCACAGCTTGCGGGCACACCGCTGCCGGCGAGTTTCGGCGCGCGTGACCGATCGCGCCATCGGCAGGACGGATGAGGAAAATCGCAGCGGCGTCGCGGCGGAGCCCGAAGGCTTCCGTCACAGCGCGAAGCCGGCAGGCAGCAGCGCCTGAGACTCCGGGTGCCGTTGCATGTAGGTGCGCACGTACGAGCACCAGGGCTCGACCTTGTAGCCTTGCGCCAGCGCGTGCGCAAGGGCGGCGGCGACCAACTGTGCCGCGATGCCGCGGCCCGCGAGGGCGGAGGGCACCAGCGTGTGCGTCATCCGCATCACGCCATCGACCAAGTCGTAGTCGGCGCGGCAAATGAGACCGTCGACCGTGGTTTCGAAGCGGCTGGCGGCGGGGTTGTGCGCGATTTCGAAGTCGGCCATGCGGTGCTCCTGCGGTCTTTATTTTCTCTGCGCCTGCGCGCCGCGCCGCGAATCGATGCGGCCCGGCGCGGAACGAAACTCTCAGCCTCTCAGGGCAGCTGGATCTTGCCGCCGCCACCAAGCGCGCCCATCCCGGCGCCCGCCTGCGGGATGACGATCGACGACGATTGCTGGCGCCGCAGTTCCTGCAACTCCCGCATCGTTCTCTCGACGCCTTCCTTGGCGGCCGCCGTGTAGCCGGCGATGGCGGTGGCGAGATCCCTGGCGTCGATTTCGAAGCCGATCGGGACCGGTCCCATGTTGGTCATGATCTGCACCTCGCCCGAGTAGATCGTGGGTCGGGAGGCATCGCTGGCCCCGGCAGGCGTGACCGGAATCAGCACCCGCAGCGTGCCGACCTTGCGATCGGTGTAGATCTCCTCGCGATAGAGGGCGTTGGCGTCGAGCGACGCTTCGCCGTCGCGACCGGTGGGTTGCTGTGCCATGGCAGGTCCTTGAAGAGCGTTGATGGAAAGCCCGTCATTCTAGAGCAGCCGCGCGCAGCGCGCAGCAGCGTGCGATCAGTGGAACAGGTACGCGTCCATCGCCAGTGCGCCGCCTTCGTCGCCACGGAAGACGCGTTCGGCGCGCGGCGCGTCGCCGGCTGCCCCCCACGCCACCGGCAGCGGCACGAAATGCTCCTCGGTCGGATGCGCGCGAGCGGCCTCCGGCGCCGTGTCGCGGTAGTTGACGAGGGCCTCGACATCGTGCGTGTCCAGACGTTGCGCGATCCAGTCGGCGAACGCCTGCACGTAGGGCACTGGCCTGCCGCCGCGCGTCGCCTGCATCCAGTCGCGCAGATTGTGCGTGATGTGCCCGGAGCCGATGACGAGGACGCCGTCGTCGGCCAGCGGGCGCAGCGCGGCCCCGAGGTGCCAGTGGTGCGCAATCCCGCGCTGGGGCTGCACCGAGAGTTGCACGACCGGGACGTCGATGTCCGGGTACATCCAGCGCAAGGGCACCCACGCGCCGTGGTCGATGCCGCGGTGGCCGTCGATGCCGGCGGTGTGGCCCGCGGTCTTCAACAGGGCCGCCGTCCTGCTGCGCAAGCTCGGGTGCGCCTGGCGCGTCGTAACGAATCGCGTAGAGTTCGGGCGGGAAGCCGCCGAAGTCGTGCATCGTCTGCAGGCGCGCAGACCCGGTCAGCATCGGCAACGACGTTTCCCAATGCGCCGACACCATGAGCACGGCACGGGGGCGCGGCAGATCGCGGGCGAGCCTCGCCCACGCCTGTGCGGCATCGCTGCCGCCCGATGCGTGCATCGGCGAGCCGTGGGAGATGAAGACGGTGGGCAGGCGGTTCAGGGTCATGGCGCGGCTATCGAAATGATTCCTTCGCGGCAGCAACCGCGAGGGCGATGCTGATGCCTTACTTGACGAGTCCCTCGGCCTTCAACGCCTCGACGACCTTCGGCCGCGCGCCGATCCGTGCCACGTACGCGCTGAGCACCGGCCACTGCGCGAGATCGATGCCCAGCCACTTGGTCCAGCTCAGCACCGTGTACAGGTAGCCGTCGGCGACGGTGAACGGGTCGCCCATCAGGTACTGCCTGCCTTCGAGCGAACGGGTGAGGAAGTCGAAGCGCTTGCCGATCCGTTCCTTGATGACGGCCTTGTACGCGTCCGGCATCGCGCCGTCGAACAGGGCGCCCATGCCCTTGTGCACTTCGGTCGAGATGTAGTTGAGCCACTCCTGCAGGTGGTAGCGCTCCATCGTGCCCGCGGCCGGAGCGAGGCCCGATGCCGGGGCGCGATCCGCGAGGTACTGGACGATCGCCGGCCCTTCGGACAGCGCGCTGCCGTCGTCGAGCACGAGGAACGGCACGTAGCCCTTGGGGTTGATGGCGTAGAAATCGGCGCCATCGGCGGTCCTGTGCGTTTCGAGGTCGACCTTGACGAGGTCGATCGCGACGCCGGCTTCGCGGGCGGCGATGTGGGGCGACAGCGAGCAGGCGGCAGGCGAGTAATAGAGTTTCATCGGGTTCTCCGTTGGGAAGGTCGGTGTCACGGGGGGTAGATGCGTCCGCGGCGGGTCTAACATCAAGCCGTGCGCAAGACAGGCGCCGGCGGCGCGGCACGCAGCGCATACGCGCCTTCGCCGAGCAGCGCCTGGACGATCAGCGTTGCCGTCCAGAACGCGGGAAATTCCCAGCCGCCGCCTTTGGCCGAGAACAGCCAGCCGTTGCCGAGATGGACGACGGTCGCGCCGAGCATGACCGGAACGAGCGCAAGCGCCACGGCACGAACGCGCACGCCGAGGATCAGCAGAAGACCGCCGACCAGTTCGGCACCGAAGGTCACGTAGCCCAGGAAACCCGGCAGGCCGAGCGAGGCGAAGAACTGCGCGGTACCGGGCAGCGTGAATACGAAGTATTTGAGCAAGGCATGGGCGACGAACATCGTGCCCAGCGACAGGCGCAGCAACAGGGCGGCGGCGGCAATGCGGCGGGAATCGGTCATCTTGAGTCTCCATCGGATTGAAAGCGCGAGGGGTGCGCGACGGAATGAATCATAAGACTTGTTTAAAATGGGATAAATAGGCTATTGTGCAATGAATTGTGCCGAAATTAGGGATAATAAAATGGACCGCTTCCTTGCCATGACCGTGTTCGCGCGGGTGGTCGAGCAGGGCAGTTTTTCGCGTGCCGCGGACAAGCTCGACCTGTCTGCGTCGGCGGTGTCGCGTCACGTCGCCGAGCTCGAGGCACATCTCGACACGCGCCTGCTCAACCGAACCACGCGCCGCCTTTCGCTCACCGAGAGTGGCCGGGCTTTTCACGAACGCAGCGTGCAGTTGCTCGCCGATCTCGACGAGGCCGAGGAAACGGTCACAGCCACCGGCATGGTGCCGCGCGGAAGGCTGCGGCTTACCTGCGCGATCACTTTCGGCATCCGCCACCTCGCGCCGTCGATCGCGGATTTCTCGATTCGCCATCCGCAGGTCGAGTTCGACGTCGAGCTCTCCGATCGGGTCGTGGACATCGTCGACGAAGGCATGGACCTCGCCATCCGGATCGGCGGCATCGGCAGCCAGGCGCTGATCGCGCGCAAGATCGCCGTCACGCAGATGGTGCTCTGCGCGGCGCCGGGCTACATCGAGCGCAAGGGCCGGCCGGTCGCGCCGGAAGATCTCTCCGCTCACGAGTGCCTGACCTACGAGTACCTGGCCGTGCGCAATCTCTGGCGTTTTCGCGATCGCGACGGCGCGGAGCGCAGCGTCAAAATCGGCGGCCGAGTGCATGCGAACAACGGCCGCCTGCTGACCGCTCTGGCAGTCGACGGCCTGGGCGTGCTGCTCGAACCGGATTTCATCGTCGCGCCGGAGATTCGCGCCGGCCGCCTGGTGCGGCTGCTGCCCGATTTCAAGCCGCCGTCATCGGACATTCATGTTGCCTATCCGAGTCGCAGGCACTTGTCCGCAAAGGTGCGCGTGTTCGTCGACTTCCTGGCCGCGCGCTTTGCGGGGCGCGCGCCGTGGGCGCTCGATCCGGACCGCTGATCGGCAACGATGCTGCGACGCCGGCGACTGGGACAATTTGCCGCAGAGTGTCGGGCGATCATCGGGCAACCGGCGGTGCTATGCTAATCCTGCTGCGGAGAGATGTCGCCAGAGGACGTCCGCAGCGTGCATGAGGAGAGCACGATGAACGCTCCACACAACAGCATCGTCGACATGCAATTGGCGGCCCTGGAGATGTCGACCTCCGCCTTCACCCGGGCGGCCCAATTCTGGATCCACCTGACCGAGTCACAGATGCATTTGCTTGGCGCCCATCCTGCCGAGCGCAGGACCCATGTCGAAATCGGGCACGGGGCCTCGTTCGGGGACCATTACGGCAAGCGCCTGCACGACATCGATCCGGAACACGACGTCTAAGCCAGTCGAAGCCCTTCGACAAGCTCAGGGCGAACGGAGAAAAAGTGTCGGCGAAGGGTGAAGAGAAGAAATGTCGCCGAACGGAGAAGAAATGTCGCCGAACGGAGAAAAAGTGTCGGCGAAGGGTGAAGAAATGTCGCCGAGCGGAGAAAAAATGTCGCGCGCCGAGCGCAGCCGCAGTCGACGCGGCGTGAAGGGGTTGCGCTTCAGTGTCCCGCGGGGCCTTTGCGCGACGCCTCGTAGAGCGACGGCGTCACTCGTGCGTGGCCGAGGAATTCGCGCAGGTGCTTGACATCCTCGCGCCCGAGCGAGCTGCCGTGGTGGGGGCGACGCAGCGTTCCCTCGACGCCGTTCAGCTTGACGTGGAGCCGCGTCCCGGACAGCGACTCGACGTCGGCGCCCAGATGGTGCAGCAGCGCTTCGACTTCGCGCCACTGGACGTTGGTGTTGATCGGCTCCTTGAAGATGGCGGACAGCAGGTGCTCGTGCTTGTGGCTCATGGTCGGCGGGATTCGCTGGTATCGGTGGGCGTGGCTCGCAGGCAGCGCCAAGATTATCGCGCCGAAGCCCCGTTTGTCACCAGGTCCGGAGCCGGATGCCCGGAGCCACCCGTCACCCACCGCCCGGCACCGCCTTCCTGGGCAGCAGCGCTCCCTTGCGCGCGCGGTGCAGCACGTGCTTCGCCAGATCTTCGCCCTTGAGCGTCATCCGCTGCGGCTTGCCGCGAACGATCACCGGCACGACAAGCGTGTCGCGATAGACGCCGGTCCAGGCGAGCTTCTCGCCCTTGTCGAGCTGCATCAGGATCACGCCGCGGCCGCGTTCCAGCGCCTTGGCTTCGGCCAGCGGAAAGCACAGCAGCTTGCCGTTGGTCGCCGCGCAGGCGACGAAGCCCGACGGCTGGAACAGGTCGTCGTCGGGGCCGTCGAGCGGAACGGGCGGTAGAACGGACTCCCCTTCCTCCAGCGTCATGAACGCCTTGCCGGCGCGGTTGCGGCCAACGAGCGACGAAAACGGCGCGATATAGCCGTAGCCGCCGCTGTTGGCGAACAGGTAGCGCATATCGGACGCGGCGGAGAGCATCCAGCGTGCCTTGGCGCCGTCCTGCAGGTCGACGAGCGAGGTGATCGGCACGCCGTCGCCGCGCGCGGCAGGCACGTCGGCGGCGTCGATCGCGTAGGCGCGGCCCAGGCTGTCCAGTATCGCGACCGGCAGCGTCGTGCGCGTCTGCACGACGGCCCCCGGGCTGTCGCCCGCCTTGAACGTGAGCGCCGCGACATCGACGTCGTGCCCCGGGCGGGCGCGGATCCAGCCGTTCCTGGAGATGATGATGGTGACCGGCTCGTCGGGCACCGAGATCACCGCCTTGACGGCGGTGGCGCGATCCATGGGCTCGAGCAAGGTGCGCCGCGCGTCGCCGAACCTGGCCGCGTCGGCCTCGATCTCCTTGACGATCAGGCGGCGCAAGGCCTTGTCGCTTCCGAGCAGGGCTTGCAGGCGGCCCCGCTCGGTGACGAGTTCGGCGAGTTCCTGCTCGATCCGGATGCCCTCGAGGCGCGCCAGCTGCCGCAGCCGGATCTCGAGTATGTCCTCGGCCTGGATCGCCGTCAGCTTGAACGCGGCCATCAGATCCGCCTTGGGATCGTCGGCTTCGCGGATCACCTTGATGACGCGGTCGATGTTGAGGAAGGCGATGCGCCGGCCTTCCAGGATGTGAATGCGCGCCTCGGCGCGTTCGAGTTGATGGCGCGCGCGCCGCGTGACGGTGTCGACGCGGAACGCCGCCCACTCGGAGAGGATCTGCGAGAGGCCCTTCTGCTGCGGGCGGCCGTCGAGACCCAGCAGCGTGCAGTTGACCGAGAAGCCGGACTCGAGGCTGGTGTGCGCGAACAGCATCGCCATCATCTCGTCGGCATCGACCTTGCTGGTACGCGGCTCCAGCACCAGGCGAATCGCTGCCTTCTGCCCGGACTCGTCGCTCGCCCGCTCCAGCACATTCAGCACCACCTGCTTCAGGTTCAACTGCTGCTGCGAGGGCATCTTCTTGCCGGACGGCGGCTGCGGATTCGACAGCGCGTCGAGTTCTTCCAGCACACGCCTGGTCGACACCTGATACGGGAACTCGTAGACGACGATCTGCCACTGCCCGCGCGCGAGTTCCTCGATGCGCCAGCGCGCCCGGGCGCGCAGGATGCCGCGTCCGGTGCGATACGCTGCGGCGATTTCCTCGCGCGACGAGATCACCTGTCCGCCGTCCGGAAAGTCCGGCCCCGGCATCAATGCGTGCAGTTCCTCGAAGGTGACGCCCGGGTTGCCGACGGCGAGCGCCGCGGCCGCGGCGACTTCGCGCAGATTGTGCGGAGGGATGTCGCAGGCCATGCCGACGGCGATGCCCATCGATCCGTTCAGCAGCACGAACGGCAGCCGCGCGGGCAGGCGCGCGGGCTCGGTCGTCGTGTTGTCGTAGTTGGCGATCGAGTCGACGGTGCCCTGGTCGAGTTCGGACAGCAGCAGTTCGGAGATAGGCGCGAGCCGGGCTTCGGTGTAGCGGTAGGCCGCCGCCGGGTCGCCGTCGCGCGAGCCGAAGTTGCCCTGGCCCTTGATCAGCGGGTAGCGCAGCGTGAAGTCCTGCGCCATCCGCACCAGCGTGTCGTAGACCGACGTGTCGCCGTGCGGGTGCACCTTGCCCAGCACCTCGCCGACGATGCGCGCGCACTTGACGGGCTTGGCGTTGCCACCCAGACCAAGCTGCCGCATCGTGTACAGGATGCGCCGCTGCACGGGCTTCTGCCCGTCCTCGACCTGCGGCAGCGCGCGATCGCGCACCACCGCCATCGCGTATTGCAGATAGGCGCCTTCCGCGTAGTCGTGGAGGACGAGCTCGTCGCGTTCGGCGGGATGGATCGCGCCCATGTCAGAGATCCTCGATTTCGTTGCCGCGCAGTTCCATCCACTCGCGGCGTGCGCCGGACCTGGCCTTGGCCATCAGCAGGTTGAAGCGCTCGATCGCCGCGGGGCGGTCGACTTCATCGAGCGTCACGCGCAGAAGGCGCCGCGTGTCGGGGTTGAGCGTGGTCTCCCACAGTTCGGGCGGATCCATCTCACCCAGGCCCTTGAAACGGCCGACCTTCCAGCTGGTGTAGCCTTCCTTTTTCAACCGGTCCTCCCACGACGTGAGTTCGTTGCGGTCCATCGCGTAGAGCTTCTTTGCCGCACGTTTCCTGCCCGCGCTGTCGACGTCGATGCGGTACAGCGGCGGGCAGGCCACAAAGACGTGGCCGCGCGCGATCAGCTGCGGAAAGTGGCGGAAGAAGAGGGTGAGCAGCAGCGTCTGGATGTGCTGGCCGTCGACGTCGGCGTCGGACATGATCGCCACGGTGCCGTAGCGCAGCTTCGTCCAGTCGATGCTGTCCTCCTGCGTGTGCGGCGACACGCCGAGCGCGGTAGTGAGGTCGCGGATCTCCTCGTTCTCCAGCGCCTGCTGCGCGTCCTTCTCCCAGACGTTCATCCCCTTGCCGCGCAGAGGCAGGATCGCCTGCGTTTCCTTGTTGCGCGCCATCTTGGCGCTGCCGCCGGCGCTGTCGCCCTCGACCAGGAAGATCTCCGATTCGGCGGGATCGCTCGATTCGCAGTCGGCGAGCTTTCCGGGCAGCATCACCACGCTCGACGAGCGCTTGCGCTCCACGGTCTTCGCGGCGCGGGTGCGCGCCAGCGCCTGCCGGATCGCGAGTTCGGCGATCAGTTTGCCTTCGGCCACGTGCTGGTTGAGCCAGATCTCCAGCGGGTCCTTCACCATCCGATCGACCAGTCGCACGCCTTCGCGGCTGGTCAGCTTGTCCTTGGTCTGCGCCGCGAACTGCGGGTCGAGCATCCGCACCGAAATGACGTAGCGCAGGTTGCGGCAGACGTCGTCGGGTTGCAGCTTGAGGCCCTTGGGCAGCAGGCTGTGATGGTCGATGAACGCCGTCACGGCGGCGAACACCGCGCTGCGCAGGCCCGAGACGTGCGTGCCACCCAGGGCCGTGGGAATCAGGTTGACGAAGGCACGGCCGTCGCCCTTCGCGGTTTCGTACCAGCTGAACGCCCATTCGACGCCCTCGCCTTCGGCAAAGGTCTCGTCGCTTTCGCCGGCTTCGTTCTTGCCGGCGAACACCGGCACCAGCGAGACCTCACCCTCGGCAAGTTCGGCGAGGTAGCCGGCGAGGCCCGCCGCGTACTGCCACTGCTGCGTTTCCCGTCCGGTCGGCGTTTCGATGGTCAGCGTCACCATGAGTCCGGGCAGCAGGACCGCCTTGGTGCGCAGCAGTTGCGCGAGATCCTGCTGCGATATCGTCGCCGAGTCGAAATACTTCGGGTCCGGCCAGATGCGCACCGAGGTGCCGGTGCCGGTGGCCTTGCCGTTGACCGAAAGCGGTTCCAGCACCTCGCCATCGGCGAAGACGATGCGGTGCGTCCTGCCCTGGCGCTTGACCTCGCATTCGAGGCGCTGCGACAGCGCATTGGTCACCGACACGCCCACACCGTGCAGCCCGCCGGCATAGGTGTAGGCGCCGGCGCCGGAGGTCTTGTCGAACTTGCCGCCGCTGTAGAGCACGGTGAAGATTGCCTGAATGACGGGTATCTTCTCGACCGGGTGCGGCCCGACCGGAATCCCGCGCCCGTCGTCGGCGACGCTCACCGATTGGTCGGCGTGCATCGTCACCGCGAGCAGCGTCGCGTGACCGGCGATGGCTTCGTCGACCGCGTTGTCGATCGCTTCCTGGACGATGTGCAGCGGGGTGTCGGTGCGCGTGAACTGGCCGGGGCGCAGGCGAACGGGCTCGAGGCCCTTCAACACGCGGACCGAGGATTCGTCGTAGATGGAGCTCGTCTTGGAGATGGCCATGCGTCAAGAGCGGCGGTTTGAGTAAACCGGCCATTATCGCCGATCCCTGTGGATCTGATGCGGGAGCGGCTTCAGCCGCGAATGGGTTCGGGCCTGAAGGCCCTCCTGCAAGACACCGCCGCGCGCCTACATCTTGCCGCTTCCCAGGGGCATCAGGTGGATGCCCTCCGCCAGCAGCGACACGCTCGCCTCGGCCCCGGGTTCGATGCCGTTGCGCTGCGCGACGTGCGTGGGCACGCTGAAATAGAGGTCGGTTTTTTCGCCGGCAACGGTGGACAGGGCGATGGCCGTCATGTCGCCCATCCGCAGGCATCGCACGATCCGACCTTGCACCGGGTTTTCCTGTTCGCCGCGCGAGGGGCGATCGCGCCGGTGCAACAGGATGCGCGCGGGCGGCAGGCTCCATGCGACGCGCGACCCGACGGCAAACTGCGGCGCGTACGTCGCTTCCAGCAATTGGTTCGACCAGCGAATCACCGTGAGTCCACGTTCCGACTCGTGGCCGACGACCTCCGCCTCGAAGATGTTCTTGAGCCCGACCAGCCGGGCGACCAGTGGCGAGGCTGGACGCGCGATCAGCTGCGAGGGTTCGCCCGCCTGCAATGTCGTGCCGCGATGCAGGATGCACATCCGGTCGGCGAGCGCCACGGCCTCGTCGAGCGCGTGGGTGACCAGGATGATCGGAAGCCTGAGTTCGCGGCGCAGCGTCGCCAGCTCCTCGTGCAGTTTCTCGCGCGTGATCTGGTCGACCGCGGAAAACGGCTCGTCGAGCAGCAGGACGCTGGGGTCGCGGGCCAGCGCCCGCGCGACGGCCACGCGCTGCTGCTGGCCGCCGGAAAGCTTCGCGGGTCGCCGGTCTTCGAGGCCGGCAAGGTTGGTGCGTTCCAGCAATGCGCCGGCGCGGGCGCGACGCTCGCGCGCGGGAACGTGCCCCATCGCCTGCATCACGTTGTCGATCGCCGACAGATGCGGGAACAGCGCGTAGTGCTGGAACACGAAGCCGGTCGAGCGCTCGCGCGATGACAGCGCCAGGCCACGCATGCTGTCGAGCCAGGTCTGTCCGTTCACCGTGATCCTGCCCTCGCGCGGCGTATAGATGCCGGCGATGGCGCGCAGGATCGTCGATTTGCCGCTGCCCGACGGGCCGACCAGTGCCAACAACTCGCCGGCATGGCAATCCAGCGCGACGTCGAGCGCAATGGGCCGCTCCTGCCGCAGCCGGATGCGGATGCCGTCAGCGGGCGTGCGCATGACGGCGGCGATGGCGCGCGGCGGCAACGTAGGTGGTGCCGATGGCAACGATGGAAAAGACCAGCAGCAGCAGCGACATGAGTCCTGCGCCCGCCATGTCGAAGCCCTGGACCCGATCGTAGATGGCGATGGCGATGGTCTTGGTCTCGCCGGGGATGCTGCCGCCCACCATCAGCACGACTCCGAACTCGCCCAGCGTATGCGCGAAGGTCAGCACTCCCGCGGTGAGAAGTCCCGACCCGATCAGCGGCAGCTCGATGCGCCAAAGGCTCTGCGCGCTGGAAAGGCCGCAGCAGGCGGCGGCGTTCAGCACGTCGTCGGGGATCGACTCGAAGGCCCGTTGCAGCGGCTGGATGGCGAAGGGAAGATTGAAGATCACCGAGGCGACGACCAGGCCGTCGAAGGTGAACACCAGCGCGTGCCCGGTCAGCTGCTCGTACCACTGGCCGGGCAGCGAATCGCCACCCAGCGCCACCAGCAGGTAGTAGCCCAGCACCGTGGGCGGCAGTACCAGCGGCAGCGCGAACGCAGCCTCGACGAACGACTTGCCGACGAAATCGCGCGTGGCAAGAAACCGGGCGATCAGCACGCCCGCCGGCAGCAGGATCGCCACCGTCAGCAGGGCGAGCTGCATCGACAACAGCAGCGCGGCGGTGTCCATCGCGTCAGTCTCCGGGAGTCGCGAACCCATAGCGCTTGAGCACCGCGCGCGATCCGGGTTGCTGCAGGTATTCGTAGAACGCGCGCGCCGCGGCGCCGGCGTGGAGTGTCAACGCCATCCTCTGCAGCAGCGGGCGATGCATGTGTTCGGGGATCGCGACGTGCGCAGCATCGCCCAGCGCGCCGGAGGCAAGCGCCAGCGACAGCGCGACGAGACCGCCCTGGGCCGAGCCCGAAGTCGCGAACTGCGCCGCCTGGGACACGTTTTCGCCCAGGACCAGGCGGCTTTGAACCACGTCCCAGGCGCCGGCGGTGATCAGGGCCTCGCGCGCCGCGCGGCCATAGGGTGCGTGCTCGGGGTTGGCGATGGCGAAACGCTTCAATCGCCCGTCGCGCGCCGCCAACGCGATGTCCTGCAACGTGCCATCGAGCCGCAACGGCGAGCCTCTGGGCAAGACCAGCGCCAGGCGGCCGGTGGCATAGGGCACGCCGGCGTCGGGCAGCTTGCCTTCCCGTGCGAGCGCGAGCACGTAGCCCTCGTCGGCCGACAGGAAGATCTCGAACGGCGCCCCTTCGGCGATCTGGCGCCGAAAATTGCCGGACGAGCCGTAGACGATTCGCGCGGTCTGGCCCGTCGTTTGCTGATACCGCGCAGCGAGTTCGTCGAGTGCGAAGCGCAGATCCGAGGCGGCGGCGATGAGCGGCCCGGGTCCGGCAGGTGCCGTGTTCGTCTGCGCGATGGCACGGCCGGTGAGCGACATCGCGACCGCCAGCATGAAGAGTAGGAGCGCGGCGACACGCGTCGTCATCCGGCCGATGTGCGAATCAGGACTGCGAGCGCGGGAGGACGCGGAACTCATCGAGTGGAGCCGGGCGCAAAGGGCCAGCGATTGTGGGACCGAAGCGAAGGGTAGCGCAACTCTTCCCGGCGCGTCGCGTTCGATTGAATCCGCGGCGCGCGGACGCCCACTGGCAGGGCACCGATTTGCAGGAATTCATGATCGCCCCGGTGGGCGCACCCAACTCCGGCAATCCAGGCACAGGAACCGATACCGGGCAGCCAGCGCAACAAGGCACCGGTCGAGGCGCCGGGGCAAATTGCAATGCCCGGCGCACATCCGTCCTTTCGGCCTGTTTCGCCGCCCTATTGATCCGGCATGAATATGACTGAACCGTTCGCCCTGAGCTTGTCGAAGGGCCGGCGCCGAGCCAATCGAAGGGGCTTCGACGGGCTCAGCCCGAACGGAAATTGATACATCACCGCCCCGGATTGATAAGCGCGATCTTCCCCAGGATCACCCTCGAAGGCATCGACTCCGATTTCGCGACACCACGTCCGTCATGACGGGGCGGACGGCTCAACCCCGTGCCAGATAGACTTTGATAAAGCTGCTCTTCAACGCCTCGCCCCTGGCCGGCAGCTGATCGCGGGTCGCTGCGGCAGCCAGCCCATTCAGCTCGTCCAGATTCTTCCGGATCGCCTGAATCTCGGCATCGTTCGACTCGGCTTCGACGACCTTCAGTTTCTCGCTGACCTGGGGATAGAGCGCGACGAGCTTGCCTGAATCTTTGGCGTTTGCGGCGTCCAGCATGGTTTCCATGACGTCGTGAAAATCGACCAGGGCGACCGACAGCATGGAGAATCCGTTGCGCTTGAACATCTCCTGAAACACAGGACGCACCGCTTCGAGTCCGATGTGCGCTTGCTGGAGATCCCCGGTCCGCACCAGGTCGCTGACGCCGGCGATGATCCCGGCGACGCGCACCAGATCCGGACTCAACTGCTTGTCGCTCCTGAGTGCGTAGGGTTGATAGGCGGAATATTTCTGCTGGAACCGCTGGTACGCCGGCAACAGCGCTTCGTAATTGGCGATCGACTTTTCGCGCTCGTGCCTGCCGGTCTGGAACAGCGTCTTCTTGTAGGGGTCGTTCATGGCGTTGAAGTCCTCCAGGAACAACTTGCGCGTGAAGGTGTAGCTGGCGTAGCTCCCGCCCGCCGCCAGCACGACCAGCAAGACCGCGGCGATGGCCGCTTTCGCTTTGCCTGGACTCTTTGCGCCTTTGTCGACGGCACGGATGCCCAGGATCGAGTAGAAGGGACAGAAGCCGGTGGCTGCGGTGACGATAAGGATCGCGCCCACGACATAGGCCACGATCTGCCAGGTGCCCGCGAGCCAGAAAACGGCCAGCTCAATGGCAGCCACTGCAAGCAGGGCACGTAGAAGTCGATCCAGCGGTTTCACATTTTTCATCATCGCCTTTCGGGCTTGGGTTGGAAGGGGTGAGGCGGCTTTCGGGCCGCGTGGCGAAGCTGCCGGCGCGTGATGCGCGGTGCCGTGTCGGAAACAATACCGGTGGCGGCAGATCGCCTTCGAGTCCGCCCGCTTCCTGCCTGACGGAGCGCCAACAAGGCCTGATTTGACGCCGGGGATGTAAGCGAAATGTTTCCTGCGGCGGCGATCTTGTAACAGAGCGCAACAAGTCGGGGAATCGTTACGACTTGTTACAGCACGAGCCCGATGTGCCGACGCTCTCGATCAACCCGCCAGCGCGTCGCTGACGATGCGTTGCGCATCGCGGACGATGGCCTGCAGGTGCTCGGCACTCGTGAAGCTCTCGGCGTAGAGCTTGTAGATGTCCTCGGTGCCCGAGGGTCGGGCCGCGAACCAGCCGTTGGCTGTCGTGACCTTGAGGCCGCCGATCAAGGCGTTGTTGCCTGGCGCGCGCGTGAGGCGGGCGAGAATCGGGTCGCCGGCGAGCGCCGTCGCCTTCACCCGCTCGCCGGTCAACATCTTGAACGCGGCCTTTTGCGCCGGCGTCGCGGGCGCGTCGATGCGCACGTAGAACGGGGCGCCATACTTCGCGGCGAGATCCTGGTAGTGCCGCCCCGGATCCTTGCCGGTGACTGCGGCGATCTCGGCCGCCAGCAACGCCAGGACGATGCCGTCCTTGTCGGTGGTCCACGCCGAGCCGTCGCGCCGCAGGAACGAGGCCCCCGCGCTCTCTTCGCCCCCGAAGCAGATGCTCCCGTCCAGCAGTCCGGCGGAGAACCACTTGAAGCCGACCGGCACCTCGATGAAACGGCGGCCGAGGCCGGTGACGACGCGGTCGATCATCGCGGAGGAGACCAGCGTCTTCCCGACGGCTGCGTTTGCCGGCCACTGTGGCCGGTGGGTGAGCAGATAGTCGATCGCGACCGCAAGATAGTGGTTGGGATTCAGCAGCCCCACCGACGGCGTGACGATGCCGTGGCGGTCGGCGTCGGCATCGTTGCCCCACGCTATGTCGAAGCGGTCCTTCAGCGCCACCAGGCTCGCCATCGCATAGGGGCTCGAGCAGTCCATGCGGATCTTGCCGTCGTGATCCAGGGTCATGAAACGGTACGTGGGATCGACTGCGGTGTTGACGACCTCGATGTCGAGCCCGTAGCGATCGGCGATGGGCCGCCAATAGGCGACTGCGGCGCCGCCGAGCGGGTCGACGCCGATCTTGAGGCCCGCCTTGCGAATCGCTTCCATGTCGATCACGCTGGCGAGATCGGCCACATACGCGTCGACGAAGTCCTCGGCCGTCGTGGTCGCTGCGGCCAGCGCTTGCGCGCACGACACACGCTTCACGTCGCGGTTGTCGTTGGCGAGCAAGGCGTTGGCGCGCTTTTCGATCCAGCCGGTGATGTCGGTGTCGGCCGGACCGCCGTGCGGCGGGTTGTACTTGATGCCGCCATCCTGCGGCGGGTTGTGCGATGGCGTGATGACGATGCCGTCGGCGCGCGGAGCGGTGGGCGCGCGGTTCCAGACCAGGATCGCGCGCGAAATCACCGGCGTGGGGGTGTAGCCGTCGCCGCTCTGGATGCGCACCTCGACGCCGTTGCCGGCCAGCACCTCGAGCGCGTTCTTCTCGGCCGGTCCCGACAAGGCGTGGGTGTCCTTGCCGAGATAGAGCGGGCCGTGTATCCCCTGGTTGCGTCGATGCTCGCACACCGCCTGCGTGATGGCGAGGATGTGCGCCTCGTTGAAGCTGCCGGCGAAGGCACTGCCGCGATGGCCGCTGGTGCCGAAGGCCACCCGCTGTGTCGGCTGGCTCGCATCCGGTGTCTGCGTGTAGGCGCGCAGCAGCGCCCCGATGTCGGTGAGCACGTCGATCGGGGCCGGCTTGCCGGCGAGGGGGTGTGCCATGGTCGCGTCCTTGGGAATCAAGAGTTGTCCGGAGAGTATGCCTCAGCGGGCGGGGCGGGACCCGATCGGCGCCGCCGGTGGCACCCGGACCCAGCCTTCCATCGGGCGCCGTGCGCTGCGGCTCATGATCGCCCTGGTGACAAGCCAGGCGCCGTCGCGTTGCCCGGTCTCGGCGCCCACCTCGAGCGTGCCGGAAGGGTGGCCGAACCAGTAGTCGACGTCGCAATCGGGCCGCGAAGACTTCGCGACCAGGACCACCTTGCTGGTGGAGGACGTGCCGCCCCCCATGCCGTCGATGTGCTGTCCGTAAGGGTCGGGGCTGCCGACGATGCGCAGCAGCAGCGCATCGCGAACGGTAGCGTCTGCCGGCAGCACGGACGGATGGAAGAACACACCCTTGCTCGTGCCCCCACGCATGTACACGGCGGGGATGCGCAGCTGGATCATCGCCGCGGATACCCCGCCGTCGGAATCGGGAGCGGGCGTTTCAGAACCGCCACACCGCCGACAGGGTGAACACGTTCGCGTCCCATTGGCCGCCCATCGTGTCGTCGCCAAGATCGGGGTAGTACGTCCACTCGCCCCGGACCGACAGGTTGCGAGTGAACGCGTAGGAGACGCCCAGTCCCGCGTCCCAGTTGTTGCGCGTCTTGCTCGCCGACGACTGTCCCAGGCGGAACGCACCGCTGCCGGAAAAGTTCGCATCGCTTTCGGTGCGCGCGTAGCCCAGCCGGCCGAAGACGCCGATGTTGTTCCCGAACTGGTACTGCGGCACGAGGTCGATCGACCAGCCGGTGACCGCGATGCTGGCGTCGAGCGATCCCGGGCGCGTCGCGGTCGACGTGTATCCGGGCTTGCCGAGGTCGAAATACGACACCTCGATGCCGAGGTTGGGGTGCGCGATCCAGCCGGCGCCGATTCGCCACGCGGTCTCGTCATTGCTGACCGACGTGGTGGCGCCGAGGTAGCCGAGATCGACCAGCTGGCCGCTGATGCCGCCGCCGTTGATGTCGTGCTGCGCGACACCCGCGCCGCCGACGATGTAGAACGCCGATGCGGGCGGCAGCGATTGCGCGCTCGCCATGCCGCAGCCAAGCAATGCCGCGGTCGTCGCCGCGAGAGTCAGTTTGTTCATGGTCGTTGTCCTTGTCGGGTCGGGTTCAATATCCGGCGGCGATGCCTTCGCGTCGCGGGTCCGCACCGCCGGCCCAGCCGGCGTAGGGCAGCAGGATCGCGGCGAGGCCAGAGCGGTTGCCATTGTCGCGAACGCCGTTGAAGGTGATGCCGTGGAGGCCGCTGTTGATGTCGACCACCGACACCGTGTGCCCGCGCGCCACCAGTGCCGGGCCGAGGTCCTTCACCGAGCTGCCTTTCTCGAGCTGCGTGGTCGCCGACGTCTGCGCCCCGAAGTTGCCGTGGTTGATCGCCTGCTGAATGTCGAGGTTCCAGTCGTAGAGGCCGATCAGCACCTTGGCGACGTACTGGATGATCGCGCTGCCGCCCGGCGACCCGATCACCGCCTCGAGCCGCATCTTGCTGTCGAACACCATCGACGGCGCCATCGAACTGCGCGGCCGCTTGCCCGGCTCGACCCGATTGGCGACCGGTTTGCCGGCAGCGTCGATCGGCGTGAAGGAGAAATCGGTCAGCTGGTTGTTGAGCAGGAAACCGCGCACCATCTGGTAGCTGCCGAAGCCGCTTTCGATGGTTGTCGTCATCGATACCGCATTGCCGTCGCGATCGACGATCGACATGTGCGACGTGCCTTCGAACTCGGCTTGCAGGCCGTCGCCGAAGGAGTTGGCGGCACAGCAGCCCGGCGGCTGGCCGACCGGAGGCACACCCATCGACTTGGTCATGCTGATGAGCTTGGCGCGCTGCGCGAGATAGTTGCGGTCGAGCAGGCCCGCGAGCGGTACGCTGACGAAGTCGGCATCGGCCATGTACTGGCCGCGGTCGGCATAGGCGAGCCGGTAGGCTTCGGAGATCACGTGCACCGAGTCGGCGGTGTTCGGGCCCATCGCCTTCAGGTCGAAGCCCTCGAGCATCGCGAGCGTCATCAGCACCGTGGTCGCGCCGGAGGACGGCATGCTCATCCCGCAGATCGTGCGGCCGCGGTACTGGCCGCAGACGGGTTCGCGCTTCTTGGCCTGGTAGATCTTGAGGTCGTTGGCGTTGAGCAGTCCGGGATTGCTCGGGTGCGAGCGCACCTTGGCGCACGACGTCGTTGGCGATGGCGCCGTTGTAGAAAACGTCGGCGCCGCCGGCGGCAAGGGTGCGGAACGTGGCCGCCAGCTCCGGGTTCTTGATGATCGTGCCCACGGGTTTGGGCGTGCCGTCGGCCTGGTAGAAATACGGCCCGGTGACCGGATCGGTCTTGAGCGCTGCGTTGGCGCCGGAAAGCGCGGCGAACAGGCGCGGGGACAGTGCGAATCCCTGCTCGCAAAGCGCAATCGCGGGCTCGAAGAGCTTCGCCCACGGCAGCTTGCCCTTTTCCTTGTGGGCGAGTTCCAGCATCCGCAGCGCACCCGGCGTTCCCACCGAGCGACCGCCGATCACCGCGGCGGTGAAGCCCATGGGGCCTGTGGGCGTCATGAACAGATCACCGGTTGCTTCCAGTGGCGCCGTCTCGCGCCCGTCGTAGGTCTCGACCTTGCGGTTCTTCGGGTCGTAGGTGACGAGGAAGGCGCCACCGCCAATGCCCGATGATTGCGGCTCGACCAGATTCAGCACCATCTGCACGGCGATGGCCGCATCGATTGCCGAGCCACCGGCGTTCAGCGTGTCGACGCCCGCTTTGACGGCCAGCGGATTGGCCGCGGTGACCATGTCGAAATCGGTATAGACGATCTGCTTGTCGGTCCACCCCGAAGGCAACTCCGGCGGTGTTTGCGCACGAAGCGCGGACGTCGTTGCGAAGAGTGAGAACAGCAGCAATGCCGCGGGAAAGGGCAAGCGGTCTTTGAACCAGCGCATTGGAAGCCTCCTGAGTCGATGGGCCCGCCGCGAGGAATCGGGCAGCGTTGCCCATGCTAGCACTGACCGCGGTGATGCGGATAGTGCGAATCGCTGGACATGACCGGTGCGGGAAGACAGCCAGAAAACCGCGCGCGTAGAATGGGTTCGACCGGCCTGCCTCCGATGACAACCAATCGCGCCATCGACTTTTTCGACGCGCAGTTCCGACGCCAGATCGGCGCCGCCGAGTTCGCGCTGAATCCGTTCGAGGCCTGGGCGCTGCCGCACGTGCGGGGCAGGCTGCTGGACCTGGGCTGCGGCCTTGGCAATTTCTCCATCGCCGCGGCGCGCCGTGCCTCGCCGGTGACGGCGCTCGATGGCAGCCAGGCGGCGATCGACCGGATCACCGCGGTTGCCGAACAGGAGCGGCTGCCGCTGGTCGCCGAGCAGGTGGATTTTTCCACGTGGCGCGCAACAGAAGCGTTCGACACCGTCGCCGCCATCGGGCTCTTCATGTTCTTTGCGCGCCCGCGCGCGCTACAGCTGCTCGATGACGCGCTCGTCCACGTGGCGCCAGGCGGCGTTGCGATCATCAATGTGTTGACCGAGGGCACGACCTTTCTCGATATGTTCGAGCCTGGGCATTACACGCTGTTCCGTCGCGATGAGATCGAGGCACGCCACCCCGGATGGCGCGTCGTCGCCTCGCGCGACGATGTGTTCCCGGCGCTCGGAGGAACCGTCAAGTGCTTCGCGACACGAGTGGTCGAGCGCCGCACGGCAGTGGCTTTCAGCTAAACCGCCACGTCGAGAACGCCCATCATTCCCGCGTCCTCGTGCTCGAGGATATGGCAATGGAACATCCGCTTGCCAGACATCGTCTGCCGGACCTTGATCGTTGCGGATTCGCCGGCGGGAACGTCGACGGTGTCGAGCCACGCCGGAAACGGTGCCGCCGTGACCGTCGCGCCCGATTGCCGACGCAGCAGCTGGAACTGCGTGCCGTGGATGTGGATCGGGTGGTCCATCATCGTGTTGTTGACGATGTCCCATGCCTCGATCCGCCCGACCTGCGTCGTGAGATCGACCCGGGTGGGATCGAAGGTCCTGCCGTTGATGGTGAAGTTCAGCATCCCCATGCCGGCACCCATGCCCATTCCGCCCTGGTCGAGTTGCAGCCGCTGGTGCGCGGTGGCGGGACCCGGATCGACGAGCGCGCGCAGCGTGGCCGGCAGTGCAACCGGTGCAGCCGGCGATTCGGCGGAGGTCTGCACGGTCATCAGGTCCTCATCGGCGTAGACACCGAAACCCATGGAGTCCGTGGTGTGACGCAAGGCCCGGAAACGGAAGCGGGCGTTCGGCGTGCCGCTCACGCGGACGACGACTTCGACCCGCTGCGCTGGCGCGACCAGGATCTCGGATTGGCCCGGTTGCGGTGCGGCGAGCAGCCCGCCGTCGGTGCCGACCAGCGTCAGCGAATGGCCCTCGAGCGTGAGCCGCAGATAGTGCGCGCTGGTGGCGTTGAGGACGCGCCAGCGCTGCGTCGTTCCCGGCTGCACATTGTGCACCGGGAGGCGCTTGCCGTTGACCAGCAGCACCTCACCCTGGCGGCCGACCATCGCGTCGACCGGGGACATCGGCGAGACCTGTCCGGCGGCATCGAGGCGAACGCCCGAAACGAACAGCGTGACATCGGGCAGCATCGCGAGAGGGTCGTCGCTGCTGCGAACGATCAGCGGGGCAGCGAGACCCCGGGCCACCTGTAGCGCGGTGGTCTGGTGGGCATGCGGGTGGTACCAGTAGGTGCCGGCGGTGCCGGCGGGAATGTCGTACGTGTAGGCGCGCGTATCGCCGGCCGGGATCGGCTCCATCGGACTGCCATCCTGGTCCGGCGGGACCGGCAGCCCGTGCCAGTGAACGGTGGTGTCGATCGACAGCCGATTTTCGACGCGCACACTGACTCGCTGCCCTTCGCGCAGTTCGATGAGCGGCCCCGGGAACGCGCCGTTGTAGAGCCACAGACCGGTGCGTGAACCGGTCGAGAGCTCGAGCTGCGCCGGGGCCGCCGAGAGCGATGCCACGAACTGCGATGGGTCGACGCTGGTGTTGGACAGGCTCGGCAGCGTCGGCAGCGGCTGGCCTTCGACCAGGGCCGCACGCGGCGCCGGCGGGCCGCCCGACATCATGCCGCTACCGCCGCCACCACCGCCACCACCGCAGCCGAACAGGGCGCTGGCGGTGCTGGCGGCACCTGCAGCAAGGAATTGTCGGCGTTTCATCGATGCTCCCTCCGTTCTGTTTCCGACCCGACGGTACAATCGGTCAACCGCGGCGCAGATTCACCGGTAGGCGCTTTGCACCGCGTCCCTGACCAGCGCCTGCAGCTGTGCGAGACCGAAGTCGGGCAGCGGACGGCCATTGACGAAGTACTCCGGCGTCATGGTGACGTTCAATGCCTTGGCGTCGCTGCGATCCTGGTCGAGGTTCCGTGCGACGTCGGGCGAATTCATGTCGGCCCGCAGTTGCTCGAGATTCAAGCCCGCGCCACCGAGCACCTCCCAGACCATTTCCGGTCGGGCGATGTGGTTGCTGACCCAACGCGACTGGCTGGACAGCACCGCCTCCAGCGTCGGCCAGTACTTGCCCTGCTTGCGGCTCGCTTCCAGGATCTTCACCACTTCGAGCGATCCGTTGTGCAAGGGGAGGTGGCGGACAGACAGGCGGATCCGGTCCGGATTGGCCGTCATCATCTCTCTTCACCTGCGGGTAGAACTCGGCGCAGGTTTCGCACGCGGGATCGAGGAACTCGACGATGTGCACCTTGGCCTCCGCACTTCCGAGCGACGGCGAGTGCGCACTGGCAAGGGCCGCCTGGTTCTGCCCGATCAGCTTGCCCCAGCGCTGGATCTTGTCGCTCTTGTACAGCAAGGCACCGCCGGCGAAGGCCAGCAGCAGTACCACGGCGGAAACAGCAAAAAGGGTCTTGCGGCTCATCGGGAACTCCTGAAATGCGCGGCGATCAGCAACGCGCTCATCGCCAAAAAAGCGACAAAGGACAACAGCGGGATCGACACGAAACCCAGCCATTCGATCTGGACGTCCTTGCACGACACGCCTTGCCGGCACGGCTGGATGTTCTCCGGAATCACGCCGTAGACCAGCAGCACCTGGAACAGCGATATGCAGCTTCCGACGAGCAGCAGCGGCAGCGCGTAGCGGATCACTTTCCGGTCAAAGGGAAACAGTCCCATCGGCAGCAGCAGCACCAGCGGGAAAATGAAGATGCGCTGGTACCAGCACAACGCACACGGCGGCAGTTGCATGACCTCGCTGAAGAACAGCGCCCCCAGCGTCGACGCCGTGGCGATCAGCCAGCAGCCGAAGACGAGCATCCAGGCGGTGTCGGGTCCGCGAGCCGATCTGAGGCGAGATTTCCTCCTCGCGCAAACGTTCTGTCACTTTCCGCTCCAGTCTCTAATCAATCGGGCAGCATGAAACCTGCATCGAAGGTCTTTGTAGGAGCGCCTTCAGGCGCGAATGCGGTGATGCAACGTTGATTCGCGCCTGAAGGCGCTCCTCAACAGCGGCATCGCCGTCACTGTGGCAGACGCCAGCCCTTCACCAGCGCGTAGATCGCGGGGATCACCGCCAGCGTCAGCACCGTCGACGAGATCATGCCACCGACCATCGGGGCGGCGATCCGGCTCATCACCTCGGAGCCGGTGCCCGTTCCCCACATGATCGGCAGCAGGCCGGCCATGATCGCGACCACCGTCATCATCTTCGGCCGCACGCGCTCGACCGCACCCTCCATCACTGCGGCGTAGAGGTCGCGCGCGGTCGGTGCGACGCCTTCCGCCGCGCGCTGGTCGCGGATCTTCTGCCACGCCTGGTCGAGATAGATCAGCATCACCACGCCGGTCTCGGCCGCCACGCCCGCGAGCGCGATGAAGCCGACGGCCACGGCCACCGACATGTTGTACCCCAGCCACCACATCAGCCAGATGCCGCCGACCAGCGCGAAGGGCACCGAAAGCATCACGATGAAGGTCTCGGTCAGCCGCCGGAAGTTGAGATAGAGCAGCAGGAAGATCAGCAGCAGGGTGACCGGAACCACCACCTTCAGCTTTTCCAGTGCGCGCTCCATGTACTCGAACTGGCCGCTCCAGGCGATGTAGTAGCCGGGCGGAAACTTGACGCTGTCGTTGACCGCCTTGCGCGCGTCGGCGACGTAGCCGCCGATGTCGCGGTCGCGGATGTCGACGTAGATGTACGCGGACAGCAGCGCATTCTCGGTGCGAATCGCCGGCGCGCCCTTGGTGATGCGGATACTTGCGAGCTGGCCCAGCGGCAGCATCGCGCCGTCCATCGTCGGCACCAGCACGCTGGCGGCGATCTGCTGCGGATCGCTGCGCAGTTCGCGCGGATAGCGAACGCTGACGCCGAAGCGCTCGCGCCCCTCGACGGTGGTGGTCACCATCTCGCCGCCCAGCGCGGTGGCGATCACGTCCTGCAACTCGCCGACCGCCAGGCCGTAGCGGGCCAGCGCCTGCCGGTCGGGCTCGATGTCGAGGTAGTAGCCGCCGGTGATCCGCTCGGCGAAGGCGCTGGTGGTCCCGGGCACCTTCTTGACCACCGCCTCGATCTCCTTGGCCAGGCGCTCCATCTCGGTGAGGTCCTTGCCGAAGACCTTGATGCCGATCGGGGTGCGGATGCCGGTCGAGAGCATGTCGGTGCGCGCCTTGATCGGCATCGTCCAGGCATTCGACACGCCGGGAATCTGCAGCGCCTTGTCCATCTCGGCGATCAGCTTGTCGGTGGTCATGCCCGCGCGCCATTCGGCTTCGGGCTTCAGGTTGATCACCGTCTCGAACATCTCGACCGGTGCCGGGTCGGTCGCGGTCTGCGCGCGCCCCGCCTTGCCGAAGACCGACGCGACCTCGGGGAAGCTCTTGATGATCTTGTTCTGCGTCTGGACCAGTTCGGCCGCCTTGGTGATCGACATCGCCGGCAGCGAGGTCGGCATGTAGAACAGCGTCCCCTCGTTCAGCGCCGGCATGAACTCGGAGCCGAGGCGCATCGCCGGCCACGCAGTCGACGGCCAGCACCGCGACGGCGAGGAGAATCGTCACCACCTTGAACCGCATCACGGTGGCGATGATCGGCCGGTAGACCCAGATCAGGAAGCGGTTGACGGGATTCTTCGCCTCCGGCATCACCTTGCCGCGGATGAACAGCATCATCAGCACCGGCACCAGCGTCACCGAAAGCAGCGCGGCGCCGGCCATGGCGAAGGTCTTGGTGAACGCCAGCGGCGAGAACAGGCGCCCTTCCTGGCCTTCGAGGCTGAACACCGGCAGGAACGACACGGTGATGATCAGCAGCGAAAAGAACAGCGCCGGGCCGACCTCGCGGCAGGCATCGATCATCGCCTGCGTCGCGCGATTCGCCGGGCTTGCAGGCGCTCGAGATGCTTGTGCGCGTTCTCGATCATCACGATCGCGGCGTCGATCATGGCGCCGACGGCGATGGCGATGCCGCCGAGGCTCATGATGTTGGAGTTCATGCCCAGGAGGCGCATGGCGATGAACGCGATCAGGATACCGACCGGCAGCATCAGGATCGCCACCAGCGCGCTGCGCACATGCAGCAGGAAGACGATGCATACGGCCGCGACGATGAGGCTTTCCTCGATCAGCGTGCGCTTCAGGGTGTCGATGGCGCGATGGATGAGATCGGAACGATCGTAGGTGGTGACGATTTCCACGCCCGCCGGCAGCCCGCTCTTCACCTCCTCGATCTTGGCCTTGAGGTTGTGGATCACCTCCAGCGCGTTCTGGCCGTAGCGCGCCATCACGATGCCGGACACCACCTCGCCCTCGCCGTTCAACTCGGTCAGGCCGCGGCGCTCGTCGGGGCCGAGTTCGACGCGGGCGATGTCGCGGATCAGCACCGGCGTGCCCTTGTCGCTCTTGACCACCAGTTGCTCGATGTCGGCGCTCCCGCGCAGGTAGCCGCGGCCGCGCACCATGTACTCGGCCTCGGCCATCTCGATCACGCGCCCGCCGACGTCGCGGTTCGAGTCGCGGATCACCTGCCCGACCTTGGCCAGCGGGATGTTGTAGGCGCGAAGCCGGGTCGGGTCGACGGTGACCTGGTACTGCTGGACGAAGCCGCCCACGCTCGCGACTTCGGCGACACCCGGCGCCTTGGCCAGCTGGTAGCGCAGGTACCAGTCCTGGATGGTGCGCAACTCGGCCAGCGTGTGCTGCGCACTGACCACCGCGTACTGGTAGACCCAGCCCACGCCGGTGGCATCGGGCCCGAGCTGCGGGCGTCACGCCGCGCGGCAGGCGGCCGGCGGCGAAGTTGAGGTACTCGAGCACGCGCGAGCGCGCCCAGTAGATGTCGGTGCCGTCCTCGAAGATCACGTAGACGAACGACGCGCCGAAGAACGAGAAGCCGCGGACGACTTTCGACTTGGGCACCGACAGCATCGCCGTGGTCAGCGGATAGGTGACCTGATCCTCGACCACCTGCGGCGCCTGGCCGGGGAACTCGGTATAGATGATCACCTGGACGTCGGAGAGATCGGGCAGCGCGTCCAGCGGCGTCTTCATCACCGCATAGACGCCCGCCAGCGTGACGAACACCGTCGCCAGCAGCACCAGAAAGACGTTCCGCGCCGACCACTCGATAAGTTTTCCCAGCACTGCGATATTCCCTTCCGTCCTTTGTAGGAGCGGTCTTAGCCGCGACGTATCAAACCCCGTTCGGGCTGAGCCAGTCTCAGTTTCCGTTCGGGCTGAGCCAGTCTCAGTTTCCGTTCGGGCTGAGCCAGTCTCAGTTTCCGTTCGGGCTGAGCCAGTCTCAGTTTCCGTTCGGGCTGAGCCAGTCGAAGCCCTTCGACACGCTCAGGACAGGCCCTTCGACAAGCTTCCTTCGACAAGCTCAGGACAGGCCCTTCGACAAGCTTCCTTCGACAAGCTCAGGACAGGCCCTTCGACAAGCTCAGGGCGAACGGATCAACCATTTCTTGCGCCGGAGTACTGGAGGCGCACCAACGAGCGTTATTCCCTGCTTCGCATCGGAGTCACCGGCGATGGCGCGATGGACGTGATCACCCACTCGCCCGGCTTGCGTTCGACGAACTCGAAGTCGAAGGTGCTTCCTGGCTTCAATCCCTGCAGCAGCGACGGGTTGGCCGGCACGAACTCCATGGTCATCGCCGGCCATTTGAGGCTCGGCACGGGATCGTGCTTGACCGACAGCGTTCCGGCCTTGGCGTCGATCGCAACGATGCTGCCGTGCGCCTTGTGGCCGACCTTGGCAGGCGCGGCGCCGGGCGTGGCGCTACCGCTGCCGAAGCCGCCGATGGCCGCTTTCAGGTTGCTTTCGGCGTCGATCAGGAAGTTGGCGGCGGTGACGACCGGCTCGCCTTCCTTCACCCCATCGAGGATTTCGACGTGAGTGTCGCTGCGCGCGCCGAGCTTGACCTCGCGCGGCTCGAAGCGCCCTTCGGCCAGTTGCACGAAGACGATGCGGCGCGTGCCGCTGTCGATGACGGCCGAGGTCGGCACGGTGACGACCTTGGCCCTCGCACCGACCGGCAGTTCGACCTCGGCGAACATCGCCGGCTTCAGCTGCTGTCCCGGATTGGCAAGCTCGATGCGGATCGGCACCGTCCGTGTTTCGGGCTTCAACGTCGGGTAGATGTAGGTGATCCGGCCGTCGAAGGTCTTGCCCGGATAGGCGTTGAACCTGAGCTTCGCGGTGCTGCCGACGCGAATCTGTCCGAGGTCCTGCTCGAACACGTCGGCGATCACCCACAGGGCGGACAGGTCGGCGATCTGGAAGAGCGCCTCGCCGGGCATGAAGCGCATGCCCTGCAACGCCTTCTTCTCCAGCACGATGCCGCCCGCGGGCGAGCGGAAGGTCAACGTGCGGCGGATCTCGCCGGAGCCCACCAGCGCCTTCACCTGCTCGTCCGGAATGTCCCAATTGCGCAGGCGCGCCAGGCTCGACTCGGCGAGCCGGCTCATCCCCGCCTGCGCGTCGCCGCCGGCATCCTTCAATGCCTCGACGCCCTTGACCGCGATCAGGTACTCGCGCTGCGCCGACACGAGCTCTGGGCTGTAGACTTCGAACAGCGGCTGGCCCTTGGCCACCGGCTGTCCCGTTGCGTTGACCAGCAATTTCTCGACCCAGCCTTCGAACTTGGGCGCGACGGCGACCACGCGGCGCTCGTCGATCTCGACCCGCCCCAGCGCGCGCACGTTGCGCTCGAGCACGCGCAGCGCCGCGGGTTCGGTGCGCACGCCGAGCTTCTGCACCCGATCGACGCTGATCTTCACCGACTTGCCCTCGTCGACGGCATCGTCGTCGCCTTCGTAGACCGGGATGTAGTCCATCCCCATCGGATCCTTCTTCGGCGTCGGCGAGGTGTCCGGCAGCCCCATCGGGTTGCGGTAGAAGCGCAGCTTGCGCACCGGCTTGGCGGCATCGCCCGGGGTCGCGCCGATCGCGATCGCGCCCGCAGGCGCGGGGGACGTGTTCGACACTCCGGCCGGAGTCCGCTGCGCCCACCAATAGCCACCCGCCACCCCCAGCGCCAGCATCGCTGCCGCGGCCAACGCGGCGGTTCCGGTTTTCACAGGTCTTCTCCCAGCAGCCGTTCGATTTCGGCCAACCGCATCTGAGCTTCGGCGTTCGCCTTTTCGCGATCCTGTTTCGCTTTGCGGATCTGCCGCTGCGCCTCGAGCAGGGTGGCGAAGTCGACGCGGCCGTTCTCGTAGGCGGCCATCGCCGACTGCAGTGTCAGGCCGGCCTGCGGCAACAATTGCGTCGTGAGCAGTTCCTCGATCCGTCGGGCGGCATCGAGCGCCGCGACGTGCTCGCCGAGTTCGGCGCGCGCCTGCAGCAAGGCGGCTTCCCTGCGCGAACGGGCGGCAGAGAGCATCGACTCCGCCTCGGACTCCTGCGCGCGGCGAGACCCTTGCTGCAGCGGGATATTGACCTCGACCATCAACTCCCATTCGTTGATCCGGCTGCCCATCTGGATCGGCGAAACGCCGACGCTGAAATCCGGATAGCGGTTGCGGTAGGTGAGATCGCGTCCGCGTTCGGCCGACTGGATGCGCGCATCCTCGATCGCGAGCTGGGGATTGTTGGCCACCAGCCGATCGGCCAGTGCCGCAGGGTCGAGCCGCGCCGGGGGCGGCAATGTTCGAGTGCGCCTGGGGTCCGCCAATGGCGCATTGGCGGGTCGGGTGAGCAGGCTGTTGAGCTTCGCCTGCCATTGTCGTTTTTCGCTGTCCAGCATCACGAGGTCGGTGCGCATGCCGGTAAGTTCGACCTGGGCGCGGATCGCGTCCTGCTGCGGAACGAGCCCGCTCGAGTAGCGCACCTGCGCCAGGCTCTCCAGGCTGCCCATGAGCGTGAGCACTTCGCGCGCGAGTTCCTCGTTGCGCGCCGCGAGCTGGTACTGCGCGTAGGCGGTCTTGATCCTGGCGGCAAGCTCGGCCCAGGTCGCGCTCACGCGACGATCGGCCTGAAGCGCATCGGCTTCCGCCACGCCTTGCCGGAGGTCGCGCTTGCCCCAGAACGGGAGCGACTGCGAAATCGTGTATTTGGTCGACCCCACCTTGTTCGGCAGCAGGCTGGGCGACGCGTCGCTGCCGGCGTTGGTGATGTTCTGCAACTCGGTCTTGAACATCGGATCGGGCAGCGCGCTGGCGGGGCCGATGCGTTGCTGCGCCGCCGCCGCCTCGTGCCGCATCGCCTGCAACTCCGGATGGCGGTCGCGCGCATAGGCGAGCAGGCTTTCGACGCTGTCGCCGGGAAACGCCTCTTGCGCCGAAACCGATGTGCTGGCGAGCCAGAGCAACAACACCAGCATCGGCACGCCGGGCGTGCGTCTGGACAGCATGGGGTGAGTCCTTTGCTCTTGACGGCAGACGTTGCCGCTATTTCGCGATTTCGTACGCAACGACGGTGAGTTCGCCCTTGACCATGTCGGCGACGAAGCGAATCCTGTCGCCGTCCTTCATCTTCTTGAGCCAGGCCGGGTCCTTGACGCGAAAGGTCATCGTCATCTTCGGCATGTCGAGGTTCTTGATGTCCTCATGGGCGATCGTGAGCTCGCTGCGCGCCATGTCGACCTTTTTCACCACGCCGCTGGTCATCGGTGCCGTTGCCGGCGCCACGGCCCTGGTCGGCGCCATGTGCTGCGAGTGATCGGTCTGCCCGAGCGCGGCGAGCGGGGTCAGGGCGACAAGGCCTGCAACCAAGGTGACGAGCGGGGATTTCACGAGAGAGGCTCCTGCTTGCGAGTGGAGGGTGGCGTACGGCGCAGACGTCTGCGCAACGCCGCCAGTATCGCGTCGCGCGCCGTACGGCAACCTGTCCTGGAGATTACGATTCGGTAATCTTCGCGCCATCCCGGGCTGTCTGCGGCACAATGCCCGTCATCGCGCGCCGCCTCACGCGCCGCCAGGAAACCGATGAAAATCCTGATCGTCGAAGACGAGCCCAAGACCGGCGCCTATCTCAAGCAAGGGCTCGCCGAAGCCGGGTTCGTGACCGATCTTGCGCGGGACGGCATCGACGGCCTGCACCTGGCCATGCACGAGGCCTACGACCTCGTCATCCTCGACGTCATGCTGCCCGGCGCCGACGGCTGGCAGGTGCTCACGGCCCTGCGCCGTGCAGGGCGCGACCTGCCGGTGCTCTTTCTCACCGCGCGCGACGACGTGGACGACCGCGTCAGGGGGCTCGAGGCGGGCGCCGACGACTATCTTGTCAAGCCCTTCGCGTTCTCGGAGCTTCTGGCACGCGTGCGCACGCTGCTGCGCCGGGGCAAGGCGCGCGAGCCCGAGTCGCTGCGCGTCGCCGACCTCGAGCTCGATCTCATGCGGCGGCGCGTCGTGCGGGGTGGGCGGCGGATCGACCTCACGGCCAAGGAGTTCGCGCTGCTCGAACTCCTGCTGCGTCGCCGCGGCGAAGTGCTGCCCCGGTCGCTGATCGCCTCGCAGGTGTGGGACATGAATTTCGACAGCGACACCAACGTGATCGAGGTAGCGGTGCGGCGCCTGCGCGCGAAGATCGACGACGCATTCGACGTCAAGCTGATCCGCACCGTGCGCGGCATGGGTTATGTGATCGAGTTGCCCGAGGCCGCATGAAACGTCCGCCCTCGATCGCGCTGCGCCTGAATCTCCTGTTTCTCGCGATCCTGGCGGTCGTCCTGGTCTCCGGCGGCACCTGGCTCGCCTCGGCGATAGAGGTGCATTTCCAGGAGCAGGACCGGATGGAGATCGGCGGCAAGCTGGTGCTGCTGCGCCGGACTATCGCCAACGTGCGCAGCGCCGAGGACCTTGCCGCCTTGCCCCGCCACCTGGACGATGCCCTGGTCGGCCATCATGGCCTCTACGTCGCGGTCGCCGACGATCGCGGGGCGATTCTTTACGCCGCGCCGGAGCTCGTGTTTCCTGTCGACTGGAAGGCGGGCGCGCTGCCTGCCGATGGCGCCGCGGTCACGCCCTTCCTGCGCTGGGACCGCAATGGCGTGAGCTACCGGGGGCTGGTCGAGGCCGTGCCCGCGGGGTTGGCCGGCGGTGCGCGTCTCGCCGTGGGCGTGGCGCTCGATATCGGACATCACCAGACGTTCATGCAGGCGCTGTCCGAAGCGTTGATGACGGCGCTGGTCGTGTGCCTCGCGGTCGCTGGCGCGCTGACGTGGATCGCGACACGGCGCGGCCTCACGCCGCTACGCGACATGGCGGGTGTCGCGAAGGGCATATCCGCGAGTCGCCTCGATCAGCGGCTCGACGTGGACACGTTACCGGCGGAGCTCGTGCGATCTCGCGGCGTCCTTCAACGGCATGCTGGGCCGGCTCGAAGACTCGTTCCGGCGCCTCAACGAGTTTTCGGGGGACATCGCGCACGAGCTGCGCACGCCGATCAGCAACCTGATGATCGAGACGCAGGTCGCGCTGTCGCGCTCGCGCACGGCCGAGAGCTATCGCGAGATCCTCTACTCCAGCCTCGAGGAATACGAGCACATGGCGCGGATGATCGCCGACATGCTGTTCCTCGCCAAAGCCGACAACGGTCTGCTGGTGCCCAACCGTGAAGCGCTGGACCTCGCGCAGGAAGTCGACGCCGTCGTCGAGTACTACGAGGTGCTCGCCGCCGAACGAAACATTCGCCTGCGCCGCTCGGGCGAGGGCCGGATCAGCGGCGACAGGCTGATGCTCCGCCGCGCCATCGGCAACCTTGTCTCCAACGCCGTGCGCCACGCGCCGGAGGCGGGGGAGGTGACGATCGGGTTGCGCCCGGGCGAGAGCGGCGGGGTCCGGATAACGGTCGCCAACCCCGGCGAGCCGATCGCCGCCGAGCATCGGGCCCGGATCTTCGACCGTTTCTATCGCGCCGATCCCTCGCGCCAGCGCAGCAGCGAAGGCGCGGGCCTGGGGCTCGCCATCGCGCGATCGATCGTGCTGGCGCATGGCGGCAGCATCGAAGCGGTCGCGACGACGACAGGCGCGCGCTTCGAGATGACGCTGCCGGCAGGGTAAGATGCAGGCCCCTGAACTTGACGACCGGCACTCTCGTGAGAGACGCGCCTTCCCGCAACGCTGACCGTCGTCGGCGCGCTGTGGCGGGTCGCGCGCAGCGCGCGCATCCCGGTCCGGCAAGGGCGGGACTCCACAACCGGGTAATTGACCGCCAAACGCCAAGGAATCGAAAATGAAGAAACTGCTGCTGGGTGCGGCATTCGCCGCGGGGCTCGTCGGGTCGGCATACGCCGCCTGGCCCGAGAAGACCGTCACCATCATCGTCCCGTTTCCTGCCGGCGGGTCCACCGACATGGTGGCGCGCAACATCGCGCCGAAACTGCAGCAGCAACTCGGCCAGACCTTCGTCATCGACAATCGCGCCGGCGCCACGGGTGCGATCGGCGCGACCGCGGTCAAGCGCGCAGCACCCGACGGCTACACGTTCATGGTCGCCTCGATCGGCGTCTTCGCGGTCAACCCCTTTCTGCAGAAAAATCTCGCCTACGATCCGGCGAAGGATTTCGACCTGCTGACCGTCGCGGTGCGCGCGCCGAACGTGCTGGTCGCCAATCCCAACTTCGCCGCCAAGTCGGTGGGCGATCTGGTGGCGTTGATGAAGAAGACACCGGACAAGATCACCTTCGCCAATTCGGGATCCGGTTCGTCCGACCACCTGACGGCGGCGCTGTTCATGCAGAAGACCGGCAGCACCGGCGTGCACGTGCCGTACAAGGGCGGCGCGCCGGCGATCACCGATCTTCTCGCCGGCCATGTCGACGTCTCGTTCCAGAACATCAATGCGGTGATCAACCATATCAAGGCGGGCAAGCTCATCGTGCTGGCGGTCACCGGCGACGCGCGTTCGCCACTGCTGCCGCAGGTGCCGACACTCACCGAAGCGGGCGCGAAGGACGTGGACGTGTTCTCGTGGCAGGGCATCGCCGCGCCGAAGGGGCTGCCCGCCGACGTCAGGCAGAAACTGCATGGCGCGATCGTCGGCGCGCTCAACGATCCGGAAATCAGATCGCGGATGGAAGGCCTCGGTTTCGAGATCGTCGCCAATACGCCCGAGCAGTTCGCGACGTTCCTCAACGCCGAACTCGCGCGCTGGAAGCAGGTGATCGAAACCGGCAAGATCGTGGCCGAATGATGTCGGTTTCCGCAGCCGTTTCAGTGCGCCCCGGCAGCGCGGCGCGCGGCGCGCCGGTCGTGCGCGAGATGAAGGTGATCCCGGTGGCGGGCCGGGACAGCATGTTGTTGAATCTTTCCGGCGCCCACGGGCCGTATTTCACCCGCAACCTGGTGCTGCTCACCGACAGCGCCGGCAACACCGGCGTGGGCGAAGTGCCGGGCGGCGAGGCCATACGGAAGACGCTGGAGGATGCGCGGACGCTGGTCGTCGGCGCGTCGATCGGCGGCTGGCACGGCGTCCTCAACGCCATGCGCCAGCGCTTTGCCGATCGCGATGCAGGTGGCCGCGGTCAGCAGACCTTCGACCAGCGGGTGACGATCCACGCGGTGACCGCGGTCGAGGCGGCGCTGCTCGACCTCCTCGGCAAGCATCTCGGCGTGCCGGTCGCCGCGCTGCTGGGCGAAGGGCAGCAGCGCACGGCCGTGGACGTGCTGGGCTATCTGTTCTACGTCGGCGACCGCGGGCGCACGACACTCGACTACACCAGCGCACCCGACGCGGCCGACGATTGGCTGCGCCTGCGCCACGAGCCGGCGCTGACCGCCGAGGCGATCGTCCGCCTCGCCGACGCGGCGAAGGCGCGCTACGGCTTCAACGACTTCAAGCTGAAGGGCGGCGTGCTGCGCGGCGAGGAAGAGATCGAAGCCGTGACGGCGCTTGCTCGCCGCTTTCCCGATGCGCGCATCACGCTCGACCCCAACGGCGGCTGGCTGCTCGCCGACGCCATCCGCCTGTGCCGCGACCTGCACGGCGTGCTCGCCTACGCCGAGGATCCCTGCGGCTCCGAAGGCGTCTATTCGGGACGGGAGGTGATGGCCGAGTTTCGCCAGGCGACCGGTTTGCGCACGGCGACCAACATGATCGCCACCGACTGGCGCGAGATGGCGCACGCGATCCGGTTGCACGCGGTCGACATCCCGCTGGCCGACCCGCATTTCTGGACGATGCAGGGGTCTGTTCGCGTCGCGCAGATGTGCAACGAGTGGGGTCTCACCTGGGGTTCGCATTCGAACAATCACTTCGATGTCTCGCTGGCGATGTTCACCCACGTCGCCGCGGCGGCGCCGGGGCAGATCACCGCCATCGACACGCATTGGATCTGGCAGGACGGCCAGCGGCTGACGCGCGAGCCCTTGCGCATCGTCGACGGCCAGATACGCGTCCCCGAAACGCCGGGCCTGGGTGTCGAGCTCGACATGGCCGAAGTCGACAAGGCGCATCGCCTTTATCTCGATCACGGCCTTGGAGCGCGCGACGACGCGGTGGCGATGCAGTTCCTCATTCCCGGCTGGACCTTCGACCGCAAGCAGCCCTGCCTCGTGCGCTGACGCTGCGACACCCTCTTCCCCCACTGATTCGATACGCAGGAGCAACGCGATGAGCAAAGTGGGCTTCGTCGGCCTCGGCATCATGGGCACGCCGATGGCCGGGCATCTGATCACCGGTGGCCACACGCTGTACGCGTACGACCTCCGCCCGCGCCTTCGGGGTGTCGCTGCCCAATGCCGCGACTGCGCAGGAACTGTTCAACGCCTGCGCCGCGCACGGCGGCAAGGCCTGGGATCACTCGGCGATGGTGCGGGCGCTGGAGAGGCTCGCGAACTTCGAAGTCGGCGGCATGGCGCCCTGAGGTTCCCCGTCGCCAGCGGCGCGACCGGGTTTGCCGTCGCGCGCGGCGGCGCGCGCTACACCTTGATGCCGAGCTTGCGCAGCGGCAACTCGCGCATGGGCTTGCCGGTGGCGGCGAAGATCGCATTCATCACCGCCGGCGCCACCACGGAGATCGGGGGCTCGCCGACGCCGCCCCAGAAGTCGAAACTCGGCACGATCACCGTCTCGACCTTCGGCATGTCGGTGAGCAGCATCACCGGGTAGCGGTCGAAGTTCTGCTCGACCACCCGACCCTTGTCGATCGTGCACTCGCCGTACAGCGTGGCGGAGAGGCCATAGACGACCGAGCCTTCGACCTGCGCGGCGATCTGGTCGGGATTGACCGCGTGGCCGCAGTTCAGCGCCACCACCATGCGATGGATCTTCAGCTTGCCGTCGGCGCCGAAGGAGATCTCGGCCACTGCCGCTGAATAACTGCCGAAGCCCATGAACGCTGCGATGCCGCGATGCACGCCGGCGGGCAGCGGCTGGCCCCACCCGGCCTTCGCGGCAACGGCGTCGAGGACGGCCAGATGCTTCGGGTGCTTGCCCATCAGCGCGCGCCGGAATGCCAGCGGATCGGTGTCCGCCGCCTTGGCGACTTCGTCGATGAAGCACTCGAGGTAGAGGCCGTTCTGGTTGATGTTGACGCCGCGCCAGGCGCCGACCGGCACGTGCGTGTTGCGCATCGCGTACTCGACCAGCAGGTTGGGGAAGGTGTAGCCCATCTGCGCGTCGCCGGGCTTGTCGGTGTAGCCCTGCAGCTGGCGGTCATCCTTGCCTTCCCGGGCCGCTGGCGGATTGGCATAGGCGTTGATCGACTGGCCGGACACCCGCAGGTGCAGGCCGACCAGCTTGCCGGAAGCGTCGAGTCCCGCGGCGAGGCGGCACTGCGAAATCGGCCGGTAGAAGTCGTGCGTCATGTCCTCTTCACGGCTCCAGATCATCTTGATCGGGATGCCGGGCATCTGCTTGGCGATCGCCGCCGCCTGCTTGACGTAGTCCTGCGTGCCGCCACGCCGCCCGAAGCCGGTGCCCAGGATGTGTTTGTGCACTTCGCACTTCGCGGGCGGATAGCCGGTCTCCTCGGCCAGCGCGGCGAGCGCAGCCTCGCCGTTCTGCGTGCCCACCCACACTTCGGCGCGGTCGGCAGTGATGAGCGCGGTGCAGTTCATCGGTTCCATCGTCGCGTGCGCGAGGAAGGGCGTGCTGTAGACCGCCTCGACTTTCTTCGCCGCGCCTTCGATCGCCTTCAGGGCGTCGCCTTCGTTGCGCATCGCGTGCGCGGTCGCCGCCGTCAGGCCTTCCGCAAGACGCGCGGCGATCGTCGCACTCGACTGCACCGCGCCGGCGCCCTCGTCCCACGATATCGGCAGCGCGTCGAGTATCGTCTTCGCCCGCCACCAGGTGTCGGCGACCACCGCCACGGTGTAGTCGTTGACCTTGACGACGCGCTTGAAGCCCGGACGCTTGGCGATCGCAGCCTCGTCGTAGCTCACGAGCTTGCCGCCAAACACCGGGCAGGCGCGGATCGCCGCGTTCAACATGCCGGGAAGCTTGACGTCGATCGCGTAGACCAGGCTGCCGTCGAGCTTCTCGGCGGTGTCGAGCCGCTTCATCGACTTGCCGGCGATCTTCCAGTCCTTCGGGTTCTTGAGCGTGATGCTCTTGGGATCCGGAGGCGACAATTTCGCTGCCGCAGCCGCAACCTTGCCGTAGGACGTGGTGCGCTTCGTCGCCGCGTGCGTGATGATGCCGTTGGCGACGGTGAGTTCGCTGGCCGGCACTTTCCACTGTTCGGCCGCGGCCTGCAGCAGCATGATTCGCGCCGCCGCGCCGCCGCGGCGCACGTAGTCTTCGGAGATGCGGATGCCGCGACTGCCGCCGGTGGTCATCTCGCCCCATACCCGGTTGCGGGCGAGGCTCTGGCCCGGCGTCGGGAATTCGGTGCTCACATTTTTCCAGTCGCACTCGAGTTCCTCGGCGACCAGCTGGGCGAGCCCGGTGAGCGTGCCCTGGCCCATCTCGGAGCGCGCGATGCGGACCACGCAGCTGTCGTCGGGCTTGATGACGACCCAGGCGGTCACTTCGGGGCCGGTCGCCGCGCCGGTTGCCGCGGCCGCCGTGCCGGCGTCGGCATCGACCAGAAACGGGAAGGGAACGCCGAGGGCGAGTCCGCCGCCCGCAGCGACGGCGGAGCCGATGATGAATCTGCGCCGCGATAGGTTGGTGGCGGGAACCGGGGTGGCTTTGGTCATGGCGGCTCTCCTCGCGTTCACTGGTGTACCTTCGTGCTGCGCACTCCGGTATTCGCGCTCGGGGCGGCCCTTCGCGCTCATGCTTTGGCCTTGCCGGGTGCTGCCTTCGGCATCGCGGCCGCGAGATGCACGGCCGCGCGCACGCGCTGGTAGGTGCCGCAGCGACAGATGTTGGTCATCGCGGCGTCGATCTCCTGATCGGTCGGGTGCGGCTTCTCGCGCAGCAGTGCCGCGGCGGTCATGATCTGGCCGGAGTGGCAATAGCCGCACTGCGGCACGTCGAGCTCCGCCCACGCCTTCTGCACCGGATGCGAGCGCTTGGGAGAGAGGCCTTCGATGGTGACGACGCGGTCGGCGGGCTTGAGGCTTCCGACGGTGATCACGCAGGAGCGCTCGACCTCGCCGTTGACGTGCACGGCACAGGCGCCGCAGAGCGCCACGCCGCAGCCGTACTTGGTGCCGGTGAGGCCCAGTTGCTCGCGAAGCACCCACAGCAGCGGGGTGTCCGCTTCCACCTGCACGTCGCGCGTCTTGCCGTTGATGTTGAGCTTGGCCACGGTGCTTCCTCCTCCGGTTGCATTGCGACGGCGGTACGTCGCTCCATTGCTTCAGTTGGCCGCCATCAATCCGCGATCGATCAGCATCGGTTCGATGACGGGGTCGCGACCACGGAACGAACGGAACGCCGCGGCAGGGTCGAGCGTCCCGCCGGACGAGTAAATATAGCGCAAAAGGCGCTGCGCGGTCGCCGGATCGAAGGGGTCACCCGCCTCGGTGAAGGCCGCATAGCCGTCCGCGTCGAGCACCTCCGCCCACATGTAAACGTAGTAGCCGGCGGCATAGGAGGAGCCCGAGAAGAGATGCCCGAAATGCGGCAGACGGTGCCGCAGCACGATCTCGCGCGGCATGCCGATGCGCGCGAGTTCGTCGCGCTCGAAGGCGCCGAAGTCGATTCCCGCCACATCGCGCCGCGCGTGCAAGGCCATGTCGATCAACGCGCAAGCCGTGTACTCGACGGTCTCGAAACCCTGGTTGAAACGACGGGCCGCCAGCATCTTCTGCAGCAGCGCTGCGGGGATCGGCTCGCCGGTTTCGCAATGCCGCGCGTGGCGCTGCAGGACTTCGGGCTCGAAGGCCCAGTGCTCGAAGATCTGCGACGGCAACTCGACGAAATCGCTCAGCACCTGCGTGCCGGACAGCCGCTCGTAGGTGACGTCGGAGAGCAGGCCGTGCAGGCCGTGCCCGAATTCGTGGAACAGCGTGCGCAGGTCGTCGGCGGAGAGCAGCGTCGGCTCGCCCGGCGGGGCCTTGGAGAAATTGTTGTTGTTGACGATGATCGGCAGGATGTCCCCGTCGATGCGCGACTGTGTCCGGTACGCACTCATCCAGGCGCCGCCGTGCTTCGATTGCCGCGCGTAGTTGTCGAAGAGGAACACGCCCACGGGCTTGCCCGCGCTGTCGCGCACTTCGAACGCGCGCACGTCCGGGTGATAGGCGTGCAGGTCGAGTCGTTCGACGAACTCGATGCCGAACAGCCGGCGCGCGGTGTCGAAGGCTGCGGCGAGCATGCGATCGAGGGAAAAGTAGGGCTTCAATGCGGCGTCGTCGAAGCCGTAGCGCGCGGCGCGCAGCTTCTCCGTCCAGTAGCGCCAATCCCAGGGCTCGATCGGATCGGTCACGCCAGCGGCGCGCGCCATGTCCGCCAGCGCCGCAGACTCCGCGATCGCCTGCTTGCGCGCCGGTTCCCACACCTCCCGGAGCAAGCGCGCCACGGCGTCCGGCGTGGCCGCCATCCGGTCGACCAGCGCGTAGTCGGCGTAGGTTTCGTAACCGTGCAGGCGAGCCAGTTCCTGGCGCAGCGCGAGGATCTCCGCCATCAGCGGCCGGTTGTCGTGCTCGTTGCCGCTCTCGCCGCGCCGCGTCCAGGCCTTGAATGCCTGTTCGCGCAAGTCGCGCCGGTCGGAGAACGTGAGGAAGGGCACGACCAGCGAACGCGACAGTGTGATGACCCAGGCGTCGTCGATGCCGCGCTCCTGTGCGGCGGCCCGCGCTGCAGCGCGAATGCCGGCGGGGAGCCCGGCGAGATCGCGCTCGTCGCGCAGCACCAACCGGTAGCTCGCCTCGTCGGCAAGCACGTTCTGGCTGAATTGCGTCGTGAGCCGCGCGAGTTGTTCATCGATCGCCGCCAGGCGCTCGCGCGAGGCAGCGGGCAATGCCGCGCCTGCCCGCACGAAGTCCAGGTGGATGCGGTCGAGAAGCCGCCGTTGCTCCGGCGCGAGCGCCGGCGATGGCTGCTGCCGGTGCAGCGCGTCGATGCGGGCAAAGAGCGCGGCATCGAGCCGGATGGCGCTTTCATGACCGGCCAGTCGCGGCGACATCTCGCGCTCGAGCGCCTGCAGCGCGGGAGAGGTTTCGGACGCCGCCAGATTGAAGAACATCTTCTCGATGCGGGAGAGCAGGCGACCGCTGCGATCAAGCGCGGCGATGGTGTTGTCGAAGCCGGGCGGCTCGGCGCTGCCGGCGATCCGGCCGACCTCCGCCCGATGCGCGGCAATCGCCTCGTCGAAGGCAGGGACGAAGTGTTCGGGCCGCGTGGCGGCGAAAGGGGGCAGCCCGAATGTCGAAGTCCAGGGCTGCAGCAGGGGATTGTCGTGTTGATGGGTCATGGCGAAGTGGGCCGCGATGGCAGCGCGACGAGCAAAAGAACGTGATGTTACCGGCGTTTGCCGCGCCGCGGTACGCGCTTCAGCGCGCGCTCTGCGCACCCGCTCGCGAATGCCAAAGCACATGGATCATCGCGGCGCGCTGCGCCTGAAAAGTATCGCCGAGAATCGGCCGGGTGCGCCGCGCGATACACTTACGTGGAAGTTCGATGGCCGCTGCGACAATCCGTCTCATGCGGGCGCCAGCGCGAAAGATGCTTCGACCAGATGGGCGCTACAGTCGTTTTCGATCGCTTGATTGCCTTGCTCGACGGCAAGGGGGTGGCTTACGACGTGTTGCGACACGAACCCGTCCATACGAGCGAGGAGGCGGCGCGGGTCCGCGGCACGCCGCTTGCCAGCGGTGCGAAGGCGCTGATATGCAGGGCGGACGGGCGGTTTGTCCTGCTCGTGCTGCCCGGCGACCGGCGCCTCGACAGCGCTCGTGCGAGGAAGGCGCTGGGCGTCAAGAGCCTGCGCTTTGCCACGCGCGACGAGGTGGAGGAATTGACGTCGCTGACGCCAGGTGCGATTCCTCCCTTCGGACAGGTGTTCGGGATTCCCTCCTACTGCGATCCCAAGCTGCTCGACGAGCCGACGATCAGCTTCAATGCGGGCGATCACGCGGTGAGCGTGAGCCTGCGCAGCGCCGACTATCTGGTGGTGGAACAGCCGACGCGCGCGCCGCTGTCCGAGGATCGCTCGCGATGAATCGTTGGGCCTGCGCCGAAATTCGCATGCAGGTCCCGCCATCTCAGTCTCAACAGGCAAAGTCACCAAACATCCGAGCTGGAGCGATCATGGAATATGCTGTCGACAACACCGTCGTAACACCTGAAAACCTGAGCGCCGCGATCAGTTTGCGCCTCGCGCTGCTGGGGTTTCCTCTGCCGACCGAGGCCGCGTGGACACGGCTCATGGCGCCGATTTTTGCGCGCCAGCGCGAGTTGAGCCGGCGCCTTGCCGACCGGCTCTCCCCTACGGACACGCGGATCCAGAAATTCCTCACCGATTACCTGGCGGAGATCGGCCCGGCGCCTACGCTGCCGCGACGCACGCTGGTGCTCGACCAGCCCGGGATCGCGCGCGGACTTTCGCTGCCCGCCGACGGCGATCGTTTCGCGTCGCCGTTGCTCGAGAGCTATCGCCTGCGCAACGGCGTGCTGCACAACCCGGCCAACGATCGCCGGACCACGTCGGGCGTATTCCACGTGGCCGAAGGCGGCCTGCCCATTCCGGACGACAAGAAAGCGGTCCCGAAAGCGACCTTCGCCGGACTGCTGGCGCTGGCGCTGACGCCCCCCGAGGAGTCGTTGCGCCTTCCGTTCACGGCAGGCGCGCTCACTTCGGCCGGATGTTTCGTTTCGTTGCTGCTGCGGCCGCTCGTCGTGCCTGCGGTGCCGGGATTCACGGCGGAAAAGCGCATGGAGGTCCGCTTCTTCGCGCCGGGCTCGCTCGTCTCCAACCTCGATTTCGTCGAGTGCGTCTTCGGCAACGGGGGCGATCCCTACCTGCCGGAAAACGATGCCTCGCTCGATCCGGAAGGATGGACCGGGCACTCCGGTTGCGTGATTCTCGCACCGCATCTCACGAGCGTGACCAAGCAGTCCGTTGGCCTTCCGCAGTGGGATCTCGCCACGCCGCGGCAGCGGCGCGACGGCATGTGCTACAAGGCCGTGGACGAACTCTACAACGGCGGCAGCGCATTCAAGATCTGCGCGCGGGATGCTCGCGGCGTGATCGTGACGATCATCGCCGACAACTATTTCGGCTACTGCAAGAAAGAGGTCAAGACCCAGATCAGCTATTCGGCCAACCTCTTCGGTTCCGCCGAAGAGGAGCACTCCGGCGGCGCGCTGGTCTTTCCCAGCTTCGATCAGGGCGACGCATTCACCGGGTTCTCGGCCGCCGACCGCTACTCGCTGGCAGAGGTTCTGGCCCGGGATCCCGAGCGATTCGTGCTGGAACCCGAAGGCCACGCGCAGGACCGGATGGAGCCGCAGGTGGTGCTGGTGCCGGAGGAGTCCTCGTTCGCCCTGCGCAGCCAGACGATCTCGTGGCGGAAGGCGGACGGAGGCGAGTCGTCGATCAAGTTGCTGGCGGGCAAGACCTATCTGCGTCCCAGCGGTTTGCGGGTGCAGATGGAACCGGTGCGCGGCGAGCGCGGCCAGTGGCGCATCGTCACCACGTCGGCCGACGCCACCGCCTGCCACAAGCCCTGTACGGTCTCCGGGGGCGGCAAGTCCGAGATCTCCAAGGCGATTTCCGACGCGATCCTTCCCGGCCACGTATTTGTGGCCGACTTCGAGCGCGACATGGACGCGGTGGCGGCGCTACTCGTACGCGATTTTTCCGATCGATTCAGCGACGCCGCGGCCAACGGCGTCGATCACCGCCTGGTCCTCGGCAGCGAGCGTTCGCTCGGCAGCGTCATCAAGCTCCTCACCCCGTCCAGCCGCGACTACAACGACGCCCACAACACGTGGCTCGCCTCCATCCCGCAGCACATCAAGGAACTGGCGTTCGTGGTGAAGCGCTTTTATCGCCCGGAGTGGGGCGACGCCTGGCGGAACCATTTCTCGGTCGACGTGATCAACGGACGCCCGGGCAACGAACTGAAGCTCGATGGTCGCAAGCTCATCGTGAACACGCTGCGCGTAGGCTTCGAGATCGATGGTTCGTGGCGCGTGTTCGGGTTGCGCCACGATTTCCACCCCGCGGCCAAAGTGCAGATGGAAGACGACATCACCGCCAGCGTGGTGGCGCCGCCCGGCGCCGGTGCCGCCGCTTCGGGTGCCGCCTCGCAGAAGTTCGTCCAGAATTGCGAGTACCGCCTGTTCCAGCGGCCCGACGATGCGATCCACCGCGGCTACGATCAGCAGGCGGAGGCGGACATCGCGAGTCCGGGCACGTTCATCTCCAACTTCGCGCCGCTCGACCGCGCTGCCGCGCGCGACCTGGTGGACGACGCCAGAGGGTTCAGTGCCTACACCGAGCCGATGCAGCAGCTCATACGCGCTGCGGCCGATGCACCGGAGGGGTCGTCGCCCGCCTATTTCGTTTCCTCCGCGCATCCGCGCATCGTGGACGGCAAGCCGTCGAAGAACCCGCGCTACCTGCAGCTGCGTCCCGACCTCGCCCGCCCGCACGAGACCGCCATTGCGATGCTGGCGCTGCGCCTCAACCGCAAGCTTTCCGCCGCCGCGCCGCTCGCGACGCCAGTCCACGTCGTGGCGGCCGGCCGGCGCAACAATCCGCCCGAGCCGGGCGTGCGCCCGCTTTGCCTCTTCAATCCCCTGCACTACATGGAGCTGCCCGAGCTGTTCATGGAGTTCATCAGTTCGATGACGGGCAAGTCGCCCTCCACCACCGGGGCAGGTTCGGAGGGCGCGCTCACCAAGGGCCCGTTCAATGCGCTCCCGGCGATCATCGATCTCAACGCTGCACTGGTGTCCTTCGTGCTCACCGGGCATGACGGCTGGGTGTCGTGCGCGGGTTACGTCGGACCGCAGGTGCGCGTGGATCACGATATCAGCCTGCTGGTGCCCGAGGTGTTCGCGCGCATGAGCGCCAGCGAGCGCAGCGCGAAGAATCTCATCGCCGACGGCTGCCTCGAACGCCTCGCCGATTTCGAGCATCGCGGCAGCACCGTCCTGGCAAGCCGCCTCGGTTATCGGGTGACCGCGCGTTTCGTCCACGGCTACTTCGGCCGCGTATTCACCCACCCGCACGTCGTGTTCACCGAAGAGATGCTGCGTCCCGAGTTGCAGGACGTGGACGTCTTCGCCGATGGCATGGCCAATATCGTCGCCACGCATCAAAGGGTGGCAGAGAGCTATTACGCCGACGGCAGCCTGTCGATGGCCTGCCCGCCGCTGCACGCGCTGCTCGAGATCATGGCGCACGGCCACACCGGCGCCGGCCACGCGCTGCATTCGCCCGAGGTGCGGGATCTCTTCACGCGCGAAAGCGTGCTTGCGAGCGACTGGTATGCGGCGCGCCTCGATGCGAAGCAACGCAGCGACCAGGCTCGCAGCGCGCATGGAGTGGCCGCGCTCGACGACTTCCTCCGTCGTCCCGGCAACGCCGGCGTCATCGCTCGCCTGGGGCTTGCAGCGCGGCTTGCCCGCGCGCAGGCCGAGCAGGCGCGTGTGCGCTCGGAGGCGTATCGCCTGGAACTCGTCGGCACGATCGGGTTGCAGCCGCTCGACGGCTATTGATCCGGCACCTCGATGTCGCCACGCGCGGCGTCGGCGTGCGGCGTACGCGCCCCAATGCGCCTGCAGGAGCACGGTCTTCTCCGCGTCGCACCTCGACTGCGCGACGGCGCGCGCGATCATCGATGCGGCATCAGCACCGCGCTCCGTCCTTCTCCAGGCTGCGCGCCATCTCGGCGTAACCGCGCTTGCGCGCCATTTCGAGCGGCAGCGTGCCGCTGCGGTCGCGCAGGCAGACGTTGGCGCCGGCATCGACCAGCGCCTTCAACGTCGCGATGTGACGTGGCCCGCCGTCGCCCAGGACGATGGACTCGATCAGCGCCGTCCAGTGCAGGTTGTTGACGTGATCGAGCGGCGCCCGCGCCGCGATGAGCTGCCGCACGACGCCGGCGTGGCCGAGGTGCGCGGCGGCGATCAGCGCCGTGCCGTCGTAGCGACTCGTCACCTGGCCGGCGCTGGCGCCAAGCGCCAGCAGCAGCGCCAGCGTTGCCTCGTCGTTCGCGACCGCGGCGATGGTGACGGCGTCGTAGCGGTCGTTCTCCAGCGCATCGATATTGGCGCCGCCCCGCACCAGCGCCCGCACGGCGTCCTGATGCCGCGCGTACGTCGCCACATGCAGCGCCGTGCGACCGTGACCGTCGCGCGCTTCGAGCGCCGCGCCGCCGGCGACGAGCTCGCCGATGCGCCGCGCGTCTCCGCGCCAGGCGGCAGCGTGCAGGTCGCGGTAGGCGGCGGCCTCGGTGGCCGATGGCGGCACCTGGGCCTCTGCCATCGACACCGCACCGCCGGCCAGGCCGGCGACCAGCGCGGCGGCGGCAAGCATCCTTCTCGCCTTCATCGCCATCCCTCCTCGCCCGCGGTGCGCCTACTTCAACAGGTCCTTGACGCTGTCGAGCGCCGCGATGGCACATTGGTCGTCCAGGCTGCCCGCGGGTGCGCCGCCGATGCCGACCGCGCCGATCACCACGTCGCCTGCCTTGATCGGCACGCCGCCGCCGAGCAGCAGAAAACCGGGGATGTCGGTCAGGTTCGCCAAACCGGGATTCTTCTGCGCGTTCTCCATCATCGCCAGCGTGCTGGTGCGCGCCGAAGCGGAGGTGTAGGCCTTCTGCAGGCTGGCGCCGATGGTGTGCGGACCGGCGTTGTCGGCACGCTGCACGGCGCGCACGATGCCGGCACGGTCGACGACGGTGGCGGCCACCGAGTAGCCCTTCTCCTTGCACGCGGCGACCGAGGCGGCGGCGATGCGATTGGCGAGTTCGAGCGAAACGTTGCGCTCGGTCAGCACCTGGGCATTGGCGATGGAGGTGGCGGCCAGCGGGGCGGTGGCGACGATCAGGGCGGCGGCGAGGCGGGAAATCGGGGTGCGTGCGTGCATGGGGGTCTCCTGGGCAGAAATCGGTTCAAGCGAACCGTGCAGCCAGTCTGGGCAGGATCCCGGAACTGCTCCATTCGTACGGCTACGCGTGCGGGTCCGTAGAAATACGGACTGCTGCTATGGCGCGTCGCCCGCTTCCGCCAGCGCGGCGTAGCGCAGGATCAGCTGGGCGAGCGACTCGCTCTGCAGCTTGGCGAACACGTTGGCGCGGTGCGTTTCCACGGTGCGCGGCGACAGCGACAGCGCGCGCGCGATTTCCTTGTTGGTGAGGCCCGCGACGATGAAGCCCACGACTTCCCGCTCGCGTTCCGACAGTTGCGCGTAACGCTCGCGGGCGAGCCGGTCGCCCCGGTTACGCTCGCGCGATTGGACGTGCCGGCGCACCGCCGCCTGCAGCGCGTCGAGCAGCACGTCGTCGTCGACCGGCTTTTCGAGGAACTCGACCGCCCCGGACTTGAACGCTCGCCGGCACAGGTCCACGGTGCCGTGGCCGGTCAACATGATCACCGGCTGGTCGATGCCGCGGGCCTGCAGCGTGTCGAGCAGCGAGAGACCGCTGGTGCCGGGCATGCGCACGTCGAGCACGATGGCGCCGATGCTGTCCGGGTCGAAGCCGGCGAGGAACGCGGCGGCCCCGGATGAGGCGCGCACGCGCAGGCCCACGGTGCCGATGAGCAGCGACAGGCCCTCGCGCACGGCGTCGTCGTCGTCCACCAGGTGGATCAGGGGCGAAAGCTGGACCGGTTCGTTCATCGCATCGTTGCCTCGAGGGGCGCCGATGCCAGCGGCAGGGCGAGGCGGAACTCGGCCCCGTGCGGACTCGCCGCCGCCGCAGAGAGGCTGCCGCCCATGCTCGCGGCCAGCGTTTCGCACAAGCTGAGCCCGAGCCCGAGGCCGTCCTTGCGCGTGGTGAAGAAGGGCTCGAAGATCCGCTGCAACATCGCCTCGGGAATCCCCGGACCGGTGTCGCGCACCAGCAGCAGGCCTTGCCCCGCGTCCGCCGCGAGCGTGATCGAAAGCCCGCGCTCGGTCACCGGCACCTGCTCCAGCGCCTGCAACGCGTTGCGCAGCAGGTTGTGGATGATCTGCTCCAGCGCCACGGGTTCCGCCGAGACGACGACGGCGCGATCCGCATGCACCCGCGGCAGGACCTCGCGCTGGCGGCATTCGGGCTCGATCAGATGCAGCGCCGAGGCGACCGCTGCGCCCAGGTCGACCTCCTGGCTGCGTCCGCCGAGATCCGGCTGCTCGACGGTGCGGCGCAGCCGCGCCAGCACGTCGGCAGCGCGACGTGCCTGGTCGGCCGCGCGCGCCATCGCAGCGCGCGCGGTGCCGAGTTCGGGGCGGATTTCGTCGAGCAGGCGGGCGGCGGCCTGCGTGTTGGCCAGCACCGCGGTGAGCGGCTGGTTGAGTTCGTGCGCCATGCCGGCAGCGAGTTCGCCCAGTGCATTGAGACGCGCGACCTGACCGACGCGCAGTCGCTCCTCCGCCCGCCGGCGTTCCACCCGCTGACGCCGCAACGCGGCGAGCGCCGCCAGCACGCCGCCGACGGCGGCGGCCCACAGCAACATGCGCGCCCAGGGAAGCTCGTGCCAACCGACGCGTCGCGTCACCACCAGTTCGAAGGGCTGGCTGACCGCTGCCAGCGTCTTGTGGAAATCGAAGCGCCAGGCTTCCTCGGACGCAGCGCCCTCCTGAATCGTCCACAGCTGGTCACCGTGGCGCAGGAGGATCCTGACCGGACGCTCTGCCGTCACCGGCCACTCTTCCAGCGGGACCATCGCTCCGACGTCGATCTGCAGCGCATGGCTCGCGGGCTCCGCGGCCAGCACCAGCCAGAACCGGCCCTGCGCGAACTCGGTGTCGACGACGGCGGCTCGCCGGAGGCTGCGGGACATGGTCTGTGCTGCCTCCAGCCCCGGTATCGACCAGTCCTGCCCGACATCGCGCCGCGTCACGGCCAGGATGCGCGGATAGATCGCCGGCAGGCGCTGCTCGGGGCGGTCAGCCGCGGACGTTGCCAGCAGGGCGAGCGTCGCCAGCACTGCCTCGTGCTCCACGGCGCGCTGGCTCAACAACCGGTGCATGATGCGCGCATCGGTCTCGAAGGCATCGCGCAGCCGCGAAAGCTCTGCGTTGCCGAACCAGGCCGCGCCCGCCGCGCTGATCGCGAGCCAGACCAGCAGCCATGGCGGCCGGCGATCGAGGCGAAAGCGCGACCGCAGTCGGGTGGCGATCATCGCGGTGATTCCGTTTGCGGCCCCACGCTATTTCGCGCGCCGCACGTCGCGCAACAGCTGCGCGAGTTCAGCGCCCTCGAGCAGGCGCAGCTTGTTCCCGGCCGCGTACCGTCGAGCGTTGTCGGTGACGCCGCCGGCCGCGACGTAGATGCCCTCGTGCGCGCCCCGCGCCTCCTTCGCCGCGTCGAGTTCGCGCAGCGGTTCAATGCCGGTGCTTGCGGCCTTCCAGCGCTTGCAGACGACGAGCGACACACGTCCCTCCCTGGTCAACACGAAGTCGGCCGCGTTCCCGTCGAGGCGCGTTAGCGCGTAGCCGTCGCGACGGAATGCGGCCTCGATCGCGCTCGAGAACTCGCGCCACGACATCGCATCGACGACCTCCAGCGTGGAGGCGACGCGCGCGGCGCTCGGCGCCCGCAGCTGCCTCCACGCGGTCACGAACCCGATCCCCACGAACGGGATCGCGGCCATCACGCCGCCGACCACGTATTGCTCCGGCAATACGATGCGCGCAAGGACCAGCACGCCGGCCGCGACGGCGAAGCTCACCCACCACGACGAGCGCAGCAAGATCGCGAACACCGATTTCTCCGCCATCCTGAATTTCACGGCTCACCTCACTTGACTTCTTCCTGCTGTTCGTTCCTGTCGCGACCGCGACGACGGGCACGCGGCGCAAAGGCGCGATGGGCAAGGCGGCGATCTTGCCGCCTGCGCGGTCAAGGCGTCAACTCGATGACACTCGATGGCCCGGTACCAGATGTCCGGCACCCACACCCGGGCCGAGAAGGTGACAAAGGCGAGTGCCGTCGTGAGCAGAATCGCGGCCGAGATGCGGCCCGAGTCGGCGTCACAGCGCTGCGCAAAGATGAACACCCAGCCCGCGGTAGGCGGCGACGCAACCGAGGAGTATCAGCGCAAAAAAACGGCAGGGTGACGGGCGGCATCGCGCGCATGGGTGGCGCTACTCTACATGGTGCCGCGGTGTCGCAGTCAACATGATTGAACCGTTCGCCCTGAGCTTGTCGAAGGGCCTGTCCTGAGCCTGTCGAAGGAAGCTTGTCGAAGGGCCTGTCCTGAGCCTGTCGAAGGAAGCCTGTCGAAGGAAGCCTGTCGAAGGAAGCCTGTCGAAGGGCCTCGACGCGCTCGGCACGAACTGGATTTCATACCTCGCCATGCCGGATCAATGGCGCATAATTCCGGACGGGCGGAGCCGGCCCGCCGCTGCGGATTGCGGCCCGTGCTGCGCGCCGGCGTGCCGGGGCCGTCCGACCGTCTCATTGGTCGCGTCGCCCGCGGATCAACCAACAGGTGCCCTATCATGGGATTGCTGGACTGGGTGTTCGGAAATCATTCGGCCTCGCGCACGCCGACGCGCGACGAAGCGTTCGCGGCGGCCATCATCGAGCGGGTGATCGATGCGACGGACAAACGCCTGAAGCTCGTGCCGGATTACCGGAAGATCCTGCGTGACAGCGCGCTGACGACGCTCCAGCACGTCCGGCAGGTGCTGCAGGCATTTCCCGGTCCCGTCGCCGTCAGCGCTGCGGCGTGGACCAGCGATCGCGCGCTGCGACCGTTCTTCGCCCGTGCCTCGGACGTGTCCATGCCTTTCAGCCGCAGCCGCGATGTCCGCAGTTTTTTTGCCGGGACGGTGGCGGACGAATGCATCGCGCTGCTGGCGTTCGAGCACGTCGAACGCGAGCTCGTCGCTGCACGCGTTGGAAGCGACGGCGTGCAGCGCGAAACGGTCTGCACGACGGTCAGTTTCAACAAGCCGGTCGTGCTTGCGCCCAGTATCGACCTGCAGGCGGCGCGAATCGAATTGGGCAAGCGCATGGTCGACTATCTGGCGATGAAGGCATTGGCGCAGATCACCGCGCTCAAGGAGCAAAAGAAGGAACTCGAAGAGGAACGGGCGCTGCTGAAGATGCGCCTGCAGATGGCGCATGCCGGCGGACGCGGCCTTGCCGGCATGGGCGGCGAAGCCAATGCCGCGCCGGTGGGCGCCGATGCACTCGCGCGGGACCTCGAGGCCAACGAGCAGGCGTTGGCGCGCTACGCCGCGACGGGCATCATGGCGCCGCTTCTGGATCGGCTGCGCGAAGTCCTGGGCGATCCCGGTGCCTGGCTGCGCCTCGATACCCATGCCGTCGCGCTCGACGAAATGAACGTCAAGGCGGCCGAAACCGCCGCCGCTGGCCTCGAGGTGCAGATCTGCGAGCTTCGCCTTGTCGATCGCTCGCCCTACGCGGTGATGCTGGCGCGGTTTCCGCGCGCCGAGTTGCTCCCCGAACAAGACTTGTGGCGGGCTGCCGAGCAGATGTAGGCGGCCTGGATTTCCGGCGCCGTCCGGCGTCTATTCGGACTTGAGCAGGCGCGTTGTCTTGGCGAACGAGAACACGCCGCGCAGGTGCTCGGCGCCGCCTTTGCGGTGCTCGACAACGGGAATGTGCGTCCGACCGATGCGGCGAAACGACTCCAGGACCATGGCGACCGTCGCGTGGTCGACGTCGTTGATGTCGGCCACCTGCCAGTTCTCGGCACTTTCCATGATGTCGCGGACCCGCACGTCTTCGCGCGAACTGCCGCGATCCGTCCACCCCGCCGCCTGCATGTGGCGCAACGGCTTTTCACCCTGAATGTCGTAGGCGGTGATCAGGCCCAGCACCTTGTGGCCGTCGCGATCGAGGACAAAGGCGGAGCGGACGCCGGTATGCTTCATGTGCTCCAAAGCCGCGTCGATCGGACTGTCCTCGCTCACGCTGATGGCGGATCGTTCACGGAAGTCGGTCATGACCGTTCGCGCCGCATCGCTCGCGGCCACCCGCCAAGGGTCGTTGCCCGGAGAGGCGAGGCTCGGGCCTCTGAGCGGCTTGAGTGCTAGTGAACGAGCGGGCATCGGTTTCCTCCTTGGGATGGACTCTGTGCAGTGATTATAGCGGCGCTGCTCGGCACTGGCAGCGCGCCGGATCTTTTATAATCGCCGCATTCCGTTCGCCGTCGGGCGCCTTTGCGCGGATTCATTTTTCAGGCGAGACAGTCATGCCAGAATCAAGGTCGGATCTGCTGCGTCGCGGTCTCGTCGTGGGGCTGGCGCTTGCAGCGCTTGGCAGCCAGGACGGCACGCTGGCCGCCGACGCCGCGCCGCCGAAGGTTGCCGGGAGTCCGCCGCGCATCGGCCTCGCGCTGTCCGGCGGCGGCGCCCGTGGCATCGCTCACGTCGGGGTCCTCAAGGTGCTGGAGGAGATGCGCATCCCGATCAGCTGCGTCACCGGCACCAGCATGGGTTCGATCGTCGGCGGCACGTTCGCCGCGGGCACGCCGCCGGCGCGGCTCGAGGAGCTGGTGCTGGCGGCCAACTGGGACGAGATTTTCCGCGACCAGCCGCCGCGCGACGAGATTTCCATGCGGCGCAAGGCCGACGACTACAAGACGCTGTTCGCGCCCGAGTTCGGCGTCAAGGACGGCGGCCTGGCGCTGCCGAAGGGCGTGATTGCCGGCGTCTCGATCGAGGCGTTCTTCCGCGTGCTGGCCGAGCCGGCGATGGGAATCAACGATTTTCGCACGCTGCCGATTCCGTTCGAGGCGATGGCGACCGACATCGAGACCGGCGATTCGGTGGTGTTGAGCCGTGGCAGCGTCGCGCAGGTGATGCGCGCGAGCATGTCGGTGCCGGGCGCGATCGCGCCGGTCGAGATCGACGGCCGGCTGCTGGTCGACGGCGGCATCGCCAACAACCTGCCGATCGACCAGGCGCGCACGCTGTGCGCGGACGTGGTGATCGCCGTCAACATCTCGACGCCGCCGCTGAAGCGCAAGGATTTGACCTCGGCGCTGTCGGTCGCTGGGCAGCTGGTCAACTTCCTCGGCAAGCAGACGGTCGACCAGCAGTTGAAGAGCATGGGCAGCAGGGACGTGCTGATCGAGCCCGACCTCGGCGACATCTCCGCGGCGAGCTTCGCGCGCTCGAAGGACGCCATCCGCATCGGCGAAGAGGCGACGCGAGCGATGGCCGCTGCCCTGGCCCGGTACAGCGTGCCGCCGGAACAGTACGCGGCCTACCGCGCGACGCAGGTGGCCAACCGGAAGATGCTGGGCACCGTCGACGAGATTCGCTTCGAGGGGCTGGAGCGCATCAACCCTGAGGTGCTGCGTGCGCTGGTCGAGACCAGGCCCGGCGAGCCGCTCGCGGAGGAAAAGGTCGGCGCCGACCTGCGCCGCATCTACGGCCGCGGCGATTTCGAGAGCGTCGACTATCGCATCGATGGGGTCGGCGGGCCCCGCGCGATGGTGATCACGCCCGCGGGAGAAGTCCTGGGGGCCGGACTACCTGCGCTTCGGCCTGGGTCTCGAAAGCGATTTCCAGGGCGACAACGCGTTCAACCTGCTCGTCCAGTATCGCAGGACCGCGCTCAACCGGCTGGGCGCGGAGTGGTTGACCGAGGCGCAGGTCGGGCAGGACACTCACCTCTACACCGAGTTCTACCAGCCGCTGCACGAGGCGGGCATCTGGTTCGTCTTGCCGTGGGCCGGGGTCGGCCAGGTCACGCGGCCGGTGTTCAACGGCGACGAACAAGATCGCCGAGTACCTGGTCGGCGCCGCGCGCGCGGGCGTCGACTTCGGCGCGGTGCTCGGGACCGTGGGGACCGTGCGCTCGGCGCGCAGTGGTACAGGTCGACGCGAAGGTGGAGACCGGGTCCTCCGCGCTGCCTTCGGTCGCGCGAGCTCACCGCCGGCCCGCGCGCGGCGCTGGTGATCGACCAGGTCGACCACGCGTGTCTTCCCGCGCGCGGGCTACCGTGCGATTGCCACCGCCTACGCCGCGACGAAGTCGTTCGGGTCCGCGCTCAACTACCAGCGCCTCGAGGGATCGGCCACTACGCCCATTCCTGGGGCCCGCACACGCTTAACCTCACTGCGTCCCGGCGGAACGGATCTGGGCTCGGACATGCCGGCGTACGAGTCGTTCAGTCCTGGGCGGGCCGCTGCGGCTGTCGGCGTTCCGCACCGGTCAGTTCAACGGCCACGAGTTCGCATTCGGCCGCGCTGATGTACTACAACCGCATCAAGGCGTTGCCGGACCTGCTGGGCTCGGGCGTGTACGCCGGCGCGTCGGCGGAAGTCGGCTGGATCAAGGACCGCTTCGACGGCCTGCCGTCGCCGGGGACGCTGTACTCCGGATCGGTGTTCCTGGGCGCCGACACCTTCGCCGGCCCGGCGTATCTGGGCGCCGGAATCGGCAATGGCGGCAGCTTCAGCGTGTATCTGCTGCTCGGCGCACCATGAGGCTGGCCGGGCAAGGGTCGCTCCGCGCGTCAACAGGCCGCAGTCCTGGTAACCTCTTCGAGGTGCAAAATGCAGGTTGGTGTCGCGCGGCGCGTCAATGCCGCCTTATTCATTGAGGAGAAAGTCATGCTAAAGAGTATCCTGCGCGCGGCCGCCGCCGCGGTGCTGTTCGCGGCAGCCGCCGGCTTCAGCGTATCACCCGCGCTCGCCCAGACGGATCAGGCGAAGCTCATCAGTGCTTCCGAGGTCACGCTGTCGAATTTCCTCCGTGATCCGGAGATGGGGTGGCTGCAGCAGAACCTCCATCGTGCAAAAGCGCTGCTGATTGCACCGGAGGTCGTCAAGGCCGGCTTCATCTTCGGCGGATCCGGCGGCCGCGCCTTGCTGGTCGCGCGCGATCCGAAGTCGGGCAAGTGGCTCGGCCCGTCGTTCTACAACATGGCCACAGCCAGCGTCGGTTTCCAGGCCGGCGTGTCGGTCTCCGAGACGATCACCCTGGTGATGACCGACAAGGGTTTCAATTCGCTGCTTGCCACATCGGTGAAGTTCGGCGCGGACGCGAGCGTCGCGGCGGGTCCGGTGGGCGCGGGCGCCAAGTCCGATATCGTCGCCGACCTGATTGCGTTCAGTCGCGCGAAGGGCATCTACGGTGGCCTCAACCTCGACGGCACGGTCGTGACTTCGGCGGACGAGTGGAACCAGGCTTTCTTCGGCAAGAGGGTCCTGCCACCCGACATCCTGGTCCGCGGCACGGCGACGAGCACGCAGGCCGACAGGCTGCTGGCTGCCGTGACGAAGGCCACGGCGAGGTAGTTTCGGCAGGCGCCGGAGGCGGGGCCGCGCGCGCGGCGATCAGGGCGCGACGATGTCCGGCAATTCGGCGAGCGTGGCGATCTGTCCGTCGGGGGTTCCGGGCAGACGCTCCGGCGCTTGGTTGAAACGGTTGCACCACAATACGCGCAAGCCGAATGCCTTTGCGGCGTAGGCATCCCACCCGTTCGAGGACAGAAAGCAGATCTGGCTTGCCGCCAGATGCAGGCGATCGGTGGCGAGTCTGTAGACCGATGGATGGGGTTTGTAGACGCCGACCTCCTCGACGGAAAATACGCCGTCGAGCAGTTCCGCCATACCCGAATGGGCGACGGCCGAAGCGAGCATTTCCGGCGTTCCATTGGAGAGGATCGCGAGCTTCTTGCCGCCGGCCCGGAGGCGTTGCAGCGTGGCCGGAACCTCGGGGTAGACGCTCAGCGACAGGTAGAGGGTCATCAGGCGGCGGTGCAACTCCCGATCGTCGAGCTGGAGGCTTTCCAGCGCAAACGAAAGTGCGTCCGACGTCACCGCCCAGAAATCGGCGTGATGGCCTCCCAATCCGCGCAGCCAGGTGTACTGCAGCTGCTTCGTGCGCCACAGGTCGGCCAGCGGTTGCCAGCGATCTCCCAGCTCGTCGCGCGCGCCGCGAGCGGCGCTGTTGACGTCGAACAGCGTTCCGTAGGCGTCGAACACGCACGCTTGAACTCCAGGCAAGTGCAATTGCGTCATCGTGCCGCCTCGTGGGTGTACCGCGCAGCCTCCATGCTCGATGCAGAAGGCGTCGTGGTCAAGCGAATCAACTGCCCGTAGTGATTGCGGCCGGACAGCGATTCGCTCTATATTCGCGCACTGTACGAACTGCCTGGCGCGCGTGGCGACCTGCAGCGTCAAAAAGGCCCGTGAAACTGGAGGATCCGATGTTCCGCTCGATGTCGATGCTGCTGTTGCTTCCGCTCGTCTTTGGCGTCTCCGCGTCTCTGGCGCAGACAAGAAAGCCCGCGTCACCCGCAAGAGTCCCCGCGGCGAAGGACAACTCCATCAGCGTCAACGTTTTCTTGCGTGATGGAAACAAGAACGAGGTATTGCTCGGCACGCGCATTTGGCCGGATTACCCCGAGTACAACGCCGTCGCCCTGCAGCGTTTCTTCGCGACAATGAGAGCTCTCGAGCCTGCCTACAAACAGGACGATGAGGTTGCGTATACGTGGTCGACCAAGGGTCGCGTGACCAAGTGCAGCATCTACCTCGAGTCACCCGGAGCGGGTGGCAAGGCGGGAACCGGCGCGGTGGTGGGATGCGAAGCGAATGGCGTGAGCAGCCTCGCAGTCACGTCTGCCGCCGACCCCAAGAGCCCCGTCAGCTCGTCCCAGGATTCCAGGCACGTGACCGACGTGATGGATATGTTCAAGAAGCAATCGGAGCGCGCCAGGGGCACGCTGCCCAGGCAATAACGATTTCCCGCCAGGCGGCGGGAGTCGCTCGTCGCTTCCGAGGCCCGCGCGACGCGCATTTCTAGGACCAGCAGTCGCCTGCGGCCTCTGCCTGCTGCTGCTGTTCTCTGAATCCGCCTTTGGCATTTGCCTGGGCTGCAGGCCGCCCGATTTCGCCGAGGCGCTGGGTCACGAGGAAACCTGGAAGCTGCACAACAACTGCAAGCAGGATTTGGTCACGCAGCCAGCAGCTTCTTGATGTCGTCGACCGACAATACCTTTCCGCTGCTCTTGACGTCGCCATTCACCACCAGCGCGGGCGTGCGGGTGACGCCGGCATCGATGATCGCGTTGATGTCCGTCACTTTCTCCAACTCATACTCGAGTCCGAGGGCTTCCGCCGCTGCGGTCGCATGCTCACTGAGGGCGACGCACTTGGAACAGCCGGAACCGAGCACCTGCAGCTTGATCATGAATTCACTCCTTATGGAAAGAGGGCGCCGTACACGAGCCCGCTGAAAGTCGCCATGACGACCACCAGCGAGCAGTAGACGACCGTTTTTTGCGTGCCGAGGATGCTGCGGATGACCAGCATGCTGGGCAGCGACAGCGCCGGGCCCGCGAGCAGCAGCGCAAGCGCCGGTCCCTTGCCCATGCCCGAGCCCATCAATCCCTGGACGATGGGGATTTCTGTGAGCGTGGCGAAGTACATGAACGCGCCCGCCAGCGCCGCGAAGAAATTGGACAGCAGCGAATTGCCGCCGACCGCGGCCTCGACCCATTCGGAAGGGACGATGCCCTCGTGCCCGGGGCGCCCGAGGAGGAACCCCGCGAGCAGCACCCCGCCCAGCAGCAGCGGCAGGATCAGCTTGGCGAAGCCCCAGGTCTGGCCGAGCCATTCGTCGCCATCGCCCGGCTGCGTCGCCGCCGCCAGCGTGAAGCCCAGGAGACCGGCGCTGAAGGCGAGCACGGGAGCCTGCGGCAGCAGCCACGCCAGGAGGGCGACCACGGCCGCGGTGATCGCCAGCGGCTGCCAGTGCCAGCGCCAGCGAAAGACCAGCAGCAACGCAAGGCCCAGCCCGGCCACCGCCGTCAACGGCCATTTCCAGGCGAACACCGCGTGCCAGACCGCGCTGTCCTCGGCGCGGGCGGGCGCCCAGTTGGCGAACACCAGGACCGCCACCTGCAGCGCGAAGAACGCCGCCGTGTCGGCCAGCGGCCGGCCCGCGTCGGTGCCGCCCTCGAAGCCCTTCTGCGACAGCGCGCGTACCGCTTCCTCGCGCCGGTAGATGAGTTGCATGATGATGCCGATCACCAGCGCGAAGCCGACCGCGCCGAGCGCGCGCGCCAGCCCCAACTCGAAGCCCAGGATCTTGGCGGTCAGGATGATCGCCAACACGTTGATCGCCGGCCCGGAGTAAAGAAAGGCGATGGCCGGCCCCAGCCCGGCGCCACGCCGGTAGATGCCGCCGAACAGCGGCAGCACCGTGCAGGAGCAGACCGCGAGGATGGAACCCGATACCGAAGCCACGCCGTAAGCGGTGACCTTGTTCGCCGCAGGGCCCAGGTACTTCATCACCGCATCCTGGCTGACGAAGACGGCGATCGCGCCGGCGATGAAGAACGCCGGCACCAGGCAGAGCATCACATGCTCGCGCGCATACCAGGTCAACAGCGCGAGCCCTTCGAGCACCGCGTTGTCGAAACGTGCGGTGCCGACGGGCATGAAGAACACCAGCAGGAAGGCGGCGAGGATGCCCGCCAGCCATTTGAGCTCGGTCGGATGGTCGCGCAAGGCGTGCCATGCCCGGCCGACGGGCGATTCGGGCGCTTTCATTGCTTCGGTGGTCGGCATCGCCATCAGCGTACTCTCGCTATCGTAGACGAGCACCGCGCGTAAAGGATGCACTTCGGCGGCACCTCTGCCCTTGAGGACTCGGGTGCCGGGAGGCTTGGCCGCTGCCGCCTGCTACCGTACCCGCCGGCGATCCCGCGTCGGTAACCATGTCGGCCGCCAGCAGGAGAATCTCGATTTCCTCGGTAATCTCCTCCTGGCGCTGGGTGTTGTAGGCCAGACGGAGGCGAGCGCTGTCTTCCTCCAGCCTATTCAGGGCGCGATCCATATGCGCCTGGCGCTGGCGGTTCTCGGCCATGAGCGAGTCGTAGAGCAACTCGTTGAGGACAGCGTGGAGATAGTGTCCTGTCAGGCCGCTCAGGAAGTCTCCGGGAGGAAGATTGAGTTCCGCTGGATAAGGCCGCAGTCGGCCGGGAGCCGGCAAATCGCGCAAAGGCAGCAAACGGCGCATGCGGATGTCGCCGAGTGGCATCGCAATGGTAGAACGCAGAGAGCCCGTAGCCGGCCAGTGTGTCGTCGGCCAGCAAGCGGCTCAACGCCCGGGTCAATCGAAGGAGCACCGCCGGCACTTCGTCGGCCACGATGGCTCCCGGCAGCGTCAGCTCGACGCAGTCTCGTTCGCCGATCCGGCTTGCCAGACGTTGCCCGATGATGGCCCAACGAACAGGGGCATCCCTCGCCTCGCACAGCACGTCCATTCGCGTCAACAGCGCCTCGTTGAAATCACCGCAAAAACCCTGTTCCGAACCCACCAGCACGCATAGCTCACGCCCCGCCGCCGGTGTGCTGGCGAATTCGGCATGACCGGCAAGAAAATCGGCTGCCGCTGCCTCGATGCCTGCCACCATGCGGCGCTGGCTGGCGAGGAAATCCGTCAGAATGCGGGTTTCCATGAGGGCCAGGCCTTTCATTGCCGACATGATGCCGGCGATATCGGACAGCGCCTCCAGCCGCCTGGCGATCTCACGCCGGCGGCTCATCGCCCATCTCCCGCAACCAGCCGGCCACGGCATGTCTCGCCAGGCATCTTGCCCTGCAGCGAGCCCGGGGCCGCCCGCCGCTGCACATTTCAGCAGCCTCGCCAACCGTGCCTGCACGGCCGCTCCCTCCAGCCCGTCGAAAAGGCCCTCGTTGTAGGCCACCAGCCAGGCCAGGTGCTGCTCCGGTGACAAGGGTGCCAAACGTTCCTGCTTGAGGAGTTCCCGAAGCAGGCGGCCACGCCGGATCTTGGCCTCGACGCTCGCCTCCAGCCGCGAGCCGAAGCGGGTGAAGACCTCCAGTTCCAGAAACTGCAGGAAATCCAGCTTCATGCGCCCGGCCTCGGCCTTGATGGCCGCCAACTGGGCCTTGCCGCCAATGCGCGAAACCGAGCGGGTGATATCGATGGCGGGCAGGAAACCCCGGGCGTACAGCGCCGGATCGAGATAGATCTGGCCGTCGGTGATGGAGATCAGGTTGGTGGGAATGTAGGCGGCGATCTCGCCCTGCTCGGTTTCGACGATGGGCAGGGCGGTCATGCTGCCTCCGCCGTAACGGGCCGACAGACAGGTGGAACGTTCCAGCAGGCGCGCATGGAGGAAGAAGATATCGCCGGGATAGGCCTCCCGCCCTGGCGGGCGACGCAACAGCAGCGACAACTCCCGATAGGCGCGCGCATGGGTGGTGAGGTCGTCGTACACCACCAGGACGTCGCGCCCAGCCCACATCCATTCTTCGGCGATGGCGCAGCCGGCAAAGGGTGCGAGGAACTTGAGCCCGGGCGTGGTGGTGGCTTCGGCGACCACCACGCAGGTGATGTCGAGAACGCCGGCCTGGCGCAGGGTTTCGATGGTGGCGACCACCGCCGAGCGCTTCTGGCTGACCAGCACATAGACGCACAGGACATCGCGCCCCTTCTGGGCGATGACCGTGTCCAGTGCCAGCGAGCTCTTGCCGGTGCCCGCGTCGCCGATGATGAGCTGGCGTTGGCCCTTGCCGATGGGGATCATCGTATCCACCATCTTGCTGCCGCTCTGCAACGGCCGCGCGACGAAATCCCGTGCGGTGATGGGCGGCGAGGAAACCTCCAGCGCGCGGCGGCGGTTGGATTGGGGCGCAGGTCCGCCATCGAGGGGATGGCCCCAGGGGTCCACGACACGGCCGAGAAAGCCATCGCCGACGCCGATATCCAGTCGCCGCCCGGTGAGATGCGCCGAAGCTCCGGCGGCAAGGCCGTCCTTCTGGCTGAGCAGGATGGCGCCGATGCGCGCGCTGCCCAGATCGAACACCAGGGCCTCGCTGCCGTCCTCGAAACGCAGGATTTCATCCATCGCCGCCGAGGGAAGGCCCTCGATCCTGGCGATGCCGTCGCCGATGGCCACCAGCTTGCCGATTTCGCTGATCCGAAGTTGCGGCCGGTAGCCGTCGAGCCACGGGCTGCGCGCGCGGCTGGCGTTCAGGGGAGGCAGGTCATGGAGCAAGATGGGTGCCTCCGCAAAAATCCCCAGTTCGCCGGCAAGGCTGAAGTCCAGTTGCCAGGCCCCGAGAGACACCCGTATCCCGGCCAGCAGATCGCCGTCCTCGACAAATTCGAGGTGGCCGTGAGCGTCCCAGTCGGGCTTCGATGGCGCCGGAGACCTGCCGGCGCTGTTCTTCGGAGAGCGAATAGGCGCTGGCCACAACGCCCTGTCCGTTTCCATTGTGGCCCGCACGCAACGGGGCAACACGCTCATCCGGCAAGGTCGCCAGTTCCTCGATGAAGAGTTTCACCAGGCGCGCTTCCAGATCCGGTCCGGCAAGTCGCGCCAACAACTTGCTGGCAAACTGGCGAGCCTGGATGCCTGCCTGGGCAGCAAGTTCGCGCTGCAGCGTCTCCTGCCGATGCGCGTCCTGGGCCGCGCTGCGCTCGCGCTCTGCGGCCAGGTGTCGACTCAACGCCTCCATCTGCCGCGATCGCTCGGCCGCCATTTCTGCATCGAACCGCGCGCGCGCCGCCGCCTTTTCCTGCTCCCAGTCGGCCAGCCGGCCCTCGAACTGGTTTTTCAGGACTGAAGCCCGCGCTTCCGCCTCCCGAGCCCCGCTCAGGACGCGTTCGATCCCCGCCCGGCGTTGCGCCAGGGTCGCGAGCACCGGCCGATAGAGAAAACGCTTGAGTATCCAGACCAACGCCAGGAAGTTGACTATTTCCAGGGCGAAGGTGGTCCAGTCCAGCTCCATGACCGCCTCCTACTTCAGGAAGTATTCGAGCAGCGGATTGCGGAAGAGGATGATGAGCACGATCACCAGCACATAGATGGCCAGCGATTCGATCATCGCCAGACCGATGAACAGCGTTCGGGTAATGGATTTCTCCGCTTCCGGCTGACGCGCCAGCGCTTCCAGCGCCTGGGCAATCGCACGGCCCATCGCGAGAGCCGGGAAACATGACGCCGATGGCAATGGCCAGAGCACCCGCCGCGGTGGAGATCAGGGCAAACCAGTGGATGTCGCTCATGTTTAGCCTTCTTTCCTGTCGTTCGGTTGAGACGCTTCGGGGTTTTCCGAAGCCTCGTGGGATTGCATTCCGCCGGCGATGTAGATCAACGCCAGCGTGCCGAAAATGTAGGCCTGGACCAGGGCTTCGACGATGTGCAGCATCAGCACCGGCACCGGCACGAGCAGGCCTGCCACCAGAAGCACCAGCAGGGCCGCCATTTCCAGGCTCATGATGTTGCCGAACAGCCGTACGGCCAGTGCCAAAGTGCGGGAAAACTCGCCCAGCAGATGAAACGGCAACAGGATCGGGCTGGGGGTCAGATAGTGGCGCAGATAGTTCTTCAGGCCTTCGCTGCGAATGCCGAACCAGTGCACCGACACGAAGACCAGGAAAGCCAACGCCGCGGTGGTCGACAGGTTGCCGGTCGGCGAGTGCAGCCCTGGCACGAGCCCGGTGAGATTGGCTACGGCGACGAAGAGCCAAAGCGTGCCGACGAAAGGCAGGAGCAGTCCGGCGCGGCCGGGCAACACGCCTTCGATGGCGTTCTCGATCGACTGGACGGCACCTTCCAGCGCCGTTTGCACCAGACCAGGGTCGTCAGCCGAGAGCCGTCGGGTCGCAAGCCAGCACCCGAGTCCCAGGGCCAGCAGCAGACCCCAGGTGGTCACCACCGTGGCGGTGATCCGCAACCCGCCGAGGCTGAAAACAACGCTCGCCGCATCCATTACCAATACTTCCGGATGAAGAAATAGACATTGAACACCCCGAGCGCGAGGCCCAGGATGATCAGGTTTAGCGTCCACCGCACCGTGTAACCCTCACCCAGGCTGTCGAGCCAGCGCCCCAGATAGGCTCCCGCCAGCAGCGGCACCAGGAAAAGCACCGACAGGCTGCCGAGAAAAACCGTCTGGGCAAGGAGCGACCGGCGCCTGCGTTCCGCCTGCTTCAGTCGTTCGCTGTCCCGGGCGACGTCCCGGCGCCACTTTTCGTTGTTCATGACGGCCACCGATCAAGGTGGCGCAAGCGCCGGAAAAGCTCTTGCTCCAGCCGCTGCAAATTGTCCTTGACGCTCCTGAGCGCCTCTTCTTCCTGCGCCAGTTGCCCGGCCAGCAACGCGGAAATGCGCTCGTAATCCCGATCGCAAAGGTAGCGCCGGGTACTGACCGTCAGTTGATCGTCGGCAAGACGCAGTACGGCCCCGGGCACGCCAGGTAGTGCCATGCGCCCTCCACGGTACGGAAACGGGAGAGGCCGTAGTCGAGGACGGTCATGAAGCGGGCACGCCCCGGCTGAATGCCGAAGCTGCCACTGGCGTCGCGTGCCGACAAAGCTGGCCACGTTGTCGACGCGCTCGCTGCGCACGGCGCTTTGCAGATGGAGGGTGATGCCGCTCATCACACGCCCTCCATGCTGCCGCGCATGTAACAGCGATCCTCGGGCAGATCGTCGTATCGGCCGGCGACGAAATCCTCGCAATCGGCCAAGGTGGTTTCCAGCCGCACCGTGGCCCCCGCGATGCCGGTGTGTTCGGCGACGACATAGAACGGCTGGGTGAGATAGCGTTCGAGCAGTCTCGCCCGCAGCACGGTGCGCCTGTCGACTTCCGACAGGGCTTCCAGGCCCAGCATCGCAATGATGTCTTCCAGTTCCCGGTAGCGGGCCAGATGCTCCCGTACCGCCTGCGCCACGCGGTAGTGACGATCGCCGAGGGTCACGCGATCCATCATGCGGCTGCCGGAGGCCAGCGGGTCGACCGCCGGATAGATGCCCTTGGCCGCCTGATTGCGCGAGAGGATCACCGTGGTGTCGAGGTGGGCGAGCAGGGCGCCGACGGCCGGGTCGGTCATGTCGTCGGCGGGCACATAGACGGCCTCCACGGCGGTGATGTTGCCGCTGCGAGTGGAGGAAATGCGTTCCTGCAATTCCGCCACTTCGGAGAGCAGCGTGGGCTGATAGCCGACCGTTGCCGGCATGCGCCCAAGCAGTCCCGACAACTCGCTGCCTGCCTGCACGAAGCGGAAGGCGTTGTCCATCAGAAACAGCACTTCCTTCGCTACGTGGTCGCGCAGGTACTCGGCATAGGTCAGCGCCGACAGCCCGATGCGAAAACGCACCCCCGGTGATTCGTCCATCTGACCGAACACCATCAGGGTCCGCGGCATGACGCCAGCGTCCTGCATGTCGTGCCAGAGTTCGTGACCCTCGCGAATGCGTTCGCCGACGCCGGCAAAGACCGAGACGCCCTGGTGCAGGCGGACGATGGCGTTCATGAATTCCATGATCAGCACCGTCTTGCCTACCCCCGCGCCGCCGAAAAGCCCGGTCTTGCCGCCGCGAACAAAGGGGCACAAGAGGTCGATCACCTTGATGCCCGTCGGCAGGATTCCTCCCATGCCAGCCGCTTCGGCCAGCGGGGCCGGAGCGGCAACGATGGGGCGGGTCAGCTTCGCGTCGAGCGGCAGGCCGCCGTCCAGCGGATGGCCAAGGATGTCGAGCAGGCGGCCCAGGCAATCGGGCGTCACCGGCACCTGGAGCGGTCCGCCGGAATCGAAAACCGGCATGAGTCGGCGCAGGCCGCCCGTGCGATGCAAGGCGATGGCACGCGCCCGGAATTCATCCAGATGGCGATGCACCTCGAAGGTGTAGCGCTCGCCATCCATGCAGACGTACAGGGCCTGATGGAGCGGCGGCAGGCGATCGCACACAATGTCGATGACCGGCCCGTGGATCTCCTCGATGACGCCCAGCGGCTGCAGCAAGGGGGCCGGGCAAAGCGAACCCGTCGGCTCGATTGGCGCGGGAGGAGGCGTGAAGTTGGCCATCACCACTGTCTTTCCGTGGCAGGGCGCTACGGAAGAATCAGAGAATGCCTTCGCTGCTGTTCATGATAATCCTCTGTCGCCGACTTATGGTGAAAGCGGACGTCGTCCGCCAAATCCGACCCGTCGGCGCTTTGCTTGTCTCGCTTCCGCACGCAGTGCGCCCGAAAAGCAAGCAGTCTGCCCATCGAAGGCGGGCAACGGCCGAAATGGATGCGCCCGAGGCTTACTCCGGCGGGCGCGGTGTGAAACCGCACACCTTGCCGGTCTGATCGAATTTGACCTTGCACGCCGCCAGCAGGCGGTTGCGCAGGCGGGTACGTGCCCGCTGAATGCGGGACTTTGCGCCGGGCAGCGAAATGCCAAGCTGATCGGCCAGCGCCTGCTGGGGAGCGCCCGAAAGATCGCAGAGCGTGATCGCGAGCCGATCATCGGCCGAGAGTTCGGCCAGCACCCGCGGGAGGCACTGGCTGAGATCCTCCACCGGGGCGCTCTCGTCGCGGGTGGGCATGGCGAGTTCGTCGTCGCTCGGCAACGGGACCTGTTCGCGACCGACGCGCAGCCGGTCGGCAAGCGCATTGCGCGCCACCTGGAACAGCCAGGCGCGGGCGTTGCCGATGTCGCAGAACCGGCCGCCCTGGCGCAAGGCCTTGAGAAAGACCTCCTGCAACAGGTCTTCGGCATCGTCCGCATTGCGCATCCGATGCCGGAGATAGCCGCGCAACTCGCCCTCGTGCGCGGACCAGGCGTTCAGCAGGCAGGAGGGGGTGTCCATCCCGGCTCTTTGAGCTCATGCCCGCTCGTACCACGGCTTGGTGGCGTTGACCACCTTCACCACCAGCAGCATCACGGGCACCTCGATCAGCACGCCGACGACCGTGGCCAGCGCGGCACCGGACTCGAAGCCGAACAGGCTGATCGCAGCGGCGACGGCCAGTTCGAAGAAATTGGACGCGCCGATGAGCGCCGACGGGCAGGCCACGCTGTGTTTTTCTCCGAGCGCCCGGTTCAACAGGTAAGCGACCGACGAGTTGAAGAACACCTGGACCAGGATCGGCACCGCCAGCAAGGCAATGACCAGCGGTTGCTTGAGGATGGCGTTGCCCTGGAAGGCGAACAGCAGCACCAGCGTCATCAGCAGGGCGGCGATCGACCAGGGCTGGATCTTCGCCATCGCAGCGTCGAAGGCGCCTTGTCCGCGCGCCAGCAATTGCTTGCGGATGATCTGCGCGAGGATCACCGGGATGACGATGTACAGGACGACCGAGGTGAACAGCGTCGCCCAGGGCACGGCGATGCTGGACACGCCGAGCAGAAAGCCCACGACCGGGGCGAAGGCGAAGATCATGATCAGGTCGTTCAGCGCCACCTGCGACAGCGTGAAATAGGGATCGCCGTTGGTCAGGCGACTCCACACGAAGACCATCGCGGTGCACGGCGCGGCGGCGAGCAGGATCAAGCCGGCGATGTAGCTGTCGATCTGCTCCGGTGGCAGCAAGGGGGCGAAGAGATGGCGAATGAACAGCCAGGCGAGGAAGGCCATCGAGAAGGGCTTGACCAGCCAGTTGATGACCAGCGTCACGCCGATGCCGCGAATGTGTCCCTTGACCTGGTGCAGCGCGCCGAAGTCGATCTTCAGCAGCATCGGAATGATCATCACCCAGATCAGAAGGCCGACGGGGAGGTTGACCTTGGCGACTTCCATCGAGCCGATGGCCTGAAAGAAGGCAGGCAAAAACTGTCCGAGTGCAATGCCGACGACGATGCAGGTCGCGACCCACGCGGTGAGGTAGCGCTCGAAGAAATTCAGCGGCGCGCCGGCTGTGCGTTTGATGGCGACTTCAGGTTGTGCGTTCATCGCTCCGGTCTCCCGTCAGGTCCGGCGTATGCAGCAAGCGGTTGGCGCAATGACGTTCGCGAAGCGTCAGGCGGTGATGGCGCCGATCCGGTCCAAAGCGAGTTTCAGCGCCGGCCGGTCGTTGTGCAGCGATTCCAGCGGCAGCGCGAGAAAGGCCTCGATGCGGGCGCGCAGGATGCGATAGGCAGTCATGAAGGCCGCGTCGATCTCCGCTTCGGTACCCGTCGCGTGAGCGGGATCGTCGACGCCCCAATGGGTGCGCAATACGGGTCCGAGATAGGCCGGGCAGGTTTCTCCCGCGGCATTCGAACAGACCGTCACAACGATATCCGGCGTGACGGGCAGGTTGTCCCAGGACTTGCTGTGGTAGCCCTCGGTGGAGATGCCTTCGCGGGCCAGCAACGCGAGCGACCGTGGATGCACGGTTCCGGCGGGTTTGCTGCCCGCGCTCATCGCCATCCAGCCCGGCGGCGCCAGGTGATTGAACGTGGCTTCGGCGAGGATCGAGCGGCAGGAGTTGCCGGTACAGAGAAAGAGGATGTTCACGATTCGATGGTCTGCCTAAACAAAACAACGGGAACGAGTGGTGCTGCGAACGGCAACGCCCGGCGACGATAGGCGCCGATCAACGACGTTGACGCACTCGTAAGTGTATCGACGATTCGAAAAACATGGAATCGTTTTGCGATGTCAAGCAGCGCATCGTCGCGCACATCCGCTCAAGCTGCGCGACGACGTTCCCACAGAGCCCAGGCAGCCAAAGCCAGAGCACCTGTTTGGGCCACCAATGCCCAGTTGGCCAGCGATAGACCCATGATTCGCAGCTCCGCGCTCTCGCAGAACCCGGTGGCGAGAAACAGTTCCGGCACGCGCTGTCCGAGCCACTCCACCAGTTGCTCGATCAATCCGGGATCTCCGGCGACACACGAAACGCTGCCCGCCGGCTGGGTTTGCAGCCAGCTTTGGTAGCTGGCGGCCGCGACACCGCTGCCGGAAACCGGCAGGCTCAGCAGGGCAGCGAAGGAGCCGGCCAGCCGGGGCCAGTACCAGGCGGTAACGCCGAACAATACCGTCAGGACCATGAACAGCAGGCGCTGGAAGATGCACAGGTGACAGGGGTACAGCCCGAGTGCGGCGGTCAGGCCAAGGCTCAGCGCCACCGTGGTTCCGCACCCAAAGGCAAGGAGCGTCCACAGCGCGCGGGGGGATCGAAGGTTCATCGTCGATTTACTCGGTAAGGAACTGAGGGTTCATGGCCAGACCGATTGCGCCACTCGCCACAGGCCGTCGATCACCGCGCCGGACGTGGACATGATGTCGTGGCTCAGGAGACGCGGCGTTTGCGCGGTGGGCGCTCGGCCTGCGCTACCTGCACAAGGACTTGCGGGAATGAGGACGTGACCGGAGCGCAGGCGGGGTCGCAGACCGCGCTTCCCGCGCAGCAGTTCCGGGTCAGATAAGCGATCAGGTCGTTCATCACCGCGATGTTGGCGCTGTACCAGATGAAGCGACCGTCCTGCCGGCCGACGATCAACCCCGAATGGCTCAGCTCCTTCAGATGGAACGACAGCGTCGCCGGCGGGAGTTCGAGCCGCTCCGCGATGTTGCCGGCGGCCAGCCCGGTCGGGGCGTGTTCGACGAGCAGGCGGAAGACCGCCAGCCGATGAGGCTGTGCCAGCGCAGCGAGCGCGCTCAATGCCTGCGGTGTCTTCATGTTTTTCATAGGTGGATTTCGATGTGTGATTCGACGGGCATCACCTCGCTCACGAATCGAGCGCGCGATGCACCTCGATGGCGATGAAGCGCTGCGTGAGGTCCGCCAATGCCCGGTAGTAGTCGGTCTCCGCGCCGTCCTTCACTGCCGCGATGAAGCGATCGACCCAGGGTGCAAGATGGCCGGCGAGGAAGCGCTTGCGCAGCGCTTCAGTTGCGGCCAGCGCGTCGAGATCGGCGTTGCGATGCGCCTCGTTCTCCCGGAAGATGAGGAGGTAGAGAAACTCGAGCTCGGCCGCGATGTGATCGGGCAATTCGCGGAAATCCTCGCTGATGTCGAAGCCGCCTTCGCGGTAGAGGTCCAGCACGGCCATCGTCGAATTCTGCATCAGCGACGCTTCGCCGGTGAGCCAGACCGATGCGTAGGGCTTCGCCAGCGCGTCGACCGGCCCGAGAAAGAGCCGCGTGTAGTCGATCAACAGCGTTTGCGGATCGCTGGCCGCAAACGCCGAGCCCAGACGGCGCACCTGCGCGGCGAGATCGGAGTCGATGCGGGTCGCGGCGTCGTGCATGGTGTCGAATACCTTCTCCTCCGCGAATTCCGGTCCCGGCTGGTAATAGCACGCAGCGAGCAGGCGGCAGAGCGTCTCGCGCGCCACACCCTGCTCGGGGTCGAGATCGGACATCCAGGCTCCTCGAACGAAATGGGGGCGGTTGCCCGCCCCCGAAGTGTAACCCTGAGACGGACGCGGTCAGGCGCGGGTGGTGTACTTGCCGACGTAGTGGACGTTCGGCTTGGTGCCGGCGTCTTCCTTGATGCGGAACGACTTCTGCGCCTTCAGCACCTTCGCGATGCTCGGAGTTGGCATCGTCCTGGTCGCCGAAGATCCGCGCCCTCGACGGGCAGACCTCGACGCAGGCCGGCTGCATGCCGTTGCTGGTGCGGTGGTAGCAGAACGTGCACTTTTCCACGACCCCGGCCTTGCGGATCGGGTCGACGTCGCCCGCGGCGAACTTGTTCATCATCGGCGTGGTCGCGCCGGCTGCCTTGGCCGTTGCCGCGCCGGACGTCGTGCAGCCCGGGATGATCGCCGTGGTGTCGGTCCACTGCGGCTGGGCGTCACCCCCGTGCGGATTGAAGCTGATCACGCTGTACGCCTCGCCGTTGTGGCTGGCGTCGGTGAGCGACTTGTGACTGTACGGGCAGGCGTCCTGGCACATGCGGCAGCCGATGCACAGCTCGTCGTTGTGCATGGTGACGCCGTCCGGCGTCTTGAACATCGCCTTCGGTTCGACCGGGCAGGCTTTGACGCAGGGCGCATCGCTGCAGTGGTTGCACAGCACCGGCATCACCCAGTGCGTGGTGTCGGGAAACGTCCCTTCGGTCTGCATCACGAAGTCGGCCCAGTTGTGGCTCTGGCCGTCACCGCGGGAGCGGGTGTTGTTTTCGGACTTGCAGGCGAACGCGCAGGCACCGCAACCCACGCAGCGCGCGAGGTCGATGACCATTCCTAGTCTTGCCATCTTCTTTCTCCTTGAGCTTGGGTTGGGGGTCAGGCCTTCTGGACCCGGACGCCGGTGAAGCCGCCATTGCGGGCGGTGGCGCCGGAGAGACGATCGTAGTCGTCGACCAGAATGTCGTTGTTGCTTCCGCCTCGCGGCAGCGCCTTCGCGTAGTCCTTCGCCGCGATGCGGCCGTAGGCCCAATGTCCCTGGCCGTAGCACTTCGCCACGGTGCCGGGCCGCACGCCTTCCCACAACTTGAGCTTCACGACCATCGAGCCCGCCAGCGACGTGACCTTGACCATGTCGCCGGACTTCAGGCTCAGCTTGGCGCCATCCGCCGGGTTCATCTTCACCACGTCGTCCCACGACACGTCGCCCGGATCGACCTTCTTGAACTCCTGGTACCAGGCGAGGTTGGCCGACCGGCCCTCGCGATTGAGGCGCGACTTGTAGTCGATGAAATCGAACGGATACTCCGCGAGCGCTGCCGTGCCGCTTCGGCGGCTCGTAGTGCGGGACGAACGCCAGCTCGCCGCGGGCGACGTAACCGGATACGGTCAGGATGTCGTCGACCGTGGTCTCGTACTTCTTGGCGTGCTCGAGCAGGCCCTTCTTCAGCGTCTCGCTGTAGAACTCGAACTTCTTGGTGTCGGTGGCGAACTTGCCGCCCCAGCCCCTTTTGAGCGTGTACTTGGCGCCGCTGAACATGCCCTTCTTGCGGAAGTCGGCCCAGCCGGCGATGGCGCATCGCCCTTCAGCGGCTCCTTGGGCATCCACAGCGGGGCGCTGGAGATCTTGGCGGCGATCTCGGCGAATTCCATGGCCGTCGTCGGCAGCTTGCCGGTTTCCGGGTCCTTGAACTCCTTCGAGTAGTAGTCGAACAGGTTCGGGAATCCCTTGGCCTTGAGCTTTTCCGCCAGCAGCCACATCACTTCGGTCTCTTCCTGCTTGACGTCCCACAGGCGTTTGACGGCGCCCTGCTGGATCGACGCGTAGCCATGACCGTTGCCCATATTGCCGACGATCGACCAGCCTTCGGCCGAGTTGAAGGTCGACGGCAACACGATGTCGGCGAACTGCGTCATCTCCGACGGGTTGGTGACCATGTGGACGAAGAACGGCACCTTCGCCATCGCCTTGTCCCAACGGTCGGCGCCGGTGCACGAGAAGTTGAAGTTCGCCCACGAGCTGATGAACACCTTCGCTGCGCCGGGTCCTTCAGCATGCCGTTGGCGACGTTGTTGGTGACCACACCGCTGCCGGGGCGCGCATTCATCATCGCCGGCATGTCCTTGGCCCCGCGGCCATCGAGCTTCTTGAATTTGCCCGCGCCCTTGGCGATGTCGTCGAGATAGGCGTCGGACTTCGGGAACGCGCCGTTCGGCACGCTGCTGCTCTGCCATACGCCACCCTCGACATCGATCGAGCCCAGCAAGCCGTTGAACGCATGCACGGCCATCGCGCTGTAGGTGCCGCGCGGGTGCATGGCAGCACCCGGCCCCATCCAGACCGTGACCTTCGGCGCGGCTTTGCCCATCGCGCGGGCGACGCGAATCGTCTGCGCGGCGGGAATCAGCGTTTCCTTTTCCGCCCACGCGGGGGTCTTGTCCTTCAGCTCCAGGTTCCACCACTTGATCAGGCCGGAGGTTTCCTTCTCGGCGAACGCGGCTTCGTCCACGACCTTGCCGGCGACGAACTGATTCTTGCCGTCCTTGAAGTCGCCGACGAATTCCTTGTTCCAGAGCCCCTCGGTCAGCAGAACATGGGCGATCGCGCCGGCCAGCGCACCGTCGGTGCCCGGCTTGAGCGGCAGCCATTCATGCGCCTTGGCGGCGACATTGGACAGCCGCGGATCGACCGCGATGACGGTACCGCGCGCGACGATCTCGCCAAAGCGGTGAATGACGTTCGGCACCATGCGGTTGGACGCCAGCGGATCGCAACCCCAGGCGACCATGCAGTTGGTCTTCTCCAGATCGTAGTCGCGGTACCCGAAAAAGCCCTGCGTAAGGCCCGGCCCCATCTTCTCCGCCTCGGCGCAGATCGCACTGTGCGAGAAGTAGTTGGTGGTGCCGTAGATCCTGGGCAATGCGCCATACAGGAGTTCGGTCGACGTCGGTGAATAGCGGCCGCGCATGTAGACGAGCTTGTGCGCCTCGTTGTTCTTGCGCAGCTCGATCATCTTGTCGGCGACGGTGTTGAGTGCTTCGTCCCAGGTGATCGGCACGAACTTCGGATCGACGCCGCGGCCCTTCTGCGGATTGGTCCGCTTCATCGGCACCTTGATCCGGTCCGGGTCATAGACCTGCTGCGGGATCAGTGGCCGCGCGGGCACACGTAGCCGTGGTTGGATCTTGGACAGCGGGTTGCCGCGCACGCGCACCGCGCGACCCTCCTGGACGAAGATCTGGATCGCGCACCACTGCGTGCAGCCCTGGCAGGTGCTGGCCACCCAATCGCCCTTGGCTGGGCCGGCCGCTTTCGCCGGCCGCATCGCCATCGCGCTGGTCACCGGCGTGGCCGGCTGCGTCGCGCAGCCGGCAACCAGCAAGACCGCTGGTCGCCATCGACGCCTGCAGGAATGCCCTTCTCGTCAGTTTCATCGTCCAGCCTCCTTTACCACGGTCAAGATCAAGAACCTGAGCGCCGCCCATCGCCGGCATCACGCCTTGCCTGCCCCTCCCGAACGGTTGCGGTTCGGGCGGCTACAACCCGCGATTTCTCCTGCGGCACGCTACTGATTCCTCCGCTCCCGACGAGCCGCGAAGGCGTTGGCGAAGTGTTCACTGAACCGGGCAGATGCCTGTTGACGCAAGTCAAATCCTTCGACGTTATTCGAATCGTCATAATGTGCACAGCGGCTGGTAAATACGACTGAATCAGTCGGGAATGCACCGCGGATTCGCGGGCAGTCGGGCGCGTGCGTGCGCCCGACGCTGATGCTTCACGGCAGGTCGTGCGGGGCGATGATGCCTCGCCGATCCTGCGTCGATACCGACCGGCCTGCGGTCTACCTGTCGCGTCTCACCCCGCACAGCAGCCGGGCGCGCAACACCGCTCCGGCTTCACGGCCCGCACGAACGCGCTGATGAACTTGCCGTCGACCTCGTTGGCGATCGCTTCGGCGGCAATTCCTTCGGACGCCAGGAAGGCGCGCGCATCGTCGCTGCTGTAGACGCGCGTGGCCTCGATGTCGATGCTGCCGAAGCCGGCATCGGCGAGTTTGGTCCGGTACTCGGTCTCGGACAGCGCGCCGGCCACGCAGCCGACCCACAGCTCCATGCTCCTGCGGATGGCCGCGGGCACCTCGCCGCGGACGACCACGTCGGAGACCGCGAACCGGCCTCCCGGCTTCAGCACCCGGAACGCTTCGCGCAGCACCCGGTCCTTGTCGCCAGAAAGGTTGATGACGCAGTTGGAGATGATCACGTCGATGGTGTTGTCCGGCAGGGGGATGTGCTCGATCTCGCCCTTGAGGAATTCGACATTGGCAAGACCGCTCTTCTGCCGGTTTTGCTCGGCCAGCGCGAGCATCTCGTCGGTCATGTCGAGGCCGTAAGCCTTGCCGCCGGGCCCGACGCGTTTGGCCGAGAGGATGACGTCGATGCCGCCGCCGGAACCGAGGTCGAGCACCGTCTCGCCCGGTTTGAGTTCGGCCAGCGCCGTGGGGTTGCCGCATCCCAGCGACGCCTGCATTGCCGCTTCCGGCACGTCCCCTGCCTGGGCGGCGTCGTACAGGTTGGAGGTGATCGGATCGCAACAATTCGAGTTTCCTGGCGCACTGGCGCAACACCCGCCTTGACCCACCTTGACCTTCAACGCGGCCTGGCCGTACTTCTCCTTGACTACCTGCTTGAGATCCGTTGTCGGGAGCATGTGCTGTCCTTCGGTTTCATTGCGCGGAAGTTATCTTCCGCGGTTCGATGGCTCGATTGCGAAAAAGTCCGCGACTGCCCGCAGGCTAATGCGCGCAGATCCTGGTCGGCTGCGTGTTGAACCCGTTTTCCTGTTCGACGAACTTGCCCTTGGCGGCAAGAAAATCGATCAACTGCTCTGCCGTCATGTCGTCTGCGCTGCACGTAAAGAAACGCGCATCGGCACCGAAGCGCCCTGTGACGGCCTCCAGGAGGCTTTCGCGGGTAAAGCCGCCGCCTTGCTCCAGCATGAAATGCATGACTTCGTGACCATGAATTGTCTTGCTCATCGCTTCGTATCCTCGAGACAGTCGGGAACGGGAACGGCCGAGTACACCGATTCGTAAGTACGCACACGCAATGAGATCGATGCGTTTCGGGTCAGGGCAAGGCGCAAACCGCAGCGATACCGCGTGGTATCGCGAGGATTTGCAACGCCGCCATGGCCCGAAAGGCGCGATTTCATGGGTGCGTATTTGCGAAACGGGGTACTAAAGTACCACGCCCCCTTTGGTGTGCTCCTCCGGGCGACAACTCGATCAGGCCCTTGAGCATCGCCGCGGGCGCAATCGCTGCATCGGCCAGGTAGATCTTGAAGCGGGCACGCAAGACGTCCTTGCCATACCGCGCAAATGGGCGGTCGTGTGTCGGCGCGAGACTTAGGAGATGCAGCAGCGATTTCCGGCCGAGCACACGCGGCTCGTCGACCTGCGTCAGGTCAAATAGTCGCGAGGCGCTGCACCGTGTCCGGATAGTGCTTCACCAGGTTGATGAGCAATGCAGCCTGCGCGTTGGGTTTCGCCCGCCCTTGCTCCCAGTTCTCCAGGGTGCGCACGTTGGTCCGCAGATAGACGGCGAACAGCGCGCGGGAGAGATTGAGCTTCTCCCGCATCCGCACCAACTCGCGCGGCGTGACTTTGGGCGCCGGCTTGTAATCGACGGCGTGCGTGCGCAGCGTGCGCTTGCCCTCACGCTGCTCGGTCAGCGCTGCCATACCCTCGGAGAGTTCGGCGAAGAGGTCGCGCTTTGCAGCGCGAGCCGGCTTCGATTTGGCAGTCGTCGTCATGTCGGTCTCCTTGCTTCCGGTTCCGCCTTGATCCGCGCCTTCAACGCCTTGCGCTGCGGCGCGGTCAGGTCCGCCATCTCGTCCTTGTCGTACAGGGTGAAGAGCCAGAACTGCAATCCGGAATCCTACCAGTAGTAGATCACCCGCAGACCACCGCGTTTACCCTTCCCGCGCCGGACATCGGCGAAGCGCAGCTTGCGCAGTCCGCCAGTCTCCGGAATCGGATCGCCCGCTTCCGGGTGCTTCATCAAGAGATCCTGCAAGGACCGGAAAGCGTTGTCGTCGAGATACTCGGCGCGATGGCGCTCAAAGGCGGGCAGCTCGAGGAAAGCGGCCTTCATGCGGCGATTATGCGTAAAATGCGTATATACGCAAATCGCGTAGAGGTCGGTCGCAGAAGCAAGTGGTGGTGCGTCAGTTCCCTCCAGTTGCGCTCACCGTCAGGCAAACTGCAGTTCGATCCTGCCGGTGCGTCGCCGTGCGGGGCCAATGACAATCTTCACGTCGTGGCCCAACTTCGCGACCAATTCGAGCAGCTTGGCTTCGCTGACGCCACGGAACTGTCCGCGCGTGATGCGCGACACCTTGGCCTGGTCGATGCCGAGCAACGTTGCGGCGCTCGCCTGCGTCAGCCGGCGCGCCTTAATCGCGCGGGCGATTTCGGCCGCGAGCTGCGACTTGCGTTGCATCTCGGCCGCGTCGGGATAGCCCAAGTCGGCGTAGACGTTGGTGCTGCCTGCTTCGATGGTGATCCTCGTACGTCCACTCATTTCGTCGCTCCTTGCGTTACCTGCAAAGCCTCGAAATCCTGCATCGCGGCCTTAAGGCGGGCGTGGATCAGATCCAGGTCTTTCTTGGGCGTCTTGATTCCGCTCTTCGACTTCTTCTGGAAACAGTGCAAGACATAGACCCATCCGGCAAACTTGACCGTGTATGCGGCACGGTAGGTGTCCCCGCGACAGTCCTCGACCACCTCCAATACACCGGCCGAGCCGAAACCGGCCATCGCCTTGGCGTCCGGGTGCTTGCCGCCCGCTTGTGCAAGGTCGATGGCGTGGCCGAAAACGTCCTTCACGTCCTCGGGCATCGCGTCCAAGTCACGTTTCGCCGAGCCCACCCACTTGAGCGGTTTGCGCGCCTGCTTCGACATTTCGACATTTCGGAATTATGCTCTTTTGGACATAATTCCGTCAGCGCCTTCCGCGCGCATCCTCGAATCGCTTCTCGGACGGGTGATCAGCCGACACGCGGAACACAGAACGGAGAGCGGGGAGGGAGCGAAATCGCCGATATGCGTCCGTACGTCGCCACGCATTCGCCGGAACAACTTGCGCGGCTCTACGCGACACGTGAACGCTTGGGCGACGCCTTCTTCACCGCGCGCCTTGATTCGCTGATCGATGCCGGGCTTCGGCGAGTACACGGCGCCCTTGAGCTGCGCGCCCATCGCCAGCGGAGAAACGAGGCAGAGGAACAGGACGACGGGAAGACGTTGCATGCGGGACTCCTCCGGGTTGGTCGATTGGTTGCGGGCCGGCGGCCACCTCAAAAAACTACGCGACATGCGGTGGGCGTTCACAAGCCAAGGGAGCCCGCTGCTTTACTTGCACTTCGCCAGCTCGAAATATCTCTCGCCATCGGCGACCGAAAATGCCCGGTCGTCCTTCGAGTAGATGTACTGCTGGCCCTCGGGCGTGCTTGCCACGCCTTCGGCGTCGAGCCGGGGCGACGAGTACATGACGCCCTTGTACTTGACCGGAACCTCGGTCATTCCGTTGCGGGTCCAACGGGGCGGCAATGGCCCGGATTTCGCGCAAATAGGCGTCCCACCACCTTTCGCACGTCGGCGGAAAGTCCTGCGCTTTCATGGGGGTGGGACCGAAAAGGAAAAAGGCCCGGAGGGCATCCGAGCCTTTTGAACCTGGTGGGACGATGAGGATCGAACAAATCGTATAAGCCCCAGATAGTGAACAATATTCCGCGCGCGCCGGAGAGCCCGTGCCCCCAAGAATGCCCCCAAGCCGCCAATCGCGATGGTTGTCGCCGAGAATTTCATCCCAGCAGCAGGTGTCATCATCCAAGAATCCTGGAGGCGCGGTAGGACACCAGCGTTGACCGCCGTGCTCGTGCTGCATGACCGATTGATGTTTCCGCATGCACATCATGGAACGTCCTTGGGACAAATCGGAGCCTCGTAGAAATCATTTCGGCTTGACTCGGGACGAAGACTTTTCCATGGCCGAATTCATCGCTTCGCCCGGCTCGGAATTCTTTATCGCTCCCTGAACGCTTTTCGACGCTGCCGCAAGAGGAGAAATCCGCATGCGACGGCTCGCGAGCAGGTCCCCGCGGTGATCGATACTTGCCGTGGCGCAGCGTGCCGTCCGCAGGCAGGTCGGTGGCTGTCAAGCGTTTAAGTGGTTCATAGAGATCCCGTTTCGGCCTGAAGTCGGCGCCTTCGTGTGGAATGATTCCCGTGCGTTCAGCAACGACCACGAAGGAATCACCATGACTGACAGCATCCGAAGGCCCGCCGCCGCCCTGCTGCGCCTGACGCAGGTGAAGGCGCGCACCGGGCTATCCCGAAGCACGATCTACCTGCGGATCAAGGCGGGCGAGTTTCCCACCCAGGTGTCGCTGGGACCGCGCGCCGTGGGCTGGCTCGAAGCCGAGATCGAGCGCTGGATCGAGACCCAGGTCGAGCGTAGCCGGCCGCACCGCGGCCGCTAGCCGATGCCCGCCGCGGTACGCCTGCCGGGCGGTCGCGATGAACGTCCGCGCATCGAGGTCGCGTTGCGCCACCTTCCCGCCGACGATCGCGACCTGTGGCTTGCGGATCGGCATGGCGATCAAGGCGGGCATGGGCGAGGACGGTTTCGATCTGTGGGACGACTGGAGCCGATCGAGCGAGCGCTACCGTGACACCGATGCGCGCGACGTCTGGCGCTCGATGCGCCCGGACGGCGGTATCAGCCTCGCCACACTCTTCTTCGAAGCCAAGAAGCACGGCTACGTCCAGAGCCGTGCGGGGCAGGCCGGTCGACCCGTTGCCGCGCCGGCAGCGCGTGCGCTCGTCGCCGCCCCGGGGGGAGGGGGGGTGAGTCCCCCCGATCAACACTGCAACCGTGCAACGGTGCAAAGCTACGCGGCGCGCAAACAGCTGCCGGAAGCATTCCTGCGTTCCCTCGACCTGACCGAGATCCGCTATCTCGGGGGCCCAGCGCTGCGGATTCCGTACTTCGGCCGTGAGGGCAACGAGATTGCGGTGCGCATCCGGCTCTGCCTGGACAAGGATGGCGATCGCGATCGGCGCTTCGCCTGGCGCAAGGGCGACAAGCCACGACTCTACGGACTGTGGCGGCTCGGAGTGCCGGAATACGTGGTGCTCGTCGAAGGGGAGTCCGACTGCCACACGCTCTGGTTCCACGACGTTCCGGCATTGGGCATTCCCGGAGCCGGCCTCTGGAATGAAGCCCGCGATGCGGCGGAGCTCATCGGCATCGAGCGCATCTATGTCGTCGTCGAACCCGACGCCGGCGGGCAGATGGTGCAGCGCTGGATCGAGCGCTCCGCGATTCGCGATCGTAGCTTCCTGGTGGAGCTGGGCCCCTTCAAGGATCCCAGTGCCATGCACTGCGCCGATCCGGAATCGTTCAAGACGAGACTGCAGGAGGCACTGGCCCGGGCAAGGCCCGTCGCCCGGCTGATCGAGGCACAGGAGGCAAGGGTCGCCAGCGAGGCGTTGGCGCTGTGCCGACCCATCGCCGAGCGGCCGCGGATACTGGAAGCCTTCGCCGACGCCTACCGGACCGCCGGCGCGGTCGGGGAGGAGCGCAATGGGAAGCTCCTCTATCTGGCGCTGACCTCCCGGTTCCTGCCACGGCCGGTGTCCGTGGTCGTGAAGGGCCCCAGTTCGGGGGGCAAGAGTTTCAGCGTCGAGACGGTGCTGCGCTTCTTTCCGGCCGAGGCGGTGTACTGCGTGACCGCGATCAGCGATCGGGCGCTGGCTTATACCGAGGCGGAGCTCAAGCACCGGTTCCTGGTGATTTACGAAGCGGCCGGAATGATGGGCGAGTTCGCGAGCTATCTGGTCCGCTCGCTGCTGTCCGAGGGCCGCATCGTCTACGAGATGGTCGAACGGCAGTCCTCCGGCCTGGTGCCACGCCGCATCGAGAAGGAAGGACCGACGGGATTGATCGTGACGACCACGGCGGTGCGACTGCATCCGGAGAACGAAACCCGGCTGTTGTCGCTGCAGGTCACCGACACCCGGGCGCAGACCCGGGAGGTCATGCGGGCGATCGCCCATTCGACGCGGGCCGACTTCGAACCGGCACCATGGATTGCCTTGCAGCAGTGGATCGCGCGCGGTGAACACCGGGTGGCGATTCCGTTCGCCCCGGCCCTGGCCGAGCGCATTCCGCCCATTGCGGTGCGCCTGCGGCGGGACTTCGGTCAACTGCTGAACCTCATCCGCGCCCACGCCATCCTGCACCAGGCAACGCGCGCACGCGACAGCGCAGGGCGCCTCCTCGCCACGCTGGAGGACTACGAGGCGGTGCGCGAACTGCTGGCGGAGATCATCTCCGAGGGCGTCGAGGCGACCGTGTCGCCGGCCATCCGGGAGACCGTCGAGGCGATCAGCCGCATCCTCGCGGCGGGAAGCGATGAAGTCAGCATTTCGCAGCTCGCCCAGGTGATGGGGCTCGACAAGAGTGCGGTCTCGCGGCGCGCGGCTTCGGCGGTGCAGCAGGGATTTCTGTCGAACCGGGAAGACCGCAAGGGTCGCCCCGCCCGGCTCTGCCTCGGCGAGCCCATCCCCGCGGCCATCGGCATCCTGCCTACGCGGGAGGTGTTGCACGGTTGCAGTGTTGATCGGGGGGACTCACCCCCCCATCCTCCCCGCTTGAGGGCAGGACGGCAACTCGCCGCCAAAGCCGGGCGCTGGAAAAACCCGCAAATGCAAATGTTGGGTTTCCGCTGTACGGCGGTGGTCGCCGCGGACGACAGTACGCAGCATGCCGTCCCTGACGGGCGGCACCCATTTGGTTCTTTGAAGTACGTTGGCCACGTCCGGCCGGAATGACGCGCCTCACGCGTCGCCCTTTGCCGAGCAATCGGCGCCCAATGCCGTCCTGCCTCTGGAAGACGGCGGGCCCTCCCGGGCCTGCGGTTCAGTCGAAAGTCGCGCTGCGGCAGTTCTGCGTCACCGCGGAAATCTGCCGTCCTTGCGCGACCGCTCCCGTGTCCCGTGTGACGTGCGTAGCCCGGCGCCAATCGTGTGCCGCAGCTTCATGCTGACCACGCACCTATGCGTTAGCTCTCTGCGCCAACATCCCTGGCCCAGCGCGCGTCGTTACTAGCGGCGGAGCCGGTAGTGACGACGCGCCGATCCCCTGCTCCGACATGGAGTTACGTGGCGCTGGCGCAGGTGACCTCCCCAAGTGATGGGCTCCCTGACCCGTCGTCATCGCTGTCGGGCCGCGCAACGCGGCCCGCGTTTGCCCGCACATCGTGGGCGTCAACAAGCGCCGCAACGGCGTCCCCGCGAACCCCGGGTCAAGGGTTCAACTCGATGGAGCAACTTCCAACAGGAAACACCATCGACGCCAAGAGCGGGTGCAGCCGCGGCCAGCAACAAAACACTGCACACAGCGGGAGTGGTGTCCCCGACGTCCCTTGTAGCTCTCGCCCCGCATAGGCGTGGTGAGACGGACAGAAACACTGACCAGACTGATCAGACACCGGTAGCAGAGCAGGAAACCGACCCACCGAGGCGACGATGCAAGCCTTGAACTACGAACTGAAGCAACTGTGTGCCCGCAATCGCGACGGCAGCTTTGCCACCCAGGCCGACCGGGAACGCATCCTGACGCTCATCGCCAACCAACTGCGGGAGATGGGCTTCGTCAACATGCGTGTCCAGAGCCTGAAGCCCAAACACGTGGAGGCGCTCGCGCAGCGCTGGCTGGCCGAAGGATTGTCCGCAGGGACCCTCAAGAACCGCATGGCGGCCCTGCGCTGGTGGGCAGAAAAGATTGGCAAGCCCAACGTCGTCGCCAAGAGCAACGATGTCTACGGCATTCCCGATCGGCGCTATGTCACCAACGTCAGCAAAGCCCGCGAGCTCACCTCCGGCGATCTCGCGCAGGTCACCGACCCGTACACACGCATGTCGCTCCGACTGCAGGCGACCTTTGGCCTGCGGCGGGCAGAGTCCCTCAAGATCCGTCCGGGGTGGGCAGACTGCGGCGACACCTTGGCGCTGAAGGCCAGCTGGGCCAAAGGCCGTCGCGCCCGCGAGATCCCGATCCGCAATACCGAGCAACGCCTCGTCCTGGACGAGGTGAAGAGGTTTGCCGGCAGGGGTAGTCTCATACCGGCCGACCGGACCTACGTGCAGCAGCTGCACCGTTTCGAGTACCAGTGCGACCGGGCGGGCATCCACCGGGTACATGGTCACCGCCACCAGTACGCGCAGGAGCGCTACCGTGAACTCACCGGCTGGTCCGCACCGGCGGTCGGTGGACCGCGATCGAGACAGCTTAGGCCCGAGCAGAAGTTGATCGATCGCGAGGCGCGGCTGACCATCAGCCGCGAGCTCGGACACGAGAGGGAGCAGGTCACTGCCATCTACTGCGGACGGTAGCAGTCCGTCGAATTTGAGGCCCGTTTACTTCGGCTTTTTGGCCCGCGACGACTCATCTGGCGACTGCGTCGGGAAGAGGTGGAAGAAAGTGCGCTACAAACGGGGGGCGAAGTGAGCGCTGTGATGCGATCCAGCCTCGGTCTAGATCCGGCGGCAAGGCTCGTAGTTGTGCGCGCGATCGCACCACTTGCTATCTGTCGTTGGTCGCTTGCGTCAGCGCGGCGGAGACGCCAAGTCAGCGGGAGTTCATAGGCGGCTGCCGGCCATTCTGCACAGCTTCAAATGACGGTCAGGAGCGATCCTCCGACCGTACGCCCCAAGCGGCCAAGGCCCCGAGCTTACAAAGGCTGATGACTCCGATAGCCTGGATTCACGAGAGAGGAACGCCCACTGCCTACCATCTGCGTGGTCGTCATGGAACTGTCGGGTGACTCGAAGTTGAGCGCCGTTCAATCCGCCAGGCGAGCAATCCGATCTCGACGACGCTTTGGTCCACGAGTTGGTCGCGAACGCTCGTCTTTGAAAGCTCGCGTCGGAGCAGGCCGAGGTCGGCGTCCACGCCTCGGACAAAGAGGTGGTCCGCCGCATCTCGGATCGCGGCGGCCGCTGACCGCGTCCGGTTCCAGGTCTCACTCCAATAGATCGGCTCCGGATCGCGCCCGAGCGTTCTCAAGCACTGCACCCCCAGCGGTACGCCGGTCGGCACCTGCCATGGCACATCGTGCGCGGCGAAGGCGGTTTCCAGCCACGGATCGTGCCGCTCGCGGCCCCACCCGATGAACACGCACCATCCGCGACTGCAGGCTTCCATCCGGGCAAAGTCGGTCACCTCGCGGAAACTCGGCACCATCTGCGCGCAAACGACATCGAAGGCGCCGCTGCAGCCCGCTGCTTCCTGATCAAAGAAGCGCCAGTCGGCCCGGACCGTCGCAATCCTCCGAGGTTTCGCCGCTTCGTTCAATCGGTCCAGCATCGCTGCGGAGATATCGAGCGCCGTAACCACCGCCCCCTGTTCTGCGGCGTATAGCGCCAGTGCTCCCGTTCCGGCGCCGATGTCGAGCAGTTGCCGAGCGGGCCCCGGGCGCGCGTCAAACGGCAGACGCGCCAGCCGCCGCAGCAGTCGCTCGCGCTGAATGGGCTCGCGTGGATCGGGAAACTCCGCCGCGCGCGCGTCCCAGAATGCCGCTTGCCTCTCCAGGTCCGGCTGAACCGATTTGGTCATTTGCAAGCACTCCGTTAGCAGATAGCGAGGGCCAAGCGTCCGCTCCTGCGCTATCATAACAATTGAGATTATCTTCCTACGCACTCCGGAGGGGTAGATGCTGCTGCGCAGTTGCATCCTGGGGGTTGCCACCGCGCTGGTGCTGGTTGCCAGCGTCGCCGCGAGCGAACAACCGCGGCGTGGCGGTACAGCGGTGGTGGCCGTCTCGGGCGATCCGGGGCACCTCAACCCGGCCATATCATCGGCGGGGCCGCTTGCACGCGGTGGCCGACTCGATCTACAACGGACTGGTGGCGCTCGACCGCGACGGGACGCCGCGCCCCGATCTTGCGCGCTCGTGGGACTTCGCGCCGGATGGGCGAACCGTCACTTTTCGCCTGGTCGAGGGTGTGCGCTGGCACGATGGCGAGCCGTTCACCTCCGCCGATGTCAAGTTCAGCTTCGAGGAAGCACTGTTCCGCTTCCACGCTCGCGCCCGCGCCGGCCTCGCCCCTGCGGTCGAGTCCATCGAAACGCCGGACGCGAAGACGGTGGTGTTCAGGCTGCGCCGACCGCACCCGGCGTTGCTGCGACAACTCGACGTGACCGAAGCGCCGATCATTCCCCGCCATGTGTACGCCGGCAAAGATCTCAACCAGAACCCGGCGAACCTGCGGCCCGTCGGCACCGGGCCATTTCGCTTCGAGAGCTACAGTCGCGACGATCAGGTCGTGTTGGTGCGCAATCCCGGCTATTTCAAGGCGAACCTCCCCCGGCTCGATCGCCTGGTGTTCCGCATCCTGCCGAACGCGAATACCCAGCTGAATGCGTTTCTCGCCGGCGAGGTGGACATGCTCGCCCGCGTGTCGGCCATCGATGCCCAGCGGCTCAAGGGCCAGCCGGTCACAATGGTCGACACCCAAGCCGGCGCCGGGGGCGCGAACTGCATCATGACGCTGTCGTTCAACCTGGAGCGGCCGCGGATGGCAGATCTGCATGTCCGGCAAGCGTTCGCACACGCCATCGACCGCGAGCAGATCCTGCGGCTGGTGATCTTCGGACAGGGCCGCGTCGCCGCAGCACCGATCAGCACCGGCATCGGCTGGGCCCATCTGCGCGGGCGCGCTCGACGCCTTCCGGTTCGACCCGTCGACCGCCAATCGGCTGCTTGACGAAGCCGGTCTCCTGCGCGGGCCGGACGGCGTGCGTGCGACCTTCGACATCCTGCACTTCCCGGCCTTTGCCCGCTATTCGGAGCTGATGCGCCAGCATCTCGCACCTGTCGGCATCGCTTTGCGGGTCCGCACGATGGACCCCGCGGCTTTCGCGCAGACCGTTTTCGCGCAGCGTGACTTTGATCTGGCGTTGATTTCGTATTGCAACGGCGTCGACCCGGAGATCGGCGTGCGCCGGATGTTTCATTCGAGCGCCATCGGCAACGTTCCGTTCTCCAATGCCGCCGCCTTCCGCGACGCCGAAGTGGACCGGCTATTCGATGTCGCAGGGTCAACCGTCGATCAGGCAGCCCGGGGTCAGGCCTATCGCGCCGCGCAGCGCCGCATCGCCGTCCAGTTGCCCTATTGGTGGCTGGTCGAGACCGACTTCACGGCAGCATGGCGCAGCGATCTGGCGGATTTCGAACCCTGGTCGGGGCAATTTGCCGAGACCGCCTGGCGTCGGCATTGATCCGCTACGCGATCGGCAGGATCACGCTGGGCCTGATTGCCGTCTGGTTGGCGGCAAGCCTCGCCTTCATCCTCGTGCATCTGGCGCCGGGCGGTCCTGCTGCGGCGCTTGGCGGCGATTACGGCGCGCCCGGTCATCTGGAGGAGGTGACGCACGCTTTTGGCCTCGATCGGCCGTTGCCCGCAATCTACGTCGATTGGTTGCGTCGGATTGTTCAGGGCGACCTCGGTATGTCCTTCCGTTCGCAAGTTCCGGTGGCGACGCTCATCGCCGAACGCGCGCCTGTCACCATTGCGTTGATGGTGCCGGCGCTGATCCTGGCCACGCTGGCCGGGCTGGTTTTGGGGCTTGCGGCCGCCGATATGCGACGAGGTTCCAGCATCGTGGCCGGTGTGCTTGCGGGCCTGCATGCAGTCCCGAGCTATGTCATCGCGCAGGGGTTGGTGGTCGTCTTCGCGCTCGGACTCGGCTGGTTCCCCGTCCAGGGACTGGTCGATCCCCGTGCGCACGCAACCGGACTGGGTCAGATTGTTGGTATGGCATGGCGGCTGACGTTGCCGGTGCTTTCGCTCGCGACGCTGCAACTCGCCTTTGTGGCGCTATTGGTTCAGGCGCGTGTCGCGGAGGAGTTGCGTCGACCCTACATCGTCACGGCGCTGGCGAAAGGGTTGACCCACTCCGCTGCCAAGCGCGGCCACGCGTTACCCAATGCGGCGCTGCCCCTGGTCACGTTGATCGGGTGGCGCTTCAGTGCCATCGTCGGCGGTTCCGTGGTGATCGAGACGGTGTTCGCGCTCCCGGGTCTCGGCCGGTTGGCGGTAACCTCGGCCGCCGCCCGCGACTTTCCGACGGTGATCGGTGTCGTCCTGGTCAGTTGCGCGGTGGTGGTGGCGGTGAACGTGGTGGTGGACCTGATCGCCTTTCGTCTTGATCCGCGCATCACCAAGGCACGCAGGTGATGGGGCGTTGGCGCCAATTGAAGCAGGTTCTCAGAGGCCGCCGCACCATGGTTGCCGTGGCGCTGGTGGTCGGGGTGGCGATCCTGGTGCTCGCGCCGGCCGGGGACCTGTATGGCATCCCATCCGCTGACCCCTTGCTGTCGCCGAACCTTTCGCACCCCTTTGGGACCGACGACCTGGGACGCGACCTGCTGCTTGCGGTCGCGCAGGGCGCGCGCACCTCGCTGCTCGTGGGCACCGGCGTGACGCTGGTCGCGCTGATGCTGGGCGTCGGCGTCGGGCTCACCGCCGGGCTCGGGTCCCCGCTGGTGGACGAACTGCTGATGCGCGGGGTCGACGTGGTCGCGAGTCTTCCGACGCTCATCATTGCCATCCTGGTCGCTGCCCTTTTTGGCGGCTCCATTGCGGCGCTTGTTCTGGTGATGGGGCTGACTCGCTGGCCGATTGTCGCGCGCCTGGTGCGAGTCGAAACCGCGAGCCTTCGGACCAGGGAATTCGTGCTTGCGTCGCATGCGCTCGGGGCACCGCCCGTGTACATTGCGACGCGCCATATCCTGCCGCATGCGGCCACCGCGGCACTGGCCGCGACCGGCATCCTGTTCGGCGGCGCACTCGTCTCCGAGGCCGCCCTCGCGTTCGTGGGCCTCGGCGATCCGTCGGTCACCAGCCTTGGCCAACTGGCCGCCAACGGCTTTGTCTTCGTCAGTCACGCGCCGTGGATGTGGATGGCACCCGCTGCCACCATCGTCCTTCTGACCGTCACGGTTGCCGTTGTCGCGGATCACACTCGGCAGCCAATGGACGCGAACATCGAGTGACGGGTTTCCAGATCGCGCAACGTTCGCTTGGGTCGTTCTTGCCCTCAGCCATGAACCTGTCGAGACCGGCCACGAGCCGCCCCACCGCAGGTTCTATGCAAGCAGCTGTTCAACTGCGTTGCAGACGTTCGGGCAGCTGGTTGCCAGTACGGTCATTCGGGAACGGCGATCGCTCGGGGCGTCACGGCGTACCAGATCAGCGCAAGCACCGCGAGCGCCCAGACGATGGCCGGTTCACTCGGCAGATCGAGTGCCGCCGACACGCCAAGGCCGACTGCGTAGCCAACCGCACCCAACATCCACACCGCAATCATGCGTCGTCCTGGTGCCATCGCGCGTGTCGCCAGCGGCGGGACGATCAAGGTCGCAAATACGAGGTATACGCCGACCAGTTGCACGGAGATGGTGACGGCGCACGCAAAGAGCGCGTAGAACCCCACCCGCCACAATTGCCTTCGCCATCCGAACCACAGGGCCAGGATGCCCGCATAGACGAGTGCTGCCCAGCCGAGCCGGGCGGGTTGCACCCGAAGAATCTGGCCGACCAGGAGATCGCGCAGGTGTTCGCTGCCGTGGAGTTTGGAGGCCAATAGGAGCGCGCCCCGGTTGCGGCAAGCACGAACACGACGCCGATGATGGCCTCCTGGACATCGGGCCAGACCCGCTCGGTCCAGGTGAGGAGCAGCGCGCCGCCGAGCGCTGCTGCAAGCGTGGCGTTTTTTACTGCCATGCCCTCGGCCTCAATCCGAGCTGGTCCGCGACCAAGACGCCGCAGCCCGCGATTTGCGCAATGGCAAGGTCGATGAATACGATGCCCCGCGCCGGGCCCGGACGGCAATATCGTCGTGCGCCCGGGCGCGCGCATTCCGCTGATTCCAGGCAATCTCTTCAAGGCCTATGCCGACTGGGACATCACCGGGCAGGTTGCGGTGATCGTCGACCTGCTGGCGGCCTCGGGGTTTTATGCGCGCGGCAACGAGAACAACCAGCACCAGCCCGATGGCGTCTACTACCTCGGCCCGGGCAAGACGCCGGGCTACACGGTGGTCAACATCGGGGGAGATTGGCGCCCTGCGCCGGGGCTTCGAGTTCATCCAGATCAACAACCTGTTCGATACGCAGTATTACACATCCGCACAACTGGGCGCCACCGGTTTCACCGACGCCGGCAACTTTATCGCACGACCGTTCGCAACGCCGGTGCTCGACGGGCGCGGCCGGTCGTGCACGCGACTTTCTTTTCCCCGGGCGCGCCGCGAACCGCATGGATTGGCGTGAGCTACGCCTTTGACAAGTTGGCGATCTGAGACTTCAGGCTGACGAACCCTGCCGCATCCGGCGCCGAACGCGCGCACGTGGCTGTCAACGGTTCTCCGGCGCGCGGAGCTGGCCTCGACAAGAGATCAGGGCTCCGGCTCCAAGCACGATTCGTCGAGATCCGCCGCAATCAGCAACTCGCCACAAAATCGCGCCGAACCTCTTTTTCGAGTGTCGCTAGCATCGTTCCGTCCGGGCGTGGCCGATGATGCGTCAGCACGAGCTTCTCACGCCTGCTCTGGTAGCGATCTTGCCGACGGTGTCGCCGCAAGCCAGCGTGTATTGCGCAAGCCGGCGGAAGTGCTCGAGTCAATTTCCGCCTCCGCGAGATAGCAGCACTGGACCAGCACGTCGGCGCCGGCGGCGAGTCGGTCGAGCCCCCCGCAATCAACGGTATCGCCGCTGATCGCGATGACCTTGCCGTCCGCCTCGAATCGGTACCCGTAGCAGGTCCAGCGTTTGACGAAGGCCGGCGGAAGGGCGAGGTGGTGCCCATGGACCACGACATCCGCCATGACGCGCCAGGCACCGGCATCATGAACCACGCCGGGCACGCAGTCGGTCACGACGACCGGCTGCCATCCGCCGAACGAGGGCTCACCTTCGCTGCGCCATTCGATGTCCTTGTCGTAGACCTGTGTCAGCAGGGCATCGGCGATTCGCCGGGTCTCGGGTGGTCCGAACACCCGGAGCGCTTCACGGCGCCCTGCGGGCCACGTCGACAACGCGACATCGTAGAGGTCCCCGATGTGGTCGAAATGGTGATGCGTGATGAAGACAGGGTTGATCGACGGCAAGGCAATGCCCGCGCGGACAAGCTGGACGACCACGCCCCGTCCGGCATCGAAGAGGATGTTCTCGTCGCCATACCGGATAAGGGTCGCAGGTCCGCATCGATGGGGATCCGGTCTTGGGCCTCCGGTTCCCAGAAGGACGACGCTGAGTCGCTTCATCGAAGAGGCGCGACGTGCTATTCGTCGATGGTGAAGCCAGTGGAGCGGATGACAACGCCCCAGCGCTGAGCGTCTTCGCGAACGGTTCGACTGAATTCGTCCGGCGTCGTGGCCAAT